>NHBY01000028.1 GCA_002168155.1 Synechococcus sp. TMED19 | reverse complement strand
AGCCCACCAGTGTGAGAGCCGCCTGCAGGGTGACGAGCCAGTGCAGCCCGGGCGCATTGTCAAACACGTGCCAGGTGCAGGCGCACAAGGCACTGGTCAAAGCTGGCAACATCGCCAGGGCAAGCCAGCGCCATTCAGGCTCCTGGCGCCGCTCGCCCCAGGCCACCACTGCTGCCATGGCCAGCATCCACTCCAGCACCGAGCTGATGTGAATCACCCAGGTGTGGAATGAGAGGGCGTGCATTCGGCCCAGCGAAGATCCGTAATGTACGGGCCATCGGCATTCGGCAGTGGGCAGTACCTGGGCTCAGCCGCTTCTGTGCGGCTACTACGGCGAACACAACCTGGGGGATGACGCGTTACTTGAGGCGCTGCTGTTGCAGCTGCCGGCTGGTGTTCAGCCATGGGTGACCGCAGCCGATCAGGCCTTGGTGGAGAAGCGTTTTCAGCTACGCAGCTGCAATCGTCACAGCTTGCTTGCTGTGCTTGCAGCCTTGGGCCGTTGCGATGCGCTGGTTTTTGGGGGCGGCAGTTTGCTGCAGGACAGCACCAGCTTTCGCAGCCTGCTGTATTACGCCGCTTTGATCCTTACCGCTCGGCTGCAGGGCAAGCCGGTGCTGCTTTGGGGACAGGGCTTGGGTCCTCTGCACCGTCGTCGTAGCCGCTTGCTGGTGCGAGGGCTGCTTCCTTTGGTGACCGGCGCCTGCTGGCGGGACCCTGATTCCGCTGCATTGGCAGGAAGGCTTGGCCGCAGGCCTCGCACCACTGATGGAGTGGGCAGCGATCCGGTTTGGGGGCTGCCGCCTCAGCAGTGGCGCGGAATGGGGGGCGCAATCGTGGTCTCCTGGCGCACCACCCCATTGCTGAAGGAGGGGCAGTGGCGCCTGCTACTGGGTGCACTGAGCGCGTTGGCCAAGAGCAGCGACCGTGCCGTGATCTGGTTGCCATTCCATGCAGGCCAGGACGTGGATCTGTTTGGAAAACTGGAGCGCGCAGATCTAATGCCAGCGGCCTTGAAGCAGCGCTCTGAAGTGGTTGAGTGCGGCAGTGTCACCGAGGCCATGGCTGTCTTCAGCAGCGCCGGTCTGGTGTTGGCTATGCGCCTGCATGCCTTGATCCTGGGAGCTCTTGCCGGTGCTCCTGTCGCTGCCTTGAGCTACGACCCCAAGGTGGCCGCCGCTGCAGCCGGTCTGGCTTGCCCCTGCCTGGCTCTGAACCAACCATTGCCTGAGGCTGCTGAGCTGGCCGACATCTGGCATGAGGTGCTTGATGTCCCGCCAGATCCTCAGCATCTGCGCAGCCTGGCTCAAGCAGCCGCCGTGCATCGGCGGCTGCTCAGAGCTGCTGTAGCTCCTTGAGGGTGCTGAGGCATTCACTGCTGTGAGGGCCTGGATTTACGCCCACAAAACGGGCCCGCAGGATGCCATCAGGATCAACGATGAAGGTATGCCGCTGGCTGAAGGGCGGAATCCAGGAGCCGTAGCGCTTGCTCACGCTGCCGCCTGGATCGGAGAGCAGGGGGTAAGCCAGTCCTTCGCTGCTGCAAAAACTGGCGTGTTTTTCGCTGCCATCAGCGCTGACACCGACCACTGCCGCATTGATCGACTTGAAAGCGTCGAGGTCCCTTTGAAAGCCTTGGGCCTCTAGCGTGCAGCCGCTGGTGAAATCACGGGGATAGAAGTAAAGAACCAGCCAGCTGCCGCGAAATGAATCGAGGCTTAGCCGTTGCCCGAGAGCCCCATCCTGTCCAGCCGCTTCCAGATCAAAATCTGGGGCTTGCGTATCAAGATCGGGGAGTGTTCCACCCAGAGCATGTGCCTTCTTCGGTAGCAGCTGGGAGCCAGCGACAAGCAGGGTTCCGACCATTAACCGCAATAACTCGGAACGCTTCATGCGCGGCTCAGATGCGCTGAGACCTTAACGAGCTCTGGGTGCAGAGCGCAGACTTCAGAACTTGGAGAGATCGACGCCTAATTGCTTGGCATAGGCACCAAGGCCTTTCTTCTGGATGGTGCGCAGAGCTGAAGTGGAAACGCGCAGCCTCACCCAGCGCTTGCCCTCAGCCCACCACAGGCGACGCTCCTGGAGATTCACCTGCTGCAGCTTCTTGGTGCGCACGTGCGAGTGGCTGACAGCCATGCCGTTGTTGGCGCGCTTGCCGGTGAGTTGGCAGACCCGAGACATGACTTCAACTTCTGACGAACTGAATTTGGACATTTGCCCAAGCAGCCATCCTACCAACCTCTGGTCACTTCACACGCTCTCCGCTTTGTTCTTCAAACCAGAGCTCCCGCCCTTGGTCCCAGCTCACACGCAGCTCTGTTGGTGGTGTCCAATCGGCTGAGGTCAGCATCTTCAACTGACCGCGCTTGGTCTCGAGGTTGAGCAGTTGCTGGTTCCCCAGCCACTCTCGACCGGTCAGTTTCGCTTCAAGCCCGCCGGTGTTGACGCTGCGGATGTGTTCGGGGCGCAGGCCCAGTTGATGTCCCTGTTGAGGGAGTAGCAGGTTGATCGCTGGACGGCCAAGAAATTCAGCGACAAAGCGATTGACCGGTTGGTCATAGAGATCACGAGCCGTTCCAAGCTGTTGGATGAAGCCGTTGCTCATGACAGCGATTCGATCTGCAATACCCATGGCTTCCTGCTGGTCATGGGTGACGTAAAGGACTGGATGTCGGCCGCCGCAAAGCAAACGACGGAGTTCAGGTCTCAAATTGTCTCGCAGTTGTGCATCAAGATTGCTCATCGGTTCGTCCAGCAGAACGATGTCTGGTTGCCGTAGGAGTGCCCTAGCTAGGGCCACTCGTTGACGCTGTCCGCCTGAGAGTTGTGCTGGTCGGCGGTGGCGAAGTTCCACCAGTTGCAGCAGCTCAAGAATCGTGCTGATGCGTCTGTGCCTTTCCGCTGCAGTCACCCTCCTGATCTCAAGCCCCAGCTCAAGGTTTCCCTCAACGCTGAGGTGGGGGTACAGCGCATAGCTCTGGAACACCATCCCGACCTGTCGGCGCCCTGGATCCAGTCGGGTGATGTCCCTTCCTTGTAGCCAGATCCTGCCGCTGCTGACAGGGTCCAGTCCTGCCACCACCCGCAGGGTGGTGGTCTTGCCGCAACCACTTGGGCCAAGCAAGGCCAGGCACTCTCCTGCTGGAACCTCCAGGCTGATCTCGTGCAGAAGAGATCGCGCCCCTAATCGTCTGCTGATGTTCTCGAGCTGTAGGCCGCCACTGCTCATCCCTTAACGGCTCCCTGGGTGAGGCCGGAAACAATGGCTCTCTGGAAAAGCAGTACAAGCAGCAGTAGGGGGAGACTGCCCAGGACCGTGGCAGCGGCAAAAGCGCCGTAGGGCACGGCATAAATCGAAGAGCCTGCGATGCGGGCCATGGCCGTCGGCAGGGTCAGCAGCTCACTGCGGCTGATCCATGTGAGTGCGATGGGGTACTCATTCCAGCTGAAGAGGAACACCAGAATCGCCGTACTGGAAAGTGTCGGAGCCAGCAGCGGCAGAACGATTCGGTGCAGACGTTGCCAAAGGTTTAGACCCTCAAGCCTTGCAGCGTCCTCGATCTCGTTGGGGAGATCAGCAATGCCGGCCTGGAGCAGGAGGACGGCCAGAGGCAGGGATAGTCCGCTGTACGGGATTGCCAGGGCAAGCAACTGGTTACCCCAGCCCAGCTGACGGGCCAGCTCCAGCAATGCCAGGAACAGCAGGACATAGGGAAAGACCGCTGCTGCCACCAGCAAAAGCAAGAGCCCGCGCTTCAATGTGGCCGCCTGTTGGCGTAAGCCATAGGCCGCTGGCACAGCCAGGCTGAGGGTCAAGCCTGTCGTAGCTGTCCCCACCAGAGCGCTATTGACCATGTATCGCCAGAAAGAAGGTGACCCCTGCAGAACAGTGCGGTAGTTCTCCAACGTCCAACCACTGGTCAGACTGCCTCCCACCAGCGCATCAGGGGTTCGGAAGGAGGTCTGAAGCTGCCAAATCAGCGGGAGCAAGCTCCATAGAAGAAGTCCAGCAACAATGATTGGCCGACGCAGGTTCATGTCAGCTCCTGCTGCTGTTGAAACCTCCGCTGAACCACCAGCACCAGTGCGCTCAATACCAGCAGCAACAAAAACATCCCAAGCATCACCGAAGCGCTGTACCCAAAGTCCAGGAAGCGCATGGCATTGAGATAGGCATACAGCGCGAGGCTTTCCGTGCTCCCGGCCGGGCCCCCATCGGTGAGCACTTGAATCAGATCAAATACCCCCATGGCTTGGGCAACACGGAACAGGCAGCAGAGGCCGAGGTAAGGGATCAGTAGAGGCAGTGTCAGTCGTCGAAGACGTTGCCAGGGGCTGGCTCCCTCTAGGCGCATGGCCTCTTCAAGATCAGTCGGGATCGACTGAAGTCCGGCTAGCAACAGCAGTGCGACGAATGGCGTGGTTTTCCAGACATCCGCCAGAACGCTGACAAGCCATGTCGTGGAGGGGGTAGAGAGAAAACCCTGACTGGGTAGGCCTAGCTGCAGCAGCAGTGCATTGATTGGCCCATGGGGGTCATTGAAAATCCAGCGCCAGCCCAACGCCATCACCGTTGTGGGTAACGCCCACGGCAGCAGGCACAGGACCCTCAAGACGCCTCTGCCTGGCCCCCGTTGATGCAATGCCAGCGCCAGAGCTAATCCCAACACCAACTCCAGTCCCACCGATACGCCGGCGAACCGCAGGGTTTGCAGAGCGTCTTGCCAGAAGCGGCCGTCGCTGAGGAGTCGGATCCAATTGGCTCCACCATTTGGGATGGCAACCAGGCCAGTGATGACCGAATCGGCATGAAAGCTCAGCCAGCCGTAGCGGAGCAGCGGCCAAACGAAGACGATTGCAAGCAGTGCTAAGGCCGGTGCCAGGAGCAGCAGCGACAGGCTTTTACCTCTTGAATAACTCTCGACTTTGTTCGTGGCGAACGGCTGACCCTGGAAATGGCTTATAAAATTCACAAAACTAAATCAAGATGGAGACCGACCTCTCAGCGCTTTATCAACTTCTTGGCTCCCGTGATCGCCCGGTCCTGCCTTCTGGAGAGCAAAGGGCAGTTCTTGGCTGTGGGTATGTAGGGCAGACACTGGCAAGGCAGTGGCGTGCTCAGGGTCATGCGGTGACTGGAACCACGCGGCGGGCGTCACGGCTTGAATCCCTTTCTCAGTGGGTTGATGAGGCAATCCTCTTTGACTCTGAATCCAGCAAAAATGATCTGAGTTTCATTAACACTGTTGATTGTTTGGTGGTGGCGTTGGCTCCCACTGGGCAACAGTACGTCGACCTTGATACTTACCGCTCGGTGTTTAGTCGAGGCGTCGATCAGATTTGCTCTGCAATTGCAGCTCGCCAATCTTCCTCTCCATTGACCGTGATTCAGCTCAGCAGCTGTGGTTTGTATGGCGATCATGGTGGGGCGCTGACTTGTGAGCAGTCACGGATTGACTTGCTCCATCCCATTAATGCTCTTCTTGCGGGATCAGAATCCAAGCTGCAGGAGTTGCGCAGCGATCACGTCAGTGTGACAACCCTGAGGCTTGGAGGGATTTATGGCCCTGGCCGTGAAATACCGGATTGGTTGCTTGCTGCTGCAGGCCAGCAAGTTGAGCGTTGCGGCCACCATGTGCCGTGTTGGATTCATCGCGATGATGTAGTTGAGGCTGTAGATCTAATTGCTGCCAAGAATTTGAGTGGTCTTTACAACGTCGTTGATGACCTTCAGCTCAGCAAGCAGACCATTACAGATCACCTTTGTGCAGCCATTGGTTTGCCGCAGGTGGAATGGATGGGCTCCGAGCGTGAGCAGCGGGTCCTCCATGCAGCTGTCTCAAACCAGTCCATTAAGCGTCTTGGCTTTCAGCTCCAATATCCATCGATGATCGACTGGTATCTAGCAAGCCGATCAGCGGCGGTCTAATTCTCATTGCCAGCGGCTGCTTGCATTAACAGTTTGCTTTGTTGCTGAAGGCCCGTCATGGCCTCATCGACTGTTTCGTTGGTTGTGAATAGGTTGCTGAGCCGTCTCTGTAGTAAATCACTTAACTGCGCATAGAGCGGTGTCTCTGGTCTCAGTACTGCATGATCCAGAGCCTCGTGCAACAGCGGCAGCAAGGGTTGTGCAGAGATCAGCGTCTCATCTTCATAAAGCTCGCTCAATGTCGGTGGGTAGCCATTGCTCAAGAAAAGCGTCTTTTGCACATCTGCCGAAGTCAGCCACTTAATTACCTCAGCAGCTTCCTCGGGATGTTTGCTGCCTTTGAGCAAACTCAGCCCCCAGCTTCCCTGCGTCGCGGCGGCCTGGTGTCCAGGTGCAGCTACGGGCAGGGTCACACCAACCTTCCCCGCTAATCGACTACCTGGTTTCTCCAGCTCTGCCCAGGCGTAAGGCCAGTTGCGCATAAACAACGCATCTCCTGCAGCAAAGCTTTGCAAAGTCTCCGATTCGCTCATGTTGACCACCGCTCGAGGGCTGATTCCGTCGATGATCAATCCTTTAAGCCACGAGGCGGCCTGTTTTGCCGCTGGATCATCTAAAGCGGGAATCCCTGGTTCAGCTCCTTGGATCCAACCTCCACCAAAACCATGCAAGACCTCAAGGAAGACACAGCTGAGCCCTTCGTATTGACGACCCTGCCACACGTAGCCCCAGCGGATTCGCCCTTGTTGTTGCAGTCGCCGGGACTGTTGAACAAGATCTTTGGTATCTCGCGGCGGTTGCTCTAGGAGGTCTTTCCGGTAGAAAAGTAAACCGGTGTTTGCCAGTAGTGGCATCCTCCAGAGATGCCCGCCAAAAGTATTCCCGATCTGAGCTCCTGGAAGTAGTGGGTCTAAGGCCTTTTCCCCAAGCAATGGTTCCAGTGGTAGCAACCAATTAGCGGCAACATATTTGGGTGTCCAGGTGACATCCATTAAAAGTAAGTCATAGGGAGTGTCCCCTAAGAGCAGACTGCTAATCGCTAAATCTGAAATTGCTTCGGTATTGAGTGGTCCCCGTTCAACTTTGAGCCTGATGTGGCTTTGTCTGTTGTTGTAATCCGCTACAAGTTCTTCCGTTGCAACGGCAAAGGGTGCTGGCATCAGAATGCTGACGTCAACTGTTTCAGCAGCCCAGGCCGGGGAGGCACAGATAATCCAGAAGGCCAGGATTAGGGCCATGGCTGACCTCAACCATGACCTTGCTGGTGGTGATTTTGCTGCGCTCAGAGACCTCGCTCCATCAGCTGACCCATCAAATCACTGCTGCGCTGTTGGAAGCCAGCGAGTTCATTGGGCTCCAATCCACCGACTGACAATTTGGCCATCTCGTACAGGTGCCTGCTGAGCTTCTCTGCCAACTCCTGAGTTGGTGAGCTGCCAGCCCCGGTGACCAAAGCTCCAGCGCTGAGCTTCTGCAAGCCTTCCACTAAACGATGGCGGCGATTAACTAGCAGTACATGGTGATCGGGCAGTCCTGGTAGCCGCTGCTCCATTAGGGCTCCCATGTCATTCATCCGTCGCATCTGCTCAGGCAGGAGGATCAGAGCCGCCGGTGCGTTGTCCCCCTTGAGCGCCTGAACCTGAATGGTGACCTTCTCATTGCCCAACGAAGTCTTGAAGAGATCCCGCAGGCTCTCGCTGCTGTCTTTCCCCTCGGCGTCGCTGAGGCTGCTGTCCTTCTCCTGCAGGGATTCGTCAAGCTCGGCATCGACCCGCTGGAAGGTCAGTTCCTCATGGCGGTATTCAAGCCAGGGGATGAACTGGGTGTCGATAAAGGTGTCTGCCAGCAGCACCTCGGCTCCCTGGCCTTGCCATAGGGCCAAGGCACCAGCCTGTCCGGCCTCATCGGTGCAGTAAAGGATGCGCTTGTCGTTGTCGGTGCTCAGGCGTGAGCGGTACCCGGCCAGGGTGGTGAAGCGCTTGCCTCCTTCGGCTTCCACTGGATCTGGGTTTTCACCGACTCCGCTGGAAGCAGTGGTGCCGTAGAGGACCAGCTCGGCGACTTGATCGGCAAATTTCTCATCCTCCATGGCACCGATCTTGATGAAGGGTGCCAATGACTCCCAGCTCTCGGCGTAGCGCTTGGGATCGTCGCGGTGCAGTTGCTTGAGACGATCGCCCACCTTCTTGGCAACAAAACCGCCGATTGAGCGCACACGACGGTCGGTCTGCAGCGCTGAACGGCTCACATTCAGGGGAATATCCGGTGAATCAATGACACCGCGCAACGGCAGGAGGTACTTGGGTACCACCTCTTTAATGGAGTCGCTGACAAACACCTGGTTGCAGTAAAGCTTGATCTCCCCTTTTTCCCAGTCGGCGCGGCCGGTGGATTTAGGGAAATAGAGAATGCCCTGGAGGTTGTAGGGATAGTCCGTGTTGAGGTGCACCCACAGCAGTGGATCGCCTTGGAAGGGGTACAGGTAGCGGTAGAGCTCGATGTAGTCCTCGTCGCTCATCTCTCTGGGGCTTTTGCGCCATGGAGCCTCCCGCTTATTCACCGCCTCCCCTTCCAGTTGCACCTCCACTGGCATGAAGTCGCAGTAAGTGCTGATCAGGGTGCGGATGCGGGAAGGTTCGATGTACTCCATCTCTTCTTCCTGCAGATGCAGGATCACATCGGTGCCCGGCTGACTACGCTCAGCGGCCTCGAGACTGAAATTTGGGGAGCCGTCGCAGCTCCATCGCACCGCCTCAGCATCCGACCTAGCGCTGAGGCTCACCAGTTCCACCTGGCTGGCCACCATGAAACTGGAGTAGAAGCCAAGTCCGAAGTGGCCGATGATCGCGTCGCCTTCGCTCTTGTACTTCTCCAGGAATTCTTCGGCGCTGCTGAATGCAACTTGGTTGATGTATCGCTTGACTTCATCGGCGGTCATGCCGATGCCGTTGTCGCTGATGGTGAGCGTCTTGGCCTCACGATCGATGCGGATACTGATCAGTCCTTCAGGCCCTTCGCTGCAGTCACCGGCCATGGCCGCCATGCGGCGCTTGTTGATGGCATCGGTGCCGTTGCTGACCAGCTCCCGAAGAAACACCTCATGGCCGCTGTAAACGGCCTTTTTGATGATCGGGAAGATGTTCTCGGTATGGATCTGGATCTGGCCCTGCTCGAGCACCGACATGAGCTGCGTAGTTACTGAACCCTGAACCTAGGGAGTGCCCGGGCCTGACTCAATGGCTTTGATGGAGAGAAGCCCGAACTGTCCGTCGCTCAGTTGGTGGTTTGCAGATCTGGACGCTCTTCGGGCACGATCGCTCCCTCCACAGGGCAGACCTGAAGGCAGATGCCGCAGTCAATGCAGGTCTGGAAGTCAATCCAATAGAAGCCGGTGCCCTTGCTGTTGGCTCCCTGACCCGGGTGAATGCAGGCCACTGGGCAGGCGTCGACGCAATCAGCAATGCCCTCGCACACATTGGTGACGATGGTGTGGGCCACTAGATCGACTTCGATGCCTGCTGATCTTAAAGATCAGCCCAGCCAAACCAGCTGGCCCCCGCGCACTGCAGCGATCTGCTCAGCGTCCATCTGGCTGGGGCATGGGTCAGGCCAGAGCTCGGCTCTTCGCCCCTGACTATGGATCTCCTGCAGCCGGTCCAGCGCTGCCTGAAGCTGATCTCCGCGGCTAAATGCCACCAGTTGCACCGCTTCACCGTCACTGCCGGGCAGGGCACTGCGGCTTTGCAGCAACTGGCGCAGGCCCTCGACCGCAAAGCTGAAACCGACGCCTGTGGCCTGATCATCACCAGGGGTGAAGCGCTGCACCAGCCGGTCGTAGCGACCACCGCTGGCGATGGCCATCGGAGCATGGTCCCCTTGACAGACGAGTTTCACCATTAAGCCGTCATAGAGCGCGAAGTCGGGGTGGAAGGTGGGGTCGAGCTGCAGGCGGATTCCCTGCTCCACTGCCTGCCGCTGAACGGCATTGACCAGTTGGGAGATCTCATGCAGCAGCGTTGAAGTGCCCACCATCTGTTCGAGCTGCGCCAGCACGGTGTGAGGTTCACCGCGTAGGTCCATCACCGCGAGATAGCGCTGCGCCAATCCCTGTTCCAGATCCATCGCTTTAAGGCTGACCCGATCAAGTCCGCAAAGCACATGACGCAAAGCAAGTTGCAGAGCTTCGGGAGCACCACTGAGCAGCAGGTCAAGCAGGCCCTGGTGGCCGATCAGCAGCGTCGGGGACTGGTCCGCACTGAAAGGAAGCCCTCTTGCCGCATCAAGTAGCAGGCGGAGCAATTCGCTGTCCCCCGCCAGTCCAGGGGCACCCATGAGTTCGACGCCGCTCTGCAGGTCCTCGGCGATTCGGATGCCCTGATCTTCAATCCGTTCAGCCTTGAAGGTTGTTCCGCGGTAGTGCAGCCTCAGCGGACGAGGCATTGCAGCCAGACGGGTACAGGCTGCCCTGGCGATGCTGGCCGTCATTTCCGGCCTCAGGCCAAGTGGCTCATCAGCCACCACCTGGAGCACCTGGCTGGATTCAATCGCCCCACCCGCTTCAAGGGTGTCAAGACGCTCAAGGCTCGGAGGCATCACCTCCGCATAGCCCCAGCGGTTGTAAACGGCAGCCAGTTGTTCACAGATCCAGCGGTTGGCTCCGACATCACGGGGGAGCAGGTCCTGGGCACCACTGGCGGGCTGAAGGGCCATTGGATCGCTGTAGCTGCGGCCAGATCCTATGGACCGGTGGGCCGTCTCAACTTGTTGCAGGCGGGATGGAGGCGTTGTAAAGCTCGGGCGGTAGTGGCTTGCACTGGGCCAGTCCGTCGATCAAGGCACTCTGCAGAGCTTCAGGACAGGCCAGCACACGGCCGTTGCTCAGATCGAGTGGTTGGCCGCTGTAGTCGCAAACCACACCACCAGCGGCTTCCACCAACGCCACACCGGCTGCGAGATCCCACGGCTGAAGCCCCCGCTCCCAGTAGCCATCAAGGCTGCCTGCCGCGACGAAGGCCAGATCGAGTGAGGCAGCACCCCCACGGCGGACTCCATGGGTGATGTGGGAGAAATGGCAAAACTCGCTGTAGTTGTTATCCACAACTTCACGGCGGTCATAGGCGAATCCCGTCACCAGCAGGGCATCGCTCAGTGCACTGCAGCTTGAGACTTGAAGAGGTTCACCGTTGCATGTGGCTCCCAGCCCGCGACCGCCGCGGTAGTGCTGCTGCACCCCTGGAGCCACCACAGAGCCAAGTATTGGCCTGCCGAGATGCAGTAATCCAACTGAGCAGGCAAAGAACGGAAAACCGTGGGCGTAGTTGGTGGTGCCATCGAGTGGGTCGACGCACCACTGCAGTTCCTCGCTGCTGCCTTGGGATAGACCGCTTTCCTCTGCCAGCACACCGATGTCTGGTGTTCTCTCGGCGAGTACCTGCAGCACTGCAGCCTCTGCGGCCAGGTCGGCCTCGGTGACCAGATCACCGGGGCGCCCCTTGCTGCGGATCTGGTTGAGGGATCGCCAATGCGCAGAGAGCACGTTCCCTCCAGCATCGGCCGCTTCGCTGGCCACCTCCAGCAGCTGCTGCCAGTCCATGCTCATTCCTCTTCCAGGGGGATAGCCCGCCGAACCTGACCTTTGCCAAAGGCATTGCCAAATTGCAGCATGTAGACCTCATCTTCGTCTTGGGTCTCCACCGTCAGGGGGCCCTTCACCCTGGCGACGCAGAGCAATCCGTAGCCTTGGCTGCGCAGCTCATGAGATAGGCCAAGGGCTTCACGCTGATCAAGTTCTCCGCTCAACACGCGCACTGCACAGGTGGTGCAGCATCCATTTCGGCAGCTGAAGGGCAATGGCTTGCCTGCGGCTTCAAAGCCCTCGAGCACGTAGCGGCCCTCCTCGAGCTCGGCCTGAAGCACCGTGCCGTGTTGCCGGTCGTGGACAGTGACCGTGTGTCGCACACTCATGGATTGCGGCGAAGTTGGACTGCTAGGTTGCCAGCTGCACAGCAGGACTGTGCCGGGGAGAGGTGGCCGAGTGGTCGAAGGCGCAGCACTGGAAATGCTGTATAGGGGCAACTCTATCGAGGGTTCGAATCCCTCCCTCTCCGTTCCTATTTCGTNATCTGAATACCNTTTTGNCTCGGTATCTGCCCTAGNGCGANCGAAGCAAACCCTGGAGACGGATCAACNGATCNGTTNCATATTTATTTTTCATTAATCTGATTCCTTTCACGGTTTTCCGCACAGATANCCGGGTAGTCCCTCCTGTCCATGTGGACCGAAAAGCANAGTTCGACGAGNACGTCAATATCGGTGATTTGTGCACGGTCTGCCTTGTCACCAGCGTGACGTCGGATCTGGGAATGTTCTTCGAGTCCATTNTTCCATTGGCCTGTGCATCAGCGAATTGATTGACTCCTGGATGACTCAACTAGATAAGTTATCGAATATCACTACAGATAGGAAGTTGTCTGCCTGCTGAAAAGTAACTAGAGGCAGATGCTCGAAATTTATTCAATAGGTTCTTTTCCTGCTGTTTCCCGTTTTAGCCGAACCGGCCGCTGATGTATTCCTGCGTGGCTTCTTGTTTGGGGTTGTTGAAGATGTTTGCAGTTTCGTCGAATTCCACTAGATAGCCGACTTTGCCNGAACCACCTTCAACGGCAATTGCGTTGTAGAAAGCCGTCATGTCGGAGACCCGAACCGCCTGTTGCATGTTGTGGGTCACGATCACGATCGTGAANTCCTTTTTGAGTTCGTGCATCGTCTCTTCTACTTTCAAGGTCGAGATCGGATCAAGGGCTGAGCAGGGCTCATCCATCAAGATCAGGTCAGGCTGGGTTGCAATGGTACGGGCGATACAAAGGCGTTGCTGCTGACCGCCGGAGAGNGAATAGCCGCTTTCGTTGAGCTTGTCCTTGCACTCGTCCCAGACCGCGGCCCGACGTAGAGAACTCTCCACAAGCTCGTCCATGTTGCCGCTGTAGCCGTTGATGCGGGCGCCGAAGGCGATGTTCTCGTAAATGCTCTTGGGGAAAGGGTTCGGGCGCTGGAAGACCATGCCGATCCGGCGGCGCACTTCCACTGGATCAATATTGGGTGCGTAGAGGTCTTGACCCTCATAGATCACCCGGCCCTTGAGGCTGCAGCTAGGGATGAGGTCATTCATGCGATTGAAACACCGCAGCACCGTGCTTTTGCCGCAACCGGAGGGTCCGATGAACGCGGTCACCTTGCCCCGAGGAACCTCGAGGAACACGTTCTTGACGGCCTCAAATGATCCGTAGCTGATTGTCACATCGTCACAGGTGAGCGCCACCTNTTCCTCAGGCACCTCAGCGATGTGGCTGGAGAACGTCATGGGTTGAGAAGCAGGAATTGCTCTTTAAAAAGTCTGACAGTGGGGGCTTAACGCTGGGCAAAGCTGGAAATCCAACGGGCAAGCAGGTTCATCCCCAGAATCATCACCACCAGCACAACGGAGGCGGCCCAGGCCAACTGAACCTGTGCTTCGTAGGGCATGATCGCGTAGTTGAAGATCATGACTGACATCGTCGCCATCGGCTCCAGCAGCCCGTCGGGCCAGTAGGGGGAGAAGAAGGCTGTGAAGATCAATGGAGCCGTCTCGCCTGCAGAGCGGGCGATTCCTAGAACCACTCCGGTGGCAATCGGCGCAATAGCGGATGGAACCACAACCTTGACGGTGGTGACGAATTTGGAGGCTCCCACGCCCAAGGCAGCCCAGCGCAGTTCCTCGGGCACCAGCTTCAGCCCTTCATCGGTGGTCTTGATAATGGTGGGCAGCATCAGTACTGCTAGGGCTAGGCCACCGGCGACAGCTGAGAAGGTGCTGCCGAAGAGAACTCGGCTGGAGACAATGAGGCCGTAAATGAACACACCAGCGATGATTGAGGGCACACCCGCAAGCACATTGGTGCCAAAGCGGATGAACTCGGAGAANCGGTTGTTGTCTCCATACTCCGATAGATAAATACCGCCGCCAACTCCAATNGGGATGGCGAACAGGCAGGAGAGGCCTGTGACGACAAAGGTGCCCAAAAAAGCATTNCCAATGCCGCCTCCCATGTCCTGACCGGGCACGGGGGGCAGCTCAAAGAACATCGCCGGTCTTAGGAAGGCGAAGCCCTGGACTAACACATAGCCGATCACAGCGATCAGCGGGATAATCGCGATCACCGCAAAAATGCAGGAAATCGATGTGAGCAGAAGGTTGCCCTGGTTGCGGATCAGGCTTGGTTTGAAGAGTAGATCGGCAGTCTTAACANTATGGGAAGTCATCGAATCACTCGTACTGGAGGGCAAGGCGCTTGACAATCCACTGGGCCAGCACATTCACAAAGAGTGTGATGACCATCAGCACAAGAGCCGCATACATCAGTGCTGACATCTGAAGGTCACCTGCTTCGCCAAATTGGTTNGCAATTAGTGATGCAATCGTGTTGCCCGGTGCGAACCAAGAGATATTGAAAGTCGTTTGGTTGCCAATGATCATCGTCACGGCCATGGTCTCGCCCATGGCCCGGCCGAGCGCAAGCATGATTCCGCCGATGATGCCTGAGATGGCAGCTGGGATCATGACTTTCAGGATCGTTGTCCAGCGAGTGGCGCCAACTCCATAGGCCGCTTGCCGCAAATCTTTCGGCACTTGGTTAAGCGAATCNCGGCTGATGGCGGTGATGATTGGCAATAGCATCACNGTCAGAATTAGTACTGCTGGCATCACTCCAGGACCTGAGGGATTGGTGCTGAAAAATGGAATCCAGCCCAGCACGTTGTGAATAAACTGCAGGATCGGGCGGATGAATGGCTCAAGCACGAAGATCGCCCAGAGACCTAACACGACAGAAGGTATGGCAGCCAGTAGCTCGACCATGTTGGAAATCACCGTCCGAACCTTGGATCCAATGAAATCCTCAGTCAGGAAAATGGCGGTGCCGACTCCAAGGGGTACGGCAAACAGCAGAGCCAACAGTGAGGTCAGCAGGGTTCCGTAGATCGCGGTGAAGGCGCCGTAGTCATCTTGAACCGGGTCCCAGGTGGAGCTGAAGGCAAAGTTGACGCCGAAAGTTTTGATCGCTTCCCAGGCCTGGCTACCCACAACCAGAAAGATTCCCAGCAGGATCAGGGCCACCATCAGCGCCAAGATCATCACCAGAGACCTGAAGCTGTTGTCCAACAGCTTTTCGCCAGGGGGACGGTGGCGAAGTCTGTAAAGGTTATCCGTGCCGGAGGGCGCCATTGGTTAATCGCAGGCCAGAGGACGCTAGTCCGCGTTGCTTAGGGGATTGTTAAAGAGAGGGTTAATAAAAGAGGGGGACATTGCTACCCCCCTCCTTTCGTTGCTCAAAACCCCTTATTTAGAGGAACTTAGTCGTTTACTTGATTTGCTGAATCGCTGCCAGCGCCTTGCGACGCACGCTGGAGGGCAGGGGCACGTAGCCAAGGCTGGGAGCCTGGCTCTGAGCTTTGTTGCTCAGCATGTACTTGAAGGTCTTCTGCAGAGCGGGGAGATTGTCACCGTTGTCGGTGGCGTAGGCCAAGACCCAAGTCAGGGTGCTGATTGGATATGCGTTGGCACCCTTGGGATTGGTGTCGGTCCCGGCGAGGTTTTCGTCGAGCACGATGCCAGCCAGACCAGCGGAGCCGTTCTTGGAGGTGGGCTTGACGAAGTTGCCGTCAGCATTCTTAATCGCGGCAGCCTTGATGGCACCCTTCACGTAAGCCTGGTTGACGTAGCCCAGACCACCAGGGGTGTTTTTGATCACACCGGCAACACCGCTGTTGCCCTTACCACCTGAGCCAACAGGCCAGTTGACGGATTTGCCAACGCCGATGTCTGACTTGAAGTTGGCGTTCCAGGCGGCAACCGCGTTGGTGAAGGCGAAGGTGGTGCCGGAACCATCAGAGCGGTACGCGACGGTGATGGGGCCNGCAGCGCAGCCGACTTGGCTGTAGTCGGTAATCTTGCCCAAGAAAATCTCAGCAACCTGCTTCTGGGTGAGCTTGAGGTCGCAACCGGGCTTGTTGTAACCGACGGCAATGGTGCCGCCGGTCATTGGGATCTGGACCACTCCACGTTTGATCTTGNTGCGCTTCTTGTCGCTTAGGGGCTTGTCGGAGGCACCGAAATCAGAGGTGCCAGCGATCATCTGGCGAACGCCAGCACCGGAACCCACGGCCTGGTAGTTGACCTTGGGGCCACCGGAAGCAGCCAGTTCTTGGAACCACTTCTGGTACAGAGGGGCAGGGAAGGAAGCGCCAGCGCCGTTGAGGGACTGCTGGGCCAGAGCGGGAGCGATTGCGGCAGCGCTCAGAGCAACGAGGGAGCTCAGAGCGATGACCTTTTTGGCGACGGGCATGAGAGCCAGACGAGACGTCAGCTCCTTTGATAAAGAAAAGCGTTTAAGGATGATTTGTCCCGCCGTTAAGACTTCGTTGTCCTTTCGTTATGAATCAACAAGGCGCTTATNGCTGGCAATCTTATTCAAATAAGGAAAACCCTCCTTCTGCCGCATTGAGGCAGAAGGAGGGTTGCGAGATCACAGATGAGATCTACTTCTTGATGTTCTCAACGTCGGCAAGAGCGGCCTGCTGAAGCTTCTCCGGCAGGGGCACGTAACCAAGGTTGTCTGCCTGGCTCTGGGCTGGATCGCTGAGCATGAACTTGAAGGTCTTGCGGATGGCTTCGGCCTCTTCGCNATTGCCCGTNTCAAAAGCCTGAAGCCAGCTCATGGCCACAATGGGGTAAGCATCACGACCTGGAGGATTGTTGATGCTTTCGGGGGTCAAGCCAGCCTCCCTAATGCTCTCAATTGCAGCGATGCCCGTTGCCGAGTTGGGCTGCATGAAGTTGCCAGACTTGTTCTCGATTGAGGCAGCCTTGATCACTCCTTTGATGGAGGGAACATTGACATAACCAAGGGATCCTTTGGTTGTGCGCAGGCTCTCCGTCACACCTTCGGTGCTATCAGAGCCGGTGCCGATGGGCCAGCTCACAAGCATGCCACTGCCGATCTTGTCGTTGAAGGACTTGTCCCAGCTNGANAGGCTCTTGGTGAAGGCCAGGGTTGTNCCGGAGGCATCGGAGCGGGTGATCACCTTGATGGGACCCTCATTGCAACCGAGTTGCTTCCAGTCACTGATCTCACCCAGGAATACCTTAGTCAGCTGAGTTTGTGTCAGCTTGAGATCGCAGTCTTTTTTGTTGTAGCCGATAGCTACTGCACCACCCACGACGGGGATCTGAATCAAGCCACGCTTGACTTTCTCAGCAGTTGTCGCAGTCAGTGGACGGTCGGTTGCACCGAAATCCACTTCCAGATCAATCAGCTGGCGAATGCCATCAACTGAGTTCACTGCTGTGTAGTCAACCACCGGTCCATCGTTTTGCTTCAGCTCTTCAAACCACTGCTGAAACATTGGTGCAGGGAATGAGGCACCTGTGGCTGTCAGCTGTTGCTGAGCCAGCGCAGGAGCTGCGCTGGCTGCGCCTAGAACAGCCAGAGAGCCGATCACAAAAGACTTGGTCATGAAGGCCATGGGCCACCAAAAAAATGGTTCATTTACGTGGTAAGGAGCGTTGATTAACGGTTGGTTAAAAATAAATTACCAAAACTAAGATTGTCTTATCAAGGTTATTTGATCGATATGGGTTTTAGGGCTTCGCTGCTTTCAAGTGCTTGTTGTGGCTTGCCAAGCACGCGCATTGGGGATGGAACTCCGCGGCCGGGCCCAGTAACTTGAGCAAAATTGCTTGCGGTCATGGGTCGGATCGTCGGCATCGATCTGGGCACCACCAACTCCGTGCTGGCGGTCCTAGAAGGCGGCCGGCCTGTCGTGGTCGCCAATGCCGAAGGGCTGCGGACCTCTCCTTCGGTGGTGGGTTTCAGTCGGGAAAAAGAATTGTTGGTGGGCCAGGCCGCCCGACGCCAGCTTGTACTTAACCCGCGCAACACCTTCTCCAACCTCAAACGCCTTATCGGTCGCCTCTGGACTGAGCTTGATGAGGCCAGCCAAGGAGTGGCTTATACGATCCGCGCCAACGACCAGGGGCAGGTGCGCGTGGTCTGCCCGGTCACTGAGCGTGAATACGCCCCGGAAGAGTTGGTGGGCTGCCTATTGCGCAAGTTGGTGGATGACGCTGCCAGCTACCTCGGTGAAGAGGTGGAAGCGGCGGTGATCACCGTCCCTGCTTATTTCGATGACGCCCAGCGTCAGGCCACTCGCGATGCCGGGCGGCTGGCCGGCCTGGCGGTCGAGCGGATCCTCAATGAACCCACAGCAGCAGCTCTCGCCTACGGCTTTGATCGCAGCCGCTCTCAGACAGTTCTGGTTTTTGACTTGGGAGGGGGCACCTTTGATGTCTCGATCCTGCGCATCGCCAACGGTGTGTTTGATGTCAAGGCCACCAGCGGTGACACACAGCTAGGGGGCAACGATTTTGATCAGCGGATCGTTGATTGGCTTTCTGAGGGCTTCCAGCAATCCCATGGTCTGGACCTTCGCCGTGACCGGCAGGCGCTTCAGCGTCTGCTGGAAGCGGCTGAGAAGACCAAGCAGGAACTCTCCGGCACGCTCAAGAGCACCATCTCATTGCCGTTCATCGCCACCGGCAAAGACGGGCCGTTGCACCTGGAAACCAGCCTGGACCGTCGCACGTTTGAGTCACTTTGCCCTGATCTCCTCGATCGATTGCTGCGGCCGGTCCAGGCAGCCCTACGCGATGCACGCCTGACGCCAGACGACATCGATGAAGTGGTGTTGGTTGGGGGCTCAAGCCGTATGCCGATGGTGCAGCAGCTGGTCAGGACCCTTGTACCGCGTGAACCCAGCCAGAATGTCAACCCTGATGAGGTTGTAGCCATTGGCGCTGCTGTTCAGGCCGGGATCCTTACCGGCGAGCTGCGCGACCTGATGCTTAATGACGTCACACCTCTTTCAGTCGGGTTGGAAACCATCGGTGGGCTAATGAAGCCGATTATTCCCCGCAACACCCCGATTCCGGTGCGACGTTCTGATGTGTTCAGCACCTCCGAGCCCAATCAGTCGTCGGTCGAGATCCACGTGCTTCAGGGGGAACGACCGATGGGAGGCGACAACAAGTCTCTCGGCCGCTTTCGTCTGGCTGGCATCCCCCCGGCACCGCGTGGGGTGCCCCAAGTGCAGGTCTCGTTTGATGTTGATGCCAACGGCATCCTTCAAGTTTCCGCCACAGATCGCACCACAGGACGGCGCCAGAGCGTCACGGTGCAGGGCAGCTCAAACCTCAGTCAGCAGGAGATTGATCAACTGATCGCCGAGGCGGCTAGTCAGTCCCTTGAAGACCGGCGCCGTCGCAGCGCCGTCGATCGGCGCAACAGGGCCGAGACCCTGATCGCCCAGGCCGAGCGGCGATTGCGCGACGCAGCTCTGGAGCTCGGCCCCTACGGCGCTGAACGCCAGCAGCGGGCTGTGGAGTTGGCGGTCCGCGATCTGCGCGATGGACTCGATCAGGGCGATGAGCGAGAGATGGATCTACTCGTCAGTCAGTTGGAGGAGGCCCTCTATGGCCTCAACCGTCGCTTGTCGGCCGAACGCCGCGAAGCTGATGGAGGCGCGGGGCCCCTGCAGGGGCTACGCAGCACCCTGGGCTCTCTCAAAGACGAGTTGTTTGCCGAGGACGACTGGGATGACTGGGACGGTCCCCCCGGCCGCCGCGGGGATGATCCCTGGGGGCGCTATTGACGGCTGCGATGGACCCTGCTTTGCCCGTGGATCACTGGGAGGTGTTGGGACTAGAGCCAGGGGCTGATCCTGGCCGTCTGAAACAGGCCTTCCGGCGGCAGGCACGTCGCTGGCATCCCGATCTCAATTCCAATGATCCGGTTGCTGAAGAGCGCTTCAAGCGCATCAACGAGGCCTATGAGGTCCTCAGTGATCCTCGCCGGCGTGAGGCCTGGGAGTCGGGAGTCGGTGAAGGACTGGCTCATGACCCATTTAGTGGTGGGTTCCCCGATTTCCACGACTACCTCGATCACCTCTTTGGTCGCCGTCAGAATCCCCATGAGGACGTAGCCCGCGAGCGGAGGCCGGTGGCCTCAACGCCTCCGCCTCCGCCGGTGATGGCCCATGACGATCTGGAGACCACCGTTGAGCTGAGCCCCGATCAGGCTCTTGAAGGGACTCTGGTGGAAGTTGATCTCGGCGAAGGTCTCACTGTCGAGGTGCAGACACCTGCTGAGGCTGGTGACGGCTGGCGCCTACGCCTGTCGGGTGTCGCCCGTGGAGGCCGGGATCACTTTCTGCATCTTCAAGTTCGCACTGACGATGGTCTGCGCATCGACGGACTGCGGGTGCTCTACAGGCTGGATCTACCGGCTCCAGACGGAGCCCTTGGCGGTGCCGCGGTGGTTCCCACCCTTGATGGACCTGTGCGATTGAGGATTCCGCCGGGGACATCCAGCGGCCGGCTGCTGCGTTTGCGCGGTAAAGGACTTGAGCGCGATGGACGTCGGGGTGATCAGATCGTTGAGGTCCGTCTTGTGGTGCCAGAGGAGCTTCAGGATGCTGAGAGTTCGCTCTATTCCCGGCTACGGGACTTGCTGAGAGACTGAACGATCAGCGGCAGCGAGTCTCTTGAGCGATCGCGTTCATGTTCTCCTCTTTGATGCTGGAAGCGACGTGGAGGGCATCCATTCGCTTGAGCTCAATGGCCACACCGTGGTGTTGTTGTTTGACGACGAAGACGACGCACTGCGCTACGCAGGCTTGTTGGAAGCCCAGGACTTTCCGGCTGCATCTGTCGAGGAGATCCCTCGCGATGAAATCGAGTCCTTTTGTGCCCAGGCCGGCTATGAAGCGAGGTCGGTGCCGAAGGGCTTCATGCCATCCAGCGCTGAAGAGCGCTGGATGCTGGCACCACCGGAGCAGAACTTCGACACTGCCGGCTGGCGTGAGGACGAGGCCCACACTCCACCCCCGCAGCCCAGTGATGCTGCAGAAGCCGCCGACCTCGAAGCCTTCCGTCGCTCTCTGGAGGGCTTGCTGTGAGTCCGGATCTTGATCGAGGTCATCTGCTGACTGAGCAGGCCAATCCCGCCAGTCATGAGTTGGATCTGCTGGCAACGACCGATCTGGTCAATCTTTTCTGCCAGGAGGATTGCCGGCCTCAGCAGGCGGTGGCAGCAGCTAGCCCCGCCCTGGCGCAAGCAATTGATGCGATCGCCGCCCGACTTCAGGCCGGTGGTCGCCTTTTCTATCTAGGTGCTGGGACATCAGGACGGCTTGGCGTGCTCGATGCGGCTGAATGTCCCCCCACCTTCTGCAGTGCTCCAGAACTGGTTCAGGGCGTTCTTGCTGGTGGCGCTCCTGCGCTGCTCCGCAGCTCTGAAGGACTGGAGGATTCCTTTGCAGGTGGCCGCGATGATCTGATCAGCCGGGATTTCACGGGTGCTGATGCTTTGGTCGGGATCGCCGCTGGTGGGACCACCCCTTATGTCCATGGCGCTCTCAGCCACGCCCTGGAGATCGGTGCGGAAGCCATCGCCATGGCCTGTGTGCCTGCCGACCAGGCGCCGATGCCCTGCAGTATTGACATCCGCCTGCTTAGCGGTCCTGAACTGTTGACCGGCTCAACCCGCCTCAAGGCAGGAACCGCCACCAAGATGGCCCTCAACATTCTCAGCACCGGCGTGATGGTTCGCCTGGGAAAGGTGTTCGGCAACCGCATGGTGGATGTCTCGGTCTCCAACGCCAAGCTTGAGGACCGTGCCTTACGCATCCTGGGCGATCTGGCTGGTATCGGTCGTGATGAGGGGGCCTCGCTTTTGGCTGCCAGCAGCGGTTCCGTCAAGCTGGCTTTGCTGATGGCGGCTTCCGCCCTGCCTGTTGAGGCTGCCCGGAAACAACTGATGCAGTCAGGCGGAAACCTGCGACTGGCCCTTGAGAGCAGCGGTGCTCAGCTCAAGGGCCCCCAGTAGGGGCTGGTGAATAGATCCAGCTGTCGCCTGGTCTCTGCCGGCACCTGGTCGGCTGGTGTCATCAGGCTGTTGCAGAGCGCATGGTGTGCGCTGCTCGCCGGCCTCTGCTGGTCAATTGCTGCAGCTGCCTGGCGCACAACCTGCTGGGCGGTCTCGGCGTTGGCTCGCAGATTGCCGATCACCATCTCAACGGTGACGGCGTCGTGCTCGGGATGCCAGCAGTCGTAGTCCGTCACCATCGCCAAGGTGCTGTAGGCGATTTCCGCCTCCCTGGCCAGCCGGGCCTCGGTGTGATTGGTCATGCCGATCACATCACACCCCCAGCTGCGGTAGAGCTCTGATTCAGCTCGCGTGGAGAAAGCTGGTCCCTGCATGCAGAGGTAAGTGCCGCCTCGGTGCAGCTGCCGATCAGCCGGCAGCACCGCTGCAACGGCATCACTCAGCAGTGTTGAGAGCACAGGGCAGAAGGGGTCTCCAAAAGCGATGTGTGCCACCGCCCCCTGTCCGAAAAAGCTGGCTGGACGGCCATGGGTGCGATCGATGAACTGATCAGGTATCACCAGGTCCAGTGGCTTCAGCTCTTGACGCAGCGATCCCACTGCCGAGCAGGAGAGGATCCAGCGCACTCCCAGGCTGCGCATCGCCCAGATGTTCGCCCGGTAGGGGACCTCCGAGGGCAGGTAGCTGTGGTGACGTCCATGGCGCGCCAGGAAAATCACGGTGGCAGCGCCGATGCGGCCTCGAACGAGGGCATCAGAAGGGCGGCCGAATGGTGTTTCCAGCACCAACTCCTCCACCTCGCTGAGGCCGTCCATCGCGTAGAGGCCACTACCACCCAGCACACCGATCACGGCGGTGGGGAGATCCGCCACGGGGGAAGTCGCAGTCGACATCGTGCTGTGCGAGGGTTCAAATCACTACTTTGCCCTCCACACCGATGACCAAGGCAGTTATGGACACCGATGCGGGACAGATCACCCTCGAGCTGTTCGATAACGACGCCCCCAACACCGTGGCCAACTTCGTGAAGCTGGCAAAGGACGGCTTTTATGACGGGCTGACCTTCCACCGTGTCATCCCAGGTTTCATGGCCCAGGGCGGTTGCCCAAACAGCCGAGAGGGTGCCAAGGGCATGGCTGGTACCGGAGGCCCTGGCTACATGATCGATTGTGAGATCAACAGTCAGAAGCACCAGCCCGGAACCCTTTCGATGGCCCATGCCGGTCCCAACACCGGGGGCTCGCAGTTCTTCCTCTGCCATGAGGCCCAACCTCACCTCGATGGTGTTCATACGGTCTTCGGCCACACCGGTGATCTCGAAGCCGTACTGGCCTTACGTCAGGGCAGCACCATTAAGTCGGTCTCGATTGCTGAGTGAGCTTCAGCTCCAATGCGTCAGGGACCAGGGTGAATCTCCTGGTCCCGTGGTCACGAATGGCATTGACTCATTCGCTCCGTTGCGGAGCTCCTTGAGGTTGCAGCAGTTGGGCTCCAGCTCAGCTGGGGGATGTTCGCTGCGTTGAAGATCCGGCCCCAGCAGTAGTTGCAGACTGGCTGTATCAATCCTTGCGGCCAGATGTCGTAGCAGTCGCATTGAACCTGCTGTGACATCGCCGTCATCTTTAGCCATCAGACGCAGGCATAGTGCGGGTTGGCTCAGTACAGCCCTCACGCGGTGGTGGTCTTCCACCTCGATCGCAAGCCCGAACCCATCGGCGAGCTGCTCGAGCTGCTGTAGAAGTTCCAGATCACGCCGTCGTTGGGGGCCATTGCTGGCATGCCAACCCACCAAGGCACCTTGGCCGTTGAGCAGATGGCCCAGCTTGCGTTCTTTGGTTTTCAGGTAACTGGCGTTGTGCTCCCCAGGATTCATCACGAGTGGCACCCGGTCGACCACCACCAAGCCATAGCCGCCCAGACCGGCGATTTTGCGTGGGTTGTTGGTGATTAGCCGTAGTCGCTCGATGCCCAGATCCGAAAGGATCTGTGCCCCGACGCCGTAATTGCGTAGGTCTGCAGCGAAGCCCAGTAGCTCGTTGGCTTCCACTGTGTCGAGGCCTCCATCTTGGAGGCTGTAGGCCTTCAATTTATTGATCAGGCCGATGCCACGGCCCTCCTGGCGCAGGTAGACCACCACTCCTGAGCCCTCCGCTTCAATCATGCGAAGGGCCGCCTCGAGCTGTGGTCGGCAGTCACAGCGCAGTGACCCGAAGGCGTCGCCGGTGAGGCATTCCGAGTGCACCCGGACCATCACCGGTTCACCGTTAACGCCAGGATTTCCCTTGATGATGGCGACGTGGTCCTTGCCATCGAGTTGATTGCGATAGCCGATGGCTCGGAATTGACCGAATTCGCTCGGTAGAGCCGCATCGGCTTCCCGCACCACGAATCGCTCATTCTCGAGGCGATAACGGATCAGATCAGCGATCGAGATCAGGCAGAGGTTGTGCTCACGTGCGTATGCGGCGAGTTGGGGCAGGCGCGCCATCGAGCCGTCAGTGTTCTGGATCTCGCAGATCACTCCGGATGGATGCAGACCGGCTAGCCGGGAGAGATCCACCGCTGCTTCGGTGTGACCGGCCCGCTTGAGAACCCCACCTTCCCTAGCCCTGAGCGGAAAGATGTGGCCCGGGCGGCGTAGATCGGAGGGGCGGCTTTGGGGATGCAGTGCGACCTGAATCGTGCGGGCGCGATCCTCTGCGGAGATCCCTGTGCTGACTCCTGCTTCCGGTCCCGCATCAATGCTCACCGTGAAGGCTGTCTGGTTGCTGTCAGTGTTTTGATCGACCATCAACGGCAGATCAAGTTCATCAAGACGGCTGCCTTCCATGGCCAGACAAATCAACCCTCGGGCCTCGGTAGCCATGAAGTTGATTTGCTTCGGCGTGGCGAACTGTGCTGCGCAAATCAGATCACCTTCATTCTCTCTGTTCTCGTCATCCACTACGACCACGGAGGCGCCATCGCGGATCGCCTCGAGGGCGCGCTCGATCGGATCAAAGCTGACGGTGGTGCCCACCGTGAGAGTCATCGTTCGCGGCTGCTCTGTTCTTTGGTTATAGAGCGCAGCCTCTCCTTGTCGGGGGATTGCAAGGGGTCGGTCTCTAAAGTCATCGCTCTTCAGGCCGTTGCATGAGCGCCGCGACCCCCTCCATTCAGCGTGTCGCCGTGATCGGAGCATCCGGCTACGGCGGGCTCCAGACCCTGCGCCTGCTTGAGGATCACCCCCATTTCAGAGTGACCTTTCTCGGCGGTGAACGCAGCGCCGGTAAACGCTGGTCTGAGCTCATACCGTTTTTGTCGCTTGATCAGGATCTTGTGGTGCAAAGCCCTGACCCTGAAGCCATTGCAGCTGTCGCTGATGCGGCTGTGCTTTCTCTCCCTAATGGCCTGGCGAGTGAACTGACACCTGCTCTGGTGGAGCGGGGTGTGCGGGTGGTGGATCTCTCGGCTGATTACCGCTTCAACGACCTCAGCCAGTGGGCCAGCACCTACAGCTCAGAAGCAGCCACCCGAAATCGCAGTGATCAGGCTCTTTGCTCCGAGGCCATTTACGGCTTGGTTGAGTGGGCTGGTGAAGCGCTCGCAGGGGCGCGTGTGGTCGGTGCCCCTGGATGTTTTCCCACTGCCAGCCTTTTGGCCCTGTTGCCGTTGCTGCAACAGGGGCTGATCGAGGGAGAAGGGATCGTCATCGATGCCAAGACCGGCACCTCAGGTGGTGGCCGCGCGGCTAAGGAACACCTTTTATTGGCCGAGGCTTCAGAGTCGGTGGCCCCCTATGGCGTGGTGGGTCATCGCCATACCGCTGAGATTGAACAGCTGGCCAGTCGCGCCTCAGGGCGAGCAATCCAGCTGCAGTTCACACCTCACCTGATCCCCATGGTCCGGGGTCTGCTGGCCACCGTCTATGGCCGATTGCGGGATCCTGGGCTGACCGCTGAGGACCTCAGGACGGTTTATCAGGTCACCTATCGCGACCACCCCTGTGTGGAAGTCCTGCCTGTGGGTACCTACCCGGCCACCAAATGGGTGAGGCAGACCAACCGTGCCCTGATCTCAGTTGCCGTTGATAAGCGCACCAGCCAAGTTGTGGTCATGAGCGCGATCGACAACCTGCTCAAGGGTCAGGCCGGTCAAGGTGTGCAGTGTCTCAATGTCATGGCCGGCCTGCCTCAGCAGAGTGGCCTGCCGTTACTTCCCTTCTACCCCTGAGTTGGGTTGCAGCAGCAGCTCACGGGCCCTCCGCAGCACCACATCTGGCAGCAGCTGATGTTCAGCGACCTGAATGCGTGCTGACAGGCTTGCCTCGGTGTCGTCGGCCAGCACTGGCACTTTTGCCTGACCAAGGATTGGTCCTGCATCGACGTCCTGCACCACCGCATGCACGGTGCAGCCGCTTTCGGTGACACCTGCTTCCAGGGCCTGGCGGATCGCATGCATGCCCCGGAACTGCGGCAGCAGGCTTGGGTGGATATTGAGCAGTCGCTGCGGGAAGGCCTCAATCAGCTCGAGGCTGACGATCCGCATCCACCCGGCCATGACCACCAGCTCGACGCCCCGCTGCCGGAAGTTCTCCACCACAGCGCGATCCAGTGCCTCACGGCTGCTGTAGTTGGTGTGATCTAAAAGAAGACAGGGCACCTGCAACAGCTGTGCCCTTGCCATGGCTCTGCAGTGCGGTCGGTTGACGATCAGCTGCACTACCTCGCAGCAGGACACACTCTGAGCTCGGCATTGACGTACGAGAGCCTCGAAGTTGCTGCCAGATCCTGATGCCAGCACTCCCACTCGCAGCGGGCCACGGCTAGGGTCAGATTCCGAGAGGATTGAGGTATGTCCCATCTCTCCATCCTGCCCACCGTTCTGCGGGACGAGCAGTTGCTGGCGAGCAGCCTGGAGTCCCTAGGCCACCAGCCTCATTGGGATGGCGTTATCACCACACCCATCGGTGCTGAGTCGGTGCGGTTGCACCTTCAGCTGCCCAGTGGTCAACGCCTCGGATGGCGTCATGACGCTGCACATGACAGCCTTGTGATGGTCGCTGATCTTGAACGCCTCAGCCATGACATCACTGTGCAACAGCTTCTTTCCAAGCTGACCCGCGCCTATGCCGCACGGGATGCTCTCAAAGCTGCGCAGTCCTGTCCTGGTGCCGTGGTCGACCAGCTGCGCTGACGTGCTGCAGCCCCATTACTCCATTGATCTGCGTGAGCCCGAGCGCCATCGCATTCAGATCACACTCACGGTCACGGCCTCACGAGACGAGCTTCTGCTGAGCCTGCCCTGTTGGACGCCGGGCTCCTATCTCGAGCGTGATTACGTGCGCCACCTCGAGGGCCTCTGGGCGCACTGTGGTGAGCGGCTGTTGCAGCCCCAACGTCGTGATCGCCACAGCTGGCGGATCGCTGGAATCAGCAGCGGTGAATCCATTGAGGTGCATTACACCGTTCTCGGTGTAGAGAGCAGCGTGCGCACCAATTGGCTTGATGCTCAGAGTGGCTTTCTCACTGCCGCCGCCTGGGCTCTTGGGGTGGAGGGCTGCCGCTGGCAACCCCATCAGCTAAGCGTCCTGTTGCCGGAAGGTTGGCAGGTGGCCACAGCACTGTCGCCGGTTGATGGTGGTTGGTGCGCCTCGGACTACGACCAGCTGATCGATGCTCCCTTAGCTCTCGGTCAGCTGGCTCAGCTGGACTTCAGCGTGGGGGGGGTGCCGCATCACTGGGTTTGGCAAGGTTTGCTTCAGCCGGCCCCGGTGGACGCCTGGCAGGAGGACCTTCCGCGCCTGTGCAGCTCTGTCTGTTCCCTGCTTGGGACCAACCGCCCGGCCAGTGATGACTACCTGTTCATGACTCGCTTCACGGCGGAGGGTTATGGCGGGCTTGAACATGACGACTGCACGGCGCTGATGTTCTGCCGGCGCGAGCTGGGTACTGCAGACGGCTCGCGCAAGCTGCTTCAGCTTGCGGCACATGAGTATCTCCACCAATGGAATGTGCGCCGCTTACGGCCGGCCCAGCTGCGTCCTTACCGCTATGGCGGCGCTGTGCTGATCCCGGAGCTCTGGTTTGCCGAAGGTGTCACCAGCTATTACGACCAGTTGGTCGTGCTTCATGCCGGTCTCTGCAGTGAATCTGACTACCTCAGCGATCTGGCCAAGGACATCAGTCGCTTGCTGACCACACCAGGCAGGTCGGTCCAAAGCTTGCTGGAGAGCGGTACAGAAGCTTGGGTCAAGCTCTACCGCCGCGATTCCCACAGCGACAATCAGCAGGTCAGCTACTACCTCAAAGGGGCTCTGGTAGCCCTGCTGATGGATCTGCACTTGCTGGCCAAAGGCTCTGGACTGCACGTTCTGCTGCAGCAACTCTGGGAGCGTTTCGGCAGTTGCCAGCGCGGCTACAGCCAGCAGGATTTGATGGCTGCAATCACTGCACTCGATGTTGATCTGGGCATGTTCGTGGAGCAGTGGCTGAGCGGCGTGGACGATTTGCCTCTGGGTGGCTATTTAAAAAATGCGGGCCTTCTGTTGGCCTCCGAGTCCTGCTCGGTTCCGTTCACTGGTCTTCATCTCGACCTTGTTCAGGGCCAGTTGCAGGTGCGTCGGGTGGAGAGCAACAGTCCCGGAGAGGATGCAGGCCTCTCCCCAGGCGATGAATTGCTCGCTTTAGATGGCGAGCGCCTTCGCCGCTCCGAGCAGTTCGATCAGTGGCTTCTCGCCGGACTCGATCAGCAATTGCTCATCTGCCGTGATGGCGCCGTGCGCTCCATGGTCCTGTCTTCCCGTCCCCCCCAGCCCAAGAGCTGGACACTGCGTCTCGACCCAGAAGCCAACCAGGAAGCATGTCGTCTCCGCCACCGCTGGTTCACGGGCCCGACCCTCTGAAACGGTCACAGCGCCATCAGCGTGCGGCGCTGATGGCCGTGGCTATTGGTACTGGGCTCACT
The DNA here is from genome assembly GCA_002168155.1 of Synechococcus sp. TMED19. Lineage (GTDB taxonomy): Bacteria > Cyanobacteriota > Cyanobacteriia > PCC-6307 > Cyanobiaceae > RCC307. Next base: position 17,295 of record NHBY01000028.1, on the reverse strand, counting down.
CTGGGGCTAGTCGGTCTCCTGGTTCCTCAGCAGCGCCGCGAGCAGAGCCGTAACGAGTCCCCCTTACTAATCAAGCCGCCGGGGATGGACTGGCTCGAGGATGCCGTCAAGGGCACGGCTGAGCAGAGCGCCCTCACCCCAGCTCCTCCCTCCAGTCGTAGGTGGGAATCACCTCTGCTGAAGGCCTGCCCGGCTTCAGATCCTGCTCTGCAGCAACGCCTTATGGCCATGCCCCTGCAGCTGCGCAGTATTCAGGCTGACCCCAGCAACTACGGCGAGCGCACCATGGTTGATGCCCATGGTCAGCGCATCGATCCAACCCCGGCTGTGATCGTGCTGCACGAAACGGTTTACAGCCTCGGTTCAGCGGTGAACACGTTCACCACCCCCCATCCCAATGACAACGACCAAGCCAGTTATCACACCTTGGTTGGCCAGAAGGGAGAAATCGTGCAGGTGGTCGATCCCAGCAAGCGCGCCTATGGCGCTGGTCACTCCGCCTTCGATGGTCGCTGGGTCTTCACCTCCAAGCTCTTCAGCGGCTCGATCAACAATTTTGCTCTGCACGTGAGTCTTGAGACCCCCGCCGACGGCATGGGTCCGGGAGCGGGACATAGCGGCTATTCCAACGCTCAGTACGACGCCCTCAGCCGTGTACTGGCTGACTGGTTGGTGAAGTACCACATCGAGCCTCGGGCCATCACCACCCACCGACATGTCGATCAGGGAAGGGCGCGCAGTGATCCGCGTAGCTTCGATTGGCGAGAGCTGCAGAAACGACTCACCGCCCTGGGTCTGGTTTGCTGAGCTGAGCTCTTCAGGCCTCAGATCATCGGAGCTAGCGGTTGGCGCTTCTGGCCATAGATCAGACCATGAAGGGCAGGATCCTGCATATATCGGAGGATCCGAGTCGGGTAGTCCAGCTTGCCGTTGTGCAGATAAGCGAGGGTGGCAATCCAGTGGGCATCGCGATGACTGTTGCTGGCCTGCAACTGGTGTTGACTAGGGATTCCGAGCGCTTTTGAGAGTCTTGCCATCTTGCCGGCCAGCAGAGCGACATTGCGCTCAGGGTCGAGTAGCTCCTCTCGCGCTGCCTCCAGCTGCTCGGGACTGGCATCACGGGGCAGCAGGCCTTGGTGCATCAGTTCCTCCACCCCAAGTTGGGCAGGGCCATGGGTTTGTAGAAGCCCGGAGTGCACGAGGAAACGCGAATCTTCGCCGGGCTTGGCGTGCTGCATTTCGTCGTAGAGGATCGCGCTCAGCAGCATCGGGTTGATGCCCCGATGGAGTGCCTCTCGGCGGATCGCAGGCACCAGCGTCTCGATGCGCGAGAGGGTTTGGTTCCTCAGAGGCAACCAGTGATCAAGGCCGGCCGTAATGAGTTGGGCCAGAGCTGGTTGGGGACCGTGAACCCCAAAGCGTCTCTGCAGTTCCTTGAGCTCTTCAGGGCTGAAGTCAGCCGGGTCAGGACGCTGGCCTTCCGCGACAAGCGGTTGCTCGATCGGGGCGTCGCTAACCACTTCCGGGTTGAATTGCTGACGCGATCCAGGCAGGGAAGTGAGTCCTGCGGCCAGGACGATGACTGCCAGGGGGACCGTACGCCTCACGGGGGGTCGCAAGAATTAAGTCCAACAGCAGCAATTTAAGGACAGTTATCTGGACTGCACAGCTTTTTCTCTTCTTATTGGCAATGTGAGCACTCTCTTTCCATAACCCGCATTGCGTTCTTCGTGCATAGCTTGCCTGGAGAGCCTTCAAGGGTCATTCGATGAGCACCATGAGCATGGCGACCACCCTCCCCGACCTCAATGCTGCTGATGCTGCCGCTCAGTGGCAGCGTTTTTGCGAGCTGCTCTGGCATCACGAACCCCTGGGTCTCTGGCTCGATGTCAGTCGCATGGCTGTGAGCGCCCAGCAGTTCCGTGACTTCGAAGCACCCTTCGCCCAGGCCTTTCAGGCCATGGATGCACTCGAGAAAGGCTCCATCGCCAACCCTGATGAAGGTCGTCAGGTCGGCCACTACTGGCTGCGAACTCCTGAACTGGCCCCCGAACGGGCCGTCGGTGAGCACATCAGCAGCGAGATCCGTCGTCTTCAGTCTTTTGGGGCTGATGTGTTGGAGGGTCGCCTCAAGGCCAGCAATGGTGAAACCTTCACCGATGTGGTTTGGGTCGGTATCGGCGGCTCGGGCCTTGGTCCCCTGTTGATGATTCGTGCCCTACAGGAGAACCGTCAGGGGCTGCCCTTCCATTTCATTGACAACGTTGACCCCGCCGGCATGAGCCGGCTCTATGACGCCCTTGGTGAGCGTCTGCGCACAAGTCTGGTGATCGTCGTCAGTAAGTCCGGCGGTACCCCCGAGCCTCATATCGGCATGGTGCAGACCCGTGAGCGCCTCGAGCAACTGGGTTGCCGCTGGAGCCAACAAGCGGTGGCGGTGACGATGCAGGACAGCAAGTTGGATCAGGAAGCCGCTGCCGAGGGCTGGCTCAACCGCTTTGACATGTTCGACTGGGTTGGTGGTCGGACGTCCATCACCAGTGCTGTTGGCCTGCTTCCCGCAGTGCTTGCTGGAATTGATGTAGACGCCTTTCTGCGTGGTGCTGCGGTGATGGATGCAGCCACCCGGCGCCCCAGCCTGCGTGAGAACCCCGCCGCACTCATGGCGACCTCCTGGTACGTGGCCGGTGAAGGTAAGGGCAAGCGCGACATGGTGGTGCTGCCCTATCGCGATCGCCTTGAAGTCTTCAGCCGCTATCTGCAGCAGCTGGTGATGGAGTCCCTCGGCAAGCGCCTCGATCGTCAGGGTCGTGTCGTCCACCAGGGGATTGCGGTCTATGGCAACAAAGGCTCCACCGATCAGCACGCTTACGTGCAGCAGTTGCGCGACGGTGTGGACAACTTCTTTGCCACCTTCATCGAAGTGCTCGAGGACCCCACGGATATCCCCGTGCTGGAAGACTCCCTGCCTGGTGACTTCCTCGATGGTTTCCTGCAGGGCACCCGCGCAGCCCTCTCGGAAGGCGGACGACAGAGCATGACGCTGACCCTGCGCCAGTTCAATGCCACCACCCTCGGTGCCTTAATTGCCCTGTTTGAGCGGGCTGTTGGCTTCTACGGAGAGCTGGTTGACATCAACGCATATCACCAGCCAGGGGTTGAGGCGGGCAAGAAAGCTGCTGCAGCCATCCTTGAACTGCAGAAGAAGGTGGAGCACCTGCTGGCCGACGGTCAGACCCGCAGCGTTAAGCAGATCAGCGAAACCCTTGGTGATCCNGCACACCAGGAAGCTGTCTTTTTCATCCTGCGTCACCTCAGCGGCAACGAGCGCGGTGTGAAGGTCACCGGCAACTGGGCTGATCCCACCAGCCTGCAGTTCAGCAAGGCCTGATTCGAACGAGTCACTCCCCTGATCTCAGCCCACCTGGGAGCAGACCATGGCTCAGGTCCTGGAGCACTCTGAGCTGATCAGCTCAGAGCTCAAGATCATCCAGCCGCTCAAGCAACGTCACTTCAGCGGGGTAGTGATGGGCAGCCAGGCCGGGCGCTGGTACCACGAAGACCCGGCAACCAGCCGCTAGAGCNGCCTNAGCTCCTGCCACTGCGTCCTCAAAGGCCCAGCATTGCTCCGGTGCTACCCCCAGGCGCCTTGCNGCTTCAAGGAACAGATCAGGCGCTGGCTTGCCAGCCTTGATCTTGGGATCATCGCCGCAGACCCGAACCATNACTGGCTCCAGCCAGTCGTGTGGATCCAGTTTGATTGTGGCCGCCTCCTTCCCACTACTGGTCGCGATGGCCATCGGGATCTCCAGCACGCGGCAGCGTTCCACCAGTTCGATGGCACCGGGCATCGGTTGCGCTGAGGCCACCCGAGCCCGAGCCCGGGGTTGCTGCTCAGCTAGTAACTCATCGCTGGTGATCGGCAGCTTGAGGCTTTCGATCACGGCTTTGGCGTTGTCGTACTTGTTGCGCCCACGCAGGCTCAGCAGCAGTTCCTCATTGGCTTTGCCGCCGAAGTGATGGATCGCCTCACTCCAGGCCTGCGCATGGATCGGCTCCGTGTCGAGTAGCAGTCCATCAAGATCAAATAGGCAGCCACCAGGCTGCGGGGTCATCCAGGTCATGGAATCCGCTGCCAAAGCCGACGCCGATCCATTGAACATCCGTGTCAGCTCACCGGCAGCGGGACGCTGCAGTGGGTTTAATCGGCACAGTGCGACTACGCCGCTTCGATGGCCGATCCCCAGATTGAATCCGTGCTGCAGGAAGGCCGGGTGTTCCCCCCGCCGGCGGCGTTGGCGGAATCTGCCCAGCTTGGTTCGTTACAGGCCTACCAGGCCCTCTGGGATGAGGTGAATGCTGATCCTGATGCTTTCTGGGGGCGTCAGGCCCGTGAGCATCTTCATTGGTTCAAACCTTTTGAGCAGGTCCTGGACTGGAGCACCCCGCCCTTTGCTCGCTGGTTTGAAGGCGGAACCACCAACCTCTCCTACAACTGCCTCGATCGCCATCTCGAGGGACCCCGCGCCGATAAGACCGCGCTGATCTGGGANGGGGAGCCNGGTGATGTGCGCCGCTTCAGCTATCGCGAGCTGCACGTTGAAGTGTGCAAAGCCGCCAATGCTTTGCGGGCGCTTGGCATTGGCAAGAACGACCTTGTGGCGCTCTATATGCCGATGGTGCCGGAGGCCGCCATCGCCATGCTCGCCTGCGCCAGGATCGGNGCTCCTCACTCGATCGTTTTCGGTGGCTTTTCCGCGGATGCCCTAAGGGACCGCCTGATCGATGGTGAGGTCAAGCTCGTCATCACTGCTGACGGCGGCTTCCGCAAGGACAAGCCGGTGGCGCTTAAGCCGGCGGTGGACGAGGCGCTTGCTGATGGTGCTGTGCCCAGCGTGACCTCCGTGCTGGTCGTGCAACGCACCAAAGGTGAAGTGACCATGCAGGACGGCCGCGATCTGTGGTGGCACGAGCAAGTGGCGCAGCAGTCAGCTGAGTGTGCTGCCGAGCCGATGGCCAGCGAGGACCGCCTGTTTGTCCTCTACACCTCGGGTTCCACCGGCAAGCCCAAAGGGGTGGTGCACACCACTGCTGGCTACAACCTCTGGGCTCACCTCACCTTCCAGTGGATCTTTGATCTCAGGGAAGACGATGTGCACTGGTGCACGGCCGATGTGGGCTGGATCACTGGCCACAGCTACATCGTTTATGGGCCCCTCTCCAACGGCGCCACCACGGTGATGTACGAAGGTGCACCGCGACCTTCCAAACCCGGTGCCTTTTGGGAGCTGATTGAGAAGCACAAGATCACCCTCTTTTACACCGCTCCGACAGCCATCCGCGCTTTCATGAAGAGCGGCCGTGAGGTGCCTGACGGCTACGACATGAGTTCCCTGCGCATCCTCGGCACGGTTGGTGAGCCGATCAACCCGGAGGCCTGGATCTGGTATCGCGACGTGATCGGCGGCAATCGCTGTCCCATCATCGACACGTGGTGGCAGACCGAGACCGGTGGCGTGATGATCAGCCCCCTGCCAGCAGCGACTCCGACGAAACCCGGATCAGCCACCCTGCCGCTGCCCGGCATCGAAGCTGATGTGGTCGATAGTGACGGCAATAGCGTCGGCGTCGATGAAGGCGGCTTCTTGGCCGTGCGTCGCCCCTGGCCCGGGATGATGCGCACGGTTCATGGAGATCCGGAACGTTTCCGCCGCAGCTACTGGGAGCACATTCGCCCAGCTGATGGCAGCTACCTTTATTTCGCTGGCGATGGTGCCCGCCGAGATGCCGATGGTTATTTCTGGGTGATGGGCCGGGTCGATGATGTGATCAACGTCTCCGGTCACCGTCTCGGCACCATGGAGATCGAGTCGGCCCTGGTCAGCCATCCCACCGTTGCCGAAGCCGCTGTCGTGGGTCGACCCGATGACCTGAAGGGGGAAGCGATCGTGGCTTTCGTCAGCCTGGAGGGGGGGCGCGAGGGAGGCCCTGAGTTGATGGCNGAACTGCGCAAGCACGTTGGCGTTGAGATCGGCCCCATCGCCCGTCCCGATGAGATCCGCTTTAGTGATGCATTGCCCAAGACCCGTAGCGGCAAGATCATGCGGCGCATCCTGAGGGCCCTTGCTGCTGGTCAGGACGTCAGCGGTGATACCAGCACCCTGGAAGACCGCAGCGTGCTCGAGCGCCTCCGGGCTGATGGCTGAGTCGGCCAGCAGCCGGCTCTGCACAATGACCCGATCGACCTGAACCGATGGCGTTTGCCACCAGCTTCCTGCAGATCCTTGCAGGCATCGTGCTGCTGTTCGCCGGTGGCGAATTTTTCGTGGCGGGCTCGGTGGCCCTCTCGCTGCTGCTGGGGATTCCCCAGATTGTGATCGGATTGACCGTGGTCTCCTTCGGCACCAGTGCCCCGGAGATGTTTGTCAGCCTGCTTTCAACGTTGCAGAGCGGCGGCAGTACCGAGGCGATCGCCGTCAGCAACGTGGTGGGCTCCAACATCTTCAACCTGTTGGTGGTGCTCGGCGCCAGTGCTCTGGTAACCCCGCTGCGGGTCCAGAGCCGCCTCATCCGCCGTGATGTACCCCTGTTGATCGCTGTGTCCATGGCCACCTGGGCGATGGGCTCGGCAGGCACCTTCACCTGGGTGGCCGGTCTTGCTCTGCTGACGGTGCTGGCCATCAACCTCACCTGGGAGGTGCGAACAGCCCGGGAAGAAGGCGGCGGCAGCACCGATGAACTCGATGAGGACGCCGCTGCCACCCTGCCTGTTGCCATCGGCAAGGGACTGGCGGGTCTGGTTTTGCTGGTGGTTGGCTCCCATGTCCTGGTGCGCGGTGCCACCGCGGCGGCCTTGGCGCTGGGTGTCAGCCAGACCGTGATCGGACTGACCATCGTCTCGGCTGGCACCGGCATGCCCGAGCTTGTGACCTCTCTGGTGGCCGCCTACAAGGGCCGTACCGACCTGGCCATCGGCAACGTGGTCGGCAGCAATCTGATGAACCTTCTGCTGATTCTTGGTGCCTGTGCGCTGGCCACGGGCGGCCATGGCCTGGCTGTTGATCCGGTGCTGATCAATCGCGATTTTCCGATCATGGTGGCGGCCACTCTTGGCTGCCTCCCCATTTTCTGGAGTGATGGGGTGATCAGTCGCCTCGAGGGACTGATTCTCGTGGTGCTCTATGGCCTCTATCTGGTTGAGCAGGTTCTGAGCAACACGCTGCCACTGGGGGATGAGCATCCCTTCCGCCTTGGTGTGCTGGTTGTGGTGCTACCGGCTGTGCTGATTTTTATCGTCTGGACCTCGCTTAAATGGCGGCGGCGGCAGCGTTCTTAACTCCGCCGTGGCCCCGCCACCATTGCTCAATCGCCTCGGCCAGTCGGTTGAATTCGCGCTGACGTGGCCCATCGCCCAGTCCCCCCAGCCATTGCTGCCGCAGCCCTGCACTCGCCGGGGTGAGGTGATCGCCACTGAGCTGCTGTAGCTCGTTGAATTCCTCTCCTCCCGGCAGGAATCGCAGCAGCTGACGGCTCTGATCAAGCTGGTCGTCACGGAAGCGGATCAGCAGCCTGTAGCGCGCTGGCAGCTGGCTCTTGATGGTCCGCAGGGTCTCCTCAGGGCCAGGGCTGAATTCCGTTGTCACCCCAAGCCGCGGTGCCAGCTCGCCCAGCAGCGGGATGGAGCGATCGGCCGAGAAGTTGTTGAAGCTCAGGAGCACCTCGCCCTGGGCTCCACGGCCCTGATCCGGAGCCAGAAGATGCAGCTTGCAGCCCATGCTGTGGCCTAGACGCAGGACCGGCAGTTGCTGCGGTCGCTGGGCGCGAAAACTGCGCCACGCTTCCACCGCCAGTAGCTGGTGGTCAAACCCTGGCAGATAGGACCAGCAGTGCACCAGCCAGCCGCGCTGGGCCATCGCTTCTAGCAGTCGCCTGTAGCTGAGCTGTGGTGTTGCACCCAGGCCGCTGCCGCCGATGAACTGAATCACCCCTTGGGGTTGCGGCGGGGCCAGTAGCCACAGCTCATCGCGCTGCTGCCACTGCATTAGCCCGCCAGTTGTTGCAGGGCTGCCTTGGCTTGAGCCACATGGGCGGTGGCATCGAGCAAAGCATTGAAAACCAATCTCACGACCCCTTCGGCATCAATGACATAGGTGACACGACCTGGCACGACGAACAGGGACCGCGCCACCCCAAAGGCTTCCCGCAGCTTGTTGTTGTCATCCACAAGCAGCGGGTAGGGCAGCTGATGGCGATCAATAAAACGTCGGTGGCTGCTGGCGCCATCGCCGCTGACTCCCCACACCTCAGCCCCTAAGGCCTGAAATTCGTCGTAGCTGTCGCGGAAACCGCAGGCCTCAATCGTGCAGCCCGGAGTGTCGTCCTTTGGATAGAAAAACAGCACCAATGGCTTTCCCTTGATGTCATTGAGACTGCGCTCCACGCCGTTGTGATCCTTGAGGGTGAAGTCAGGGGCCTGATCGCCGCAGGTCAGAGCCATCAGCCACAGGATCGGAGGATGGTCTCGACCTTAATCAGAACCCTGGCCCCATTGAGGTGTGGCTGGGACTATGGGGCGCGTCGCCTGGCCTCGATGACGGAAGAGCCATCCTCTCCATGGGAGCAGACCAGTCTTCTGGCTCTGGTGAGTGAGCCGACAGCCCCTGCGTCTTCTGAGCCGCCAGCTCCTGCCTCCTCTGAGCTGTCGCCGCAACTGCAGCAATCAGGTCAGCCTTCAGCTAGTGCTGCCATCGATCAGCTGTTGATCCTCGACACCGAGACCACCGGATTGGATCCTCAGCGCGATCAGGTGATCGAAGTGGGCGCGATCCTCTTTTCAGTGCCGCAGCGTTCGGTGCTCAGTCAGGTCTCCTTCCTGCTGCCAGCGCCAGTGAACCCGGCCGAGCCCCTGAATGGAATCGCACCGGCGGCTACAACGGCCCCCCAGCCCTGGCGACAGAGTTTGGCGCTGCTGCAGGAGCTAGCGACCAGTGCCCAGCTTGCTGTTGCCCATAACGCCGCCTTTGACCGCCCCTGGTTTGGAGCCGGCGAGCTACCTGAGCTGACTTTGCCTTGGCTCTGCTCGATGGAGGACATCAATTGGCCTGCTGAACGGCAGCTGCGCGCCCGCCCTTCTGTGCGTGATCTGGCGCTGGCTTATGGAGTACCGGTCTGGGCGGCTCACCGTGCTCTAACCGACTGCATCTACCTGGCCCAGGTGTTTGAGCGTTGCAACGATCTTGAGGATCTGATCGCGCAGGGTCTGGAACCCCGCCATTTGTTCCGCGCCAAGGTGAGCTACGACGAACGTCACCTAGCCCGTGAGGCGGGCTTTCGCTGGAACGATCCACTGCAAGGGGCCTGGAGCCGGCGATTGAGTGAGCGTCAGCTCCAGGCGATGGCCTTGCCTTTTGATGTCATCCCTGTTGCCGGTTGATGCCGGTGTATGCATCACTTTGCTTCAGCACTCCGAAATCCTCTGGAGGGCTTCCGGTGCTTAGCAAATACGCCGTCAGGGTGTGGACATGGAGCCATCCACTCCCCTCTGCTTACGTCTGGCCACCTGGCAACGGGCTCGCACCCTGGCGCGGCTGATCCGTGAAGCGGAGGACCTTTGGCATGTGGATGTCAAGGACCTGCGCCGCCTGGGTGCTCTCGAACTCGGTCAGCTCCTGCACGAGGTTCCCACTGGGCTGCGCCCTCGAGTGAACCGCTGGCTAAAGGGTTACGGGGCCAAAACCCGCATGCATTAAGGCAGGAGCTCAGGCGAGCTCCTCCTCGACATTGGCTTTGATGCTGCAGTCGCTGGTGGGATAGCTGACGCAGAGCAAGGCAAAACCCTGGCCCATCTGATCGTCATCAAGGAAGCTTTGGTCGGATTGATCAACCGAACCGCTCACCAGCTTGCCGGCGCACGTGGAGCAAGCACCGGCACGGCAGGAGTAGGGAAGATCCACACCGGCCTCTTCTGCCGCATCAAGGATGTAGGCGTCGTCAGCACAGTCGAAGCTGGCGCCACCCTCGATGGAGATCTTGAAGGAAGCCATTCGGTTGGATCCGTTTCTCAGTTGGTAGCAGTGCCCTATCGATTCGGCATAAAAAAGCCGTCTCAGATTCGAGACGGCTTATGGGGATTTCCTTCTCAAAGTCCGGATGAAATCGGAGCGGCGGGATTTGACCCCACGACCCCCACTACCCCAAAGTGGTGCGCTACCAAGCTGCGCTACGCCCCGGACTTAGTGAAGGTAACACGCCAAGGGCCCAGTCAGCGACGGCGTTTCAGCCGTTTGAGCAGCACGGCATTGAGCTGATCTCGCCCCATGCCTGCATGGCCCCAGACCTTGAGTGCTGCGGCCAACTGGCGCAGCTCCAGCAGGCTCATCGATGCCAGGAGAAGTTCAGGAACGCGGCGCCAAGCCACTGATGCCGCAGGCAGCATCGAATCGCGATCAGGTTCCTGCAAGCCAGCCAACGCTCCGCCGGCGATCCATTCCGGTACAAGGACCATCAGCACCGCCAGTAATCCATACAGCTCCACCAACCCCTTGGGCAGTGGATGCAGCGGTTTTACCGGACGGGGCCTCAGGTCGTCACTCACGCCTGTTCAAATCGTTGGCAACGCCGACGTGAGAGTTGATCTTCCAACTCCACCTCGTCCCCCGAGACTGTCAGCTTGAGGCGATCGCTGATGTAGCGCTTGAACAGGGGGGAGTGCTTATCGCGGAACAGATTCATCTTGTAGCCACCCATATAGAGAGAGGCCTGAGCGTCATTGCGTTCGATCAGCAGTTCTTCATCGCCGTCGCAGCGGTATTTGTCGTGACGTTCGTAGTGCTCCCACCACGGAGAAGGGCCCGCGCTGACTATTGCAGGCACGCCCACCACCAGGCTCAAGGCTGTAGCCGCCCAAAATGGTTTAGATGCTGATCGGTGCATTTTCACCACGCAGCACACAGTGACTGATATTCCAGTCGTAGTGACTCCAGACCGTATCGGGAAGCTTGTAGGTGCAGCCTGCGAAGGTGCCCAATTCGACCTTGGTTGGCATCGCTGAGCAGTAAGGACGGCTGCCTGGTCGTGCCAGGTACTGCATGTGGTAGTTCTCGCCAGCAAAGAACGGCACCCCAGTCCGAATCTCGGTGGTTATCGCTCCGTATCCCTGCGCTGTAATCAGCTGTTGGTAGCTGTCTCTGCTGGCTTCCGCCTGCTTGAGGAGTTCCGGGTCGTCGACATAAATCGCCGAGCGGTACTGACTGCCGCTGTCATTGCCTTGCCGGTCCCCTTGGGTGGGGTCATGGCACTCCCAAAAGAGCTTGAGCAGGTCACTGAAATCAATCAATGCGGTGTCCCAAACCACCCGCACGACTTCGGCATGACCGGTGCGTCCACTGCAAACCTGTTCATAGCTTGGATTGCTGCCGTTCCCGCCGGCGTAACCAACGGCAGTGGTCACAACACCAGGCAGGCGCCAGAAGCCCTTTTCAGCTCCCCAGAAGCAACCGCAACCAAACTGCGCTTCCTGCTGTCCTTGTGCGGGCGGGGCTGTAATCGGTGTGCCCAGAACGACATGTAGTCCTGGCTCCAGAGTCGCTCCACCCTCTCCGCCACCGGTGAGCCAACTGAGCATGGTGATGCCGCTGCAATCAACTCTTTGGTTCTAGGGCAATGTGATTAAGCAGTGTGGTGGTGAAGGCAAAGAGCAGAAACGGCAGTGAGAGCACAAGGATCAGTCCCACTCCCAGCAGGGCGAATAGGGGTCGGCTTGCTCCCATCAGACCCAAGGCCATGGCCAGGCTGACGAAGATCACACCCATCCAGGCCAAGACCTGCCCATAGATGTCGCCGAAGGTCAATGTGCAATGCAGCTGATAGCTCTCGCGGGTCTCCATGGCCTTGCCTGCGGAGTGATCTCTCCAGCTAAGCCCGCTTCTGATCATCTAAAACCTGATGTAGGTAGTTCTTCAGGAAAGGCGCTATCAGGCAGCTTCCAGCTGTTCGCTGGCCTGCTCACGCTCCCAGAGTCTGCGGTAGGTGCCGCTACGGGCAACCAGCTCGCGGTGATGGCCCTGTTGCACCACTTGACCGTTTTCAAGGACCAGCACCCGGTCACAGGCTGCAGCTGCTGACAGCTGATGGCTAATGAACAACACAGAGCGCTTCTGGTTGAGAGTGAGCGACTGCAAAATCGCTGCAGCAGTGCGGTTGTCGACGCTGGCCAATGCATCATCGAGGACCAGGATGGGCGCATCCACCAGCAGGGCACGGGCTAGGGCACTGCGCTGACGCTGGCCGCCACTAAGGGTGATTCCCCGCTCCCCAACCAGGGTTTCGTACCCGTCAGGGAAGGCTTGAATGTCGGCTTCCAGCTGAGCCTGGCGCGCTGCAGCGCGGAGCTCCGTGTCGCTGGCCTCAGGATTCCCGAAGCGGAGGTTTTCGGCCAGCGTTGCTGTGAACAGATAGCCCTCCTGCGGAACGAGCGAGATCTTGGTGCGTAGATCCCTCAGGCTCAGTGAGGTGATGTCCTGTCCATCAATCCAAAGCTGGCCATGGGGCACCTCCACCATGCGGCCCAAGGCTCGAGCCAAGGTGGTCTTGCCGCAACCAATCGGTCCCACCACCGCCACCAATTCTCCGGGTTTGACTGCAAAGCTGACGCCTGCAAGCGATTCGGTTGTTGCCCCGGGGTAGCGGACGCGTAAGCCCTCGGCTCGAATCGCGCCAGGGGATTCAACGACACGCAGCGGCTGGGGATCGGCCGGATCCTGGATTGCGGATTGACGCTGCAAAAGCTCTTCGACCCGCTCCAGGCTCACCTGGCCGGTCTGGAAGGTGCTGAGCGTGAACCCCAGTAGTGCCGTTGGGACAACCAGTCGTTCCACATAGAGAATCAGCGCCACCAAACCGCCGAGGCTGAGGCTTCCTGCTGCCAGCTGACCGCTGCCGATGGCAAGCAGCACCAGAAGGGATAGAGAGCTGATTCCCTCAAGCAGTGGAAAGAGAGTGCTGCGTGTACGGGCCAGTGCCAGGGCGGCATCGCGATATCGATCACTCAGCTGTGTGAAAGCTTCCTGTTCAGTCGGTTCCTGCCGGTAAATCTTGATGGCGCTGATCCCGGATAGGTCCTCCTGGATCAGATCGCTGAGGCCGGCTAGTTCGCGCTGCTGCTGGCGTTGCTGGCGCATCATCCGGCCGCCGCTGGCACCCACCAGCAGCAGCATGAGTGGATAAAGCGAGATCGCCGCGAGGCTCAGCCAGGGGTCGATCGACAGCATCGCTGGAAGCGTGAATGTATAGACCAGAACCGTGTTGGTGAGACTCAGTACAGCGAATCCCAGCAGCCTGCGCACGTTCTCCACATCACTGGTGGAGCGGCTGATTACGTCACCACTGCCGGTGCTCTGCACCCAGCCCGGTTCTTGCTTGAGCAGGTGATCGAAGATGCGCTGCCGCAGCTTGATCTCCACCTGACGTCCTGCTCCGAAGACCAGCACGCGAGACCACAGCCGTATGAGACCCATGCCAGTGGCTAGTACAGCCAGCAAAGCCGCCTGTTGCAGCAGTTGGGGCAGGGAGAACCCTTCCTTGAGGTTGTTGACGGTGTTTTGAACCAGCAACGGCAGGCTCACCCCCACCAGATTCACAGCGACAAGGGCCACGGCTCCTTGCAGCAATTCGCGCCGTTGCGGCCGTAGGTAGCGAATGATCAATCCCAGCTTGAGGGGGGCAGCCATCCGCGATTGCGTCTATTCGCCCAAACTACGGAGCCGAAGCGCTTGACTGTCGACCGATGAGCAGCAGTCCTGAGATCACTCCGCAGCAGACCCATCCCCTGGAGGTCAGTGATCGTCAAATTGTTGATGGTCTGCTTGCCACCACGGTTCCAACCGATGCCCATCTTGTTGATGCTGCCCGGTTGCTGATGCGTTACAGCGGCTTCCCAGGTGCTGATGAGCTGCAGCGCGATCTGGCCAAGGCCATCAAGCTTTGGGGCCTCAGCCGTGATGAGCTCAATGTCCGCTGCCGTGAGATCTGGGCCTCCGGCTATCGACCAGGACAGGACGCTGCGGTGGAAACCCAGGCGGTTGGCAGTGGCTTTGATGCCTCTGACTCCGAGACCTGATCAATCAAATGATGTCTAGCCAACACACACGCCCACGGTTCATAGGTAAGAATTGGGAGTCCCCATCACCTGGCCCGGGATGCTTTTGCATCCGGGTCTTTTTTTTGGGCTGATTTTTCTGCAAAGTTCAGGGCGCCTGTTGTGCGCTCTGATGACCAGTACCGACACCATCTCCTGGCCTGCGCTTCTTGAGCATCTCTGCCGCGGCGAGGTGATGCAGGCCGATCAGGCCACTGCCTTGATGCAGGCCTGGCTCGATGGGACCCTTGAGCCGGTGCAGACCGGGGCCTTTCTTGCCGCTCTGCGCTGCCGTCCCTATCAATCCGTGGAACTCGCGGCAATGGCCCAGGTGCTGCGCCAGGCCTCAGCATTGCCATGCCCAAGACCGTCCATGGCCCTGGTGGATACCTGCGGCACCGGCGGCGATGGAGCCGACAGCTTCAATATTTCAACCGCCGTAGCGTTCACCGCCGCGGCCTGCGGTGTGGTTGTCGCCAAGCACGGCAATCGCAGTGCAAGCGGCAAGGTGGGTTCGGCCGATGTCCTCGAGGGGCTGGGCGTTCAGCTCAGTGCACCGTTGGAGCAGGTGGTGGGAGCGTTGGAGCAGACAGGGGTGAGCTTTCTGTTCGCGCCGGGCTGGCATCCGGCACTCAAGGGATTAGCACCGCTTCGCCGCTGCCTGGGTGTGCGCACCGTTTTCAACTTGCTGGGCCCACTGGTCAACCCCTTGAAGCCTGAGGCCCAGGTGCTCGGTGTCGCCACGCTGGGTCTGCTCGAGCCAATGGCAGGAGCGCTGCAGTTGCTTGGTCTGGAGCGGGCTGTTGTGGTCCATGGCCATGGCGGCCTTGATGAAGCCAGTCTTTCCGGTGCCAGTCAGCTGATCGTTCTGGAGAACGGTTCACTTCGCCATGAGTCCCTCGATCCCTCGGCTCTGGGCTTGAGCCCTGCACCGCTGGAGGCCCTGGCAGGCGGTGATCTCAGCTGTAATCAGAAGATTCTTGAGTCGGTGCTCCAGGGCCGTGGCACAACAGCTCAGCAACAGGTGGTGGCGCTCAACACAGCATTGGTGTTGTGGAGCGCCGGCGCGGCCGCTACATGGTCAGAAGGGGTGCAGCAAGCGCTTGATGCTTTGGCCTCCGGTTCGCCTTGGCAGCGCCTGCAGCAACTCTCTGCCTCCCTGACGCCCGCTGCGGGATGATCGTTACAGACGCCAAGACCAATGGACGCCCTGCTTGTGCTGGCTGATGGCACCGTGCTGCGCGGCAAGGGCTTTGGCGCCACAGGCACAGCCATTGGTGAGGTTGTTTTCAACACTGGGATGACTGGTTACCAGGAGGTCATCACCGACCCCAGCTATACCGGTCAGCTCATTATTTTTACGTATCCAGAGCTGGGCAACACCGGCATCAACACCGAGGATCTCGAGGCCGATGCCCCGGCGGTCAAGGCGGTTATCACCAGAGAACTGGCTCCTGCTCCCAGCAACTGGCGCAGCAGCGGCCACCTGGAGGGCTGGCTTCAAGATCATGGAGTTGTTGGTCTAAGTGGCATCGATACCCGCGCGGTGGTGCGATTGCTGCGCGAGGGCGGTGCCATCAACGGTGCGGTCAGCAACGACGGAACCAGCCCGGCCGCATTGCTGGCGCAAGTCCGATCTGCTCCATCGATGGAGGGGCAAAACCTGGCGGCCCAGGTCAGCACCATCGAGCCCTATCACTGGAGCCGCCCGACGGCTGCAGGCTTTGATCAACGCCTGCAGCCAAAGCCTCTGCAGCCTTACAAGGTGGTGGCGATCGATTTCGGCATTAAGCGCGCCATCCTTGAGCGGCTTAGTGCCCATGGCGGCGCCGTACAGGTCCTACCCGCCAGTGCCAGCGCGCGGGCGGGATCATCGGCGACGAGATGGGCCTCGGGAAGACGGTGCAGGTGTCCGCGTTTCTCTGCGCTTTGGAACGCAGCGGGTTGTACCGGCCGACGCTGGTGGTGTGCCCGGCGACGATGTTAAGGCAGTGGCGCCGCGAGCTCCGCGCGTGGGCGCCGCGGCTCAACGCCACCATCCTGCACGAGTCCGCGGTGTCATCGCAGGCGCTCGCGGACGCGAACGGGAACAAGAAGAACGCGCGGCTTCGGCTGCTTCGCGACTGTATCGCAGACGCTAAGGGTGTTTTGTTGACCACTTACGAGCACGTGCGTTTGATGCGTGATCAGCTGCTGAGCGTGCGGTGGGGGTACGCGATACTTGACGAGGGGCACAAGATCCGTAACCCCGACGCGGATGTCACCATATGCGCGAAGCAGTTGCAGACGGTGCACCGGCTGATCATGACCGGCGCCCCGATACAGAACCGGCTCTCCGAGCTCTGGTCGTTGTTTGACTTTTGTTTCCCGGGTAAGCTCGGAACTCTTCCCGTGTTTCAGGCGCAGTTCGCGGTTCCGATCCAGCTCGGGGGGTACTCCAACGCGTCGCAGCAGCAGGTGATGACCGCGTATCGATGCGCCACGATGCTCAAGGATCTCATCGCGCCGTATCTTCTCCGCCGGATGAAAGCCGACGTGGACATCGACTTGCCGAAGAAAACTGAGCAAGTGCTGTTCTGTCCGATGACTGGCGAGCAGAGGGAGGCGTACAGGTCCTACGTGCACTCACGGGACGTGGAGGAGATTCTGGAGGGGAGGAGGGAGGCGTTGGGCGGCATCGACGTTTTACGCAAAATCGTGAACCACCCCGACTTGTTAGAGCGGACCACCCAGGCGCACTCGGAAAAGTACGGCGAGCCCGAACGCAGCGGCAAACTCCTCGTCACCGAGAAGGTCCTCGGCCTGTGGCGGACCCAAGGGCACCGGTGCCTGCTGTTCAGCCAGACGCAACAGATGCTGGACATCCTCGAGGCATCGGTGGCCAAGGCTGGGTACACGTACAGGCGCATGGACGGGACCACGCCGGTGAGTCACCGCATGCGACTCATCGACGAGTTCAACGGCGACGACGACGTGTTCGTCTTTTTACTCACCACCAAAGTCGGGGGGCTCGGGGTGAACCTGACGGGCGCCGACAGGGTGCTCTTATACGACCCTGACTGGAACCCCAGCACAGACGCGCAGGCTCGCGAGCGCGCGTGGCGCATCGGGCAGACCAAGGAAGTCACCGTCTACCGCCTCGTCACCGCGGGAACCATCGA
>NHBY01000027.1 GCA_002168155.1 Synechococcus sp. TMED19 | reverse complement strand
GCTGCAGCAGTGCGCTGATTGGTTTCAGAAGCTCCGCCTCCTCATCAGGGGCGATCACCTGCGGTAAGTCGATGGGAAGAGGCCTTAACCGCCTATCAATGAATTCTGTAGTCCACCGCCGTCCGTCGTCTTCGACGATGTCATTGATGAGTTTGCTCTTCTTTGGGTCTATTGGTCAGTGCACCAGCCAGCGGCCACCCCATCCCAGTGCTACTGCCACGGTGGAAAGCTGCCAGAGTCGCTGGGATTCGCCGTAGAGCAGTCGCCGACTCAGCACCAATGTGCTCAGTAAGCCCGCCAGCACGGCGGTGCTCTGGCAGAACTCCACAACGTGTGGATCGGCACTCCAGCCAGGCTGGCCTGGGCCAAGGCCGACTTGCAGCACTAATCCTGCCTCGGTCATGCCGACCGGGAGATGTCTGGCCAGCAGAAGCCCAAGGAGCAGAGGCAGCAGGCTGTACAGCCCCCGCTGCCACAGTTCTGGTTTGAGCCAGCGCCGTAGAGGCCAGGCGATCAGTGCTGGCAGAGCCAGTTCTGCCGCAGCAATCGCCACCTGAATGGCTCCCGGTAGGCCCTCCAGGGCAGGACGACCGTGATGAAGCACCAGGCCTCCTGCGAGTACCAGGATCAGCAGCGGTTCCCCGCGGGGAACTTGCATCGCAACCTGCAGATCCGCTGCAGGGGGTCGCAAGGACAGCTGCACCGAGCGATGGGGGCAGGCTTGTACGCATGTCAGGCACAGCACGCAATTGCGGTTGTCATCGAGATGTGCCGGGTGCGTTCCCAGCGGGCAGCCTCTTGTCGCCAGCCCTTCCCCATCAGCTGGTCCTCCTTTGAAGCAGGCATAGGAACTGCAGCTACCGCTGCAGGTGCCGGCCTGGGCGCGGAGTTCAAGGATTGAAAGTTTCGCGAACAGACCGTTCATGCCACCGATCGGGCAGAGGTACCGACACCAGAACCGTTTCTCGAACAGCAGCGAACTCAGCACTGCTCCTGCTGTGATCAACAGCAACAGACAGCTGCTGAGCCAAGCGGTGGTTTCAAGGTGGGACAGCTCCTCCCACAGCAGGATGGCGGCAAAGCCCCATGCCAGAAGCGGTGAGGCCCAACGATCGTGGTCGCCGCGGGGCCAGCGGCGCGGCTGCCAGCCCAGCTTTCTAGCCATTCGCTGGCTGATCTCGCCCCAGACCATGAAGGGGCAGAAGGAACACCAAAGCCGCCCGACCAATGGATATCCCAGCAGGATCAGGGGCCACCACCAGGCCCAGAACAGGTTGAGAGCTGGGTTGGTCTGGCGTTCCTGCGGTCCAAGCCACAACCACAGGTTCACTGCGACGAACACCCAACTCACTAGGCCAAATAGCAGTGCGTTCCAAAGCCAGGGCGAGCGCATCTGCAGGCGCAGGTCCGGGCGCCAGCGCCAGAGCTCGAAGCGTCTTGGTTTTGAAGGCGAATCGGTCCAGAAGACATCCTCTGGCAGCTCCTGGGGCAACGGCCCTTGAGCCAACCGCCTTGCCTGCTGCAACGCTCGGTAGATGATTTGCTCCAGTTCCCGCAGATTGTTGGGAAAGTCGTAGCGCTGTAGCTGTTTGACGATGCCTGGCGCCAGGGTCGGTGCCAGGCTCCAGCCCTGTTTGCGCGATTCCTGTCGCACCCCGTATCGCAGCCATTCCCCCAGGTCCTGACGGCGGACCCTCAAGGGCGGTACGCGGATCACGCGGCAGCTCTGGTTAAGCGTTCCGATCTGGCTTTCGCTTGTGATGATTAAGCGCCCTGGGTGCTGCAGGGCCAGCTCCACCAGGCGAGATTCCAGGTTTTTGGGGGCTTTGTCGAGCTTGTCAAGCAGCACCGTGCTGTCACCGATGCAGTCCAGCAGCGTTGATTCATTTTTTCCGGAGCTGCCCCAGAGGTCGCTGCCATCGGCATGTAGCAGAGCTGCGTCAATGCGCACCATCGGCCGCCTGCGATCGCTCGAACCGAAGTGGATCAGGGCAGCGAGGTTGTCCTTTTCAAGTCCGGGTTCGCCGATGATCAGCACGGGTTTGCGGTCGGTGTCGGCCGCGGCTTCCCGAATCGCATCGCGTAGAGATCGGGCATAACGACTGCTGCCCACCACACCGCGTCGGGCTTGGAGCACCAGATAAGGGGCCAGTCGCTGGAAGCGGTTCTCCATCGACAGCAGCTGCACAACATCAGCCTGGCGTTAAAACAGGTGCTAATGCCAACTCCGCGCGATGGTTGTTGCCACGGCGATCCTGCAGCTGATCTGCCCCGACCGCCCCGGATTGGTCAGTGAGTTGTCGGGCTGGGTTGCTGCCAATGGCGGCAACATCCGCCATGCCGATCACCACACCGATAGCGGTGCCGGCCTATTTCTCAGCAGGATTGAGTGGGACCTCGAGGGATTCGGCTTACCGCGAGCCAGCTTGCCCGCAGCAGCCCAGTTATTGGCTGAGCGCTTAGGCGGAGAAGGACAGCTGCATTTCTCGGATCAGCTCTCTCGGGTGGCGATCTTTGTCAGTAAGCAGGACCACTGCCTGCTCGATCTGCTCTGGCGGACCCGTGCCGGTGAGCTGCCCATGGAGGTGCCACTGGTCATCAGCAATCACCCTGATCTGCGCTCAATTGCTGAGAATTTCGGTGCTCGCTTTGAGCATGTGCCGGTGTTGGCCGAGCACAAGGCCGAGGCAGAAGCCAGTCAGCTGGCTCTGCTGGAGGAGGAAGCCATCGATGTGGCGGTTCTTGCCAAATACATGCAGGTGATCAGCGGTGGTTTCCTGCAGCAGTTCGGCCCGGTGATCAACATCCACCATTCCTTTCTGCCGGCATTTACCGGGGCGCAGCCTTATCAGCGGGCTTGGGAGAGAGGGGTCAAGTTGATTGGAGCCACAGCCCACTACGTCACAGAACAGCTTGATGCCGGTCCAATTATTGAGCAGGCCACGGTGCATGTGAGCCACCGTGATGATGTAGCTGATCTGATCCGAAAGGGTCGTGACATGGAGCGGCTGGCCCTGGCCCGGGCGCTCCGTCAGCACCTATGCCATCAGGTGATGGTCTACCGCGGTCGCACAGCAGTGTTTGACTGAGCCATCCCGGTTGCGCCAGCGTTTGATCCAGCGCCTACAGCAGCATCGGCCCGTGGGGGCCACCGCCTCTGGCTGGTTGGCCTTTCAGCTGGGGGTGCTGCTATTAGCCAGCAGCCTTCTGCTGGCGGTTCTCCCTTTGTTCTGGGCGTTGCTTGAGGGCAGCAGGCGCTTGCGTCGCCCGTGGTGGGGCGATCGGCTCAACCGTGTGCTTGTGCTGATCGCTGCGTTGATCGTGCTGAGCGCTCCATTGGCCCGCAGCGGTTGGTTGGCCTGGGTTGGTCTGATGAACTGGATCCCTTTTTTCTGGGGCTTCTGGGGCTTTCAGTCCTACATGGCGACACCAGAAGCGCGACGGCGCATTGCGCTGTTGCTGGTGGCCGGCACCGTCCCTGTGGTGGTAAGCGGTCTCGGTCAGCTCTGGCTGGGCTGGAGCGGGCCTTGGCAGGTGCTCGGTGAGTTGATCATCTGGCATATGGCGCCTGGGGGTCATCCTCCTGGACGTCTTTCAGGGCTGTTTGATTACGCCAATATCGCCGCGGCCTGGTTGTCGTTCAGCTGGCCGCTGCTCTTGGCTGCCGTTGTGGCTACTGGGCGCGACTGGTTGAATCGCTGGACTTGGCGTCAGCCGATCCTGCTTCTGCTGGTGCTCGGGCAGTTGGCTGCGCTCTATCTGACTGATTCTCGAAATGGCTGGGGTGCTGCTGTGCTGGCGGTGCCCTTGGTGCTCGGTCCAGGTCGCTGGATCTGGCTGCTTCCGGGGCTGCTGATGCTCCTGCTGCCGGTGCTTTTGGCCGTTTTGCCCGGGGTGCCCGAGCTGCTGCAGCTTCCGGCTCGTGCCTTGGTCCCCGAGGCCATCTGGGGACGTCTTAGTGATCTGGCCTTTAGTGATCGGCCGCTGGCATCCACTCGCCTGGGGCAGTGGTCTGTCGCTGCAGCTCTCGTGGCTGAACGGCCCTGGTTGGGGTGGGGGGCGGCTGCCTTCACGCTGGTCTACCCAGAGCGCACCGGTGTCTGGCACGGCCATCCCCACAACCTGCCTCTGGATTTGGCCCTCAGCCATGGCTTGCCGGTGGCATTACTGCTGGTGGGGGTGGTGCTTTGGCTGCTACTGCATTCACTACAGCGGGGCATGTTTAGCGCTGGACCCTATGAGCGGGGTTGGTGGAGTGCGGTGTTCATCCTGGTGGTGCTTCACGCCACTGATCTGCCGCTTTATGACGGCCGCATCAATGTGGCCGGATGGATTCTGTTGGCGGGGCTGCGGGCAGCTTGCTGGCCGCAGGGGTTCAGGCCGCAGCTGCTGCGCTGAGGGCTTCGTCCCGGTGCTTGGCCAGAGTGGTTGCTGGCAGAGGCCCTTGCAGGTGGGCCCAGGGCAGCACACGTTCTGGTTCCCAGCGCTGGTGAATCACCTCATCCCAGTTGGGCAGGCTGTCCTGGGCTTCTTTGTAAGCACGCTTCCAGTTGCCCTGGCTATCGCTTTTGCCCCGCACTGCAGCGATGACCGGGGCCAGTCTGCGATCGCTTCTGGAGAGCAGGGTCTGAATCACACTCCAGCCGTAGCTTTCGGGGCGTAGTTCGATGCCCTTTGGCTTCAGCCGTTTGGCTAGCAGCTTGAGGCGCTTTTCCGCTTCTGGGCGAAGACCCTCCCATTGGAACGGCGTGTGGGCTTTGGGCACAAAACTGCTCACACCCAGGCTGAGGCGAAGACCGGGCGTGGCTTTTTTGAGGGCCAGAAGCAGTGATGCGGTGGCCTCGATATCGGCGTCTTCTTCGCTGGGTAGACCGGCCATGCCATAGAGCTTGAGCGCGCTGAGACCGCCCGCTTTGGCATGGCGGGCCGCAGCGTGGATTTCTTCCTCACTCAGCTTTTTGTTGACCACCTGCCGTATCCGCTCACTGCCGCTCTCAATCGCGATGGTGATTGACTTGCTGCCCCGCTTGGCCAGGATCGTCGCCAGCTCCTGCGTCACTGTTGCTGCCCGCACTGAACTGACACTGATGCGGGTGTCGGCGAACCGCTCCTGGCTGAGCCAGTGCAATAGCTCGCTGAACTGGGGGTGCTGGGTGACGGAGGCCCCAAGTAGTCCCAGTCGGCGAGTGGCGGCAAGGCCTGCTTCCACTGCCGGGATTAGGCCGTCATCAAGTGATGGGGTGCGAAACGGCAGGGTGAGATAGCTGGCCAGACAGAAACGGCACAATTCCGGGCAGCTGCGCACCACCTCCACCATGTGGATGGAGGGCCAGGCTGCCTCTGGCGTGATCACTGTCGAGTGGCTGAGGGTGTTGCCGCGCCATGTCTGCTTGGCTACCTGGGCCGGTACTGCAGCACTGACTGGATCGATGGCCAGCAGTTGGCCATCGCTGTCGTAACGCGGGACATACAGGCTGGGGACATACACCCCGGGCAGCTGCGCCAATCGCAGCAGTCGTTCTTGGCGCGGCGCACCACGCAGTTCCTGCAGGGCGTCGATGAAGGCTGGCAGCAGCAGCTCGCCATCACCAAGCAGAACGACATCAAAGAACGGGGCCAGCGGTTCAGGGTTGGCCGTCAGCACCGGTCCGCCACCGAAGACGATCGGATCGTCATCGCCCCTTTCATGGCTCCATAGCGGAATGCGTTGCTGCTCTAGAAGATCCAGCAGCACTGGTCCGTCGAGTTCCCAGCTCAGCGACAGCCCGAATAGCTCACAGTGGCGGTGCTGTGGATCTCCCTGGTCGGTGAAAAGACGCCGCACATCCAGGTCAGGACGGCGCGCCATGCTGGCCCAGACCACCTGATAACCCAAGCTGGTGATGCCCACCGAATAGGTGCTGGGGAAGGCCAGCACTGCCCGCAGGGCATCGCAGTTGGGCTGGGCCGGTTCGAACAGCAGTGTTTCCTGATTCAGGGAGAGCCACCTATCCACCCCATCATCCCTGGTGCCGGTAATCTGCGGCGCCACAGACGGGCCGGAGATGTACATCGCAGATCGGCTTGTCTACGTGGAGTTGCAGAAGACGGGCTGCACGCACATCGGCAAATTGCTCGCCCAGGTGATCCCTGGAGAGCAGATTGGCAAGCACAACAAACCCGATGCGGCGTTGCTGGCGCAGCGGCAGGTTTTTGTTGGTTCAGTGCGTAACCCGTGGGCCTGGTATGTCTCGCTCTGGGCCTATGGCTGCCAGCAGGAGGGGATGCTGCATCAGGCCCTCACCCACCGCTGCGGCAGCCCCCGTGGTCTTGGTTGGCGGGCTGACCCGGCCTATGCCTTACGGCGCTGGCTGCACAGCTTCACGCAGGACAGTCGCAGCTGGCAGGAGCTCTATGGCGATGTGCAGAACGTCGAAGCTTTTCGCACCTGGTTGCAATATCTCCATCAGTGGCCGCGGCGCTGGGACAGCGGCGAGCATTTTGCTCGGCATGCCTGCTGCCGTTCAGTGGGTTTGATGACCTATCGCTATCTCGATTTTTTCTGCCGTGGCAGCTTCAGCACCATCAGCGATCTTGAGGGTCTGAAGCTCTTCAACAAGGAGCACAACTACATCGGCTACATGATCCGCACCGAACAGCTTGAGCAGGATTTCCTCGCGATGCTGGTTGCTCTGCAAGTGCCCGTCAGCGATGAGCAACGCCTCCTGATCCTTGGCGGTGGCCGCAGTAACGCCTCCCGAGGCAAGCGCACCGCCTGGCAGGAGTACTACGACCAGACCAGCATCGAGCTGGTGGCACAGCGTGACCAGCTGATCATTGAGCGTTATGGCTATGCACCGCCCCTGCTTTAGGCCTCAGCCAGCAGCTTGGCCTCTTCAGCGTCGCTGAGGACTCTGCCGTCATCGGAGAAACCCTCCACCTGATCGAAGTTCAAGTAGCGGTAGAGCTGATCACGGTTGGGATCAATCTTCTCAGCGGCGATTGATAGATATTCCTCCTTTTGGGGGATACGTCCCAGCTGGGCACAGACTGCCGCCAGTTCAGCGCTGCCGAGATACACCTGGGCCCCATTGCCGAGGCGATTGTTGAAGTTACGAGTACTGGTGGAGAACACCGTGGTGTTGTCCTCCACTCGGGCCTGGTTGCCCATGCACAGCGAGCAGCCTGGCATCTCCATGCGTGAACCTGCTGCTTCGAACGTGGCGTAGTAGCCCTCATCCTTCAACGTCTCCTCATCCATGCGAGTCGGTGGACAGACCCATAGGCGGGCAGTGTTCTCGCCTTGCCCCTCCAGCACGGTTGCAGCCGCGCGGTAGTGACCGATGTTCGTCATGCAGGAGCCGATGAACACTTCATCAACTGTGTCACCGGCGACATCAGAGAGGGTTTTGACATTGTCGGGGTCGTTGGGGCAAGCCACGATTGGCTCTGTGATCGCGTTGAGGTCGATGTCGATCACCGCGGCATATTCGGCATCGGCATCAGCTTCGAGCAGCTGGGGATTGGCCAGCCAGGTCTCCATTGCCTTGATTCGCCGAGCGAGGGTTCGGGCATCGCTATAGCCGCGGGCGATCATGTTTTTGAGCAGCGCCACGTTGCTGCGTAGGTATTCACTGACCGTTTCAACGCTGAGCTTGATCGTGCTGCCGGCGCAGGAGCGCTCGGCGGTGGCATCGGTGAGCTCGAAGGCCTGCTCCAGCTTCAGGTCAGGCAGCCCTTCGATCTCCATGATCCGGCCGTTGAAGACGTTTTTCTTGCCTGCTTTCTCTACGGTCAGTAACCCTTGTTCGATCGCCACATAGGGGATGGCGTTGACCACATCACGCAGGGTGACCCCTGGCTGCAGATTGCCGCTGAAACGCACCAGTACTGACTCGGGCATGTCGAGTGGCATCGCTCCGATGGCTGCGGCAAACGCCACCAGGCCGGAGCCGGCCGGGAAGGAGATGCCGAGGGGGAACCGGGTGTGGCTATCGCCGCCTGTGCCCACCGTGTCAGGTAGCAGCATGCGGTTGAGCCAGCTGTGAATGATGCCGTCACCGGTGCGCAGGGAGATGCCGCCGCGGGAGCTGATGAAATCTGGCAGTTCGGCATGGGTTTTGAGATCCACCGGTTTGGGGTAAGCCGCTGTGTGGCAGAAGCTCTGCATCACCAGATCAGCCGAGAAGCCAAGGCAGGCCAGCTCCTTCATCTCATCGCGGGTCATCGGGCCGGTGGTGTCCTGGCTGCCGACGCTGGTCATCAGTGGCTCGCAGCTGGTGCCAGGGCGCACGCCGGGGAGACCGCATGCACGGCCCACCATTTTTTGGGCGAGAGTGAATCCTTTGCTGCTCGGTGTTGCTGCTCCCGGGCGGATGAACACCTCAGAAGCAGGCAGCCCTAGCTGGGCTCGCACCTTATCGGTGAGGGCGCGGCCGATCAGCAGTGGGATACGCCCGCCGGCTCGCACTTCATCGCTGATGGTGCTCGGTTTGAGCTCAAAGCGGCTGACCACTTCCCCGTCGCGCTCGATCGTGCCTGCATGGGGGCGAATGGTGATCACATCACCGCTGTTGAGTCCGCTGACGTCACATTCGATCGGCAGGGCACCGGAGTCCTCTGCGGTGTTGAAGAAGATCGGCGCAATCTTGCCGCCGAGGATCACACCGCTGCCGCGCTTGTTGGGCACATGGGGAATGTCGTTGCCGGTGTGCCACAGCACCGAGTTGATGGCTGATTTGCGCGAGCTTCCGGTACCCACCACATCGCCCACGTAGGCCACCGGGTGGCCCTTGGCTTTGAGGGCTTGCAGCGCCTCAAGCCCTCCGGGCATGCGGGTTTCCAGCATCGCTGTGGCGTGCAGGGGAATGTCCGGACGCGTGGTGGCGTGGGTGGCTGGTGAGAGGTCGTCGGTGTTGGTTTCACCTTCCACCTTGAAAACGGTGACGGTGATGGTTTCAGGTAGCTCGGGCTTGGCTGTGAACCATTCCGCGGCAGCCCAGCTGTCGACTACTTGCTGGGCATAGCTGTTGCTTGCTGCCAGTTCAAGAACATCGTTGTAAGCGTCGTAGACCAACAGCGTGCGGCTGAGTCCCTCCGCGGCCGCGGCTGCGATGCTGCTGTCGCTGTTGCTCAGCAGTGCGATCAGGGCCGCAACGTTGTAGCCGCCGATCATGGTGGCTAGTAGCTGGGTGGCCTCCATCGGATTCACCAGCGGGCTAGTGCGCTGGCCCTGGGCTACAGCACTGAG
Organism: Synechococcus sp. TMED19; assembly: GCA_002168155.1. Classification (GTDB taxonomy): domain Bacteria; phylum Cyanobacteriota; class Cyanobacteriia; order PCC-6307; family Cyanobiaceae; genus RCC307. The sequence goes on along the minus strand of NHBY01000027.1, from coordinate 76,975 downwards.
CCAATCTGCTTTGACATAAGCCGCTTCATCCACACCCGGCGGAATCCGCTCGCTGAGCAGCTCCAGCAGGGCAGCCTCTTCGCCGGTGGGCGGTTGTTCCAGTAACTGCGTGAGGGCCTGGGTCTGGGGGGCATCGAGCGGCAGCGGTGGCACGCCTAGGGCTTCTCGTTCGGCCGCCGCGGCGCGGTAAGCGGGCAGGAAGGCGGAGGGGTCAGTGGGCACGGTGGCGGTGCTGGCGCTCATCGGCTCATCTCCGGAAGGGGCACGGGCTATCCATTGTCTGCCCTGCCGGGATCTGCTCCTAGGCTGATGGGCGCATTCATGCGCACTTCATGCTCCCCACCTCCGATCTGCATGTGGTGGAGACCCGGCCTCTGGTGGCGCCGGCCATCCTGCACAGCGACCTGCCGCTCTCCGATCATGCGATCGAGACGGTGCGGGAGACCCGTCAGCGCATTAAACGGATCCTTCATGGTGATGATCACCGTCTGCTGGTCATCGTCGGACCATGTTCGGTGCATGACGTAGCCGCTGCCGAGGAGTACGCCGGTGCGCTGGCCCTAATGCGCGAGCGTTTTAAAGAAAGCCTCGAAGTGGTGATGCGTGTGTACTTCGAGAAGCCACGCACCACGGTCGGCTGGAAAGGTCTGATCAACGACCCCCAGCTTGATGGCAGCTACGACATCAACACCGGCCTGCGCCGTGCCCGTGGAGTGCTGCTCTATCTGGCGGAGCGCGGCATCCCAGCGGCCACCGAATTGCTCGACCCGATCGTGCCGCAGTACATCGCTGATCTTGTGAGCTGGACTGCCATCGGCGCTCGCACGACAGAAAGCCAAACCCATAGGGAGATGGCTTCGGGTTTATCGATGCCCATAGGTTTTAAGAACGGCACTGATGGCGGCGTGACCGTGGCCATCAACGCGATGCAGGCTGCCGCCCGTCCGCATCATTTTCTCGGAATCAACCGCCAGGGACATGCCTCAATTGTCTCGACAACCGGCAACCCCGATGGTCATCTGGTCCTGCGGGGCGGTGGCGGCAGCACCAATTACCACGCTGAATCCATCAACTCAGTGGCCGAAACTCTGCAGGCAGAAGGGCTGCCCCACCGGGTGATGGTGGACTGTAGTCATGGCAATTCCAATAAGGACTACCGGCGCCAGTCCGAGGTGCTCGAATCAGTGGCTCAGCAGGTGCGTGGCGGTTCCCGTTCGGTGCTCGGAGTGATGCTTGAGAGCAACATTGTTGCCGGCAATCAGAAGCTGCCGGCTGACCTCAGCCAGCTCANCTACGGCCAGAGCATCACTGATGCTTGCATCGACCTGGCCACCACTGAATCCCTGCTCGAGCAGCTCGCTACAGCGGTTCCGGTGGCGGTCTGAACTGCCTTTACATCCTGTATCGGCAAATACTGGCTTTCAGTGCAAGCCGCTTAGTTTCTTTCCACCACAGAAAGGTGGGNTATGGCTCTGCTGCTGCAGTTCTTCGGGATCAGTGATTCGCTGCATCTGTTTGAACTCGAGCAGCGCTATCCCCGCGGACCAGTGTTCGCTGGATTCCGCCCCTGTCAGCTGGATCGACTTCTCAGCTGGGGACAGCAGACNGCTCAAAGGCGGTGCTGGGATCTCGACTTAGTGCACCAAGCCGTGCTGCGGGGTTGGTTGGAGCGAGAGGAGCTGATCCGTCAGTGGCAACGACGTTTGCTGGAATCGCCTTCTGATCAGCTTCTGGTGACCGGGCTGGGTAATGAGCGTGATTGGCAGCAGCGCTGCGAGCAACTCTTCGACGCCTGAGTCAATGTCCTCGGAGTGAGGGTGAGGGTTCAGGCGCCGAATCCAGAGCCGAGCCAGGCCACCCCAAGGGGCACAGTCAAATTGTCTAGGCCACCCCAGCTGAGCTGTTCAAGCAATGTGGCTGCTCCACCGAGTGCAATTAGGGCAGGCCAGCTCAGTCCCTTGAGAAGCAGAGTCAGCACAAGAAAACTCATGGCGGCCATCACGCTGGTGCCCAAAAGTGATTTGCGCTGACCCAGCAGTGTCCAGCTCGGGGAAGCAAGGTTCGAGCCCACCAGTCCGGCTGCACCATCACCGAGGGCCATGACCAACACGGCGGCACTCACCAGATCAGCTCGTTGCGGCCAGCCAAACAGAATTAATAAGGTTATGGATAGGCCGTAAGCGATCGTGCCGATGCTGCGGCGATCGATGTCTTCAACAGCTGGGAGCAGCTGAGCACGGTGGTTAATGATCGCTGCGATGGTGGCCAGCGCCGCAGCAGGAAGAGCTAGCTGTTTAGGGATCTGCAACCACCAGGCCAGAGGCACGGTGAAGCCGGCGCCCATGTGCACCAGCTTGCGACTCAGTTCATGTTGCTGGGGCCAAATGCTCCGCGCCGTCAGAGCTACAGCAACAACTGCTGCGAGCCATAGGCCCGCCAGGAGGATGCCGATCGCTGGGCTCAAGATCAGGCGGCCTGTTGCTGACTGGTAATCAGTCTGAGCTTTGAGATCGCCTTTGCTTCTAACTGACGCACCCGTTCACGGGAGACATTGATCTGCCGGCCGATCTCTGCAAGCGTCAGAGGTTCAGCACCTTCGAGACCGAAGCGCAGCTTGAGAATCTTTTGCTCTCGCTCGTTGAGCTGGGTGATCCAGGTGCCGAGGTGCTCCTTCTGGATGCGACGGTCCATGCTCTCCATGGAGTCGGTGCAGGAGGGATCCGGGATCAGTTCTCCGAGGGTGCTGCGATCCTCTTCCCCGCGGGCGTGGGCATCGAGTGAGGCGCACGGTGCGCTCTGACTTAGCAGCTCTTCCAGCTCATCGGGTTCCATGCCCATGGCATGGGCCAGTTCCAGACGGTTGGGCTGACGACCGAAGCGATGGGTGAGCTCACGGGTGATGCGGCGCATCTTCGAGAGCTTTTCACTGATGTGAATCGGAAGGCGGATCGTTCGCGCACTGTTGTCGATGGCGCGAGTCATGCCTTGGCGGATCCACCAGTAGGCATAGGTCGAGAATTTGTAGCCCATGGCAGGGTCGAACTTATCGACCGCACGCTCAAGGCCTATGGCGCCTTCCTGAACCAGATCAAGTAGCTCTAGGCCCTGGTTTTGGTATTTCTTGGCAACGCTGACGACCAGACGAAGATTGGCGGCCATCATCCGATCGCGTGCTCGACATCCCATGCGAATCTGCTGACGTTGCTTGGGTGTGCGCTCCTCGATCTCGATTTCCGAGAGACGCTTCATCTGCTGAACTTGATGAGCTAGCTCGATTTCTTCCGCCGGGGTCAGCAGCGGTACGCGACCGATATTGCTGAGATACCAACCGATGGAGTCGGTACTGAGCCGACCGCCGCCACGATTGGATCCGCGATTGCTGGCAGGACGAGGCGAGGGCGATGAAGCCCCAGCTCGATTGCCCAGTGGTGTCCCCATCACCCTGGCCTCCGTATTTAATTTGGCCAGAACTTAGCACTGAGTTGGACGCTGAATCAGTGCTCTTGNGAAGACAATCTGAATTTCGCAAGCAGTGAGGATTCAGCGTCCAATCGAAACGTCTTGGAGCCCTGACCTTCGCGCAAGATTGGTTTGAAAAAGAACCCAGATCTTTTCCACTTTTGTGTTAACTCAGCGCAATGAACGCGTTCGCTGTAGCGAATCACACAGGCTGGCCTTGTACTGCGCGCCAGTCNTACATGAGCTGCAGTTGAGAATTCCGTTCGTCCTCGTTTGGTTGCCGCTGCATGAAGTGGCCATCGCTTTGCATCTCCCAGGCGCCACGGTTGTCATCGAGATAGGTACGAAGTAGTTGCTCAATTCTTTTTCTCAGCACCGGATCCTCGATCGGGGTGACGGCTTCCACGCGCCGGTCAAGGTTCCGGCCCATCCAGTCGGCGCTGCCGATGAAGACTTCGGGTGTTCCGGTGTTGCCGAACCAGAAGATGCGGGAGTGCTCCAGGAAACGGCCAATGATGCTGATCACGCTCACGGTTTCGCTGTGGTTTGGCAGACCGGGGATCAAGCAGCAGATGCCTCGGATCACCAGCTCGATTTTTACGCCGGCACGGGAGGCCTCATACAGCAGGGCTATGACCTTGGGATCCACTAAGGAATTCATCTTGGCAATGATGTGGCCGCCGTGTCCGGCTTTGGCGTGTTCGATCTCGCGGCGGATCAATGCTTCGATGCCGGTGCGCAGTGTGACCGGCGCCACCAGCAGTTTGCGGAAGCTCTGCTGCTTGGAAAAGCCGGTGAGGTAATTGAATAGCTCGACAAGATCCTGACCGAGATCCTGACGCGCGCTCATCAGGCCAAGATCGGTATACAAGCGTGAGGTTTTAGAGTTGTAATTGCCGGTGCCAATATGGACATAAGAGCGCAATTCANTTTTTTCACGCTTTAGGACCAGGGTGATCTTTGTGTGGGTCTTTAATCCGATCACCCCATACACCACGTGCACACCGGCATTTTCCAGCTNACGGGCCCACTGGATATTGTTTTCTTCGTCAAAACGGGCTTTGAGCTCCACCAAGGCCATTACCTGTTTGCCGTTCTCAGCGGCGGTGATCAGGGAGCGGATTACGGAGGAATTCTTCGAGACCCGGTAGAGGGTCATTTTGATGGCCAGTACATCGGCGTCCTCGGCCGCTTGCATGATGAATTCCTCCACCGAGGAGGTGAACAGGTCATAGGGGTGGTGCACCAGTACATCGCCCCGGCGCAGCACATCGAAGACGCTCTCGAATTCCTCTTCGGCGACTGAGCCATCACTCAGCAGGGCTTTTTGGGCACGGGCCAAAGGGGCAGCGACACGAGCCTGCTGTGGTTCGTCCTTGAACTGGGGCAGGGGCACACCCATCAGCCCAAATAGATCATCGAGGCCAAGTGGGCCGTTGACGCGATAGACGTCCTCAGCCTCCACGGCCATGCCTTCCTTCAGCAGGTCCACAACGTCCTCAGGCATTTCATCGGTTACTTCCAGGCGGACGACTTCTCCGCCCATGCGGCGCTTGCGAAGGCCTTCCTGCAGGGCAATCATTAGATCGTCGGCTTCCAGTTCCCGCAGTTCGAGGTCGGCGTCCCGAGTGACGCGGAAGAAGTAGTGCCCCTCGATGGTCATGCCAGGGAACAGAAGGGCCAGGTTGAAGGCCACTAACTGCTCGAGAGGCACAGCTGTGTAGAGCGCCCCACTGTCACTAGCCAGTTCTATTGGCAGCTTGATGAAGCGCGGCAGGTTCTTTTGAGGAATTTTCACCCGCGCAAACTGTTGCTCACCGCTCTCTGGGTCGCGAATCAGGGCCGCAATGTTGAAGCTCAGATTGCTGATAAACGGGAAGGGGTGTGCAGGATCCACTGCAAGAGGTGTGAGCACCGGGAAGATGGTGCTGCGGAAATGATTTTTGGCCCACTCTTTCTGGGCCTCATTCAGTTGCGGGTAATCAACAACATGCACGCCATGGCGCGCTAACTCCGGCTTGAGGGTGTTGCGGTAGTGATCCTGCTGCTGTTCCAGTACTGGGCGGAGCTTGGCGTGAATCGCCTGTAGTTGCTGAAGTGGTGTTCGTCCATCGACGCTAGAAGTCTCGATGCTGGCCTCAACCTGTGACTTCAGCGAAGCCACTCGCACCATGAAGAACTCGTCGAGGTTGTTGCTGAAGATGGCGCTGAACTTGGCCTGCTCCAGCAGCGGCGTTCGTTGATCGAGTGCCTGCGCCAGGACCCGTTCGTTGAAGTCAATCCAGGCCAATTCGCGATTGAGATATAGCTCGGGGGCGAGATCAGCGGGCGCCATGAGGCAGGGGAGTGCCGGACGGCAGGAAACTAGCCGGCTTTTGTAAGGGATCCGTTAGCGGTGAGGGCGGCAACGCCAATCAGCAATGCAGACGCCAGCAGAAAAGGGCTGCTNCGTCCCAGCAGTTCGTAGCTAAGCCCCATCAGCGGTGGTCCTAGGAAGCTTCCCAGGCTTTGCAGGCCCTGCAGAGAGCCAAGGGCTGCTCCTTGACCACCGCTGCTGAGCCGGCGGGACACCAGGCTCCGCAGTGATGGTGTTACCAGGCCGGTGCCGAAGGCGAGCAGGGCAACGGAGACATAGACCACTGGTTGACTGCGATCCACTGGGGCCAGCGGAATCAACAGACAGCCCACCAGTACGAGAGCCAGGCCTGTCAGGGTCAGCCGCTGCTCGCCGAAGCGTTTGACCAGCGGGCCGATCAACCCCCCCTGCACGACGGTGGCCACGATCCCGACGATCAGGAATGCCGTTGTGGCCGGTCCCGGTCCCCAGCCATAAACCTGCTTGAAGAACAGCACGAGCACGGCGGTGAAGCCATTGAACGCCAGGAAGAAGAGGAAGAAACCCAGGCAGAGCCTGCTCACCCGGGGGTTGCTGAACACTCCGGCGAGCTGGGTGAAGGGGTTGAGGTCCCGTTTGCGCGGCAGGGCCCTGCGTTGTTCAGCCGGATGGGTTTCCGGCAACAGCCTGAGTACCAGTAGCAGGTTGGCCACTGCAATCAGCACTGCAAGCCACACCGGCAAGGTGGTGCCCCAGCGACTCAGCACTCCCGCCAGACCTGGTCCGAGAATGAAACCAAGCCCGAAGGCCACGCCGATCAGGCCAAAGGCACGGGCGCGGTTCTCAGGGCTGCTGATGTCAGCCAGCACGGCACCAGCTGTGGCAGCGGTGCCACCACTGAAGCCATCAATCAGCCGTCCTGTGAACAGCAGTAGCAGTGGCCAGGGGCTGCCCGCAGGCCAAGGGAGCTCGAGTGTGAATGCAAACAGCCCCAGGCCCACCACGGTCCCCGCTACGCATGTGGCGATCACAGGTCGCCTCCCATAGCGATCGCTCAGGGCTCCGATTAGGGGCGTGGCTACGAATTGGGCCAGGGCGTAACTGCCAGCTAGTAGACCAAGAGTTGCGCCGTTGCTCGTGAAGCGGGCTAACAGAAACGCCAGTAACGGGAATACCAGGCTTTCGCTGATTCGGTCGTTGAGCAGCGTTGCGAAGACGCACAGCAGGGTCGAGGGTCGTTTCAATTCAGGCTGTCTCGGGCTGCTTCATGCCCCGTTCTTGGCGCACTGCATTCCANACCTCCACAGCCTCCTGGCGCAGCAGCTGTTCAGGGGCCATGGCCTGCCTCTGAGGGGGCAGGCTCATTTCGGTGACTGCCTCGGAATCGTCGTAGAAGTCGCTGTAGTCCTCCCACCCAGCGCCGTAATAGATCTTNGCGATGCCGGCCCAGTGAGCGGCGGTGTAGCACATGGGGCAGCATCTGCTGCTGGCATACAGCACGCAGCCACTGAGGTCCCAGGTGCCGAGTTTGCGGCAGGCGGCNCGAATCGCATTGATCTCGGCGTGGGCAGTCGGATCGCTGTCGCGGCCGACGCTGTTTCCCTCACAGGCGATCACCACACCGTCTTTGACGACGACTGCCCCGAAGGGCTCACCGCTGCGCTCNTCAAGTGCNGTNCGACGCATGGTCTCGATCGCCAGCGCCATGAAGCTCTGGTGCTGATCGGCGCTGGACATCGGGGCCGGGGATGGATGACGCAAGCTTGCTGCATGGAGCGGCTGGATGGATGAACGATCCCGCGTTGAGCCACCTCAATGCCCGAGGTGAGGTNCACATGGTGGAGGTGGGGGACCGTGTCGCTACTGAGCGCAAGGCAACGGCGGAGGGCTATATCCGTCTGAGGCCTGAGGTGTTGCAGCTNGTGCTGGACGGCCGCGCACCCAAGGGGGATGTGCTGGCTGTGGCGAGGGTGGCGGCGATTCAGGCCGCCAANCGCACCTGGGAGTTGGTGCCCCTATGTCATCCGATCGCCCTTACTGGACTGGAAGTGACTATTGCTCCTGCCCCTGATGGCCATGGGTTGCGGCTGGAGGCATCAGCTCGCACGGTGGGGCCCACTGGCGTTGAGATGGAAGCTCTCACTGCGGTGCAGGTTGGGCTGCTGACCCTCTACGACATGCTTAAGAGTGCTGATCCGGCCATGACGATCGATGGCGTCCGCCTGTTGCGTAAGCATGGAGGCCGTCATGGTGACTGGCAGCATCCGAGCCTGGATGTCAGAAGTGATGAGTGAACCCTTCGGCCGCGAGGGACTCCACCTAGAGCAAGCCCGCCATGCCGTGCTCGCCGATATCCAACCTCTTCACGGTCAGGAATGGTTGCCGTTGCTGCAGGCCCTCGGACGGGTCACCGCAGAACCGCTGTTTGCCCCTGAGGCGGTGCCCGGTTTCCGGGCAGCGATTTTGGATGGCTATGCCGTCGCTGATGCCGATGAGCCGCCGCTGAGCAGTCACTGGCAGCTGGTGGGGCTCTCCGCTCCAGGGGCACCGTACCGGGGTGTGCTCGCGCAAGGGCAAGCCGTTCGGATCCTCACTGGTGCCCCGCTGCCAGCCGGTGCTCAGCGCGTTCTGGCGCAGGAGCTGATCCAGCGCCATGGCGACCAGAGCATTGCATTGGCTTTGCCGACTGGATCGAAGCTTTGGGTGAGGGGGGCAGAGGAGGAGACGGCAGCAGCTCAGGAGCTAGTGGCGGCCGCTCAGCGACTGGGACCTGCAGTGCTGGGTCGATTGGCGTCCTGCGGTATTTCCCAGGTGCCGGTGCGTGCGGTGCCGCGCATCGCTCTGCTGATTACCGGTGACGAGCTGGTGCCCGCAGGGCAACCTCGCCCCAATGGAGCGATCTGGGAAAGCAATGGCACCTTGTTGGAGGCATTGCTGCTGCGTCTCGGTTACACGGTGAGCCAACGGCGAGTGGTGGCCGATGACCCAGTCGCTTTGCGATCCACGCTCGAGGAGCTCTCTGTTTCGGCTGACGTGGTGGTGAGCACTGGAGGTGTCTCCGCTGGTGACAGCGACTGGATCCGTCCGCTGATGGCGGAATTAGGGCAGGTGGAGTTCTGGAAGCTGTTCCTCAAGCCGGGGCGGCCTTTTGCCTACGGCAGGCTTGATGCCCCTGATGGGCGCTCACTGCCTTTTTTTGGTCTGCCGGGCAATCCAGTGGCTGCTGCCGTCACCGCTTTACAGCTGCTGTGGCCGGCTCTCCAGCGACTTGAGGGGGCTGAACCCAAACTGTTGCCTCGTCTGCAACTCCCCCTAGCCCGTGAGCTAAGCCGTGCCCCAGGTCGCCCGGAGCTGGTCAGGGCTCGTCTGTTGGTGAATTCCGATGGTGGCCTCGCGGCTCTGGTGGACGGTTCTCAGGCTTCCTCGCGGATCGCCTCGCTGCAGGATGCTGATCTGTTGCTGGAGCTTCCCCCACAAGCTGATCAGCTACCTGCTGGTCGTTTGCTCTGGGCCCAGTTGCTGCGCTTGCCTCTGTTCTGACATCAGAAGGGCGTGTTTCCCTCCACCCACCGGCAGGAGCCTGCGGCGGTGATTTCTTTTTTCCAGAAAGGGGCCTCGTGTTTGATTGACTCCAGCAGTTCCTGACAGCAGCGCTGGGCAGCCCCACGTCGCGGTGCCGCCACNGCCAGCAGCACNAGGGNCTCGCCAGGCAGGACGGTGCCGACCCGGTGNCGNAGCAGNACGGCATCAACCGCATGGGCCGCGCTCTGGCTGGTCGCCANTTGNTGTAGNTGGGCTTCGCACATGCCCGGATAGTGCTCTAGCTCCATGGCNTGCAGTGTTTCGCCTTGAAGGCTCTGNCNNCGCATACGGCCAAGGAATACTGCGATGGCCGCGCTGGCTTGGCTCTGCTCCCAGCTCGCTAGCAGAACATGCGCCTCAAAGTTTGTCTGGCAAAGGGCTANGTCAAGGGTGGTGTGGGTGGTGTTCATGGTCCATCAACCTCCGCTGATGGGGGGCAGAAAGGCCAGCTCATCGCCGGCTTGCAGGGATGAGTCAGCAGCGGCAAAACGTTGATTGATGGCCACACGGATGTTGGTAGGGATTTGTTCACTCCCTAATTGCAGTTGTTTCCAGCACTGCAAAGGTGTGGCTGACCCCGTAAGAAGAACAGTTCGGCGCGCCCAGCCTGCTTGCTCACGTAAGGCTGCAAACAGCAACACGTCGATGGTGGTCGTTGAGGGCTGCATCGAGCATTACTGCCGAAGTCATGAGCCTAAGAAGGCCACAATCGAGATCTGAATCTCCTGTTTATGGCCCTTGCGATCGCTTTGCTGACGGTCTCTGATAGTCGCGACCTGGCGGATGATCCCAGCGGTGATGCGCTCCAGAGCTTTCTCCAGAACGCTGGCCATGGACTGAAGGATCGACAGCTGGTCCCTGACGATCGCTACGCCATCCGCGCCGTGGTGAGTCATTGGATTGCCGATCCTTCAGTGGATGTGATCATCAGCAGCGGCGGTACCGGTCTGACCGGCCGCGATGGAACTCCAGAGGCTGTGGCGCCGCTGCTGGATAAGGCCATCGATGGTTTCGGCGAACTGTTTCGTGTGCTGTCGTTTGAGACNATCGGCACCAGCTCNTTGCAGAGTCGCTGCCTGGCCGGTGTTGCCAATGGCACCTTCATCTTTGTGCTGCCAGGTTCACTGGATGCCGTCACCACTGCCTGGGAGCGGTTGATCGCGGCACAACTGGATCCTTCCACCCGTCCCTGCAACTTGGTGCAACTGCTGCCGCGGTTGCAGGAGCGGTGATGAGCGCCGAGATGCTGCCGCTGGCTTTGGCTGTAGTGGCCTTTCTCTATGGNGCCGTCGGACATGCCGGTGCCACGGGTTACATCGCTGTTTTTGCCCTCGCAGGCCTGAGCCCTGAGCTGATCCGTCCCAGCGCACTGATGCTCAACGTCGTTGTGGCCGGTTTCGGCACCTGGCAGTTTTGCCGGGCTGGTCATCTGCAGTGGCGGCAGTTCTGGCCGCTGCTGCCTCTGGCTGTGCCTGCGGCGTTCTTCGGGGGTTGGCTCGATGTCCCCACCCGCGGACTAAGGCTTGTGTTGGGGCTTGTTTTACTCGCCGCCGCTGTGAGGTTTCTGTTGCAGCCTCGTGATCCTGAGGCGGTCCACCCCCCCGGTAGGTCGACCCTGCTGGGCGTCGGTGCTGCTCTCGGTTTGATGGCAGGCCTGACCGGAACTGGTGGCGGGGTGTTTCTCAGCCCCTGGATGCTGTTGCGCCGCTGGTGCAGCACCCGTCAGGCCGCCGCTGTCTCTGTGGTGTTCATCTTGATGAACTCGATCGCCGGTCTGGCGGGATTTGTGCGTTCTGCTCAGGTGCTGCCTCCACTTCCCTTGAGCTGGGTGCTGGTGGTTGTTGTGGCCGGCGGTCTCGGCGCCCACGCCGGCAGCCATCGCTGGGCGGTGCCGACCATCCGGCGTTTGTTGGCGTTGGTGACCGGCTTTGCCGGTAGCAAGCTGCTGCTGGGTTGATCCATGGCTGCCGTTCGCTCCTTGCTTCCGATTGAGCCGTTGCTTCCGGAGCTGTTGGAGACGTTGCGACAGCACGGCCGGCTGGTGCTACAGGCTCCCCCTGGGGCGGGTAAGACCACCCGGGTGCCGTTGGCTTTGGCTGAGCAGATGCCCTGGAGCCAGGGAAAGGTGCTGGTGATGGAGCCGCGTCGACTGGCAGCCAAGCTGGCGGCGCGGCAGATGGCTCGCTCCCTCGGCGAAGCCGTCGGTGAAACGGTCGGCTACCGCGTGCGGCTTGATAGCTGTATCGGTCCAAACACCCGCATTGAGCTGCTGACCGATGGGCTCTTTTTACGCTTGTTGCAGGAGGATCCGGCCCTGAGCGGTGTCAGCGCGGTTCTCTTTGATGAGGTGCATGAACGTGGCGTTGGCAGNGATNTGGCCCTGGCCCTTACCTGGCAGGCTCGCCAGCTTCTGATTCCGGATCTGGCTTTGGTGGCCATGTCCGCCACGCTTGATGCTCAGCCCTTGGCCCATCTGCTCGATGGGGCCCCTGTCATCAGTAGCGAAGGTCGTGCTTTCCCCGTGCAGACCGTCTATGCCGAGCGGCCGGCGCCGGAACGGCCCACTGTCCGTGCCATCGCTGATCAGGTGAGACCTGCAATCCGCCAGGTCCTGGGGGAGGAGGACGGCAGCGTGCTGGTGTTTCTGCCCGGCCAGGCCGAGATCCGCCGCCTCGCAGAGCAGCTGCAGGACGATCTGCCGCCGGACGTGGAGCTCACGCCTCTTTATGGCGACCTGGATGCNCGAGCCCAGGACGCCGCGGTTGCTCCTGCTGCTGCAGGAAGGCGCAAGCTGGTGTTGGCGACGGCTCTGGCGGAAAGCAGCCTGACGATTGAAGGCATTCGGGTTGTGATCGATGCCGGCTGGAGCCGTGTGTCCCGTTTCGATCCCAACACCGGACTGGCGCAGCTGGTGACCGAAAAAGCTGCCATCGCCCAGGCCGATCAGCGCCGAGGTCGTGCCGGTCGTTTGGGTCCTGGGATTTGCCATCGCCTCTGGACGCCAGTGGATCAGCAGCGGCGGCCGGCTCATCCAAGAGCCGACATCCTCTCCACGGATCCCGCGCCTTTGGCCCTGGAGCTGGCCCTTTGGGGCGCTAACGACGGCGAGGATCTGGCTTTTCTCGATCCCCCGCCGGCTGCGCCTCTGCAGCAGGCCCGTGAGCTGCTTGTCAGCCTTGGTGCCCTTGATGAGTCCGGACAGCCCACCGAGCGTGGCCGTCGCCTGGGATCGCTGGGTTTGCATCCGCGCCTGGGGGCGATGGTGCTCCAGGCCGCAGAGTTGGAGCTGCCTGCACTTGAGCTGCAGCTGCCGGAATGGAGTCCTCAGGAACTTCAGGGGCTGGCTTGCGTTGTGGCTGCCTTGCTCGGAGAGCGCGATCCCCTGCGCGCAGAAGCACCTGGCGCCGATCTTTGCCTGCGGATCGATCTGCTGGAGCGCCGCCGTGCTGGACCCCTGGCAGCTGTACGGCAGTTGGTATTGCAGTTGCGCCGGCAGTTAGGCCTGCCGCGTCAGCTCCCCNTGTTGCCGGAGGGATGGCCCGCTTGGGTGGGGGTCTTGCTGGCTCTGGCTTATCCCGATCGCTTGGCTCTGCCGCGAGATCAGGCTCGCCCAGGTGTTTTGTTGCTTTCCGGGGGGCGCGGTGCAGCCCTGGAGCCTGACGACCCGCTGTGCGCTGCTCCAGCNCTGGTGGCAGCTCATCTTGATGGTGATCGTCGCCAGGCCCGCATTTGGTTGGCGGCATCACTGCCAAAACCAGCCCTCGAATGGCTCCAGCCTCAGCAGTTGCGCGATGAGGATCAGCTGTTTTGGGATGGGCAGAAGGAGCAGGTGGTGGCCAGCCGACGGCGTTGTCTCGGGGCCCTGGTGCTGAGTGAATCGCTGCTGCAGCGNCCGGATCCAGNGGCTGTCCAGTCCTGTCTGCTTGAGCAAGTGCGCCGCCGAGGTCTGCCGCTGTTGGATTGGACACCGGCGCAGCAGCAGNTGCGGGGGCGACTGGCTTTTCTGCAACGCCTCGATCCGATGCACTGGCCTGCGGTGGATGACACTTCACTACTGGATGAGCTGGAGCTTTGGCTGGCGCCCAATCTCGATGGGGTACGCAGCCTGGAAGGTCTCCAGGAGGTGGATTTGAGTTCAGCGCTGCTCAATCGGCTCGATTGGCCCCAGCGCAGCCAACTTGATTCGCTGGCGCCGTTGCGTTGGNTGCTCCCGAGCGGTCGATCCGGCCGGATTGATTACAGCGGCGATGAGCCCATTCTCAGCAGCAGGTTGCAGGATTTTTTTGGTTTGCATGAGACACCTCAGCTGGCGAATGGCCGCCATACGGTGCTGGTGCACCTGCTCTCTCCGGCCGGCCGGCCGGCTGCAGTCACTCGGGATCTCAAGAGCTTTTGGCAGCAGGGATATCCCCTGGTGCGCAAGGACCTTCGTGGCCGCTACCCCAAGCACCGCTGGCCGGAGGATCCGCTTCAGATCTGAGTGGGCTGGAGCTGCTGCAGCGGCCATGCTCCCTGGAGCCAGCGGCGTGCCTTCTGGCGGCGGCGAGGGGGCTGGGTTGTGAAGGAGCGGTCCTCTGCGCAGAGGGCGGCTTCATCGTCTAGGTCATTTCCTCCGTAAAGGAGATGCAGCACACGGTCAGGATCGATGTCGAGGGCAGCGACTTCGTTCCATAGGCGATGAGTACGGCTTTCATCAGCATGGGCAAACTGCGCCTCGGCGAGTTGCTGAGCCAGCTGGGCCACCAGATGCCGNTCCTTCAGGACCTCGTAGCTCTCTCCTGAACTGACCAGAGCGGAAACGACCATCACTGCTGTTGCTTCTGATACAGATTGTCGTGATATGTGTGATTCCGCATCAGTGCTTTCACCTACCCCCCCAGATAGGCCATCTCGGCTCTTGGGCCCTTAAGGCTGCTGCCTTGCTGGCGCTCTTCACTTGAGCGGTCTTGGCGATTAGTCCAGAGAGCTGCGATCGCGCGGGCTAACGCCTCGGCTGAACTCTGTGGCGTTAGCCAGGGCCTTAGATCAGTTCCTTTTTCGCTGAACAGACAGGTGTAGGCAATGCCATCAGCGGTGATACGCAGCCTGTTGCAATCGCCGCAGAACGGTTGCGTGATTGAGGCGATCACGCCTACATCGCCGCCGCCGTCTCTGTATCGCCACTGGCTGGCCGTTCCAGAGCTGGGACGACCTAGGGGTTCCAGGGGCCAACGCTGCTGCAGCCGGCTGATCATCTCGGCGGCAGGCACCACCTCGTCAGTCCGCCATCCATTGCGTTGGCCCACATCCATGTATTCGATCAGGCGCAGCTCTAATCCTTTGTCACGGGCCAGGGCTGCTAGAGGAAGCAGCTGGTGTTCATTGCGGCCTCGCTGGATGACGCTGTTGAGTTTGAGCTGGCCTTGCTTGGGATCAAAACCGGCAGCTTCTGCCGCCTCCAGCGCATTCAGCACCTTCTTGAGCAAAATTTGGCCTGCTGAGGCGCCACCGCGCAGACCCGCGATTGACGCCAACGTATCGGGGTCGGTCCCATCGAGGCTGATGGTGAGGCGTTTGAGGCCGGCTTGTCGCAGCTCTTGAGCCAGCTGTGCTGTCAGCAGGAGTCCATTACTGGTGAGGGCGATATCTCTGAGCGGTTCTAGTGGTCCCTGTTGCTGGTGACTTCTTTTTTGGATGGCGCGCAGCAGCGGCAGTAGTCCGGGAGCGAGTAGTGGTTCCCCCCCTGTAAGGCGCAGAGTGTGGCAGCCAAGTCGGCAACACGCCGTGATCAAGGCGAGCTGCTGAGTCTGGCTGAGCAGGTTCTCGGCTTCCCGCCCATCAGGCTGGCAGTAATTGCAGCAGAGGTTGCAGCGGGCCGTGAGTGAGAGACGCAGCACACCAAGTGGACGTTCATGCTGATCGAGGTAGCCGGTGCCTTTCATGGCAGCACTGCTTTGAGGTCCGCCGGCCGGTTGCAGTTGAGCAAGCGGTCGGCCCTAAGTCTGACGCTGCGATAGGGGATCTGCTCCAGCCAGTCCATCCAGCAACCATTGGCGCAATTGAGAACTTCCAGCATGGAGCTGTGCTGCCCTGGCCCACCGGGATAGATGCCCAGCAGCGGTTGCAGCCGATTACCGTCGCTCGCGATTACAGCCTCATCTGTGTTGTCCTGCCAGGCCCACAGGATCTCTTGGAGGTCGCTGCATTGCAGGCGTGGCATGTCTACAGGTGCCGTGAATAGGGCGAAGTTTCCGTCACGGGGAAGCACGCGCGCCATGCCCTGCAGGGGCCCCCGCCATGGTGGCGGCTCCAGTTGCACCTTCACGGTGGGGAGCCGTTGCTGTAGTTGCAGATGCTCCCTGTGCCGCGTCAGTACCTGGACGGGAAGGTGCAGCTGGAGGAGCAGGGCACTGATGTGCTCAAGCCAGGTCGGATGGCTGTGATGGGGTAGCAGCGCTTTGTCGCGTCCCATCCGTCGGCTGAGACCACCGCTGAGTACGCAGGCGCTCAGCAGGGGAGAGGAATCACGGTGTAAGGGAGACATCCAAAATTGAAGGAACTGATGGTTGAAGTATCTGTAGTTGTCGACACAATTCTGCCTCACTCTGCTTCGTCTGCCTTTGCTGATGCACAGCGCAATGCTGCTGGATCGGTAGCAGTCAACACTTTTAGAGTGACTGTTAGCTGGTCAAATTGTGGTGGGCGACGCATTTTGGTAGCGCCTTTACACTGTTGCCCGAGCACGTTCTTTTGAGCTCAGGGTTTGATACCTACCATCACCCGCAATGCTTGCTGAACTCTGGTCATTCCAGGGGAGATATCGAACGCTTCATCTCACCTGGTTTGCTTTCTTCCTGACCTTTGTGGTCTGGTTCAACCTTGCCCCATTAGCCACCACAGTCAAGGCTGACCTTGGTTTGACTGTGGGTCAGATTCGTACGGTTGCCATCTGCAATGTGGCCCTCACGATTCCAGCTCGTGTGCTGATTGGGATGCTTCTCGATAAGTATGGGCCGCGCCTCACCTATTCCACCTTGCTGGTGTTCTCGGTGATCCCCTGCCTGATGTTTGCGTCTGCGCAGGATTTCAACCAGCTCGTGGTAGCACGTTTGCTGCTCTCCATTGTTGGTGCCGGTTTTGTGATCGGCATCCGCATGGTGGCTGAATGGTTCCCTCCCAAGGAGATCGGACTGGCTGAGGGTATCTACGGCGGCTGGGGCAACTTTGGCTCTGCCTTTTCTGCTCTCACCTTGGTNGGTNTAGCTGGATGGCTNTCTTTCTCCGGCGGCTTTGAGTTGCCCACTGGTGCGGTGCTCAACTGGCGTGGTGCCATTGCTTTGACTGGCATCATCTCGGCGATCTATGGCGTTATTTATTTCTTCAACGTCACCGACACCCCGCCTGGAAAGGTATACCAGCGTCCTGAGCGCACCGCCGGCCTGGAAGTCACCAGCATGCGTGATTTCTGGGGACTGCTGGGAATGAATGTTCCCTTTGCGGCCATTCTTTGCGTTCTGTGCTGGCGTCTGCAAAAGGTAGGTTTCCTGAACGCCTCCACCTATCCCCTCGCTCTGCTTGCTGTTCTGATCTGGTTTGTGTTCCAGACCTGGGGCATTGTGCGCACCAATCGTGAGCTGATCATGGGGACCAAGAGTTACCCCAAGGAGGATCGCTACGAGTTCAAGCAGGTGGCCATCCTGGAGCTCACCTACATCGTCAATTTCGGATCAGAGCTGGCGGTGGTGTCCATGTTGCCCACCTTCTTTGAGACTACTTTTGATTTGCCCAAGGCCACAGCAGGCATCCTGGCTTCCTGCTTTGCCTTTGTGAATCTGGTGGCCCGTCCGGCTGGTGGCCTGATCTCCGATAGCCTCGGCAGCCGCAAAAACACCATGGGTTTTCTCACCATGGGCCTGGGCGTCGGATACCTAATCATGAGCTTGATCAAGCCGGGCACCTTCACCGGCACCAGCGGCATTGTGATTGCTGTGCTGATCACAATGTTGGCGTCCTTCTTTGTGCAGTCGGGTGAGGGTGCCACCTTTGCTTTGGTGCCTTTGGTGAAGCGCCGTGTCACAGGCCAGGTGGCTGGTTTGGTGGGTGCCTACGGGAACGTTGGTGCTGTCACCTACCTCACTATTTTCAGCCTGTTGCCCATGTGGATGGGCGGCGGTGGTGAGCCCACACCTGAAACGATCGCTGCATCCAACAGCGCATTTTTCCAGATCCTGGGTATTGCCGGCTTGATTGTTGGCTTCTTCTGCTTCTTCTTCCTCAAAGAGCCCAAGGGTTCTTTTGCGGAGCTCCATGAAGGAGAAAGTCTCGAGCCGGCTCGAGGCTGATTGTTTCCTGATCAATTTCAATTCGTCAGGGTTTTGTCGTTTTAACCCGGGGCATCTGCCTCGGGTTTTTTGCTTGATTGCTCCTATGGCCAAAGCTTCCGGTTCTGTTCGTAGCCAGTGCCCCTACTGCGGTGTGGGATGCGGGCTGGAGTTGCTGCCACCGGCGCAGCCTGGTCGTGCCGTAAGCCGTGATGCGGAAGGTACGCCCATGTGGACAGCCCGTGGCGATCGTCAGCATCCTTCCACTCAGGGGCAGGTCTGCATCAAGGGGGCCACTGTGGGAGAAACTCTCGGTCTTGATCGGCTGACCCACCCGCAGTATCGAGCGAGCCTGGACGAGCCGTTTGAGCCGATTAGCTGGGAGGCCGTTTTTGAGCTTCTGGTCGGCCGAATTCGCAGCACTCTTGCCGGTAGAGGTCCTGGAGCCTTGGCCATGTATGGCTCTGGGCAGTTCCACACCGAGGACTACTACATCGCTCAGAAGTTCCTCAAAGGAGCTCTAGGCAGTAACAATTTTGATGCCAACTCGCGCCTCTGCATGAGTTCAGCGGTGGCTGGCTACAGCCGCAGCCTCGGATCCGATGGTCCTCCCTGTTGTTATGAGGACCTTGATCACTGCAGTGTGGTCTTCCTGATTGGTACCAACACCGCCGAGTGTCATCCGGTGCTGTTCCAGCGTTTGCTGAAGCGTAAGCGCCGCCAACCTGATTCATTGACGATCGTGGTTGTCGATCCAAGGAGTACGGACACCAGCAAGGTGGCGGATATCCACCTGGCTGTGGCTCCTGGGTCCGACCTGGCTCTGCTCCACGGCCTGGCCCATTTGATGTTGCGTGGGAATGGCATCGATGGNGATTTTGTTGATGANGCCACCGAGGGCTTTGCTGCTCTTGCGGCGCTTGCCGCGGAGTGGACGCCTGAGCGGACGGCCCGTTTCTGCGGAATCAGCATCGCTAAGTTGCGCAAGGTGGCTCGCCTCTGGAGCAGAAGCGATGCNGTTCTGAGNCTCTGGTCGATGGGGGTGAATCAGCGGCGTGAGGGCACCGCTGTAGTGGGAGGACTGATCAACCTCCATCTGCTGACCGGTCAGATCGGCAAGCCGGGCGCAGGCCCCTTTTCACTCACCGGTCAGCCCAATGCCATGGGGGGTCGNGAAGCCGGTGGGCTCTCGCATCTGCTGCCGGGGTACCGGAGTGTCGCCAACGCACAGCATCGCCGCGAACTGGAGCAGGCCTGGGGTTTTGCAGCAGGTTCGATTCAGTCCACGCCTGGTCTGACGGCCTGGCAGCAGGTGGAAGCGATGGAGGCTGGCGAGCTTGATCTCTGGTGGGTGGCTGCCACCAACCCTCTGGTCAGCCTGCCCCACCTTGAGCGGGTCAAGGCNGCCATGGCCCGCTGCCCGCTGGTGGTGGTGAATGAGGCTTATCGCAGTTCGGAATCGGCCTATTACGCCCACCTGCTCCTGCCGGCAGCCCAGTGGAGCGAGAAGCGTGGTGTCATGACCAATTCTGAACGTCGGGTCACTTACTGTCCCGCCTTTCGCGATCCCCCTGGAGAAGCGCGCCCTGACTGGCAGATCTGGGCTGAGTTGGCTCGCCGCCTCGGTTTTGAGAAGCAGTTCAGCTATGCCTCATCGGCGCAGGTGTATGAGGAGTTTGCAGCTCTCACTGCAGGCCGTCTTTGTGATGTTTCGGGCCTCAGTCATGCCTTGCTGCAGGCGGAGGGGCCGCAGCAGTGGCCTTTCTCTTTCGGCAGCACCCCCGGTGCTGAATCCAAACGTCTCTATACCGACCACTGTTTTCCAACCCCCAGTGGTCGTGCTCGCTTCATGGCAGAGGAGCCAAGAGGACTGGCTGAACCGCCTTGTGACGTCTACCCCCTGGTGCTGACGGTGGGGCGATATCTCGGACAGTGGCACACCATGACGCGCACGGCGAAGGTGAAGCGGCTGCAGGCTATGCACCCCGAGCCTCTGTTGGAAATTCACCCAGAGGATGCCAAGCGTTTTGGGATCACTGATGGCGGTCTAGCCGCGATCAATTCACGTCGAGGTGGTGTTACGGCCATCGCTCAGGTGAGTGATCGCATTCGCCCGGGAACTGTTTTTCTGCCGATGCACTGGGGTTTCACTCAGCCCCAGTCCTGTGAAGTTAATGCTCTGATGCATCAGCTTTGTTGCCCGGTTTCGAAACAGCCGGAACTAAAGGCTGCTGCTGTAGTAGTGGCACCAGCGGTCTCGGTTGTAAAACCGCAGGAGCAGGAGCGTGGACTACTTGAACGCTTGCCGCGCTGGTTCAGCCCATCAATTCATTGAAGGCTGCTGGCAGGTTCTGGTGGTCATGGCCTGGCCGCGACAGCTTGCAGAGCGCAAAACGTCCTAGCTCGCTCAGCTTGCCCCATTGCTCCAGGCTGAGTGAAACCCCATGACGCTCTGCGGCCTCTTTGAGTTCCATCGGCAGTCGTTGCTGCTGCTGCCATGGCTCATTCACNGCAGGAGGCAGTGGCTTGGCCGCTCCATCAGCCATCGAGCGGGTGCAGCTCTGCAGGTGCTGTTCCATGGCAGCCAACTCATGAGGGCTGTCGAGCCAGTCCACGAGTTGTTGACGTTGCCTCTGGCTCAGCTCCAGCCAATGGCTGAGTTTGAGCTTGAGCCCGATCAGATCGAGTTTGCGTCGCACGCATAAAGGGATGCAGCGCCAAGAACCGATGAAGTCCTGCTCGAAGTCAAAACAGTGACTGGCTTGGCTGATCTCTGCGTTCATGGCTTCAATTCGTAGCGATGACAACGGATCGCCTAATCCCTTGACCTGGGAGACTCATTTTGGTGTCAACCATGGCAAAAGGGACCTGGCTACTGAAGCAACTTGAACTGATTGAGTTCAAAGCAAAGCGTTGCGGTTCGCCATTCTGCTCGGAAGCCTTCTTGGTATGTCCCATGGCTGGGTTGCTGCTGATCAGCTTGATGCTGACCGCTCGCAATACTGGACCGAATCTGTATCTGTTATCACTTTTTTTAAGCCAACTCGTGATTCGGTCCGGTTCAGTCCATATTGAGGGTNCTCCTCATTTGGATTGATGATCCATAACGTCACTGCCNCNGCTTCCAGCCGCAGCCCCATNACTGTTGCAGCAGNTTTCCTGGGGGCCTTTGTTGTTGCGTCTTTGGCAGTTCAGCTTGTGCGTACAGCTGTACCTGTTGGTGCTGATCCTGCAGGTGTGGCTCCTGTCACCGCACATCAGGCCAGCCTTTGGCAGCCTCTGGCTCAGCGTTGAGCGCTGCGCCCCCTAAGGCTTTCCAGCTGTTGCAACCCGGCGCCTGATTCAATCAGCTGCTGGGCATGGTTCAGGCCTTTGTCCAACGTGTTGCACTTGCCGGCCTGCCAGAGATAGACGCCACAGTTCCACTGCAGCGCAGTGGCCAGCTCACCTTGACCTCCCAGTGCGGCCAGTGCCTGGGGAATCCAGTTCTCGATGCCATCCCAGAGGTTGTCATCTCCATAGCAGTTGTGATCCCTNGGATGCAGGATCAGCCGTTCGTGGGTGTCGCCCTGACTTCGGCCAGTGATGCAGGCACGGCTGATGGGCAGGTCAGTGCTGCCTTCCAGTCCTTTGACGGTCAGCACCTTGTTTTCTCCGGCCAGTCTTAGGGCTTCCCAGGCTCTGGCTTCGGTCGGNGGGTGGACAAAGCCACTCACAAGAAGGTGATCTCCCTGGTGGGCGGTCCAGAGCAGCTCGAGGCTGGCCACCGGTGGACGTTTCCCCAGATCTTCTCGATAGCTGATCAAGCTTTCAGCGGCAGGGAACTGATCTGGTTGGTGAATCAGAGACAGCTGATGCAGTTCCAGGCTTTCCTGCAGCCACTGCAGGCTGCGCCCCGACCAGTCGATACCCATCGCTGCGAACAGCTCCTGAGCGGTGACGCCATATTTAACTGGCATGCGCCCGGCACCCTGTAGCACCACAGGAAGTCCTGCTGCTGAGAGCAGCAGTGCTGTCAGGGGGTAGATCGGTGCTGTGCGGGTTCTGCCATCAAAAGGCATGCCAAAGCTGATGGCCGGTGTCTTGCTGCAGAGTTTTGGACCGCGCTTTCGGTAAACATCCAGCATCCCGGTCAGTTCCTGAGGCTCGGGCCGCCGAATGCGGTGAGCGATCAGAAATGCACCGATCTGTGCCGGACTGGCCTGCTCATCAAGGATGAGCTCTAAAGCGTGGGCGGCCTCTTCCCTCGTCAGNCCTTTGCTGGTGTGCTCGCCACTGCCGATCTTGCGTAAGTAGCCCTTGAACAGATCACGGTTGCTCACCGTTGGCGTCAGGGTTTCCGGCATCGGCAGGGTAGCCATCTGCAGTTGTGACTGGATCCTCAGTATGAACGTCGCCATTTCTAGTATCCATAGCTACCGATCTGATTGTTTATGTGTAACTATCGCTGCATTTTGTGAGGAGCGGGCCAGGCCAGACTGGCTCTATAAGCCACCTAAATATGGTGGTTTGTTTTCTCTTTNCATCTGTCATTAGCTGATCTCATGTCCCTTACTCCCACTTTGATGGCAGCAAAAAAAGCGAAGGGTATGTCCTTCGCTGATCTGGAAAATCTGTTGGGTCTTGATGAGGTCTGGATTGCTTCATTGTTCTATGGTCAGTCAACGGCATCTGCGGAAGAGGCCAGCAAATTGGGGGCTGCTCTNGATCTCCCTCCCGCTATTGTCGATGCTCTACAAGCCTTTCCTACAAAGGGATCTCTCGATCCTGTTATCCCCACTGACCCGCTGATTTATCGTTTTTATGAGATCATGCAGGTCTATGGAATGCCCATGAAAGATGTGATTCAAGAAAAGTTTGGTGATGGCATCATGAGTGCTATCGACTTCACTCTGGAAGTCGACAAGGTTGAAGATCCAAAAGGTGATCGTGTCAAGATCACGATGTGTGGCAAGTTCCTCCCTTACAAGAAGTGGTGAGTNTTTGCTTGACTGCTCAAAGGGCCTGCAAATGCGGGCTCTTTTTTTATGCTTTCTTGTTGAATNAGTTCTTTAATGAAGTCTTGATTGCACCAGTTGATGATGTCGCTGCTGGGCATGCAGTTGACGGATTAGGTCCTGTTCCAGNCTGCTCCCCTGCAGCGGTTCACGCAGTTCGATCAGGGTCAGGCAGCTGGCTTCTGTCTCGATGCATCCCAACGCCAGGATGGCGGCTTCTGCAACACCGGGTAGAGAGTCTGTGCGTACGCAGGATCTGATCGCATCAAGTACTGCAGGCTCATCCCGCCGTTGCAGCACTTTGATGCTTGCAATCACCACATCAGAGCGAATGTCATCAAGGAGAGGTTGAACGAGTTGCACAAGAGTGCTCGCAGTCAGGCTCCTGCAGCGGAAGGTCAGCAGGGCTAAACCGGCCAGGCGGTGTTCACGACCAGGTGCTGAGAGCGCCGCAGTAATGATTTCTATATCCACCCGATTGCCCCAGCAGCTGAGGGCTTGAAGTACTTCGGCCTCCAGTTCGTTGGCTTGGGGTAACCATTCCAACAACTGCGTGCAGGCACTGGGGTGATGACTCAGGCCAAGTGCCTTGATTAATGGCCGGGTCATCCCCATGGTGGCGCTGAGCTCAGCCAACACAGAAAATCCCTCAGGGCCTGACATGCCAAGGCGCTCACCAATGGTGAGCGCAAGACAGGGATCAGACACCTGAGGGAGCAGTTCAGCCAGCTCAGCTGGGCTGATGGGATTTAAGCGCCATCGTGATAAACGCTGAGCCAGATCCAGTTCCTGGTTCTGGCTCAATCGTTTGGTCATCGTTTGTTTTTGCAGGACCTAGAGATCAGCGTGCACCTAGCTCTGCAGCAAGCTCACGCTCAAGCTTTTCATCATGCTCCTTGGGCAGCACGTTATCCACAGGACTGCGGTGTGTGCTGTAGAAGAGCATGCCAATGAATACCATGCCGCCNACNATNTTGCCCAGGGTGACCGGCAAGAAGTTCCAGAAGATTACCTTACTGAAGGGCACGCCTGAACCAAGGATTGGACCAGCGGTGTGCAGGAATTGATTCACAACGATGTGCTCCATGCCCATCGTCTGGAAGGCGGTGATTGGAAGCCAGCAGGCAAGGATTTTGCCCGGAACGCTTTTGCTCACCAGGGCCATGGTGACGCCAAGGCAGACCAGCCAGTTGGCAACAACGCCGCGGAGGAAGGCCAGGAAGAAACCAAGGCTGCCGAGGGCTTCGTATTTCTTTTCGACGTTGGCCACGTTCAATTTGATGATGGTGGCTGCCACTTTCTGCCAGACACCGCCATCAGCTGATGGCTCGACAGTGCCACCGCTGGTCAGGCTGAGATACATGATCACAGCGACGACTGCTGTGCCGATCCAGTTGCCGAGCCAGACCCAGCCCCAGTTGCGGAAGGTGGCTCCCCAAGAGCTCTTGCCAGCCCAGGTTGCCATCGGCAGCAGGGCGAAGTTGCCGGTCACCAANTCCATGCCGAACAGCACGATGCTGGCGAAGCCAAAGGGGAAAAGGACGGATCCAAGGAATGGCAAGCCACTTTGCTTGGCCACGGTCAGGGCCAAGATCACAGCAAGTCCAAGGATTGCGCCGGAATAGAAACCGCGGAGTAGCAGGTTCTTGACGCTGACCGTCGACTTCTTGCCACCGGCAGCAATCATGCCGTCGACAAGCTCATTGGGAAGGACGTAATCCATCTGAGAGGCAGTTGCACTCATAGTGATAAAGAGAGGGGTTTAGCAGGTAGTTGATTTAGCCGCTGATGCTGTTCATCATCTTGGAGAAGAAATCCTGACCGCCTTCTGTCTTGTTTAGAGCTGGGCGATCCTGTCCGCTGTTGCTCAGCCAGTTGACAAAACGGGAGAACAGATCATTCATGACGAGTTGAAAGTGGAGGTAAGCGGGCAGGGCTTCAAAAAAAAGCGCCACAGCCACTGCTTGCCAGACTCGGCTCAGCTGACCTTTGGTTTGGCTCCGAACTTCTCCATCAAGATCTCTTTCAGGACTTGTTGAACCTCTGTTGCCAGAACATTTTTGTGCTCGAGGGTGCCTATCTGAGGATCAGCCCCCTGCGAGCCCCCGATGGTGATGTTGTATCCCTCGACCATGCCTTCGGCACCTTTTGTTTTGGTACCTGTCAGACCAATTGCGCCCATGTAGGCCTGACCGCAACTATTGGGACAGCCCGTCCAATGGAGTTTGATCTCTTCTGGTAGCTCCAATTCTTGATCAAGCTTCGCTGCTGCTGTTAGAGCTTGATCTTTGGTATTTGTCAGAGCAAAACTGCAGTAAGTACTGCCCGTGCAGCTAACTGTTCCTGCAGCAATGTAGCCGGGATCTAGAGCAAAACGCTGCAGTAAAGGCTCGGCTTGCAAAGCTTCGAGGTTGGNTGTGGTGATTCCTGTGAGGATGAGATTTTGATCTTCAGTCAGGCGAACTTCAGCAGAACCAAGCCGCTCCGCTAAGTCAGCTAAATCTTGAAAATCCTCGGCTTTTAGGCGGCCAACAGGAACATGTAGGCCTGCATAGTGCAAGCCGTCTTGCTTCTGAGGATGAATCCCGTAGTGACTGCGTGGTGTGGCATCGAAAACTGAGCCCGGATCAGGAGTAAGAGTGCCAAATCTTTCTTCTACCTTGGCTCTGAAGGTATCAACGCCTATTTCATCAAGATAGAAGCGGAAGCGACCCTTAGGACGCTTGTTACGCTCGCCGTTATCTCTCCAAAGAGTGATAACGGCACCAGTCATTCGGCAGATCTCATCTGGCTTAACCCACGCATTTAATGGGTAGGCATATGCATTGATTTGTGATGAGAGAACACCTCCAACCCAGACTCCAAAACCCATAACCCCATCTCGTTCGACAGGGTGGAATACGATGTCATTGTGAAGNAAAAAGTTATCTTTTGATCCAGCTACTGCAGTATTCCATTTGCGAGGGAGATTAGANAACTCGGGATTCCCTTCGGCGTTGCTGGTCAGATAATTTTGAAGCTCTTGTGTAAATGGCCTTGTATCTACTATTTCCTCTGGATCGATACCGGCTAATGGATTACCTGTAACGTTCCGGGGGTTGTCAAACCCGGATTGGATAGTTGCAAGTCCGACGTTGCTAAGTCGTGCCCGTATATCGGGTAGATCTTCAAGAAGAACCCCACGCAACTGAATGTTCTGCCGGGTTGTTATGTCTGCACTGCCATTGGTTCCATAACGAGCGACGACTCCACCGATACAGCGTAGTTGTTCACTGTTGAGGACTCCGTTAGGTACTCGAAGTCTCAGCATAAACAGGCCTGGCGTCTTAGGACGCCAGAACATTCCATACCATTTCAGTCTCAGCTGGAGATCGGTTTCATCGATATTCTCCCAGCCCAGACGGGCGAATGTTTCAAGCTCTGCTCCAACGGCTAGGCCATCTTTGNTCGCTTTGTTCTGCTCAATTTTGTTCAGGGTTTTCCCTTCGAGCCAGACAGGCAAAGCTGCATTGTCTGTGCCATCGATGCTGCTGTTCGGTGTTGCCACCATCGTTCTGTGGGGTATGTGGACGGTTTATCCATGCCGTTTCAGAACAAAGGGAACGGCGTAGAAGAATGTTTCTGCATGACGCCTACTGCGTTTGTAAGCGTTGCTACGCAATGTGATTTGCGTTGGTGAATGGGAACTTTGTATCGGTCGTGACGCTTGAATCTGAGGCTGGAGTCCTTAATTGGAGACCGTCAGTTCAGTGCTTAGTACTGGCGACCAATTTCTCCAATCATTCGCACCGCGCCATGGCGCAGCATCTGCCACACCCGTTTCATGGCGATGAAGTCAGAGTCAAGTTCCCGTTGCCAGTCCTGCTGAACGGCAGTACTGGACTGTCTTCTTCCATAACGGGGGGAGTCGCGCCGTTGCGGCGGTTCCATCGCAGTCAGGCGGCGGGAGCGTGGCAGTCGTCGGCTGGATGGCATGGTGAAGCCATGGCAATGCATGGACAGAGTCCATCAGCTGACCCTGNACCTAAGCGGTGGCCGTTGTTACCGCACGCNGGTTCAACTGGACCCAGCCCACTGCTGGTCATCGTTCACGGTCACGGTGATGGAGCGATTCCCCACCTGTTAATCAGCCTTCTTGAAGGTCTGCAGCAGCAGCGTCAGGCACCCGTCTGGATTCAGACTTTGACCGCTGAGCCACTGGAGCTCCCGCCGGCTCAGCAGATGTTGATGGTGCCTTTGCTGCTGACTCCAGGTAGCCATGTGCGCTGTGATGTCCCGCTGTTGCGCCAGCGTTTTCGGGCACAGGGGCATCAGGTGACCTCTCTGCCTTTTTTGGGCTCTTGGGTCCCCTGGCTGCAACATTTGCAACAACTTGCNCTCGAGTCCGACAGTTCAGTGGTGCTCCATCACCCGCTTCGTGCTGGTGTGGCTGACCGTTATCTGAGCATGCTTAGCCGTGCCATTGGTCTGCCACTGCTCAGTGCTGATCAGGCGCCTGAGGATCTTGACCGCGCTCTGCCGCTGGCTTTAGCTCCTAATCGCATGACAGCACACCTGCGAGCCTGCGAAGGTGGTGGATTGGCCTTGCTGGAGCAAACGGCCACCCGTCAGTTCCTTTTGGATCTTCTTCTTGCGTTGCCATGACCGACTCCGGGATCGTTTATCTGGTGGGCTCGGGCCCTGGCGATCCCGATCTGCTGACCCTCAAGGCGCATCGTTTGTTGCAGCGTTGCGACGCCCTGGTTCACGACGCTCTGGTGCCGATGGAGCTGCTTGAGCTGGTGCCCGAGGGCTGCGCTGTGCATGCCGTTGGAAAGCGGCGGGGACACCACTCGGTGCCGCAGCCCAGTACTAACGCCCTGCTGGTNGAGCTCGCCCAGAAGCACCGCTGTGTGGTGAGACTTAAAGGAGGCGATCCGTTCCTGTTCGGTCGCGGTGGAGAAGAGGCTGCATATCTGGTCAACCGCGGAGTGACTGTTGAGGTGGTGCCGGGAGTGACCTCGGGTATCGCCGCACCGGCCTATGTCGGGATTCCGGTCACGCACCGGCGAGCTGGTTCTTCAGTCACGTTTGTGACTGGCCATGAGGAGATCGATAAACGGCGCCCAGGTGTGGATTGGCAAGCCCTGGCCTCTGCCAGTGATGGTCTTGTGATTTATATGGGCCTTCANAACCTGGCGAAGATCTGTCAGGAGCTGCAGGTCGGTGGTCTAGCCGCCACCACGCCGGCGGCGATCATTCAGCAAGGCAGCGTCAATGGCCAGAAGCATCTGATTGCCACCNTGGAAGATCTTGCGGAAGCGGCTCAAGAGCAGGGCTTCAGTGCACCGGCGATCGTGGTGATCGGAGAGGTGGTNGAACATCGTGTCCCTGGATGTGCTCCATTGCCGGCGCCGGTCACGATGCCGCAACCGATTCCCCGCGTTGCGCTAACTCCGACTAGTTGAAGCATTAAAGACTTCAAGGCAGTAGTCGTTGCCACCGCGCCGCCGCAGCTGNCAGCACAGCATGACAGTGCGGATATGAGATCTAGGGTTCCGGCCCGTTGGGTGTCTGGTCCAAGAGTTCTCGGCCGGCATTGCCGGTTGCACGGAGGGGGAAAAGCCCGGGAGACCGCAAGCACGAAAGCTCTCCCTCTTCATGACATTAAGCAGTGACCCTTCAGGGGCTTTTGAGCGGGTCCACCCCAGTGAAGGGATGCAGGCTCTCGACAAAGAACAGCGTTTGCCTCTTACTGGCTGGCAGCAAGAGGTGGATCAGGCCAAACGCTTGGGTCTTGAAGCCGCTCACAGCATTGTTGATCGCAATATCTCGACCTTTTCTCGTGGAGAGCTGCCTCATTACGCCGGCATCAACACGTTTATGAAGGCTCCTTATGTAGAGGATGTGAACCGCGTTGGCGACTTTGATGTCGCTGTTGTCGGTATTCCCCATGACAGCGGTACCACTTACCGGCCGGGGACGCGCTTTGGACCACAGGGAATCAGAAGGATTTCAGCGCTCTATACCCCCTACAACTACGAGATGGGTGTCGACCTGCGTGAACAGATCACCTTGTGCGACGTCGGCGATATCTTCACCATCCCAGCAAATAATGAAAAGAGCTTCGATCAGATCTCNAANGGCGTGGCGCATGTTTTTGCTAGTGGCGCATTCCCGATCCTGTTGGGCGGTGATCATTCCATCGGCTTTCCCACGGTCCGCGGGGTCTGCCGTCATCTTGGCGACAAGAAAGTGGGAATCATTCATTTCGATCGGCATGTCGACACCCAGGAGACGGATCTCGACGAACGNATGCACACCTGCCCTTGGTTCCATGCCACCAACATGGCCAATGCACCGGCAGAAAANCTGGTGCAATTGGGAATCGGTGGTTGGCAGGTTCCCCGTGAAGGTGTCAAGGTTTGCCGGGAGCGGGGTACCAATGTCCTGACAGTGACTGACATCACTGAGATGGGGCTTGAGGCCGCAGCTCGTTACGCCATTGAACGGGCCACCGATGGCACTGATTGTGTCTACATCTCCTTTGATATCGATTGCATTGATGCGGGCTTTGTTCCAGGGACTGGCTGGCCTGAACCCGGCGGTCTTCTTCCCCGCGAGGCCTTGAAGCTGCTCGAGTTGATCGTGCGCAATGTCCCTGTTTGCGGTCTGGAGTTGGTGGAGGTCTCTCCTCCCTATGACATCAGTGACATGACCTCCNTGATGGCGACAAGGGTCATCTGCGACACCATGGCTCATCTGGTGGTCAGCGGTCAGCTTCCACGTAAGCAGCCACCGAGCTGGATCAGCTCCAGCTGCAACATGCAGGTGGATCAGGCCTGGAGGTGACCCCATGCATGAAGTCGATATGACCAAATGCTTGTTGATCGCTCTACATGAGTGGCGTGATCAGCAGGACATCGCTCAGCCCGAGGTGACAGCTATTCATCTTGAAGTTGGCCGGTTCACCTGTGTCGAGCCGGAGCAGTTGCTCTTCACTTTCAAGGCTGCGGTGGTTGGCAGTTGGCTTGAGGGGGCAGAGCTGCGAATCGAAGAAATCCCATTCGTTGGCCGCTGTCTGATCTGCGCCAGCACTTACAACCCTCTGCCGGAACTGGCGTATCGCTCGCCCTGCTGTGATCACCCCCTCGAGGAGATCGTTAGTGGGAGAGAACTGCGGATCCGCAGCATTGATTACCGCAAGGCTGCCCAGAGCNCGGTTGAGTCTCAACAGCTCTGCCAATTGCAGGCCTGAGATCTCCTTCCCAATCACTTTCTGATTCCAGGACTTTTTCCATGCACATGCCCTTAGAGGACAGCCTTGGCATGAATCTGC
This sequence comes from Synechococcus sp. TMED19, assembly GCA_002168155.1. Lineage (GTDB taxonomy): Bacteria > Cyanobacteriota > Cyanobacteriia > PCC-6307 > Cyanobiaceae > RCC307. Next base: position 46,984 of record NHBY01000027.1, on the reverse strand, counting down.
TGGCTGCTAACCAGTATCAAGCCGAGCACAATCGCGAGCATTTCGAGGCCTGGCAATTGCTCGCACTCAATGTGATGAGCAGTCCTGGTGCTGGTAAAACAGCCCTGCTTGAGCGGTCGTTGCCGCAGCTGGCTCAAGCGTTATCCATGGCTGTGCTGGAGGGGGACATGACCACCCAGCTCGATGCACAGCGTCTGGAGGCCGTGGGCATTCCAGTGGTGCCGATCACCACGGGACGCTCCTGTCACCTCGATGCGGCGATGGTTGCCGGTGGCTTGAAGCTTCTGAAGGAGCGGCTCAACCCTCAATCACTGGATTTGCTCTGGGTTGAGAATGTCGGAAATCTCGTCTGCCCGGCCGAATTTGAAGTGGGTGAGCATTTCAAGGTGGCCCTGCTGAGTGTCACAGAAGGTGATGACAAGCCACTCAAATATCCGCTGATGTTTCGTCAGGCGGATGTGGTTCTGATTACCAAAATTGATCTTCTGCCGTATTTACCGGTGGAGTTGAAGTGCATTCGCCACAATATTCTCAGCGTCAATCCGCAGGCCACGGTAATCGAAGTTTCCGCCATCACTGGCGAAGGAATCGATGCGTGGCATCAATGGATTCACTCCGCCTGCAAGGCAGCTCTCACCCTTGCTCTTGCTAGGGCCTGAGCGACTTCCTCTTCTTCCTATTTCTGCTATTCATCGATGTCATGACTAAACAACTGCGCAATCTTCTTTTGGCAGGTCTTGCCGTTGTCCTGGCTGTTGCCTGCACCAAGGCTCCCACTACATCAGCGATTGGCGGCGAGCCAATTGTGCTTGGCTACAGTAATTGGGCAGGCTGGTGGCCATGGGCTATCGCTGTTGAAGAAAAACTGTTTGAGAAGAATGGTGTCAATGTAGAGATGAAGTGGTTTGATGGTTATGTTCAGTCAATGGAGACATTTGCGGCTGGAAAGATTGACGGAAACTCCCAAACTCTTAATGACACCATTTCTTTCTTGCCCGGAGAAAATGGTGGTGAAGTTGTCGTTCTTGTCAACGATAATTCCGCTGGTAATGATCAGATTATTGCTGATGCCTCAATTGTTTCTGTTTCTGATCTCAAGGGCAAGACTGTTGCTGTGGAAGAAGGTGTTGTTGATGACTTTCTGCTCAGNCTGGCTCTTCGCGATGTNGGCCTCAGTCGNGATGATGTGATCATCAAAGGNATGCCCACAGATCAGGCAGCAACAGCCTTTGCTGCAGGTCAGGTGGATGCAGTTGGTGCATTTCCCCCGTATACCGGNACTGCTATGCAACGGGAGGGTGCTCGCGTTATCGCAAGTTCTAAGGAGTATCCCGGAGCAATCCCTGATCTGCTTACGGTTAGTGGTGATCTGATCAATAGCCGACCAGATGATGTTCAGAAAATCGTCAATACATGGTGGGATGTGCGTGCCTTTATGGAGGCTAACCCTGGCAANTCAGAGCAGATCATGGCCAAGCGTGCAGGGATCCCTACGGCTGAATATGAGCAGTACAAAGCCGGGACAACATTCTTCTCAATAGAGCAGAATCTGAACGCTTTTAGTGATGGTGAAGGCATGCAGTTCATGCCCTATGCCGCACAGAAAATGGCTGATTTCATGGTTTCTGTTGGATTTATCCCTGAGAAACCTGACATGGGCAATCTGTTCAATTCTTCGTTTATCAAGACCTTCGCAGCTTCCTGATGTCGGCTTCGGCCAAGCGTGGAGGGGGTCCTGGCCCCTTCCCGATTCTTTCACTGGGATACACNCCCCACCCTTTGCTGCGTAGTGGTCTGCAGGCCTCTTCGCTACTGATACNGCTGCTTCTCTGGACGGTGATCAGTGCCTTGGAGGTGGTGAATGACAAATTCTTGCCATCCCCGGGAGACGTGCTTGCCTCGCTCTGGACNATGGCANAGCAAGGCATCCTTTTTCAGGACATTGTCGCTAGTACTGGGCGCGTCTTTGCCGGTTTTTTNCTTGCNTCTTTGGTCGCTGTGCCGATCGGGATAACCATGGGTGTCTACCCCGCGGTATGCGCGCTCTGTGAACCACTGATTGCGATGTTGCGGTACATGCCCGCTGCTGCATTCATTCCGTTGTTGATCATTTATCTGGGTATTGGNGAAGAGCCAAAGATTGCCTTGATTTTTTTGGGCACGGTTTATTTTAATGTCTTGATGGTAATGGATGCCGTGAAGTTTGTGCCGCAGGAACTGATTGAAGCGACCCTTACTCTTGGTGGACGTAGCCGTCAGGTGCTTGTCCAGGTNGTTGCTCGATATAGCTTGCCCAGCATCATCGACACCCTGCGCATCAATATTGCTACCTCATGGAATCTGGTCGTTGTCGCTGAACTTGTGGCTGCCGAGGTGGGTCTTGGTAAGCGCATTCAGCTGGCCCAACGTTTCTTTCGCACCGACCAAATTTTTGCAGAGCTCATTGTTCTTGGCTTGATCGGCTTTGCGATTGACATGGGATTCCGTCTGCTGCTCCGCACTACATGCCGTTGGGCCATCTGAGGTATGGAGCTTTGTGTCAGTCAGCTCAGTAAATCCTTNGGTGAGGGGCGTAGTCGTAAGCAGGTGCTTCGTAACATCAGCTTTGAGTTGCACTCTGGTGAGTTTCTTGCGCTGGTCGGCAGCTCTGGTTCGGGTAAGAGCACCATCCTGCGCTTGATTGCTGGCCTTGAGCGGCCCAGTAGTGGCACCATTTCCGTTGATGCGGCTGCTGTGACGGGTCCAGGCCCTGATCGGGGCATGGTGTTTCAGAAATACAGCTTGTATCCCTGGCTCACTGCTGCTGAGAACGTNGCCTTTGGCATGCGGCTGCAGGGTTTGCCTGCTGCTGATGTTCGTGATCGCACCGCTTATTTCCTCGAAGTCGTNGGTTTGCAAGATGCTGCAGCCAAGCTTCCACGTGAGCTGTCCGGTGGCATGCAGCAGAGGGTTGCGATTGCTCGCACTCTGGCGACTAATCCCGGTGTTCTCCTTCTTGATGAACCTTTTGGTGCTCTTGATCTTCAGATACGCGAATCGATGCAGGACTTTCTTTTAAAGCTTTGGCAGCGCACGGGTCTGACAGTTTTGCTCATCACCCATGACGTTGAAGAGGCTCTAGTTTTGTCACAGCGCGTGCANGTGCTTGCTCCCCAGCCCGGTCGGATTGTNAGCACGGTTGAGGTCAACCTTGATAAGTGCGATCTCTCAGAACTCCGACTCAGTGCTGACTTTCTTGCCAAGCGACGGCATCTTTCAGGCATCCTGCGTCAGCTTGAGCCGGCCTTCCGCTGATGCCTCAGCGCTCATTTTTGCCCAGCTGGTTGTATACCGACGCTGGAATTGCATGTTGGGAGCGACTTGGCTACGCCAAGCATTTTTGGCACCCGGTGGCAGCCGTATCGCAGTTGCNNTCAGGTCAGGCNTTGGCCGTTGAATTGCTCGGTAAGCCGCTGTTGTTAACGCGCAGCATCAGTGGCGAACTTAAGGCATTCCACAACCGCTGCCCCCATCGCGGTGTGGCCTTGCTGGAGGTGGAGCCCCAGGCCCNTCACTGCCGCAAGTTGGTTTGTAAATACCANGGTTGGACCTATGGACTTGATGGTTCTCTGCTTGCCGCTGCCCGTGAGGANGGTTTTGAGCAACCATTCGACCGTGATCGATGGCCACTCCNTTCNCTCCCCTGTAGGGAGGACGGTCCCTTGGTATGGCTGGCTCTAGGTGAAAGGCCAATTGCGCTGNAACANCAGCTTGAGCTCATTTATGCGCAGGCTCCCCAGCTCTGGTGTGCNCCGCTATCTCAGCTCACCAGTACTCAGCAGGTGTTGGATTGCAATTGGAAGATCGCCCATGACAACACCCTTGACGACTATCACGTTGCCATTGCGCATCCAACGACTTTGCATCGAGAGCAGGGGCCGGTACGGGAGTATCGGCATGGCTTTAGCGATTGCGCCAATGTCCTGAGTACGCCCCATCCTGCGGGGGGCGAGTTCCTCACTTTTGGTCTGGCTCCATGGACCCATGTGCTGATCTGGCCGGATGGCCGGATTGCCGTGCTGGAGTTTCTGCCGCTTGAACTTCAGCAATGTCGACTGCAGCTGCGTCTGTTCGCTGCCCAAAGTGATTGTCTTGATGCACAGCTGTGGCTGCAAAAGTTGTTGGAGTTTCTTGCGGAGGATCGTCGCTTGGTGGAGTCAGCCCAGCGCGGCTACAGCGATGCTCTTCAGCCTGGGCCTCCCCATCGACTAGAGCAACGCATTCTGCAGTGGCAGGATCTTTATCGTCGCCACTTGATCGCCGATCAAGGCAGTGATGTGTTGCGCAGCCATGACGCCATGCGCTGATTGAGTTCCAACACCGGCCTCAGCGGCTGGCCATTGTCAGGATCGACTGGCATATATCCGTCCAGACCGAACTCCGGTGTCAGGGTCAGTGGTCCGCGGCGGGTGTTGACCTGGGAGGCAAAAAGTTGCCAGCAGCTCATGTGGGCTCGTAGTTCCTCTTGCCAGATGACGGCGAATGGATCACTCACGCTGGCCCCCTGGTCGTGGCCAATACGGGCATGGATGTGATCCACATGCGGTGCCATGGCTTGGATTGGTTTCAGATCAGGGGTCATTAGTCGTTCGCTGACCACGCACCAATGGCTGAGATCAGCGGTCAGCCTCAACTGGGGATGAGCCCTCAGCAATTCAGGTATCAACCATGGGTTGAATAGGGAGCGGCTGCGGTGGGTTTCAAAGCTCACCGGGCAACTTGCCTGCCTGCTCAGGCAGATGGCCTGCTCTAGAAAATCATGCTGCTCATCGAGGCACCAGCTGTCGCTGCCGGTGATCAGGTTGATGCGTAGTGGAGATAGTTCATCAGCCTGTTCGAGGCCCTCGGTGATGGCCTCGAGATGCTTTCCCATCGGCTCGATCAGATCGGGGACATAGCCTCCGCCTGTGGTGATCTCGATGATGAGCTGCTGCTTTTTGATATCCAGCAGCTGCTTGATCTCATTGCGACTGCAAGCCTTCACGGCGGGATGATGCAGGTTCATCTCCAGACCGTCAAAGCCTGAGTCAGAGGCATAGGCACTGGCTGCAGCCAGGCTCTCCTTCCAGCCCCAAAGGCTGTGGAACAGCAGGGCCTTCACTTCGGTTCGGTGAACAGCTCTGGCTGGATGCCCAAATAGATCGCTTCTTGGAATAGTGCCCGCTTGGCCGCAGTGTTTCCTTGTTGCTCTGCAATCAGAAAGCGCAATCGCAGAGATTCAACGAGCGTCCGCTGGCGTGCTGGTGAGTGGGATTGCTCAGCGCGCGTCATGGCTAATCAGGTGCTGAAATTCATTATCGAGACACCACCCGGAAGGTGAGGTTCAGGCGCGGTTCAGTCACTCGCAGCCGGCGCGGCAACCCATGAAGCCACTCCTGTTGTGTTGGTGGATCCATCAGTAAGAGGTCGCCGTTCCCTAGTTCAACGCTCATAGACTCGCCTTGGACGCCTCTCTTTGGCTTGAAACGTAGGGTGCGGCTTGCCCCTAGCGAAAGGGAGGCGATCGGAGCTTGGTGATCAAGTTCCGGCTCGTCATCGGCATGAAAGCCCATCGCGTCTTTGCCATTGCGGTAGTGATTCAGCAGTAGAGAGTTGAAATACCAGCCGGTGTACTGGTTGATCTGATTGCGGATCAACTGTGCTGTAGGTGACCAAGGCTCGACGATGTTCTCCAGGCCCGAATAGCGGTAGCCGCAACCTGGATCGGCCATCCAACAGGTCAGCCGGGGCAGGAGATGAGACTTGCCGAATAGCGTGATTGATTCCTGCTTCCAAGGGGATTCGCGCTCTAGCTCACTGAACCAGCTGTTGGCGGTAGCGGGGTCGACCCAGCCAGGCCAGTGACGTAGGAATGGAGCTTTTATTTCTTCAAAATGCTCACTGGGTTGTATCAATGCCTGCTCCAGTCGAGGTGTGGCTTTGCCTCAATGAGTGTGTATTGAGAGGAGTCTGGATGGATCCGGCACCGATGTTTGAGCTGATCCCATACCAGCGCTTCCGCGATACCCCAGCGGTGCGGTTTTTTGACGTCACGATTGCTGATTCCAATGCGCGTGATCTGGTGGTCCATGCCGGTCCAGCTGTCAGTCCGCCGGATGACACCAGCGGAGCCTGGCAGTTCTATTTGCACCCCCATCAGGAGGACAACTTGCTGGCGGTGCAAGGCGGCCGCACCTTCTATCTGGTCAACTTTCAGTGGAACTACCCCTTTCATATGGTTCGGCTTGAAGCTGGCGGTGACATCCTCCGCATTCCCCCTGGCACGTTTCATAGATCGGTTTCTGATGAGGAGGGATCAGTGGTAATGAATCAGGCGGTTCGGGAGCCGATGGCCTGCGTCCAGAGGGAGTTTCGCGTCTATAGCAGCGGCAAGATTCCCAAGTTGATGGCGATCACGGCTAACACGGCACCACTGCCCAAGTTGCATGGTGTGCCCTGGTGACTCTCACGAGGTTGCGTGTAGCTGTGAAGGTGTGCTCGCACTGACATCCCAAGCTTGGATTTGCCACTGCAGGGTGCTAGTCGTCCCCGGTGGACCGGTGAAACTGCCGCTCACCGCTGCAGTCAGATCTGGCTTCGAGGAACTCACCAGCGGTATGTAGCGCTCATCAACGGCCCCCTGACCGCTGGGGTCAAAGCCGCGCCAGCCAGCCCCGGGGAGATAGACCTCTGCCCAGGCGTGGAGGTCATAGTGAGTTGGTTGCGGCAACTGCAGGTGGTAGCCGCTGACAAAGCGTGCCGGTAAGCCGATCGCCCTGCTGCATTCGATCATCACAACAGCTAGATCACGGCATGATCCAACCCGCTCCATCAGGGTGCGACCCGCTGGCCAGGCTGGTCCGTGGTTGCGCTGGGTGTAATTCACTCGCTCCTGAATAAGTGCAATTAATTGATGCAAAAATCGCAGGCATTGCTGGTCGCTGCCTACAAGTGCTTCCTGTGCTAGGGCAATCGCTAGCGGGTCATGCTGGCCGTTCGGTAGCCACCCTTGTAGATAACTATGCAGATCACCATTGAGATGCCCTGTCGGGTAAGGCAGCTGCAGTGGTTGCGTATCAAGGCATAAAATAAGTGGTGGGGGTTCGGTGGTCATTACTTCTGATTCAGCCACGACCTCGAGGCTGTCGGTATGACCAATGAACTGAATTTTTTGGATCTGATCACCACCAGCTGAGATCAGTCCAAACTCCTGAGACGGTTCGGGCTTGAAACGCAGGCTGTGCTTCATCAGCACCTGGAATCCCAGTGGGCGTGGCATCAGACAGATGCGATGGCCCCCCAGCTGTACGGGATGGTCGTAGGTGTAGTTGAGCTGGTGACGGAGCTTTACGTGCATGGGCTCGGCGTGAAATAGCGCGCCTCAGTCAGGTTGTGAATGGTGTCGAGTTGTTGCTGCAATTCATCAATTCCTTCATGTAAGCCACTACTGATCAGGTTTGTGATGTTTGTGCTTGACCATTGCTCATGAAGTATCTTTAGGGCGGCCAGAAGTGTTGAGTTTGCCCGAGAGGAATCATCAGTTTCAATGGTCTCAATACTGGTGATCATCTGAAGCAGGCAGTAATGCACAGAGCGCGGGAACAAGGGCTCTATTAATAGGAATGAGGAAACTTTTGAGGGTGAAATTTCGGCGTGGTATTGGCGGTACATCTGGTAAGCGCTGACTGAACGCAGCAGCGCGATCCATTGCAATTCATCTAATGGTCCTCCCACATCTTCGGGCTTTGGCAGTAGTAGGAAGTATTTCACATCCAGCATCCGCGCAGTCTTATCAGCTCGCTCCAGCATTCGCCCCATCCGAGTGAAGCACCAGCTTTCATCGCGCTGCATTGTCGCCTCTTCGACGCCTCTGATGACAAGGCAGCGTCTGCGGATTTCATCGAGTTGCTCGGTCAGTGGAAGCTGCCAAAACTCTGGTTCCTCTTGCAGTAGCAGATGCAGCTCGTTGATCTCCTCAAATACTTCACTGGGAATGACCTCACGGATTTGCCGTGCGTTCTCTCGGGCCGCAGCAATGCAATTAATGATCGAATTGGGGTTGTCAGGCTCACGTGTAATGAACTTAATTACTGATGCTGGACTTGACGAGGTATCCAGTTGCTCAAAAAGCTCACGGTCTGCGCAGCTATCCACCAATGAGAGCCACTGGGAGATGCTCGAATGTTCAGTATCTAGTGAAACAGCCCACCCCACCTTAAGGAAGCGAACTAGATTTTCTGCCCGCTCGATGTAACGGGCAATCCAGTAGAGACTGTCGGCTACGCGGCAGAGCATGGAACCACCCAGGTGTCTTTGCTGCCGCCACCCTGGGAGGAGTTCACCACCAGGGAATCACGCTTGAGAGCGACGCGGGTGAGGCCACCGGGGGTGACCCAGGTGGAGCTGCCACGCAGCACATAAGGCCGCAGGTCCACATGACAGGGGTAGAGCTCGCCTTGGCTGAGTGAAGGAACAGTGGAGAGTTGTAGTGTCGGCTGGGCAATGAAGTTACGGGGCTTAGTTTGGATCTGTGCGCGGAATGATTCCCGCTCTGCTTCGCTGGATGCAGGGCCAATTAGCATGCCGTAGCCACCTGCTTCGGAGACGGACTTCACCACTAGAGAACTCAGATTGGCTAACACATATTCCCTCTCGCTTGGGTTGCCGCAGCGGTAAGTCTCTACATTTGGAATGATTGCTTCTTCGCCGAGGTAATAGTGAATAATTTCAGGAATGAAGGTGTAGATGAGCTTATCGTCAGCAACGCCGGTGCCTGGGGCATTGGCAATCGCCACGCGACCAGCTTGGAAACACTTCATCAGGCCGCGGACTCCCAACATTGAATCAGCTCGAAAGCAGTCGGGATCTAGAAAGTCATCATCAATCCGGCGGTAGATCACATCCACCCTCGTCAGGCCGCTTGTGTTCATTAGCCAGACACAGTCATCACTGCAGACGAGATCAGAACCTTCCACTAACTGGATACCCATCAGCCTTGCCAGATAGCTGTGCTCGAAATACGCGCTGTTGTGAACTCCTGGTGTGAGCAGAACAACATTGGGGTTGTCGCTCCATGGTGCCAGGTCCTGCAGTGTTCTCAATAGTTGCGATGGATAGCCATCGACTGGCATCACCTGTTGGTCTTCAAATAGTTCGGCAAATAGCTGTTTCATCACACGACGGTTTTCAAGGAAATACGCTACGCCCGACGGACATCTCAGGTTGTCTTCTAATACCCTCCAAGTGCCCTGGCCATCACGGATCAGATCCAGGCCCGAAATGTGGCACCAACGGTTTCTCGGAGGATGCAGCCCTTGCATCTGAGGTTTCCAGCCGAGGCTTGAGCACAGATCCACCTCGCTGACTATCCCATCGCGGATGATTTGCTGTGACCCATAAATGTCAGCAAGGAAACAGTCAATTGCTTCTAGCCGTTGCTTCAGTCCCTGCTCCAATCGTGTCCAGTCGCTACTGTTGATGAGCCGTGGCAGTGGATCAAATGGCAGGATGCGCTCACTGGGGCAATTTTCACTGTTATAGAGACGGAATGTCGCACCCATTTTCTTGAGCAATTGTTCTGCGCTGCGATGTTCTCTCTTCAGTCGATCTATCCCCATGTAGGACAGTGTTTTTATCAGTCTTCCTAGTGATGTGTGTTCCTCGTGATATTGATGAACGTATTCGTCGAATCCAGTCAATGTGGAATAACTCTCGAACACTGGCTGCGCTCTGATCTATGCGCATTCTTTCCTTGTAACCTCCCCGCACGAGTTGCCATGGCTACAAAATATGTGACCAACTACTTCCTCCATGAAGGTGTTTTGTAAACGTTGCTACTAATTGCTCATGGATGTATTTATTGTCACAGGTATTTTGTGGGACTTATGAGAACTTATTTGTAACTGGGTGATTCCCAAGGCAGTGATCTACTGCAATCGCCAATCCTTTTTTGAGGTTTATGAGCAGGTCAGTGGTCATCTCGACCCTGAATCCAAGCTGCCTCTTTCGTTATGGCTCCTGGAAGATCCCGATAGTCCTGTGGCGCTCCCTGGTGCAGCCTGCCTTGATCTGCATGACTGTCTTCATATCCTTTTAAATCGCGGTTACACCACTGCTGATGAAGCTTTTGTGGTGGGCTTCTCTATGGGTAACGATCGACGTTGCCGCCGTTGGCAGCAGCATCTTCTGGCCTGGTGGTCCCATCATTTGTATCCATCGCTCTACCGCCACTCTCGTCGTGATCTGCGTCAGTTCTGGCGTGGGGTGAACCTTGGTGAGCGCACGTTGCCCCTGATGCAATTCACTCCCGAGGACTTTTTGCGTCTTGGCAGCCGAATCGGCGACATTCGCTGCGCCATCGGATTGCCTGAGCAGATTCAGCCAGCCTCACACTTGGCTTAAGAGGTGATCGAGTAGTCCGTCAAGAAGGCTTCGGCCTTGTTCTGTGAGCTCCGTCCCCCATTGCTCGGCCTGTTCGTGGATTTGGTTTGGCGTGCTCCCTGCTGCTTCGATGAAATCTCGATCTTCGGAGACCCAGCGTTCAAGGCTTGTCATTGATAGTTCAACGTGAAACTGAAGCCCAACCGCATTTGATCCCAGCTGAAAGGCTTGTTCGTGGCAGTGCAGTGTTGAAGCCAGGGTTTGAGCCTCTTTGGGTAGGCAGCAACGGTCTCCATGCCAGTGGAGCACCATTTGTTGTCGAGGATGAGATGCCAGCCACGGGACGTTTGAACTGCTGGCTTGCCAGCTGATGGCCCCAAAACCCACCTCTTTGAGTGGTTGAGGTGGAGTCCCGGTGGTGAGCGGTTCCACGGTGCCGCCAGCAGCTGTGCACAGCAGCTGAGCGCCGAGACAGATGCCAAGTACCGGCCGCTTCTGTTGGATCCAGCCCTGGAGCCAGTTCAGTTCTTGTTTCAGCCAGTGGAACTCCGATTGGTGGCGGTCATTGACGCCCATGGGTCCACCGAGCAACACCGCTAGCGCGGGCCCTTCTGCAACGGGATCCGGTAGGGGGTCCCCGTGATCTGGACGGATCAGACGTAGCGATAGTCCGCGCATGGCAGCCCACTCGGCAATCTGATCGGGTCCTTCACGATCGATGTGCTGCAGCACCAGCAGCTCAGCTGCCATAGCAGGTCTCAGAGCAGGAAGTAACGCTGGGCCATCGGCAGCACTTCAGCGGGTTCACAGGTCAACAGCTCACCATCAGCGAAGACCTCGTAGGTCTCGGGATCCACCTCGACCTTCGGCAGCGCGATGTTGTTTTTCATTTGCGCCTTGCCGATGCCTCGGGTGTTTTGCACAGGCACGCAAGCTGTGCTCAGCCCCAGTTGCTCTGGTATTCCTTGTTCGAGTCCGGCCTGGCTCAGGAAGGTGAGGCAGGAGGGTGCCAGTGCTTTCCCGAAGCTGGCGAACATCGGACGGCCATGCACCGGCCCCGGGGTGGGGATCGAGGCGTTGGCATCGCCCATCTGGGCCCAAGCAATCGAGCCTCCCTTGATCACTAGCTCGGGTTTGACACCGAAGAATCCAGGCTTCCAGAGCACTAGATCAGCCAGCTTGCCGACCTCCACGGAGCCCACTTGGTGGTCGATGCCATGGGCAATCGCCGGGTTGATGGTCACTTTGGCGATGTAGCGCTTGAGGCGAGTGTTGTCATTGCGCTCCCCATCGCCAGCGAGGACCCCCCGTTGCACTTTCATCTTGTGGGCGGTCTGGAACGTGCGGGTGATCACTTCACCCACCCGGCCCATAGCCTGGGAATCGCTGGCGATGATGCTGAAAGCGCCCAGGTCGTGAAGGATGTCCTCGGCGGCGATCGTCTCGCGCCGGATGCGTGATTCAGCGAAGGCCACATCCTCAGGAATGGCTGAATCAAGGTGGTGGCACACCATCAGCATGTCGAGGTGCTCCTCGAGCGTGTTGCGGGTGTAGGGCCTGGTCGGGTTGGTGCTGCTGGGCAGCACGTTGCTCTCGCCGCAGATGCGGATGATGTCTGGAGCATGACCGCCGCCGGCACCCTCGGTGTGGAAGGTGTGGATGGTGCGGCCCTTGATCGCCGCGATGGTGTCCTCGACGAAGCCTGCTTCGTTCAGGGTGTCGGTGTGGATGCAGACCTGCACGTCAAAGCGGTCCGCCACGTCGAGGCAGCAGTCAATGGCTGCAGGCGTTGTCCCCCAGTCCTCGTGCAGCTTGAGGCCGCAGGCGCCGGCGCGAACCTGCTCTTCGAGCGCTTCAGGGGTGCTGGCATTGCCTTTGCCGAAGAAGCCCAGATTCACCGGCAGTCCTTCGGCAGCCTGCAGCATGCGGCTGATGTGGAACGCCCCAGGGGTACAGGTGGTGGCGTTCGTGCCCGTGGCTGGACCGGTGCCGCCTCCCAGCATGGTGGTGATGCCGCTGGCGATCGCCGTCTCTACCTGTTGCGGGCAGATGAAGTGGATGTGGGTGTCGATGCCTCCGGCGGTGAGGATGTGGCCCTCACCGGCAATGGCCTCCGTGCCGGGGCCAATCGGAATCGTCACCCCATCGGTGATGTCGGGATTGCCGGCTTTGCCAACAGCGCAGATCCGCCCGTCGCGGATGCCGACATCGGCTTTGACGATGCCCCACCAATCCAGGATCAGGGCATTGGTGATCACGGTGTCGACGGCTCCCTCAGCCCGGGTTGTTTGCCCCTGCCCCATCCCGTCGCGGATCACTTTGCCGCCGCCAAATTTCACCTCATCGCCATAGGTGGTGAAATCTTTTTCGACTTCCAGAATCAGCTCGGTGTCAGCGAGCCTGAGCCGGTCTCCCACAGTGGGGCCGTAGGTCTCGGCGTAGGCGCGTCGATCGATCCGGTAGGGCATTAGAGGTCTCCGTTGATCTGGCCGTTGAAGCCCACTACGCGGCGGGCGCCGGCGAATGGCACCAGCTCGACTTGACGTTCATCGCCAGGCTCAAAGCGGATCGCCGTACCGGCGGGGATGTCGAGACGCTGGCCGCGTGCGGCTGTGCGGTCGAATTGCAAGGCGGCGTTGGCTTCGGCGAAGTGGAAGTGGGACCCCACCTGCACGGGACGGTCCCCGCTGTTGGCCACTGTCACGGTCGTGACAGGTCTGCCGCTGTTGAGTTCGATCTCGCCGGGTTCCGGGAGCAGTTCGCCTGGGATGAGCGGGGCCATGGTTCAGCGGATCGGTTGGTGCAGGGTGACGAGCTTGGTGCCGTCCGGGAAGGTGGCCTCCATCTGCACCTCGCTCACCAGTTCCGGGACTCCCTCCATCACCTGATCGCGCCTGAGCCAATTGCTGCCGTCTTGCATCAGCTCGGCCACGGTTTTGCCATCGCGGGCTCCCTCAAGAATCTGGAGGCTCAAGAAGGCGACGGCTTCGGGGTGATTGAGCTTGAGCCCGCGCTGCAGGCGCCGCTCGGCCAGCAAAGCTGCTGTGACTACCAACAGCTTGTCCTTCTCCTGGGGGGAGAGGTGCATCACAGGGAAGCTGCTTCTGACACGCTGGCAGGGAAGAGCGGACAAGGAACGTTCGCTATGAACTTTTTGACTGGAGTCAGTGCTCCAACTGCTGCTTGAACTGCTGCCTTGCCTCGGAGTGGGTCTCTTGCTGGGCTGGCGTCACCCCGCTCTGCCGGCCTGGTTCGCCCCTCCACTAGTGCGTTTTGGCGTGCCGCTCAGCGTGGCTGGCCTGCTTCTGCGCTCTGGGGTTGGATTGGAACTGGCTGACGCAGCGGGTCTCAGCCTGGTCCTGATTCTTTTCGGCCTGTTGCTGTTGCAGTGGCCCTCCTTGCGCCGCTGGTGGCCCCTGGGGGCGATGCGGCTCGGTGCCGTCACAGGGAATACCGCTTATTTCGGTGTGCCAGTGGTTCTGGCGTTGCTGCCACCGGCCAGCCTGGCGCTGGCCGTCACCTACGACATCATCGGCACCCTGGTGACCTGGACCGTGGGCCCGCCGCTGGTGAGCGGACAGCGCCCGTCCGCCTTGAGCGTTGCCGGTCACCTGCTGGGTAGCCCTGCGCTACATGGCATGGCTCTTGCTCTGCTGTTGCAGCTCACCCCTTGGTCCTCTGCGATGGCCCAGGTGCTCTGGTGGCCAGCGCGTTTGGTGATCCTGGTGGCACTCACTCTGCTTGGCATGCGACTTGGAGTGATGCTGCGGAGCGGTGAGGTGCATGCCGAAGCATTGCGGGCCCTGCGACCTGCGCTCCTGGTGAAGCTGCTGGCTTTGCCAGCACTGATGGTTGTTCTGGCATCGCTGACGGGCCAACCTGCTGCTGTGCGTGATGTGCTGGTGTTGCAGGCCAGTACCCCCACTGCGATCTCTGTGCTGCTGATTGCTGAGGCCTCGGTAACCGATGTCAGCGAGGCGGCGGCTTTGGTGTTTGCCAGCACGGTGGTAGCCCTGTTCAGCGTTCCGCTGTGGTGGTTGCTGTTGCAGGCGCTGGGCTGAGGGCGAGTTCGCGCTCTTGGAAGGGCCAGTAGCGCGGCCACTGGGGCGTGCTGAGGTTCTGCAGTGACCGGATGCGGCACCAGATGCGGAAGAACCAGAAGCGTGCCGCCTGGGTAGACGGGCCCCGGTAGCGCGCGATCAGTCCAGGGTCGAGGGGGCCAATCGCCATGCATCCCTCAAGGCCGCTGCGATCAGCCTGGGCGCCTTGCAGCAAGGCTTCTAGAGCTTGCTTTTGCAGACTCGCCGGTGCTGCCCACACCAGGCTGCCCAGCACGGGCTCGCCATCGAGGCCATGGCTGCTGCTCAGGCTCTCTCCCCCCAGCTCCAGCTGGTCCACCAGCAGCCAGCGGCCATTGCGGCGCACGTTGAGGCGGCTGCGCCAGCAGCCGTCCTCCAAGCTTTCTCCTCGGGCAGTGCGGCCCAGACGCACCACATCCATCCCTAACCAACTGGCGCCTTCCACCAGTTCAACGTTGTGGCGCACATCAAGCAGTGCTCCTGAGAAGAGCACGGTTTCCTGCGGCAGCCACTCGAGCTCTGCACCCTCAGCCAGCTGCGTTTCAACCGTGATCGTCCCCCAGCGGCCCTCCGGTTGCACACGCGAGCGGTGGCGACTGCCATAGATCTTCTGGGCGGCCACGCTGCTGATCAGCGCGCGGCTTCCTGCCTCAAGCTGCAGGTCGATGGAAAGCGCATCGCCGCCCACCAGGCCACCGGCGGTATGCAGCAGTGGGACATCGCAGCGTCCATCGGCGGCGGCGTAGTGACGCAGCAGCTTGAGAGGGGCGGTGGCGCCTCCCTGCAGGCGGGTTGCTCCTGCTTGGTCTGCCTGAAAGCGCAGCGTTGCGGAACCGTGCCAGGTTGCTCCAGCCATTGGAATTGCATCCATGCACCGATCGTTTCGGGGCTGGGTCCTCAGCTTGGTATCAACAACTACCAGAATTGACCCGTGACGCCGCGATGGTGAATCGGTCTGCGAGTGCTGGTGGCTTCAACAGATGCCGTGATTGTTTTGAGTCAGCGCTTGCTGGTAGTGCCAGCAGCTCCCTTGCCGGCGTTGCCTCTAACCGCAGCGGAGCGGCGCATTAGCCGTGGCCGCCGCGAGGCCGAAGGGGGAGTGGCTGTTTTGCTGCAGCTGCCTCGTGAAGGCGACCTCAAACCGGGTGATGTGCTGGCTGATGCGGACGGAACACCACAGGTAGTGGTCAGTGCCAAGGCTGAGCCGCTATTGCTGGTGTCAGCGGCTGAACCTCTGGCCCTACTGCAGGCGGCCTATCACCTAGGCAATCGCCACGTTGCGCTGGAACTGCACACCCATGAGCTGCGACTGCTGGCCGACTCTGTGCTTGAGGCCATGCTGCGCCAGCGGGGGTTGACGGTGCATCCACTACTGGCGCCGTTTCAACCGGAGGCTGGTGCTTATAGCGGTCACGGTCATCAACACGCATGAGTTCACTGCTGGCCCTGCTGCAGTTGGTTAGCCCGGCTCTGCCGGTGGGGGCATTCAGCTACTCAGAGGGGCTTGAGGTGCTGGTTCAGCAGGGCCGCCTTGCTGCTGCTGTTGATGTTCAGGCTTGGCTGGAAGCAGAACTGCAGCGAGGCCTGGTGCGGGTGGAGGCTGCAGCGTTGACCCCCCTGAAAGAGGATCTACAGCGCTGGCGGGATGACCCTTGTGGCCCGGCAGAGGAACGAGTGCGCGAGCTTGATGACTGGCTGCTGGCCCAGCGTGAGGCCCTCGAGATGCGGCAGCAACAACGCCAGATGGGGCGTTCGCTGATGCAACTGCTGACGGGCTTGGGCTGGTCGCTTCCAGGTGGAGCTGTGGATCTGAGCTGGCCTGCAGCCTGGAGCTGGGCTGGTCTTTGCCTGGAGCTGCACGGTGAGTCGCTCTGCAAGGGCTATCTCTTTAGTTGGGCCGCTAACCAGCTCAGCGCGGCGGTACGCCTTGTTCCGCTTGGGCCGACGGAAGGCCAGCGGTTGCAGCTGGCCCTTGCCCCGCTGATCGATTTGCAGGCCCGCCAGCTGCAGGATCAAGACCCCCGCCAGCTCACTAGTGCAGGGGTGGGAGCAGGTCTGGCTCAGCTGCAGCACGCTGAGCTCTACAGCCGTTTGTTTCGCAGCTAAGCCGCATCAGACCAGTCCGCTCATCAGGTTCTGCGGTAGGCCGAGTCGCCAGAGAAAGCTAAGGACTTCCAGGCCTACAACAGCGATTAAGGCTCGAAAGATCAGTTGCGTGGCGCCTTCGCCGAGGGCCAGCTTGGCCCCGAGATGGGCACCGGCCATCCCGGATACAGCCAGCGGCAGCGCCCAGAGCCAGTTGATTTCGCCTCTGAGCCCAAAGACCAACAGGGCGACAAGGCTTGAACTAAGTCGCACAAAACACTTGAGGATGTTGGCGGTCTTCAGCGGGATGCCTCCGGCTAGTACCAGCACCAGCAGGGTCATCACCCCTGATCCCAGGGCGATAAACCCGGCCCAGAAGCCAGTGGCGGTCATCAAGAGATAGAAGCTCGGGCCCAGCTGGATGTCAGTGGTACTTGTGCTGAGGTCGTCCTCTTTCAGCAGCCTGGTCGGTTGGGTAACCAGACAGATCAAGACAAACAGCAGAGAGCCAGCGATCGAGAGGCTGATCCAGTGGTCGTCGAGGGCGGTTGCCCAGAGTGATCCCGCTGTTGCCCCCAGCACCATTGGCAACGTCGCCTTGAGTGTGAGCACCCATGGAATGGCTCCGGCTTGGTGAAAGCGCCAGGTGGCTGTCGCCAAGCCAGCTACTGCTGCCAGTCGACTCGTGCCATTGGCGATCCCCGCCTCGAGGCCAAGCCCGATCATCGAAGGCACCACCACGGTGGCGCCGCTAGCGGCCACCGTGTTGATGAAGCCGCCGGCCAGGCCACAGGCGATCAACGCCAGCAGGGTGATGGCGTCGATAGCTTCGAGGCGAGGAAATTCAGAATACGGTTATCCGCCGTTGGCAACATGGCCCCAGCTGGATTGAGTTCATGAGTCGACTGCGGGTGGGGGTTGCTGGTCCAGTGGGCTCTGGCAAGACAGCTCTGGTCGAAGCCATTTGCCGCAGCCTGCGCCATCAGCTGCAGTTGGCGGTAGTGACCAATGACATCTATACGCAAGAGGATGCTCAGTTCTTGACGCGAGCCGGAGCCCTTGAGCCGGAGCGCATCCGTGGCGTTGAAACTGGTGGGTGCCCCCATACGGCAATCCGTGAGGACTGCTCGATTAACCGTGCTGCAGTTGAGGAACTGGAGCAGCGGTTTCCTGATCTGGATCTTGTTTTGGTTGAAAGCGGTGGTGACAACCTCGCCGCCAGCTTCAGTCCGGAGTTGGTAGATCTCTGCATCTATGTGATTGATGTCGCGGCCGGCGACAAGATTCCTCGTAAAGGAGGTCCTGGTATCACTCGCTCTGACCTCTTGGTAATCAATAAAGTTGATTTGGCTTCAATGGTTGGTGCCGATTTGTCTGTGATGGCTGAGGATGCAAGTCGAATGCGAGGAAAGCTCCCCTGGTGCTTTTCAAACTTGCGGAGCGGTGAGGGCTTGGAAACAATTCGCCATTTCTTGTTACAACAGTTACCCCTTTGATTCACGCTAGGTTTACAAAAAAGAAAAAGTAACCATTGATACTTA
The DNA here is from genome assembly GCA_002168155.1 of Synechococcus sp. TMED19. Classification (GTDB taxonomy): domain Bacteria; phylum Cyanobacteriota; class Cyanobacteriia; order PCC-6307; family Cyanobiaceae; genus RCC307. The sequence goes on along the minus strand of NHBY01000027.1, from coordinate 28,881 downwards.
GTGCGCTTTTGTGGTCCGTACCATCTAGTTGCTGACGAGATCGGCACATTCAACCTTTTCGTGTGAACGTCCAATGAAACTCTCGCTCTCGAAGCGTCTTGTCGCTGGCTTAGCTGCTGCTGCCGTGGGACTGACAACCACGGCCTGCGGCGGTGGCGGCGGCGGTGACACTGCAGGCGACTTTGACGGTGAAATCAAAGTTGGCATTCTCCACTCCCTGAGTGGAACCATGGCGATCTCTGAAACCACCCTCAAAGAGACTGAGGAGATGGCGATCAAGGAGATTAATGATTCTGGCGGCGTCAAGGTTGGTGGCAAGAGCTACAAAATCAAATCCATCTCCGAAGACGGTGCCTCAGATTGGCCAACTTTTGCTGAGAAATCGCAGAAGCTGATCGATGCTGATGGTGTTGCTGTTGTCTTTGGCGGCTGGACTTCAGCAAGCCGCAAGGCAATGCTTCCTGTCTATGAAGCAAAGGATCACTTCCTCTTCTATCCGATCCAGTACGAAGGCCAGGAGTGTTCCAAGAACATCTTCTATACAGGCGCAGTGCCCAATCAGCAAGCTGAGCCTGCTGTTGATTGGCTCTTTGACAAGTTCTCCGGCAAGCTTGGTAAGAAGGTTTACCTCGTTGGTTCCGACTACGTCTATCCACGTACGGCGAACACCATCATTAAAGAGCAGGTCAAGAGCCTGGGCGGTGAGACGGTTGGTGAGGACTACATTCCCCTTGGCAACACAGAGGTTGCTCCGATCATCGCCAAGATCAAGAAAGCTTTCCCTGATGGCGGCATCATCATCAATACCCTGAATGGTGACTCCAACGTTGCCCTCTTCAAGCAGTTCAAGGCTGCAGGCATTGATCCTGAGAAGTACCCCATCATGTCCTTCTCAATCGCAGAAGAGGAAATTCGCCAAATCGGTCCTGAGTACGTTGGCGGTACTTATGCGGCTTGGAATTACTTCATGTCCCTGGGCACTGAAGCTTCCAACAACTTCAACGAGGCTTTCTTGGCTGAGTATGGAGATGATCGTGTCACGAATGATCCGATGGAGTCCGCCTACAACATGGTCTACCTCTGGAAGGCTGCTGTTGAGAAGGCAGATACTTACGAGGATCTCGATGCCGTAAGGAATGCGCTGATTGGAATCAAGCTAGACGCGCCTCAAGGTCCGATCGAGATGTACCCCAATCATCACATCTCCCAGACTGTTCGGATCGGCGAGGCAATGGACGACGGTCAATTCAAGATCCTCTGGGATAGCAAGACCCCTGTTGCTCCGATCACTTGGAACCAATACGTTCCTGAGACCAAGGGTTACAAGTGCGATTGGACACTGGATCGAGCGGACGCTGGAAAGTTCAAGATGTAATCGTTACGTCTGAATGATGTCCCAGGGGTGAGTCACAATTAAGTGACTCACCCCTTTTTTTTCACAATGAAACGATGGAACTAGTTTTTTCACAGTTGCTCGATGGCGTAAGTATCGGATCAGTCCTGCTGCTAGCAGCAACTGGCCTTGCGATTGTCTTCGGCCTTATGGGCGTTATCAACCTTGCCCATGGTGAGTTGATGATGGTTGGGGCTTATGTCACTTACGTTGTTCAAAATCTGTTCAAGCCTCTGGGTGAAGGCTTGTTCCAGCTTTATTATCCCGTCGCTCTTGTGGCAGCTTTCTTTGTCACGGCCGTGGTTGGAGTTTTTCTCGAGAAGACTCTGATACGTAAGCTTTATGGCCGACCACTTGAAACCCTCTTGGCGACATGGGGTGTCAGCTTGATTTTGATTCAGTTTGTACGCAGTGTTTCAACTCCCATGGTGCTGGGCATTGGTGTGACTGTGATTCTTGGGATCCTCGTGAATCGCTATCTTCCCAAGAAAATTAAGTCCCGTCCTTTTGCTCCCTATCTTGCTGGATTGATTTGGACTGCCTCTGCTCTGCTAGGCATTGTCACTATTTCGGCCATTACGGGCATTGGCAACCGAGCTCTGAATAAGCCATGGTTCGGTCCCCGAAATATTGATGTGACCGCTCCTAAATGGCTTCAGGGCAGTTGGGGTTCTATTGCTGGAATTGAACTACCAGGTATCAGGATTTTCATCATTATTTTGTCAGCATTACTATTGCTTGGTGTTGCATGGTTCCTGACTAAAAGTGTTTGGGGACTGCGTATCCGTGCAGTTACTCAAAACCGTCAAATGAGTAATTGCTTGGGTATTCCCACTGATAGTGTCGATAGTATTACTTTTGGCGTTGGCTCAGGTCTTGCTGGAGTTGCTGGAGCCGCAATTACTCTGTTGGGCTCAGTTGGTCCCAATCTTGGTGCTGCTTATATCGTCTCTTGCTTTATGGTCATTGTTTTAGGTGGAGTTGGTAATCTTGTTGGTACGGTAATTGCTTCAATGATGCTTGGCATTATTCAGTCAATTATTGGCTCGGGTTCACTGCTGATTGCATTCCCAGATATGCCAAAAGTGGCCGCAGCTGTGGTTGAATTCTTCGCAACAACAAGTATGTCATACGTTCTGATCTTTATCTTTATCATCGGGTTTCTTCAATTTAAGCCAACGGGCATGTTCCCTCAGAAGGGACGGTCAGTTGAGGCTTGATTATCCTCTCTCATTGACATAGCTATGAAACTCTTTCGCAAATTAGTCCCCTGGATTCTTCTCGCCTTCGCTTTTTTTGTTCTTCCGGAGATTTTATCGCAATTCAGGCTTAATCTTTTTGGCCGCTATTTCTCTCTTGCCATTGTTGCTCTCGGAATTGATTTGATATGGGGTTATACAGGGCTCCTTAGTCTTGGTCAGGGTATTTTCTTTGCATTAGGTGGCTATGCCATTGCTATGCACTTGTTATTAGTCACAAAAAACGACTTTACAACAGGTGCAAATGGTCTACCAAAATTCTTTGAAAATTATGGCGTTGATAATCTTCCCTTCTTCTGGGAGCCGTTTTGGTCATTTCCAGTCACTTTAATTGCCATTTGGATTATACCTGCAGTTGTTGCCGGCTTGGTTGGATATCTAATTTTTAGGAATCGAATTAAAGGCGTCTATTTCTCAATTATTACTCAAGCCTCATTGATGGTCTTCTACCACTTCTTCAATGGGCAGCAGAAACTAGTGAACGGTACAAATGGCCTCAAGACTTCAACAACCGAACTTTTTGGGATGATTGTTGGATCTGATGATGCTCAACTCTTATTATACCGGGTTACTTTAATTATCCTCCCTTTTGCCTATCTTCTTTGTAAGTTCTTGACCAGTGGCAGGTTTGGTGATGCATTGATTGGTATTCGTGATGATGAAGCTCGCGTCCGTTTCACGGGTTTCAATCCGGTTCCCTTCAAGGTGATTGTTTTTCTTGTTGCCGGTGGACTTGCTGGTATTTCAGGTGCTTTATATACGGTTCAATCTGGAATTGTGTCGCCCCAGTACATGGCCATTTCAATGTCTATTGAAATGGTGATCTGGGTTGCTGTCGGAGGTCGGGGCACCTTAATTGGCCCAATTATTGGCGCTGTGTTAGTGAACTACCTCCGTAGTCTAGTGAGTGAGGCATTGCCAGAAGCTTGGCTATTTGTGCAGGGTGGCTTGTTTATCTTTGTTGTCGTGCTCATGCCTGATGGTATTTATGGTTGGCTGACCAAAGGTGGTGCAGCATCCATGCTGTCTGCTTTTGGAATTGCGAAAAGAGCGAAAACCTACCCCAGTCTTGACCTGGACGAGCAAGTTAATCTTGAGCCAAAAACAATTACTCCAAAGTGATAACGATTGACTTCATTCTAGTTTTCTCACCTTGCTGCTATGCCTACTCCAATCCTAGAACTCCAAGATGTCAGTGTTGATTTTGACGGCTTTTTTGCTCTGACAGATCTTTCACTTTCTCTTCAACCCGGTGAGCTCCGCTCTATTATTGGCCCGAATGGTGCTGGCAAAACGACTTTCCTGGATGTCATTACAGGTAAAGTAAAACCAACTAAAGGTGCTGTTTCACTCAGGGGTGAAAGCATCTTAGGTTTATCGGAACAGAAGATTTCCAGGCTTGGAGTCGGGCGTAAATTTCAAACTCCTCGTGTCTTTAACAACCTCTCAGTTGTTAGAAATCTGGAATTTGCTGCTGCACCAAATAAAACTCCGTTTCACTTGATGTTTGAAACCCTGACCTCATCGGTCAAAGATGAGGTTTATCGCATCATGGATTATGTTGGATTAGCTCCTTATGCAAAAGTCGAGGCAGGTTCCTTGTCTCATGGACAAAAGCAATGGCTTGCTATCTCGATGCTTGTGGCACAAGCTCCTGATGTGATTTTGCTGGATGAACCTGTAGCTGGCTTAACTGATGATGAGACAGCTCGAACAGCAGAGTTGATTAAATCTCTTGCTGGTGATCATACAGTTGTTGTCATTGAACACGATATGGAGTTCATTCGTGATTTAGGGGCGCCCGTAACTGTCCTGCACCAAGGTCAATTGTTAACTCAGGGCATGATGGAAGAAGTTAAGGCTGACCCTCGGGTCATCGAGGTTTATCTGGGTCAGTCCGATGATCATTAGTTTTATGGAATAAGGACTTTTACTCAACCAATCGCTTCCTGAGGTCATGACTACGACTACTGCAACTCAAACCATTCTCAATGTCTCTGGGCTGAATGTTTATTATGGAGAGAGTCATATTCTCCGTAATGTTGATCTGCACATCCCTGCAGGTGAGATGGTTTGTTTAATTGGTCGCAATGGAGTTGGTAAAACCACTTTTCTTAAAACGATTATTGGTTTGCTAAATCAGCGCTCAGGTTCTATTGAGTATGACGGAACCATGCTCCAAGATCAAGCACCTTATCAGCGTGCTCGCCATGGAATTGGTTATGTCTCTCAAGGTAGGGACATTATCCCTCGAATTACCGTACGTGAAAATTTACTCTTGGGTATGGAGTCGTTGCCTGGGGGCATTGCTAAAAATCGGCATATTGACCCGATTGTTTTTGAACTCTTTCCGATTCTCGAGCAATTTCTCAATCGTCGTGGTGGCGATCTCAGCGGTGGACAGCAACAGCAACTTGCAATCGCCCGCGCATTGCTAGGAAAGCCAAAATTGCTATTGCTCGATGAGCCTACTGAGGGAATCCAGCCATCGATTATTCTAGACATCGAAAATGCAGTTCAACGTATTATTAAAGAGACAGGCATTAGTGTCTTGCTTGTTGAGCAGCATCTGCAATTTGTTAAGCAATCCAGCTTCTACTATGCAATGCAACGCGGAGGCATTGTTTCAAGTGGTCCTACCAGCTCGTTGTCTGATTCAGTGATTGAAGAGTTCCTCACAGTCTAAACTTGGGCTTTCAATAGTTTGCATTTTAAATAGCCCTTCAAAAGGTCCAGAGGTTTAACTCTAGACCTTTTTAGTGCAATATCAAATGTGATCTATTGCTTCCATTCTCGGATTGACAATTGGAGCTTTTCTTGGTTTGATTCCCATCTTTAATTTCAGGCAATAAAAAGGCCCAGAGAATGAACTCCGGGCCCTTGATATCGTTGATGTAGTGATCTCTAGACTTGTGCTGGAACTGGGCTGTTTGGAACGGAAGCTGTACTGTGACCGTTTGTCGACGCAGGCAATGGCCCTAACTTGACTCCTTCTGGATAGTACTTCCAGCCATCTCTAACTTTGATCTTGTCGTCCCAGGGGAGTTTGTACTCACCATTGGCAAGATCTTTGACCCAAGTAAGGTAGTTTTCTTTTTCGCCTCCAGGCTTGCCGACATAAGCACGGCATCCGAGGTTGAAGATGTTGTTCTCAAGTGCCCAATGCTCTCGGGCTTTATCAACCAACCTTGGGAAGAGTTCAGCAGTGACGATTTCCCAGGGATTGCGGTGGCCCTGCTGAATAACGTTACCGTCGTAGTTGCAGACCGTACCTTCACCAAAGTAGTAGAAGACGTTGTCGTATCCAGCCAAGTTGACTGAAATGGTGTACATCAGATTTTGCCAAGCATTCGTTCTGTTGGTCCAGATCCACTGATCGTTGACCTGAGTCGAATAACCAGAAATTCGGATGTAGACATTAGCGCCCTTGTATGCGGCTTCTCGTGCCAATTCTGGGAACATCCCGTCATGACAGATGCATACAGCTAACTTGGACCCCTTAGGACCATCACAGACTGGCATTCCATAGTTGCCAGGAGACCATGGCTCAATGGGCACCCAGGGTTGCAGCTTGCGATAGTGCAGAACAATTTCACCATCTGAATTGATGATGATTGCTGTGTTGAAGGGAGGCAGGCTAGGGTCGTCATTCTGTTCCATCAAGGAAAAGACGCCCCAGACCTTGTTGTCGATACAGGCTTGCTTGAAGCGACCGATTTCTGGTGAATCGATGCGGAGCAGCATCTCATCGTAGGTCCAGATCTGCGTGTTCAATCCCTGCGTGGAATACTCAGGGAACACAATGAGATCGAGATCTGGGTAGCCAGCCTTTGTGGTGGCAACGCATTTGCAAATCTGATCGACCTGGGTCTGGATATCCTCAGGTCCTTTGATGACAGGGACTGGGTATTGAATCATTGCTGTTAGCAATGCTTCTTCCCAAGCGCTGACGCTTCCGGTGCTTGCCATTGGCGAGAATGAGAACCTTTTCCATTGTTCACCCATCCAATATTGTGCCTGTATCGATAGCAACCATTAAAGTTTCCATTTTCTGGTGTTTATCAAGTCTGTATCAATCGATATATGCAAGCTCAGCAGTTTACTATCTGCGTATATTGCACAAGAAGCTTGATTGATTTGATATGCCTGTTACCGTTTATTCACTAGCATCCGCGGTTGAGCATCCATGGTCTGTCTGGACTTGCTCGTAATCTGGGTTTTGCTTCGTTCCTATCTTGAACCTGACTCTTTTTCACTAACTTGGGCTCTTTAGATTCCACTTTTAGCCGAAATTTGCCAGTTAGAGTCATTGGAGCTGAATAAATGCGCTTTCCCTTCTCCCCGCAACTGGGACATTCTGTGTTGACATCCCGAGAGTCAATGCTTCTCCAAACCTCATATTGTCCACAGTCATTCTGGCTGCAGATGTATTCGTAGATGGGCATACTGATTGAGATTTAATTGGTGGAATGGGTAATTCTTGGAATTGTGCTTAATGGCGGCTAGCATGGCAAAATATCTTGATCAAAAATGGCTGTTGGTAGTGCCAGTGTGCAGCAAGCGTTGGGAATGTCGACAATCCCACTGATTCGACCTTCTACTGGTGCACAGCTCAACAACAGATAGGCTTGTTCACCAGTAAAGCCAAACCTCTTTAGGTATTCAATTGCATTTAGGCATGCCCTTCGATACGCGATATGGACATCCATATAGTATTGCTTCCCTTCAAACTCGTCTACAGAAATGCCTTCAAAAACTAGATAGTCACTGTAATGTGGCTCTACGGGGCTGGTTTTAAACATAGGATTGACCATTCCATACTTCTCCATTCCCCCCTTTATGATGTCAACATGTAGATCTAGATAGCCAGACATCTCAATGGCTCCACAGAATGAAATCTCTCCATCCCCTTGTGAAAAGTGGATGTCCCCCATTGATAACTTTCCGCCTTCTACATAGACTGGAAAATAAATACGTGTTCCTTTTGTTAGATTCTTAATGTCGCAGTTTCCTCCGTGCTCACGTGGAGGTACCGTTCTGGCTGCTTCATTTGCAATACGGTCGAAATCTTCCTGGGCGACATTGCCCAGAATGGCACTGTTGGGATTTGGTAATGCGGCTAGTACCGGCTCGCTACCTGATAGGCCAGCCCCGTAGGTGCGCCGGTCAGGGGCGGTGTTAACAAGTTCGGTCTCACGGCGATTCCATTCCTTCAACAGTTCATGTGATGGTGCGCAGCCGATCAGTCCTGGGTGCGTGATTCCTGCAAAGCGAACACCTGGGATATGTCGTGAGGATGTATAAATACCATTGAGATCCCATATAGCTTTAGCTGCTTGGGGAAAGTGGTCAGTTAAGAACCCACCACCATTTTCTTTAGCAAAAATTCCTGTAAAGCCCCATTCATCACCTTGTAAAGCTCCGACTTCAAGAATGTCAACAACGAGGATGTCTCCAGGTTGTGCACCATTAACCCAAATTGGCCCACTGAGGACATGGACAACTTCTAGATTGACGTTGGCGATGTCTTGAGGATTGTCATTGTCTTTAATCTGACCATCTGTCCAGTCTTTACACTCAATCCGAAAGGAATCTCCAGGGTTTACAGAGGCAACTGCAGGGATATCTGGATGCCAACGGTTATGCCCAGGCATTTCCTGTTGATCCATTGGCTTTGTCAGATCAACCTTGAACAGAGTCTTCGGCATTGAAAAAACTCAACCTGTATCCATTCAATCGACTTTGGCCGATCAAACTGTCTTATCGAATACAAGTTGACAAGAATACTCTTCGCAGGATTCTGTAAATCTTGCGACTGAAGTTTTTGGCAAAAGGTGTTAGTGGGAAGCCAGTTATCTCTGCCTGACGTCAGCGCTCAACTCATAAAATCTTCCTCCCGAATAGAACGATTACCATTCTCATTTTGACCCGCTGGCTTGTCTGCTGGTGTATTGGATTTGACTTTTATTGCTTTGCTGCTTTGCGGTTTACATCTAGGCTTGGGCCATCAAGGGTTAGCTCCTGATGTTTGTTGCCATTGCTGCTTCCGTCATTAAAGTCCCCTTTGCGGCAAAGGTTTTGCGCTAGTCGTGTTGCCCACTCTGGACTTTTCTCGGGCCCATCGTTTGACACGGTTCCGTTGAAGTACAGGAGTGTTTGCCACTGCGTCTGACCACCCGTTTCACCAGCTTCCGAAGGGTCCCCTATTTCTTTTCCGTAGATATTGTCATATTCCGGCCAGCCAGGTAGGTCGGGCATGCTGCAGACGGCATTCACTTCGAAATGAAGCTCCTCTCCAGACTCTGATATCTCTGTGACTGCTCCGTCGTACAGGCCGTTTGGAGTGCCAGGTTTGAACGGTTTTCTCAAAACCACATGGGTGTTCTCAGCGATCACGAGGACATCTCCAATGTCTGCTTTGTGTGCTGCTGTTTCTTTTTTGTGATTAGAGCTGCAACCGCAAAGCAACACGGTTGCGCTCAGCAGAGCGGCGGCGAGCGCTTGGTTTGAATTCATTGAAGCCGGGACGTCGTAAAGAGTTCTAGTTCCCGAAGCCTGGACTCTCGTGCCCAAGGCTTCCTTGTAAAGAAATCTGTAGTCTGTGATGGCGTGAACGCCTATTGGTCCTTGCTTTTTGCCACGATTTGTCTGTAGCGGTCGCTACTGAAAGCGTTCACCTTGCTTGCAAGGCGCACTTCACTCCAGGCCATGGAACGGGGACCTGGGCTGACTCGTAGAACCACCATGACCACTCTGATTTTCCGGGGCCATCAATACGAGCCTCGTACTGAACTAGCTCCTAAGTCCCAAGAGAAATTGACCTACAGGCGATCGGTTTATCAAGCGCGCCAAGTGGCTATCGCAAGCGCCGATGAGCTGTGCCTCCCTGAAGGTTTTATTCGCTCAACCAAAACAGCTGCTTTGATTGGCGTAGAAATGGAATCATGTTCTCAGCATCATCTGACATATCGCGGGGTCCATTACGCAAAGTAAGTGATAGTTGTTTAAAGCATTTGGCCCTGGCTTCTTCTTTTGGATGGAGTAAGTGTGTCCTGGCTTTTTCGCGCTTATGTTCTTATGATTCTTACTGATTGACCAGCTCAAGTGGAGATTGGGCTTCAGGTGATTCACTCTTTAAGTCGTCGATAGCCATTGCACAAACTAGTTCTGGGCTCCCCAGTCCGTGGGACCACACCTCAACTTCGGTATTCTCGGGTGCCTGGAAATTGAGAATCTCGAAAGGGAAAACTACTCGCTCCAGGTAGAAGCCTCCACTTGCAAAGCATCGTACGATTATCATTCTTTTTAGGCTATTTCGATAGGTGCAGTTCAGTAATGGCATTGGGGGTTTAGAAGTTACTTGCCATCAAGCCACGTCGTCCCCGGTTAAACAGTGCCAACGATCACGAAATGCTGATTTAGGACATAATCTTAAAAATCTTTTGGCACCGCCCCTTTTCTTGCGGTTCATGCTGAACGTAATAGCTGTTCAAAGAGTCTTCTTGATAGAAGTTTTGCTTGGTTATTCAGGGGACGGCAATCAAGGCTGTTGAGCAGCACGGCCGGCTCGTCCTCCCTCAGTGACGAACTGAGGGCCTCTTCTTTAATTACGTTGAGCTCTAGCCCTTGGGCTCGCATCACCCCGGGTAGACAGCCGCTCCGGATTGGAGGTGTCAGCCATTGGCCAGAGCGTTGGACAAGCAAGTTGGCGCTGCTCCCACAGCAAAGCTCCCCCTCAGTGTTGAGTAGCAGTGCATCGTCAGCCCCTTGGCGTAAGGCCTCGCTTCTCGCCAAGACCTGTGCGCCGTAGTTCAGGCTTTTGCAACTTGCCAACGGATCGTCGCTCCAGCGTCGCACCTGTTTGCTGATGATTACCTTGGTGGGCTGAAACCTGGGGTGGTGCATATGAAAGGTTCCCCAACAACGCCCTATTGGTGTGCGGGGGGGGATTAAGCCTCGGTTGCTGCTGCCTCTGCTCCAGTTGATGCGCAGGGCACCATCTTTAATGCCGCTGCGGGCTATCGCTTCGCTTAGCCACGCTTGAACGGCTGCTTCGCCTGGAGGTGGTGGCAACTCCAGAAGTTTTGCGCTCATCAGCCAGCGTTGTAGGTGCTCGCGCAACAGCTGCGGTGTGCCCTGTCGGATTAGCACGGTTTCAAAGACACCATCGCCTAGGGCTAGACCGCGATCACTCAGAGGTAGGGCAACCTCATCTGGGTGGCCCCACTGGCTTTCACACCAGGCAATGGCCTCCACAGGTGGAGCGGACTTAGGCAAGGGCATCAAGCAGGGGCTGCACTTTCCATCCGAGTTCGTCGGCCTCGAGATGTGGGTCAGAGTCCGCCACGATCCCGCAGCCCCCATGGACCCGCAAGCGGGTGCCAAGCATCAGCAAGCTGCGTATCAAGATGTTGCTATCAAAGCGCCCGTCAGGCCGCCGGTGAAAAAAACTGCCGCAGTAGGGGCCTCGTGGGATGCGCTCAAGGCTGCTGAGTCGCTGACAAGCCCTGATCTTGGGCGCACCAGTGATGGACCCTCCCGGCCAGCAGGCTCGCAGCAGGCCTGCGGTGTCCATGGGGTGTTGCAGAACTCCAGTCACCACCGAAGTGAGGTGATGTACTTGTGGGTAGCTCTCTAACCCCACCAGCTGCGGCACGTTGATACTGCCGGTAGCGCAGACCCGCCCCAGGTCGTTGCGCATCAGATCGACGATCATCACGTTCTCTGCTCGGTCTTTTGGGCTAGTAACCAGTTCAGCTGCGGCATCAGCATCAAGCTCTGGATTGCTGTGGCGCGGACGGGTCCCCTTGATCGGTCGGGTTTCCACCACCCCCTGCGCATCCACTTGTAGAAAACGTTCGGGCGAGGCGCTCAGTACTGCTTCGTGGCTGCTGGCAAGCATGACGCCGCCAAAGGGCGCCGGGCAGCACTGTCTCCACTGCTGGTAAAGAGCTAGCGGATCTGCTGGCTGACTCAGGGTCTGCTCAGCACAGTCAGTGAGGTTGGCCTGGAACAGATCTCCGCTGGCGATCCATGTACGCACCTTTTGTACCTGCTGTTCGTACCGGTCGCGCCCGCTGAGCCAGTGCCATGCCTCTGGCTGGATTGAGGTCTTCACTGGATGGATCAGGGGTGCCGGTTCTTGCAGCAGGCACGTGAGCTCAGTGTGTCGCGGGCCCTCGCCTAGTAACTGAAGTTGCTGAAGCTGCAAATCCAGTTCAATCACCACCGAATAGCGAGCCGCCCAAAGCACGGCCATCTGGGGCGTTTGCCAGTGCTCGGCAGGTTCCACCCATGCGCCGGCTTCATAGCTGAGCCAGCCCAGCCAGTGCCCCGACTTGCCGGCAAAGGCAGCAGATAGGGCTTCGAACGGGTCAGCGGCCCCTGGATCACCAAGCAGGCCGTCGCACCGCAGTACCTTCTCCGGCCCGGCGGCCAGCACGGCATGGCGGCCAAGGTTGCTGGCATCTCCATCGAGCCAGACCAGTCCCTGTTTGCCGTAGTGCTGGGCCAGCAGGGTCGCCAGCACGGGTGGGTCCCACCAGGGCAGCGAGTTCATCGGCTGGCGAGATCTGGGCGGCCGGCTTCCCGTAGGGCGGCGTCGCGGATGCGGCAGCTGTCACAAACGCCGCAGGGAATCTCACCGCCGGCATAGCAGCTCCATGTCTGTTCAATTGGTACCCCCAGCCGCAGGGCCTCTTGAACGATCCGTGTCTTGCTCCACTCCACTAGAGGTGCCCATAAGCGGGTGCCGTGGCCTTCGCGGCCACTGCGACTGGCCAGATCTGCCAGGGTCTGGAAGGCTTCTAGATAATCCGGGCGGCAGTCCGGATAGCCGGAATAATCCACGGCGTTGACACCCAGCACCAGCTGATCGGCTCCCTTGGCTTCCGCCAGGCTTAGTCCCAGCGCAATGAAGACGGTGTTTCGACCCGGTACATAGGTGCTCGGAATCACTCCTGCCTCTACCCCTTGATTCGGCACTGACTGGGTTAGGTCGGTTAGGGAAGATCCTCCCCAGGCCGCAAGGTTGACGCTGATAGTTTCGTGCTCAGCGAGTCCTAGGGCCTTGGCCACGGTGGCAGCGGCTTGGAGCTCGCGTCGATGTCGCTGGCCGTAATCGAAGGAAAGGCCGATCACTCGCTTCCCGGCCTCTAGAGCCAGAGCGGCGGCGGTAGCGGAATCAAGCCCGCCGGAAAGCAGGGCGATAGCGGTGTTGGAAGCAGCTGAAGTCATCTCACTGAACTAGCGCACACCGAGCCACTTGTGGCTCTGCAGGCTGAGACGCCAGGTTGGCTGGGTGCGAACGAACTCCAGCGCCAGTCGCTGACCGTCGCTGCTTTCCCAGCCTGGTTGCAGCAGCAGTGCAGGGCTGTTATTAGCCCTGTTAGCTGCTTCCGCCATGCTTTGGGCGAAGCTCAGATCGGCTGCTTCATGGACTACGACCTTGAGTTCATGGCACCGACTCAGCAGTTCAGCCGTCGGCGGGTTGTGGCGTTTGGGTGAAAGCGTGATCCAGTTGAAGTGCCCACTCAATGGATTGACGCCGCTGGTTTCCAGATGGCGAGGGAACTGAGGTGCAGCAGCTTCCAGTGCCTTGCAGAGCTCTTCGAGGTTGTGGTGCAGCGGCTCACCGCCGGTGATCACGACAAAGGCAGCTCCTTGTTGCTGGGCGAAGGCCGCCGCTGAAGCAAGTTCAACCACAGCGGTGTCAGGGTGCGCCGCTGCAGGCCAGGAGTGTTTGGTGTCGCACCAATTGCAGCCCACGCTGCAGCCCCCAAGGCGGATGAAGAAGGCGCTGCGGCCGCCATGAATCCCTTCCCCTTGCAGGGAATGGAACGTCTCCACCACCGGCAGGTTGATGGGGCTGCTGCTCACGCGCGCTGGCTGAGGGCCTCGCTGGGGGACTGGGGCAGGCGCTCCCGGGCGGCGTTGATCAAACCGGTAAACAGCGGATGGGGCCGACCGGGGCGAGATAAAAATTCGGGGTGGTACTGACAGGCCAGGAAGAAGGGGTGTCCTTTGAGCTCAATCAATTCAACAAGGCGTCCATCGGGAGAGACGCCGCTGATTTCGTAGCCTGATTCCAGGAAAAGGTTGCGGTAGGCGTTGTTGAACTCATAGCGATGGCGGTGACGCTCGTAGACGACCTCGTCGTTGTAGAGGTCGTGGCCGCGGGTGCCAGGGGTTAAGCGGCATGGGTAGACGCCCAGTCGCATGGTGCCGCCGAGATCCACCACGTCTTGCTGCTCTGGGAGGAGGTGAATCACCGGGTGGGTGGTAGCAGGCTCGAGCTCGGCGCTAGTAGCACCCACCAAGCCGGCGGTGTTCCGGGCCCATTCGATTACAGCGGTCTGCATGCCAAGGCAGAGGCCCAGGAACGGCACCCTTTGCTCACGGGCCCAGCGGATGGTGGCCACCTTGCCGTCCACGCCGCGGTTGCCGAAGCCCCCGGGAACCACCACCGCATCCATGCCCCGCAGTAAGGATTCAGCTCCCTCCTCCTCGATGCGCTCGGCGCAGACCCAGTGCAGATCCAAGCCGCAGTCGGTGTCGATGCAGGCATGGCGCAGGGCTTCGACAACAGAGAGGTAGGCGTCGTTGAGCTGCACGTACTTGCCCACCAGGGCCACCTTGACCGAGGGGCCGGGGTTGCGCAGCTTGTGCACCAGGGCTTCCCATGAGCCCATATCGCTTTCGTGATCCTCAAGGTTCAGAACATCAAGCACCTGACGGCAAAGTCCTCCGTCCTCAAGTGCGATCGGCACGGCATAGATGCTGTCGGCATCGAGGGAGGGAACCACCGCCTTGGTGGTCACACCGCAGAAGCCGCCAATCTTGGTCTTGAGGTCTTCGCCGATTGGCCGGTCACTGCGGCATACCAGGACATCGGGCTGGATTCCGATCGATCGCAGTTCCTTGACGGAGTGCTGAGTTGGCTTGGTTTTGAGTTCACCAGAGGTGCCGATGTACGGCAGCAGAGTGACGTGCACGTAGGCCAGGTCATTGCGTCCCACATCCCCGCGGAATTCGCGGATGGCTTCTAGGAAGGGCAGCGATTCAATGTCGCCGACGGTGCCGCCGATCTCAGTGATCACCACGTCAGCGTTGCTGTTGGCAGCCACGCGGTGGATGCGCTCTCGGATCTCACCAGTGATGTGGGGGATCACCTGGACGGTGCCGCCGTTGTAGTCGCCGCGGCGCTCTTTGTTGATCACCGCCTGGTAGATCGAGCCGGTGGTGACACTGTTGAGGCGCGACATCGCCGTGTCGGTGAAGCGCTCGTAGTGGCCGAGGTCCAGGTCGGTCTCGGCGCCGTCCTCTGTGACGAACACTTCCCCGTGCTGGTACGGACTCATGGTGCCCGGATCCACGTTCAGGTATGGATCGAGCTTGAGGATGGAAACGCGATAGCCCCGGCTTTTGAGCAGGCGGCCGAGGCTGGCGGCGACGATGCCCTTGCCGATGCTCGAGACCACACCGCCGGTGACGAAGACGAACTTGGCCATGGGCTGATCGGCAACATGCCAATTTACCGCTGCAGTCCACCGTGTTTGTCGCCGTGCGCACCCTCCTGATCAGTGGCGCTAGCCGCGGTATCGGCCGTGCCATTGCTGAGCGAGCTCTGGCTGATGGCCATCGCCTGAGTCTGGGGCTGCGGGACCTGGTGGCTTTGAAAGGAACCGTGCTCGATCCAGCAGTAGCAGGCAGTGATCGTGTGCTGCTGCACCCCTATACGGCAGAAGAACCAGCTGCGGCTCAGGGCTGGGTCGATGCCACCACTGCCCATTTCGGTGGTTTTGACGGTTTGATCCACAGCGCCGGTGTGTTCAGCCGCGTCGGCCTCCTGTTTGAGTCCGGCGAGGAGCAGGACATCGCCAGCACGATGGAGGTCAATTTGATGGGGCCCTGGTGGTTGACGCGGGCAGCCTGGCCGCAGCTGGTGGCTCACGGCGAGGGGCGCGTCCAGGTGCTCGTCTCCATGAGTGGCAAGCGCAGCAAGGGCAAGCTGGCCGCCTACACCGCCAGCAAGTTTGCCCTGTTGGGGCTGTGTCAGACGATGCGTAATGAAGGCTGGGAGGCCGGTATCCGCGTGACGGCGATCTGTCCGGGCTGGGTCAATACCGATATGGCTGCTGCTGTGAAAAGCGGTCCCAGCAGCCGTTGGCCCACTCAGGCCATGGCTGCAGAGGATATGACTCAACCGGAAGACATCGCTTCCCTCTGCGCCGAGCTATTGCGCTTGCCCAACCGGGCTGTGCCCTTTGAGTTGGCGCTCAACTGCAGCCTGGAGCGCTGATCAGCTCTCAAGAATTGCGCGCAGCATCCAGGCTGTTTTTTCGTGGATCTGCAGGCGGGCGTTGAGCAGGTCAGCAGTGGGGCCATCACCCGCGGCTTCGGCCAGAGGCAGAACGCCGCGAGCCGTGCGTGCCACGGCCTCATGCCCTTTGACCAGTTCGGCCACCATCGTCAGGGCTTCCGGTGCTTCGGTGGTTTCTTCGATGCTGGAGAGTTCGGCATAACGGCGGCCGCCCATGGGTGCCACAACCCCTAGGGCGCGGATGCGTTCTGCGATCTCATCGAGCGCATTCCAGAGCTCGGTGTATTGCGTCATGAACATGGCGTGCAGCGATGTGAACATCGCCCCGGTCACGTTCCAGTGAAACCCGTGGGTTTTGCCATATAGGACGTAGCTGTCAGCGAGCAAGCGGCCGAGTCCTTCAGCGATCTCCAGCCGTTGGTTGGCGGGAATGCCGATGTCGATGGGAGGCGCGAGATGAGCCATGAATCCGAGTTTTTCTGACAGGCGGTTAGGCGTGGGCAGCTGGGGGTCTCAATCGAGATCCTCCAGATAGTCCTTGACGCGTCCGCGGCGTTCCGGCAGACGCAGTTTGTGCAGTGCGCGTGATTCAATCTGTCGCACGCGCTCGCGTGAGAGATCCAGGCACTTGCCAATCTCTGCCAGGGTCTGGGGGTTGTCATCATCTAGGCCAAAGCGGAGACGGATCACCCGGGCTTCCCTGCCGCTCAGTTCTCCCAGCAGGCCGAGCAGATCGTCATGCAGCTTCTCGCGGGTGAGCCGTTGCTCAGGGGTGGGCATGCCGTCCTCCAGCAGATCCCCAAGCTCGGTGTCCATGTCGCGGCCGACGCGGGTGTCGAGCGAGACCGAGCGCGGTACGCGCATCAAGGTCTGGCGTACGACCTCCTCGGGCAAGTTGAGCTCAGTTGAGAGGTCTTTGAGCGTTGCGGTGCGGCCAAGTCGACCAGCGATTTCCCGTTGGGCCTTCTTGATTCGGTTCAGCTTCTCGGTGATGTGAACCGGCAGACGGATGGTCCGGCTCTGCGTTGCGATCGCCCGGGTGATGCCCTGCCGGATCCACCAATAGGCGTAGGTGCTGAAGCGGAAGCCGCGCTTGGGGTCGTATTTCTCGACGCCGCGCTCCAGGCCGAGGGTGCCCTCCTGCACCAGATCCAGCAGCTCCATGCCGCGGTTCTGATATTTCTTGGCCACCGCCACCACCAGTCTCAGGTTCGCCTGGATCATGCGTTCCTTGGCGCGCCGCCCCTGGTGCAGTTGGCGCTGCAGGTCCCCGGAGCTCATCTCCAGCAGATCGGCCCAGGTCTCGTTGCCCTGCTGCACCTGTTGGCGAAGCTCAATTGGGCTCAGGTCACAGGAATGGGCCCATTGCCCCTGGGAGGGTTGGTGTCCCAGTCGGGATGACTCTCGCTGGCGTTGTTCTTCTAGGTGTTCCAGCCGGGCCAGATCACTGTTGATGGCGGCCAGGTTGTGACGCTGATTGAGAAGGTCTTCTCGGCGCTGCACCAACCGGGCCAGGGTCAGCTCCTCTTCATGACTGAGTAGATCCACCCGGCCAATGTCCTGCAGGTACAGGCGCACCAGATCCGCGGTGGAGCGGCGAGTTGTGGCGGCCTGACGCTGTGGCAAGGCAGTTCCTCGGGAACAGTCTCACCTTGGTCTTATCTGCGACACGAGGAAAATTTCGATTCAGTTTTCTTCCGGTTCCACCCAGGTGCTGGCCACGTGCAATTCCTCAAGCTGCCTTTCGCTGGCGCCACCTGGCGCTGCGGTCATCAGGCAACGAGCCTGCTGGGTTTTCGGGAAGGCAATCGTGTCGCGGATTGAATCCTCGCCGGCCAGCAGCATCACGATCCGGTCCAGGCCGAAGGCAATTCCGCCATGGGGTGGTGCCCCCATCTCCAGCGCTTCCAGCAGGAAGCCGAACTGCTCCTGGGCCTCCTCCTCCGGCAGGCCGATGGTCTTGAGCACCTGCTGCTGCAGTGCCGCATCGTGAATGCGAAGCGAACCACCCCCCAGTTCCAGTCCGTTGAGTACCAGGTCGTAGGCCTGGGCCCGAGCGGTGGGCAGTGTCTCGGCCCACTGTTTGGGGTCGCTGCCTAAGTCCTCGCTGTTGGCAGCACAGAAGGGATGGTGCAGCGCTTCGAGGCGGTTCTCGTCAGCGTTGAATTCGAACATCGGGAAATCCACCACCCAGAGGAAGTTCCAGGCCTCTGTCGGTACCAGTTCCAGTTCTTTGGCCAGGTACTGGCGCACCCGATCGAGCGCCTTATTGACCGTAGGGGTGTCTCCCGCCCCGAACAGGATCAAGGTGCCTGGTTCGGCGCCGGTTCGTGCCAGCAGCTCAGCTTTCTTCTCGTCGCTGAGATTGTCCTTAATTGCCCCGATGGTGTCGATCTCGCCGTCTTCTCGCACGCGGATGAAGGCCAGGCCACCAGCGCCGGCCTTCTGGGCTTCGCTGAAGACATCGCCGCCTGGCTTGATGCGCACGTTGCTCACTTTCTCGTTGCCTCCCGGCACCGCGAGACACTTCACCGAACCACCGGAGGCCACGGCACCGGAGAACACCTTGAAGCCCATGTCGGCGACGATGTCGCTGACCCCTACCAGTTCCATGCCGTAGCGGGTATCGGGGCGGTCTGTGCCGTAACGCTCCATCGCCTCGTGCCAGGTCATCCGCGGGAAAGGCAGCGGAAGCTCTACCCCCTTGACCACCTTCCAGATGCGGGCGATCAATCGTTCGTTCAACTCGAGAATCTGTTCCTGGTCCAGGAAGCTCATCTCCATGTCGAGCTGCGTGAACTCCGGCTGGCGATCGGCCCGTAGGTCCTCATCACGGAAGCAGCGAGCCACTTGGTAGTAACGCTCTAGGCCTCCCACCATCAGCAGCTGCTTGAACAGCTGGGGTGATTGGGGCAGGGCGAACCATTCGCCACCGCAGACGCGGGAAGGGACCAAGTAATCGCGGGCTCCTTCGGGAGTGGAGCGGGTCAGCACCGGGGTCTCCACTTCGATGAAGCCCTCGTCTTCCAGGAAGCGGCGTGCGGTCTGGACCGTCTGGTGGCGCAGGGTGAGGTTGCGGCGCATGCGTTCGCGCCGTAGGTCCAGGTAGCGATAACGGAGACGCAGCTCTTCACGCACCTGCTCGTCGTCGTGCACCGAGACGGCAAACGGAAGATTGCGGCTGGGAGCATTGAGCACGCTCAGCTTTTGGGCCAATACCTCCACTTCACCGGTGGCCAGGCGTTCATTGAGAGATTCCTCGGGGCGGGCCCGCACGCGCCCCTCGACCTGCAGCACGGTCTCGTTGCGCAGGTGCTCGGCCACAGCAAAGGCCTCAGGGCCCAGATCCGGGTCCACGGTCACTTGCACGGTGCCGCTGCGGTCCCTTAGGTCGATGAAGATCACACCGCCGTGGTCCCGGCGCCGATCGACCCAGCCGCTGAGCAGCACGGTCGAATCGATGGCGTCGGTGCGCAGGTCGCCGCAGGAGTGGCTGCGCATGGCGGGATCAATCAATGAGACCGGATGATCCCACGCGGCGGGGCTCAGGAGGTGCGCCGGTAGAAGGGTCGCTTGACGACCGTTGCCGGTTCCTGGCGGCCCCGGATCTCTACCGCCAGCTCGGTGCCGACCTTGGCGAGGCCAACAGGAACTGAGGCCAGGGCGATGGGCTGCTGCAGCGTTGGGGAGAAGGTGCCGCTGGTGACCACGCCCACCCGCTCACCGTCGTGCAGAACGGGGTAGTCATGGCGCGCGATGGTACGACCTTGCAGCTGCAGACCCACCAAGCGGCGCTTCACTCCTTCGCTGGTCTGCTGCTCGAGGACTTCACGGCCGACGAATTCGATCGGCATCTCCAGATGTACAAGCCAGCCAAGGCCGCACTCCAGCGGGCTGGTCTGCTCATCCATGTCGTTGCCGTAAAGGTGCATGGCCGCCTCTAGCCGCAGGCTGTCTCGCGCCCCCAGGCCGCAGGGGGTGACTCCAGAGGTCTTCAGTTGCTGCCAAAGCTCACAACCAGCCTTGGCACTGAGCAGTAACTCAAAGCCATCCTCACCGGTGTACCCGGTGCGGGCGGCAAAGACGGTGTTGCCGTTGAGCTCCAGGTCGCGGTGACCGAAGCGCGGCACCCCTGCCAAGCTCTTGCCGCAGAGCTGCTCTAAACGGCCCACCGCCTCAGGGCCTTGCAAGGCCAGCAGCACCCCGCCGTCCTTGCGATCGCTGACCGTGATTCCCTGTGGTTCCAGCTGCCCTTTGAGCCAGGCGGTGTCACTGTCTGCGCAGGCGGCATTGATCACCACCACGACCTCCGTGTCGCTGCGGTCGTAGACGATCAGGTCATCACGGATACCGCCAGCATCGTTGAGCAGCACGGTGTATTGGGCTTCCCCAGGGCCGATGCGTTGCAGGTCACTCGGCACCAGCCCCTGCAGCTTGTCTTTCACGCCAGGGCCACTGAGGGTCAGTACGCCCATGTGGGAGATGTCGAACATGCCGCAGCGCTCACGCACTGCGCGGTGCTCTGCCATTAGTCCTTCGAACTGCACCGGTAGTTCCCAGCCGGCAAAGGGCACCATCCGGCCCCCCGCGGCGCGGCAGAGCTCAGCCAGTGGGGTGTGGTGCATGGATGAAGCTGCAGGTTTGCTTCAGTCTCCCGTAGAGAACCTGGGGATTCGTGTCAGCGGCATTCGCAACGGCGGTGGTCTCATTACCTTGCAGGCACCTTGTTGTCAGAGATGTCCCTCAGGCCCAGCTGCCGCAGCTGCCGCCACTGCCTTCCGGCAGGGGGTGTCTCGATGTGCCGATTGCGGCAAGTCGCGCTTCATCCGGATCTGACCGCTGATCTCAGCTGCCATCACTGGACGGCCCGTGCGCCGGAACTCCCCGATTGGGCCCATCAAGATCATCTCGGCGTGATGCCAGCTGACAGCGAGCAGCTGCGCTTGGCCGGGCTCAGCAGCCCGCGAGCCTGATCAGCAAGCTGCGAACCACCTTGGCTGCCAGCACGGAACTGCAGCCACTGTTGTCGAGCCCCGGTGCCAGCTCCACCACATCAGCGCCCACCAGGTTCTGCCCATGGAGCAGATCGATCAGGCGCGCAAAATCAACCCAGGCAAAGCCTCCAGGTTCAGGAGTTCCAGTGCCGGGCATCACCGCTGGGTCAAACCAGTCCAGATCGACCGTCAGGTAAAGCGGCCGGCCGGCGATGGCCGCCAGTCGCACAGGGAGCTGCTCGAGGCTGACAAGGCGCTGCTGCCGATGCAGTTCGCTGAACTCCTCGCGGGTGCCGCTGCGGATCGCTAGCTGGAGCAACTCCCTGCTGGGGAGCACCTCAAGGCAGCGGCGCATGGCACAGGCGTGGCTGTGACGTCCCCCCAGCCAGTGGTCGCGCAGATCGGCATGGGCATCGAGTTGCAGCAGCACGAGATCCGGGTGGCGTGCAGCCACCGCTGCCACCGCACCGCTGCTGATGGAATGCTCCCCACCAAGCATCAGTGGCTTCAGACCTAGGCCCATGACCGCTTCGGTGGCCTCTCGCGTCGCATCCACCACCGGCTCCGGTGCCCCGAAGGAGATCTCCACCGCCCCCAGATCGCAATAAGCGATGTCTTCCAGGTCGGCATCGAGCTGGGGGTCGTAGGTCTCAAGGCCGTCACTGACCTGTCGGATCGCCGCAGGCCCGAAGCGGGTGCCGGGGCGAAATGAGGTGGTGCCGTCGTAGGGAACCCCGAAAAGACCCACTGTGCAGCCGGTCGGATCCCGCCGTGCGCCCATGTAGATCGCCCCATCGCGGTTGAAAAGATCCTCCGGAACAATGCTCACCACTCAGCCCTCCAGCTCCCGCTCGATCGCGGCCGGTACGGCCTCGAAGGCTCCCCGTTGCCAGCGGGGGCTCCAGATCTCGCAGCTCGCGGCCACCGCGGCAGCCCGTTCCGGTTTCGGCTGTTTGTAGCGGGGTCCATCAGTTGCCGCAAACGTCCAGCTCCACCAGCCGCTGGGGTACATCGGCACCCAGCCGTAGAGGGGGTCAGCATGGCCGAACACCTCCCGCAGCAGCTTGACCATCTCCAGGTGAACGCCTCGGAAGGCCTCGGGCGATTCACTCTGCGTACCGAAGACACCCCCTGGCCGCAGGATGCGGCGGCAGTGCTCAAAGAAGCTGCGGTTGAACAGGCCCTCGGCTGGGCCGGCGGGATCTGAGCCATCCACCAGCACCACGTCGTAGCTGGCATCGGCAGCGGCGGCCGCCCAGGCGATGCCATCGCTAACGCTCAGGTGCATGCGGCGATCGCTCCAGGCCCAGCCGCCCAGAGAGGGCAAGTACTGCTGGCTGAGCTCAACCACCCGCCCATCAATTTCCACCATGTCCAGGTGCTTGACCTCGCCATGGCGCAGGCACTCGCGGGCGGTGCCGCCATCACCACCGCCGATGACCAGCACCCGCTCGATGCGTTCGGCACCGCACAGCGCCGGATGGACCAGCGACTCGTGATAGCAGCGTTCCTGCCCCTCGGCGGTCATCCAGCAGCCATCGAGCAGCAGCCCCTTGCCGTAGCGCTCGCTTTCGATGATCGTCACTCGCTGAAAGCTGCTCTGCTCCTCGTGCAGCACCCGACCTGCCAGCCCGTAGCGCACGCCTTCATGGAGCTCATCGATCCAGCCGTTGCTCTCCATCGCACTGCAGACGCATTGGGGTCACTCTCCAGCTAAGACCTTGGGGCACATGGTTGTCAGGCAGGCGATGGGTTCTTCCCGGCGGGATCTGCTGCAGTGGGCCTCATGGCTGGGTTCCAGCTGGTTGCTGGAGGGGGTGATTGCCCCCCCAGCCGGCGCATTACTGCCGCCCCTTGATGTCTGCCGGCCTGTAGGCGATCCGCTGGCAGCCCTGCAGCAGGGCAATGCTCGGTTTGCAGCGGCCTGGAGGGAGGCTTCCGCCCAGAGCGATCCCGCTCAACGCATGGCTGTGCTGCAGCAGGTGCTCGGTGAGCACTGCCAGGTGGATCCAGCAGCGTTGGCAGCGGCTCAGCATCCATGGGCAGCAGTGCTCACCTGCGCTGATTCCCGCATTCCACTGGAGTGGATCTTTTGTGCCGGAGCCGGTGAGCTGTTTGCGGTGCGAAGTGCCGGCAACACAGCTTTTGATGCTGGCATCGCCTCTTTGGAGTACGCCGTGGAGCAACTCGGTGTGCCGATGATCCTGGTGATGGGCCATAGCGGTTGTGGCGCTGTTAGCGCCGCCATGTCGGATCAACCGCTCACGCCGCTGCAGGAGCAATTGGTGGAGCCGATCCGGGCTTGTTTGCAGTCCGGCGATGACCTGAGCCGTGCCGTGCGGCGGAATGCCTGTCAATCAGCCCAGCAACTCACCGTCCGCAGTGCCCTGCTTCATGAGGCGCAGGCCAGTGGTCGGTTGCGGATCGTTTCCGGTTGCTTTGATATCGCAACCGGCCGTATGGAGCTGATCTAGTTGGCCCCGTCTGCTTCAGCTCGCAGCTGGGCTTTCGCCTGCTGCCAGAGCGCTTCAAGCTCTTCGATGCTGCGGCCTTCAAGATCACCGCCCAGTGCGGCCTCCACCTTTGAGAAGCGCTGTAAGAAACGTCCATTGGTGCCAGCTAGCCCCTCTTCCGGGCTGAGTTCACACCAGCGCGCCACATTCACCAGCGTGAAGAGCAGATCGCCAAGCTCGGATTCAGCGTGAGCTCGATCACCGCTTGCAACGGCCTCTTTGAGCTCATCGAGCTCCTCGTGCACTTTCTCCCAGACCCCGTCAATCGTCTTCCACTCAAAGCCGGCCGCGGCTGCCTTGCGGGAGATGGTCATGGCGCCCTCCATGGCACCGAGGCCACGCACCTTGCGCTGTAGTCGCGCGCTGAGGCTGGCATCGCTCTCACCGCGCTCGGCACGCTCCTCAGACTTGATCTGCTCCCAGCTGCGGGGCTCCCCGCCAAAGACATGGGGGTGGCGGCGTACGAGCTTGGAGCTGATGCCTCGCGCGATTTGAGCCAGATCAAAGCTTTCACGTTCGGCTGCCAGTTGGGCATGGAGCACCACTTGCAGCAGTAGATCCCCCAGTTCATCGGCCATGTCGCCTTCATCGCCGCGGCGCAGGGCATCGGCCACCTCATGGGCCTCTTCGAGGACATAGGGCACCAGGGACTGGTGGGTCTGCTGCAGATCCCAGGGGCAGCCATCGTCTGGGTCGCGCAGTCTGGCGACCACGTCCATCAGTTCCTCAAGGGCCTTGAGGGCTGCAGGATTGCTCACCGGCGAGGGGGAAGCGGCATCGGATCGCCATCTTGAATCAGGTGCAGCCAGGCACTGGCCTCAAGCGCCATCAGTGCGGTGATCAGTAGGGGCCGCTCTTGAAGCCAAAGTTGCTGAAGCCCTGCGAGCATCAGGCCTGGATGGGGCCCCCCCGCCCTGTGGCCCATCGCTAGGGCCATCAGCGCTAGCGCTCCGAGGTACAGCAGTCGGGTGAGAGTGCCCAGCAATGGTGTGTGTGAGAGCCAGCCGCGGTGACGCACGACACGCCGGTAAGGCCACCACAACAGCGCCAGAGGCCCCCAGCGCCGAGAGGGACGTGAGCAAGTGTCGAGGTCAGGCGAGAGCCAGAGCCCTCCAAGCAGGAAAGCGGCAGCGGCTGTAACGCCGAGCATTGGCCCTTGCCAAAGCCCAACCAACAGCCCCAAGGGCAGAGCCAGGGCCAGGGTGGCGCTGTCGTGGGAACGGCCGCTGGCCACAGGTGCTCTCTGCTGCAGAAAGCATTACGCCGATGCGATCAGGACACAATCCCGCAGAAACCAGTGCATCAGCGGATGGTCAGCGCTGCGGGTTTTTAGTTTCCAGGCGAGGTGGTGCTGCGTGATGAGGTGGTGGTTCAATCGCTGGCCGCAGGCTGAGCAGAGCACCGGCCTGGGTTTGATCGCACTGAATGTGTTCTTGCAGCTGCCGGGACCTTGGGTCACTCAACCCAGTCCTGCGGTTTGGATGCCGAATGCGGGCCCAGTCATGGCTGGGGTCCATGAGGATGTCTTCGATAGCCAGCAGGGCTATTTGCTGGATTTTTATCAGTCGCCGCGGGGTGATACGTGCCGGCCGGGTTATCAACGCCTGGAGGGCTACTGCATCAATCTGGCCTCCCCGCGTCTGGTTGGCGGAGCCAGGGCAACCCTGGCTCGGGAGGACGCGATGGATCGGCGGGACGGCTTCCCGCTGGATTACTACGTGGCCCAGGGCAGCAGCTGCCGCCCTGGATTCACCCTTGAGCAGGGCTTTTGTTTGGCCACGGCCAGTTCTGGTCTGGCCATCGCTGGGGGCCGTGAGGATGCCATGGATCAGCAGGCCGGGTATCCCATTGATTACTACGCCTCGACCAGTCCTTGCCGCGATGGCTACAGCGAGGAAGACGGGTTCTGCGTGGATAGCGATGGTGAAGCGCCTGACCCTGCTGCCATTGCAGCGTTGCAAGCCATTAACCAGCCGCTTTGATGCGGGTGCCGACGGCTTGGCAAGATGGGGGTTAAGCCCGGTTAGCTCAGTGGTAGAGCGCCTCTCTTACAAAGAGGATGTCGCTGGTTCGAACCCGGCACCGGGCATCAGTCAAACCAATGTCACAGCAATGCTTCTCGGCTGAGTACTTGGCTTGCTCGGCAGGCACTGTTTGCATGAACGACGGTTTGGCGCGGCCATTAAGTGCCGGCTTCCTCGTCCTTGCTGTCTTGAGGTATGGGTTGCACGGGCTGCTGGGACGGCTCATCGGTCAGCCGCTGTTGCCCTGAATTCATCATCTCGGTGTACGAGAGCGCTCGCTTCCGCGGCCGTTGGCTGTCGGACGGTTCCATGGCAGAGCGGGGCAGGTGTCCTCCAATTAAGCCCGCAGCTCTGAGCGCAGCATTCCTTTGTTGAGGCAAAGCATGCATGCCTCGCCTCAAGGCGCCAAAGCAGGCTGGTGATTCAGCCTGCTGCACTCTGTTGGACCGGGCCCTTGCGCCTAAACCTTCTGAGAAGGTCGTTATTGCTATTGAGGCGGTGGTCTCAGTCCACTGGAATCAGGTTGGGCATTCCCTCCACGCTGGCAAAGGTGACCAGGCTTACGGCTGGTTCAGTCCCTCGGTTGATCACATAGTGAGGCTCGTCTGGATGGCCTTCGAGGAAGCCATTCCCTGCTTCAACAATGTCGGTCACCTCAGCACCGTCGACAATGCGGACATTGGTGAGACTTCCCTTCTCGACCACTACCACCACGGGCGAAGGGTGGATGTGGAGGGGGATTTTGGCGCCTACAGGGATAGTGATCCGATAAACGCGCATCTCGGGCGTTCCCTCCGGATAGGCAACAACCCTTCCGCCAAGGGTCCGATTCGCTTTGAAAAGCTCTTCTGTGATTGGCTTTGGCGAAGCAAGCGCCGCTCCTGAACAAAGCAGTGCCGACGCAGCGGCAAATCCCAAAGCCTTCAACAACATGAATCGTCCGCAATTGCGGTAGTCACAGGCTTC
Source organism: Synechococcus sp. TMED19 (assembly GCA_002168155.1). Taxonomy (GTDB): domain Bacteria; phylum Cyanobacteriota; class Cyanobacteriia; order PCC-6307; family Cyanobiaceae; genus RCC307. The sequence continues at coordinate 2,411 of NHBY01000027.1, read as the reverse complement.
TAGTCCTACGTCAACCAGCTGTGTTGTGGCGTATGGGATGGACTTTTCCTTAAATCCAGTCACACCTGCTGGCTACTGCAGCCGCCTCTCAACTGACCGCCATCAACACGAAAGCCGCCCCGATGGTGGAGCGGCTCTGATGATGGCTGTTGTGGCAGTTGCACCCATTCTGTGTGGGTGAAATAACCCCTGAGATCAGGATTAGGCGACGATATTGACGCCTTGTTTGGTGACGATTTCAACCACCTTGCTCATGTCGCCAAGATCTTTCTCGTTGGCCTTTAAGGCTTTGAAGACACCCTCAACACCACTGGGCTGACCCACCATCACGTAACGGCAGAATTCACCAGTTGGGGTTGGTGCGTGTACGACACCAGCTTTGATCTGGTAGCAGCCACCAGCACTGACCACCGTGGGTTGGCCGTCAATGTTGAGATTCAGTTCACCTTCAAGGACGAGGTAGGTCTCATCCCAGGCATGGGTGTGAGGAGGCTGGCCAACGCCACCAGGGGTGGCGAATTCGGCGACGCTGTACTTCCCGTCGGTCTGTTCAGCAGTAAGGCGCAGGGTGATGGAGTCTCCCAAGACGTTGCAAACCTCTGGCTCGTTGAGAAGAACAGGCATGAAAAGTCAAATTTTATACAGGTCGAAGTATCAAGCTATGGGCTTCTCCCTGTCGGTGTCGTCGAATGCCTTCTGGTGCTGGCTCATGAGAAGCATCGTTAAAGCCAGCTCTCCAGTTCAGCCAGTGGCAGCCACCATCAGCCGAGCTTGTGTGTGGTCTCCGGTTGCCCAACGATCTCGGTCTATGCAGGACACCCAGCCCCGGGGCATTGGGCACGTCGCCGAATTAAAGCCCTGGTCATGGTGTGAGTGTTCGGCTTTTCAGAGGTGAGGTGCCGAACTCAGCCGCCCGAAATGGGACTTTCTGGCGGTCTAAGTCCCGGGGTCGACGAAAGCACCTCGGGCACTTATTCGATCTGACTGATGAAGGCGCGGGTTCTCTGCTCAGAGAGGCTTTGAAGCAAAGACCCCAAGACAATGGCAATGCCGTCAGGAGTAGGCACCGGTGGGTTGAGCGACTCAGGCTTTGTCTTCAGGGCTCTGAACTAATGGCAGGCAAAGAGAATGGCGAAGCTTCGAATGCGGCACCGGCGCTTGGGGCTTTGATGGGTTTCAGTGTTGGATGGACCTGCCCCAGAGTTCTCAGCTGCCTGATTCCATTGGAGTCAGGCGCCGCTCGGTGGAGGGATCGAGCAAACCATCAACCTGGCCAGATTCGCTGTTGATGATTTTGCAGGTCATCCCGTGCTGCAGCACCTGAGTGCGTGCATGGCAGTAGGCACGAAAGCCATTGGAATAGTTGCTCAGGCTGCTGATATCGCCACTGTCATCATCTCGATAACACTGAACGCTGTAGGTCATTTCACAGAAGCATCTAACTCAGTTAAAACTGATTTCTGCTCAAGGCAACCAGTTATTAATGGGAAACCCTGATTGTCTAAGGCAATCTATTGTGGTGAGATTATGTATCTAGTGTTGCTGCAAAGGTCAGCGGCTGTGACGGTGGCGATTGGTGAGTTGCAGCAGCTGGCTGGAATCAGACGGAGGCTCATGGTGTTTGATCCGCTGGATTAGCTCAAAGACATCCTCTGCGGAAAGCTCGCCGTTGGCATCCCATTCGAGGCTGCCAATTTTTTGATTTGGCTGTTGCATAATCGACCTTATCCGTCTCTTCACCGTAAGGAAAAATCTCTAGAGCAGAGGCTTCGTTGCAGAAATCAAAGCTTTTGAAAATATAAAAATGTGCCCTGTGATGCCATTCCTGTGAGACTGGTATTGACGATCACTGGTTTGTCCTGCAAGTGAGTCGCCAAGTGTTTTTTGATAGCACCACTGGTCCTGCCCTGGTGCGCTGGCACAAAGCTCAGCTGAATGGGTTGATGCATCGTTTTCAGCTAACCCCCTATGCCGTGGTCTGGATCTCAGCTGTCAAAGGTGCTCTGCTGGTCCTGATCCTGGAGGCGTTGTTCGAGCTCTGATTTTTTCTGGTAGCTGGAGCCACACTGCTGGGAAATGTCTGAATCGCGTTGATGGTGCGTCACATGCTGATGCTGCAGTTCCGCGCCGATGCCAGCGCGTTGCCAATCCAGTAGTTGTTGGGAGAGTTCAGTGCTCTGGCTCGCTCGATTGACGGGATCCGTTCCATTGAGCTGGAAGCGAACATGAATCCGGAAAATCTGGCTAAGTCCCTCTCCCATGGGGTGTTGGTCTCGTTTGAGGCTGTGCCGGCTCAAGATCACTACTTGATTCACCTCGATCACAGGGCGTTACAGCAGGCCCTGGTTCCATTGCTGGCTGATCTGCTGTGCTGAATATCAATCAGGCTCAACTGGAATGGTCGCGTCAGC
>NHBY01000026.1 GCA_002168155.1 Synechococcus sp. TMED19 | reverse complement strand
AGTTGTCACCACTGATGCACCAGATGCGTGTGTCATAGCTGTATCGCATCAACAGCGCGCGGCAATAGGTAAAAAAGTCCGGATGGGGAACGCAGTCATCCTCCAATATGATTCCGGCTTCTTCGTTCTCGAAAAACCAGCTGATAGCAGAACTCACCCCCAGCTGGCACCCCTGGTTGTGGTCAATGAAACGAGTCCTGAGCTCACAGGGCCAATCGATCAGCGCACTGATGAGATCACGTGTTGCCTCAACAGCCCTCGCCTCCGCCTGAGAGCGCGGGCCATCAGACGCCACATAGAGATGGCTTGGCGACACGGCGCGTAAAGCCTCAATCACCTGCTTGGTGGTATCTGGCCGGCGCCAGGTCAGAAGCAGAACGGGGATGTCGAAACTCATCCCTTCACGATCCGAGGCATTTGGCCCATCAGTCTGACTTCCCCGTGGGCACTGCAGTTGATGCGACAGAGTCTGCAGTGTGCAGCCAGCAGTGCAGGCAAGGGAAATGAAAGCATCCCAGGCCATGGTGGCCAGCGCGCTGAGCTTCAGCGTGATGACCGTTTGCGTCAAGCAGCTTGAGGGACGCATCCCTGTGGCTGAGGTGGTTCTAGCCCGAGCCCTGATCAGCCTGGTCTTGAGCTGGTGGCTCCTACGCCAGCAGCAGCTCAGTCCCTGGGGGACCCGCCGAACCACACTGATCTGGCGTGGGGTAGTGGGTTCTGCTGCACTGTTTTGCGTCTACGCCGCCATTGCCCAGTTACCACTGGCCGCCGCAACGGTGCTGCAGTACCTGTATCCCACCTTCACCGCAGCGTTGGCATGGGGAGCCCTAGGGGAGCGAGCCGGCAAACGGGTGCTGCTGGCCATGGCCTTGGGATGGAGCGGGGTGCTGCTTGTCGCTCAACCGAATTGGTTGCCAAGCTTTGGCCAAAGCCTCAATCCCCAGAGCCTGCCCCCCTTGGCCGTAGCCATCGGCGTCACAGGAGCCCTGTTGACATCCCTGGCCTACGTGCTGGTGCGCAACCTGGCACCTGATGAGCATCCACTGGTGATCGTCTTTTATTTCCCGTTGATCTCGGTACCGCTGAGCTTGCCATTTGTACTAGCTAACCCCGTACTACCGACGGGCGTGGAGCTGATCTGGTTGTTAGGTGTTGGCGTATTCACCCAATTAGGACAAGTATTTCTCACTCGAGGCATCACCGGAATGCCAGCAGCTCAAGCAACCGCCATCAGCTATGTGCAAGTCATATTCGCTGCGCTTTGGGGAACGTTGCTATTTGGCGAACAACTCAACAACCTGATGATGCTGGGCGCCCTGCTGATCTTGGGCGCCACGTTGATCAGCCTCAGGCCGCCACGTAAGCCTCAACTGCTTCGCTGAGGCGGCGCAAGCCTGCAAGACCATCNCGCTCCAAGTTCCGCACCCGATCTCGGCTCATTCCTAGCTCTCGNCCAATACCCGTAAGGCTCATCGGCTCTTCCACCTCGATGCCATAACGCATCTTGAGCACTCGGCATTGCAAAGGTGTGAGCTGTTCCAGCAGGGATCGCATGTCCCCACGCAAACAGTCACCATCCACCAGCTCATGGGGCATGGGCGCATCGTTTTGCAGTAACTCACAGAGCTCGGTGTCATCACTGTCACCCACCTTCATCTCCAGACTGACCGGCTGACGCGCACGGTTGAGAAGCTCCTTGACCTCTGACTCTGGCAACTCAAGGAAATCAGCGAGTTCAGACACTGTGGGAGTACGTCCTAATTCCTGACTGAGCTCGCGCTGACCCTTCTTGAGCTTGTTNAGAGTTTCGGTGATGTGAATCGGCAAGCGAATNGTCCGGCTCTTCTCGGCGATCGCTCGTGTAATGCCCTGACGGATCCACCAGTAGGCATAAGTGGAGAACTTGTATCCACGAGTGGGATCAAACTTCTCCACACCACGTACAAGACCGATGGTCCCCTCTTGAATCAGATCAAGCAGCTCCATGTTCCGCTTGGTGTATTTCTTGGCGACGCTCACCACAAGGCGGAGATTGGCGGCCACCATCCGCTCTTTCGCCCGGCGACCATTGTTAAGGCGCCTGCGCAGTACTGCTGGGGTNACNCCAACGGTTTTGGCCATCTCCTCCCGTGANGGATGNTGACCCTGACGNANCTTCAACTCTTCTTCCATCTCCTCAAGCCGGACCAGCTCCTGCACTTGGCGGCCAAGGGTGATCTCCTGCTCATGACTCAGAAGTGGAACGCGACCAATGTCACGCAGGTAGGAACGCACCAGATCCCCATCAACAGGGGGGCGCTGGTCGAGAGCGNCGACTGCCATGACAGAGCCCATAAAGATATGTGAACAATACCATTAAGAACCGTAAAAAAGCTCTCAGGATTCAAAATTCAGNNGGTCTCAGGTACCTGGTGAAACGCGATCGAGAAGGGCCATGGCGGTACGCAGATAAATGAACACCCCTGCCACGTCGGTGGCCGTGGCAATGAAAGGGGCGGACATCAGCGCAGGATCAAGCCCCAACCGGTTGAACAGCAGCGGCAATGCGGCTCCTGCCGTGGCAGCGAGGGTGGTGATAGCGACCAGGCTGAGGCCCGCAGCCCAGGCCACCAGCCAATTTCCACCACTGACATAAGCCGACCAGGGAATCACCACCAACATCAGCAACAACCCCAAAAGCGCACCAGCCACGCCTTCACGCCAAATCGCTCGCCANGGACCAAGGGCCTGCAGCCGTTGCGTGCTCAGACCACGAATCACCACCGTTGAACTCTGGGCACCCACATTGCCGCCGGTGCCAATCAACAGAGGGATGAAGGCCGCCAGCACCACCATCTTCTGGAGAACATCATCCATCGAAGCAATCACCGCAGCTGTGCCGCTGTTCGCCAGGAGCAGTACCACCAGCCACACCATCCGACGGCGGGCCACGGTGAAGAGATTGCTCTGAAAGTAATCGTCCTCATCCCCGGCCTGCACAGCACCCGCGGCATACAAGTCACGGGTGGCTTCTTGCTCAATCACGTCGATGACGTCGTCCACCGTGACGATGCCCACCAGACGATCCTCCAGATCCACCACCGGGAGAGCCANAAAGTCGTAGCGCTGNATCAGGCGNGCCACCTCCTCCTGGTCGGTGTCGGTCTGCACCCGAACCACATCACGGGTCATCACCTCCCCAACTGTGCTGCTCAGCTCAGCCACCACCAGCTGACGCAGCGACAGGATGCCGGTCAGGCGGCGAGCTCCATCGGTGACATAAAGCGTGTAGATGGTCTCGGTAGTGCTGGCNCGGCGGCGCACGATCGCTAAGGCCTGAGCAGCGGTATGNAACTCCTTGAGGTCAATGAACTCGGTCGTCATCAAACGACCAGCGGTCTCACTGGCGTAACCCAGCAGCTGAGCAGTCACGCGCCGCTCAGCTGGGCTGAGCTGCTGAAGCAGATTGCGCACCACCTTGGCGGGCAGCTCATCAAAAAGACGGACCCGGTCGTCCGGTGACATCTCCTCCACGAGCTCCAAGACCTCGCTGGAGCGCAACCGCTCCAACAGCGACTGCTGCACGGCGGGTTCGAGGTATTCGTATACCTCAATCGCCCCGTCCTTGGGCAGCAGACGAAAAGCGATGGCCTGCTGCAGGGTGGGAAGGCTGCCGATTGCTTCTGCAGCGTCAACTGGTTGCTCGCGCTCGAGCAATTGCTTGACCGCGTCGTAATTGCCGGCATCAATCAACCGCTGAAGGTACTGAGTCAGCTCCGGAATTGCGGTTGCGTTGTCGGGCATCTATGCCTGGCGAAGCCCCCAAAAGTGTATGGGTGAGCTCTAGGGTCGCCCAGATCTTGCAGACATCCCATGGCCCCCAGCGTGAATGGTGTGACAGTGACCAGCGCCGACGGCACTAACCGCGACCTAGCCAGCGACAACGGCCATGTGCTTTTAATCGTCAACGTCGCTAGCCGCTGTGGTTTTACGCGCCAGTACGCCGGCCTGCAGCAGCTGCAAGAGCGCTACAGCAGCCAGGGCCTCAAAGTGATCGGTTTTCCCTGCAACGACTTCGGCGGCCAGGAACCGGGAACCCTCGAGGAAATTCAAGCGTTCTGCAGCACCACCTACGGGGTCAGCTTTGAACTGATGAACAAGGTAGGAGCCAACAGCGCTCCTTTTGACACCCTGACTCAAGCCGAACCCGCCGGAGCAATCGCCTGGAACTTCGAGAAGTTCTTGGTGGGCAAAGACGGCACCGTTTTGAGCCGCTTCAAAAGTGGTGTTGAGCCAGATAGCTCCGAGCTCATGAGTGCCATTGAGGCGGCTCTGGCGGCTTAAGCCACCGGCCTAAGAGCAGTCCAAGAGCACCGAAACCGAGCCCCAGGCCAAGGGTGATGCCAATCAAACCCAAGGCCTGAGGCCAACGGCCATCGCCGATCAAGGTGATGCAATCGACCATCCAGGAGCTAAAAGTGGTCAATGATCCACAAAAGCCCGTGCCAATTAATAATTGCCAGCGAGCTTCTAACTTGCGTCCAACGATGAAGCCAAGAACAAAGGCACCGATCACATTGACTGTGACATTATTATCTCCCCCGAAATACAGACCAGCAGCCTGCCAGCGAATCAACGCGCCAGGAACGGCTCCTAAACCCACCAAAAACAACTCAAGCAGGCGCGGATGTACTTGAGGCGTTTGGGTTGATTCAGCCACGGCTTAACCCCAACTGATATCCAGCACCTGCAAAAATCAGACCAATAACGACAGAAAAAAACAATANCAAGATAAACTCTCTGAACTTCCCTCGCTGCAGAACATTCAGCATTTCAATCACAAATGTTGAAAAGGTACTGAGACTGCCAAAAAAGCCAACCCCAGCCAGAAGCATCAATGGAGCTGCTTGATCACTCCCATTGCAATCTTTCAGCTGAAGAGCATGCAGNCCAGCAAAAAGGCCTAGAAAAAAAGCAGCTAAAACATTGACAAGAAAGGTGCCCCAATGCTTCTGAGGAACAACAGGCTCAAAGTGATTGACAATCCTCAAGCGCAACCATGCTCCTGGAATCGCCCCTAAAGCCACCAGCAGGGCCTCCCAATGAAAGGGAGCCAAACTCAATCCATCAGACATTGATCCAACCGCGTTTCAGTATCTGGCCAACACCAAAACCGTAGCCACACAAAACCTGGACATAAGCCCAGCGCTGTCCATCGGGCGCGGTCCAATGGCGGAGCACCTCCATCGGCGTCCCTGCTGTGAGCTTGACCAGAGAAGGGGCTTGCTGCAGGGGAGTCACCTGAAGGTCATCTCCTGGAGACGAGAGCAACGGTGCCGCTCTTCCTCTGCGCCGAGGACTGGGCAATCGAAGATCAGCGCCACCGGCAGGAAGGGCGACCGGCGCCAGCAGGGCAAAGCCCAGCACCCAGGCCCAACGCAATGGCATCAGATATCGAGATCGGCCAGATTGAGTTCNGCGCTATGAGTNTCNATGAANTCTCGCCGTGGTGCCACCTTGTCACCCATCAAGATAGTGAAAATGCGATCGGCCTGGGCAGCATCTTCAATCTCGACACGCTTCATCGTGCGTGTGGTTGGATCCATCGTTGTCTCCCACAACTGCTTAGGCATCATTTCACCGAGACCCTTAAATCTCTGGATAGTGTAATTAGCCTTTTCCCCAAAACCAGTCAGGGTCTTCTGCAGATCTTGCTCGTTATAGCAATATGTGTGATTCTTTCCTCNNTCAACCTTATACAGAGGAGGACAGGCNATGTAAATAAAGCCACCTTCNACAAGCTCTCGNTGATAGCGATAGAAGAAAGTAAGAATCAGAGTACGGATGTGAGCACCGTCAACATCAGCATCTGTCATGATCACGATGCGGTGGTAACGAAGNTTTTTAACCTCAAACTCNTCCCCCTTAATTCCCAANCCCAAAGCAGTGATCAGCGCCTGGATTTCAGTGTTCTTATAGATCTTGGCATCGTCAGTCTTCTCAATATTGAGAATCTTTCCGCGCAGTGGGAGGATGGCCTGATTGCGCCGATCACGACCTTGNTTGGCTGAGCCGCCTGCAGAATCACCNTCAACAATATAGATCTCTGATTCAGCAGGATCNCTGGAGCTGCAATCAGCNAACTTCCCNGGCAGGGTGGAACTTTCAAGAACACTCTTGCGGCGGACCAGCTCGCGGGCACGACGAGCGGCTTCTGCTGCATTGAATGCCTGAATGGCCTTTTCAAGGATCAGATCGATAACCTGGGGATGAAATTCCAGATATTCAGCAAGAGCTTCACCNACAACGGTGTCAACAATGCCTCGAACCTCAGTATTGCCCAACTTGGTTTTGGTCTGACCCTCAAATTCCGGATCAGGAACCTTCACTGAGAGAACCGCTGTCAGGCCTTCGCGGATATTCTCACCTGCAAGGTTTCCATCAGCCTCTTTGCGCTTACCACGCTTACGGGCAAATACATTGAGTGTGCGCGTGAGAACGGTCTTCAGACCTTCAATATGAGTGCCGCCATCGACGGTACGGATGTTGTTAGCAAAACCAAGAATACTGTCGGAGTAGGCATCAATGCACCACTGCAGCGCCGCTTCCACCTGCACCCCATCCTTTTCAGCATTGACATAAACAATGTCGGGATGAAGGGGATCTTTCTCAGTATTCATATACGAGACGTACTCGCGAATGCCGCCCTCATAGAGATAAATCTCTTCGCGTGCTTCGCCGTCATCGCCGCAGGCCTCAGGNCGCTCGTCGCGAAAAACAATCTTGACTCCACCATTGAGGTAAGCCAACTCACGCAGACGACCCGCCAAGGTCTCGTAATCGAATTTGATCCCAACCGTGAAGATCTCGATATCCGGCTTGAAACAAACCGACGTGCCAGTTCGACCTGGNTCACCAGCCTCAGAAGCCAGGGTGCCAATCGGGGCTCCACGCTCAAAGCGCTGGCGGTGCACCTTGTCCTGTCGGTGCACGGTGACCTCAACCCACTCACTAAGGGCATTAACCACCGAGACGCCAACGCCATGAAGGCCGCCAGAGACCTTGTAACCACCAGCGCCGAATTTGCCACCGGCGTGCAACACAGTGAGCACAGTTTCAAGTGCGCTCTTGCCGGTGCGCGGGTGGACATCTGTGGGAATCCCGCGGCCGTTGTCGCTGACGAAGCAAGAGCCATCAGCCTTCAAGCACACCACAATGTCGGTGCAATGGCCTGCCAGAGCCTCATCAACAGAGTTGTCCACCACCTCATAAACGAGATGGTGCAGGCCTCGTGGACCGGTACTACCGATGTACATGCCCGGGCGCTTACGCACNGGTTCGAGGCCCTCGAGGACCTGGATCTGCTCGGCGCCGTAAGCGTTCTGGACCTGCGAGGACGAGGGACTGGTGGCTTCGCTCATGCTGATATCCGCCGGAAAGCTCTTCGCAGAAGCCTTGGCCCCGCCGAGCTCATCCGCTGACAGTCAAGCCTAGCACCGGCTGTCTATGGGGCCTAGGGAGGCCTCTCCGGTTGAATTCAGCCATGGGATGCAACCTGCCCTTGATGGTGGTGGTNCTGGGACCCACCGCCAGCGGCAAGACCGCGCTGGGCATTGCTTTGGCTCAGAGGCTGAATTGCCGCGTGCTCTCCGTGGATTCCCGACAGGTTTACCGCGGCATGGATATCGGCACCGCCAAAGCCACCCCTCAGGAGCAGCAGCAGGCCATTCATGAGTTGCTTGATCTCAGCACACCGGATAANCCCCTCAACCTGCAGCAGTTCTGCGCTCGGGCTACGCCTTTGATTGCCACCGAGCAGACCGCAGGCCGGCCCGCCCTGTTAGTGGGAGGCAGCGGCCTTTATCTGCAAGCGCTTTGCCAAGGGCTGCGACCACCAGCTCTTCCGCCGCAACCCTGGCTACGTCAGCAACTCGAGCAGCTGGGACAGGCCCAGTGCCATCAGTTGCTGCAACAAGCAGATCCACATGCCGCAGCACGTGTTCATCCCGCTGATGGCGTACGGACGCAACGNGCCCTGGAAGTGCTCTATGGCACGGGCCGGACTCTCTCAAGCCAGCAGGGACGCCGCCCCCCACATGGACACGTCTTGGAACTTGGTCTCAATCCACCTGATCTTCGCGAGCGGATCGCCAAGCGGACAGCGGAGCTGTACCGCCGCGGTCTGGTGGAAGAAACCGATCGGCTAGCTCAGCAGTACGGCCGGGAGCTGCCACTGCTGCAAACGATCGGATACGGAGAAGCATTGGGGGTGCTGGAAGGTCTCCACAGCAATGCGGAAGCCCAGGCAATCACTGAGCGGCGAACCTGGCTGTTTGCCAAACGACAGCGCACCTGGTTCCGCCATCGCCACCNGCCGCACTGGCTGAACCCCGAATCAGCCCTGGATGAAGCAATGGCGGAAATCAAGTCCATAAGGGCCTAGGGTGAAGGGTCACTATTTGTCTGACGTCCCCCGATCCCGACTGAATGGCTCCACGTCCTCGCTTTGATCGCCGCGCTCCTGTTCGGGAACTTCCCAACATCAACGAACGAATCTCCTACCCAAGCCTGCGGGTGGTGGATGCGGACGGCAGCCAGCTCGGAGTGATCTCTAGGGAGGAAGCTCTAGATGTGGCACGGGAGCGTGAACTGGATTTGGTACTGGTGAGCGAAAAGGCCGATCCACCGGTGTGCCGGATCATGGACTACGGCAAGTTCAAGTTCGAACAAGAAAAGAAGGCCAAGGAAGCCAAGAAAAAGTCGCACCAGACCGAAGTCAAAGAGGTCAAGATGCGATACAAGATCGATGCTCATGACTATCAAGTACGCATCGGTCAGGCTGTGCGCTTCCTCAAAGGTGGTGACAAGGTCAAGTGCACGGTGATTTTCCGTGGCCGCGAAATTCAGCACACTGCATTGGCTGAAAAACTNCTATTTCGGATGGCCAAGGATCTGGAAGAGCAGGCCGAGATCCAGCAAGCCCCTAAGCGGGAAGGTCGCAACATGATCATGTTCTTGGGTCCCCGCAAAACCCCACTACAGAAAGAAGCCCCAGAGCAAACCAATAAAGCGGTGCGCACCCTGCCGATCGCCAGACCTTCTAGTGCAGAAAAGACGGCGCCAGCACCTGCCGGTTAACGACTTTCCAAACCATCGAGGAGCTGCACCAGGCTCTGCCAACCCCGCTCTGCGGCTTCTGGTTGATAGTCCTCCCTCTGATCACACATAAAGCCGTGAGCTGCAGCCTGGGCGATTGAGCAACGCAACCTCTGACCTTTTGGATCAGCCAAGCTCAACGCCGCCTTGATGGCCTGCTGCTCCTCTGGAGGCATCAAGGAATCATCGGCNCCCATCCAAGCTTCAAAGACGCCAGGAATCGCTGACGCACACTGCAACGTTGGCTGGCCGCCGCCTGGAGCAAAAGAAGAGACCCGCGCCCCATAAAAGCTGACTGTGGCCTGCAGCTCTGGCCGGCAGGCCAAGTACCAGGCCAAATGCCCCCCAAAGCAAAACCCCAGCCCTGCAAGAGGCAGAGAGGCGAGAGAAGGCTGATTGGCAATCCAGCCCAGGACAACGTCCACATCAAGCTGGAAATCTTTCACCGTCACCGCATCACGGTGGCGCCGCCCCTCCTGCAAGGCGTCGTCGTCATACGCAAGNTCCAGCTCAGGAGCGGTGCGAGCAAAGATCGACAGAACAAGGGCACCATGGCCTGCAGCGACTAAACGCGAGGCGCAAGAGCGCATCCAGGAATTGATACCGAACACCTCCGGCAGCACCAACACCAGACTGCGAGGCGCTGATGGCAACTGCAGCCAGCAGCGCAANGGCGCCTCAGNACCCGGAATCTCCNTCCAACTCATGGGTGAGNGCACACAGGTGACACGCCAGCAATTGTCACTTGGGGCATGTGCCACTAGGTTGGCGCGGTCGAACTGCTGTCACAACTAGGCGTGCGTTTTCATATCCAACAGGAAAGTGATATCCCCGCGTCGACGCAGCTCTACAACCAGATCTGTTTCGCCATCGCGGCTCGCCACTTCCCTCCCGGCCATCGTCTGCCCAGCACTCGTCAGCTGGCCATGCAGACCGGCTTACACCGAAACACGATCAGCAAGGTGTACCGGCAGCTTGAGAACGATGGTGTCGTTGAGGCCATGGCCGGGTCCGGCATCTATGTACGCGACCAGCAGAAGCCCCGAGAGGTAAAAGCCCCGAGTGGGCCTCGCAACCGCATTCGTCCGGACATCGACCAGGAGGTGCGCCGCAGCATTGATGGGCTGCTCAACGCTGGCTGCACGCTGCAGCAAGCCCGCGAACTGCTCACTCGCGAAATCGACTGGCGTCTGCGCTGCGGCGCCCGCGTGCTNGTCAGCACGCCACGTGAGGACCTCGGCGCCTCAATGCTGATTGCCGAAGAACTCACCCCCAAAGTTGATGTACCNGTGGAAGTGGTTCCGCTGGAAGAGCTTGAAGCGGTNCTGGAGACCTCTAACAACGGCACAGTGGTCACCAGCCGCTACTTCCTACAGCCNGTGGAGGAGCTAGCCAAGCAGCACGGCGTACGGGCCGTAGCGGTTGATCTCAATGACTTCCGCCATGAGCTGACCATGCTCAAGGAACTACGGGCCGGCAGCTGCGTGGGCCTCGTGAGCATCAGCCCTGGGATCCTGCGTGCGGCTGAGGTGATCCTGCACTCGATGCGAGGCCAGGAACTCCTTGTGATGACGGCCTCACCGGACGTGGGAAGCCGGCTGCTGGCCCTCTGCCGGGCAGCTAGTCATGTGCTCTGTGATCGGCCCAGCCTGCCNTTGGTAGAGCAGACCCTGCGGCAAAATCGTTCCCAACTGATGCGACTGCCGCAGGTGCACTGCGCCCAGAGCTACCTGGGGGCTAGCACGATCGACATGCTCCGCAAGGAGATCGGTCTTCACAACGACAGCGACGACACCCCCACCTCCTGAGGATGCTGCGAAGCCTGCGCGCGGATATCGCCATCATTCGCGACCGCGACCCTGCCGCCAAAGGAGTCCTTGAGATCCTGCTCTGCTATCCAGGGCTNCACGCGCTCTGCCTGCACCGACTGAGTCATCGCNTCTGGAGNATCGGTNTACCTTTGCTGCCCCGTCTGCTCTCGCAACTGGGGCGCCTGTTAACAGGCGTGGAGATCCACCCCGGCGCCAAGATTGGGCAGGGGGTGTTCATCGATCACGGCATGGGGGTGGTGATCGGTGAGACCGCTGTCGTCGGCAACCGTTGCTTGCTGTACCAAGGCGTCACCCTGGGTGGTACAGGGAAGCAATGCGGTCAGCGACGTCACCCCAGCCTGGGGGAAAACGTGGTGGTAGGTGCTGGCGCCAAGGTCCTTGGCGGGATCAGCGTTGGTGCCAACACCCGCATCGGCGCCGGATCAGTCCTCCTGCGTGATGTAGAAGCGGACTGCACCGTGGTGGGTGTACCAGGACGAGTGATTCACCAATCCGGCGTGCGAATCAATCCTCTGGCCCACTCACAGCTGCCCGATGCGGAAGCTCAGGTCATCCGCAACTTGATGGAGCGCATTGACGCACTGGAGAGTGCCCTTGCACAGAGGAATTTGGAACCTAAAGCTGCCGCCCAGAGCTTGCGTGATCGCGAGATCTTGGAGTTCCTGGAAGGCAGCGGAATCTGAGCCAAACTTCAGACCACGGCCTCATCCACCGGCGCAGGTTGCGGCTGGAACATGAACATTGAATAGATCACATTCCGACGGACCTGGGTCATCATCTCCAGGAACATGTCATAACCCTCGTTCTTATATTCGATCAGCGGATCTTTCTGGCCATAACCCCTGAGGCCAACCGATTCGCGCAGAGCATCCATGCTCTGCAAATGTTCCCGCCAGAGATTATCAATCTGCTGCAGGATAAAGAAGCGCTCGGCTTCCCGCATTAAACCTGAGCGCAACTGTTCAATCTCCGCCTCTTTAAGGTCGTAGGCAATGCGCAACTGCTCATGCAGGAACGCTTTCAACTCCTCCATCGCAAGACCTGCCAACTGCTCAGGCTGCAAGTCTTGCAACAGATAGACGAACTCCTTGACCTTATTGGTGAGGTGCGTGAGATCCCATTCCTCCGTGGGAAGCTCAGGATTGACATAGGCCTCAACAATGTCATCCATGGTTCGCTCGCCGTAACCAAGCACCTGTCGCTTGAGATCACGGCCTTCGAGGACTCGGCGGCGTTCGGCATACACCGCACGGCGCTGATTGTTCATGACCTCGTCGTACTCGAACACCTGCTTACGAATGTCGTAGTAATAGGTCTCGACTTTTTTCTGTGCACCCTCTAGAGAACGGGTCAGCATGCCTGATTCGATCGGCATATCCTCTTCCACACGGAACGCATTCATCAGTCCCGCCACACGGTCACCACCAAAGATCCGCAACAGGTTGTCCTCTAGCGAGAGGAAGAAGCGGGTACTACCGGGATCACCCTGACGTCCAGCTCGTCCCCTCAATTGGTTATCCACCCGTCGCGACTCATGGCGTTCTGTACCGATCACATGAAGACCACCGTTGTCACGAACCTGGGACTGCTCAGTCGTAATAACACTGTCGTAGTCGGCGCGAATGCGGCCAATCACATCCCGAAGCTGCATGATCCCAGAGTCATCGCTCGGTGCCTTCTCTCCAGCGCTACTGATGCGATCTTCCAGTTCAAGGACCGTGAGACTGCGATCTCCCCAAAGCGACACCAACTCCCGCGCCACTGAGCCAAGTGCCTCATCGGTATCGGAAGAGAGCTCACATGGATAGAGACGACTGACAGCACGGGCTTCACTTGGGGCCTTTGCAGGGCTGGCTGTTGCCGCAAAACCGGTGCTGGCCTCACGCTGCAACGGCACAGGCGGACGATGACCCTCTTCAGGGCGCACAAGACGAGGCAGCAAGACTTCGCGCACTTTCAGGCGCGCCATGTAATCACTATTGCCCCCCAGAATGATATCGGTGCCGCGGCCAGCCATGTTGGTGGCGATGGTGACCGCGCCAGCACGACCAGCCTGTGCCACGATTTCAGCTTCGCGCTCAACATTCTCGGGCTTGGCATTGAGCAAATTGTGGGGAATGCCCTGCTCATGCAGCAGCGAGGAGATCACCTCACTTTTTTCAACGCTGGTGGTGCCAAC
>NHBY01000025.1 GCA_002168155.1 Synechococcus sp. TMED19 | reverse complement strand
GGTTCCGGCTGTGCCACGGCCTGGGGTTGTGATCTCTCCGATCAGTACGTGCGCATTAACGCCGATTACACCACATAGGCCTAGTCCGCTACATCGCAAGTGATGTCAGCCGCGGTCAAAAGCTGTTTGCAGTCTTGAGGAGTTAGGTTTTTGGAGTGGTTGAGATTCGGCCAAGCAATAGATCCGCGAAATGCTGATAATTAAAAATGCCTAGACAATCGCAGGTTCTTGCCTTCAGGGGGCATTATGCGGCTCAAGAAAAGTATCTTGTTTTCGGAACTTGTAGGCAGATTAATTGCTGTCTGGCAAGTATACTGCTTTTCTGACTCTCCCTTTGCAGTGACCATAGAAGTCTGAATCGCATTGATATCTGACTAGTTTGAAGTCTTCGTATACCCATTCATTCACATATGGATAGCCAGTCGCTGCATGCTCACGAGTTGAAGTTTGGTTGATTCTGCCAACATTGATTCCGCTAGAGTCTGAGATGCGACCCATGGAATTGACGCAGACTTTTGAATTAGCAATAGGTCGTCGGAAGAACTCACAGTTTTGAAATGACTCTGACTCAAAATGCTCTTGGCGTATTTGCGAGAAGGCTGGCGCCGCAAAGGCTTGACTTAGCAGAATTGATGCAAGGATACAATTTCTATTCATTAGACTGCAAATTATAAATATTGGCAATGAAAGCAAATTAATTCGCATTGTCAAGAACTGAGGCAAAAGGAGGAGTGGAAATTAATTCCTCTTCCCTTGTCCCCCCCCCCTTCCTTGTAACTTCTTGGCTGCCATGTCTTTAGAGCCTTTGGTGATGGCGCCACTGCTCAGAAACTCAAGTTCGGCACAAGATCTATGGCCTGCCTTGATTTTTTTGGTTCTTCTTGTTGATTGCTCCAGGTTTCACACCGCTTGATCTTGTCCTTTCTTGACTCGCTTTTGGGATATTTAGTATCTCGGCCGAGTGAAAGGTCGTCGGGCGATGGCCAGGCGTCGCTCCTTACCCTGACTCGGATTGCTAGGGGTGTTATGGCGGCTGGATCAACGGAGTCCAGGCCGAATCTCCTTCAGCACAAGCGTTTCGATGGTCTGCTTTGCGAGCATGAGCAGCTGCTATGNGCCCTCAGCGCCCCCCTGATCCATCGCAACCAATGGCGTGGAGCGTGATCTGGTCATCACTCAGCGCCTNGTGATCCCCGCTGCAGAACTGAANTGGCGCTTCTCCCGCTCCTCNGGCCCAGGTGGCCAGAACGTCAACAAGGTGGAAACGGCGGTTGAGCTGCAGTTCGATCTGAATCGTTCCGCTGTGCTCGGGGAGTTCCGCCGTCAGAGGTTGTTGGAGCGTCTGGGGCCTCAGCTGGTGAATGGTTGTCTGCGCGTGGCGGTGTCGGAGCACCGTTCGCAATGGCAGAACCGTCAGCTGGCCCTGTTGCGACTTGGTGACCTCTTACGAGAAGGTCTCAAGCCACCGCCGAAAGAGCGGCGGGCTACTAGACCCACTCGCAGTTCTACCCGCCGACGGCTGGACAGCAAAAAGCAGCGAGGTCAGATCAAGCAGCAGCGCCAGCGACGTCCATCAATGGATGACTGATCAGTCCTGCTGCTGGCGGCGCTGGTCAATGATCCGTGCCATTTCGAGAAAGTAACCGGCCGTGCACCACCTGCCATGGCTGCGGCTGCGGTTGTCCACATCCGAGCGGATCTCGGCTGTTTCAGCCATCAGTAGATCAAGTTCGCCCTGCTCCAGTTCGTAGAGATCCTGCAGCTCGATTTCATAGCCCAGCAGGTGACTTTTGAACCACTTGCGCTGGCGCTCCTGAGCAGGGATTTCAGTCATGACATCACCAGCGCAGCATGCGNATCCACAGTGTGAACAGAACGGCAACAGGGGTGATCATCACCACCAGCAGCAGCACCACAAATTGAAGTTCCTCATTCACCGCTGCGGACGTTGCGAACGGCTAGACCCGCTTCCGTGGCACTGATGACAGCAATAACTACCAAGCCGATCAATCCGGTGAGTTGGTTTTGCTGCTCGGCGAGGGGATCAAGCGGATCCGCCTGACCGGCCAGTGAGGCACCAAGCACAAACCACAGGGTGGAAGCCACCGATGTNATCCAGTACGCCCGCCAGCGGCGTTGGTAGAGATATCCGGTTCCCAGTCCTGGCAACAGATTGAGGACGACAGCAACCCAGCCCGCCGATGCGGCCAGGATCTGCTCGTGGGTGGGCTGATCCTGGCTGATCACTAGGTTTCAAGCCTGCTCTGGCAAGGGTACCCTGATGCCACCTGAGCCCTAGGGGCGACGCCATGGGGTTGCCCTTGCTCGTTCTTGCTGCCCTGCTGCCGATGCTGACGGCTGTTGTCCAGGCTCAGCCGATGTCGGCCGCGGAAGCGGCCATGTTTGCCTGCATCATTGGCACTGTGGAGACCGCCGGAGAGGCTGAGGAGTACATCGATGCCGCAGGTGTACTGGAGCACTGCACTTGCCGCGGGGTGAGAGATGCCAATGTCGCCGACATGATTGAACTTTGCCCTGAGGTGAGTTCAATCTCCATNAGCGAGCTCAATTCAGTAAGGCGTTGAAGTCAGGCTGGCGCTCCAATGTTCTGGTGGTGGGGATCTCCNTGCTGAGTTCTCTTCTCGCTGCAGAAGCGGTGCTGCGTGTGTTGCGCCTTGGGTACAACAACGCCCCGCTCAATCCCAGTGCCAGCCGCCACCACGAGCATCCAGCCGACTATCGCTTTTCGGCTTATTCCCTGCAGAACGAGTGGGAGGGGTTCAGCATCCGCACCGATCGCTACGGCAACCGCTCACTGGACGGTCTCTGTCGTTTNCCACCCTCCGGCCCAAGTGATCACCTTCTGGTCCTGGGAGATTCCTTCATCGAAGGCTTTCAGGTGCGAAACCGGGATTCAATTACCGGTCAGCTTCAGCAAGCGTTTTGTGGTGGTGGCACCCAGGTTCACAACCTAGGGGTGAGCAGTTATTCGCCGGTGCTCTCCGATATTCAGCTGCGCGAATTCCTGCAGCAGCACCCTCAAGGGCCTGCCTTGCTCGAAGGAGGCATAGTCCTGCATGTTCTCTACGACAACGATCACCAAGGTGATCAGGGCTATGCGGACCAACTTGCTGCTAATGATGCCGGCGAGCTGGTGGTTTCTGCAGAGGATGAGCTCACGCCTCTTGTTCGCTTGGCACGTATCTCCTATCTGGCCAGATTGCTAAGGCGCGCCCAGCTCACTGCCTCTGAACTGCAGCGACAGCCCACTGGTGCCAACCCGGCTGCTGCAGCCAATCCTGGCGGCCAGCCTCAGCCATGTCGGCTGGACCCCACGACGCTGGAGGCCTCAGCTGCTGCTCTGGGCCGGATCCGTGATCGCGTGGCTGCCGCCGGTGGACGCTATGTGCTCAGCGCAATACCCACCGATCCACGCAAGGGCCCCACCTTGGTGGCCTGCTACGAGCAGCTCGCTGAACAGCTCGGGGTGCCTTTCATCGCTGTCTCTGAACCACTGTTGAGACAGCCGCAGGCTTATTACTTCACCCATGACATTCACCTGAATCCCGCGGGTAACCGGCGCGTGGCTGATCAGCTGCTGAGTGGACTGGAGGCGGCGCAATGATGGGGGCTCGCCAGCTCTCCGCTTCTGTGCCTTCTGCCAGCAAGAGCTCCCGCTCCTCGGGGCGACGCAAGCCACGACGTCCTAATCCCTGGAATCCTGTGGCACCCCTGCTGGTGGGACTTTGCTTTGGTCTGGCCTATGCCATGACCGGTCGCCTGCTTGCAGGACGTCTGGGTGGATTGGTGAAACTGGGGCATCGTTTTGAACCCAAGGCAGTGCCTGGCACCACCCTTGAGAGCCTGCGCATGCGCTTTGGCGCTGACCGGGTGGATTTACTGGCTCCAGCGCCTCAGCCCGACCTCAAAGCTGACCCAGAGAGTGAGTCACTCAAAGCAGCTGCTGAATCCACTCAGCCCAGCGCAGCGGAACTGCAGGAGCTGCCTTTGATCGACCCCCTGGAGGGACTGCTGCCTTTGCCACTAACGCCGGCCGTTGAGTCTGCAGAGCCATCTGCGCCTGTTGTGATTCCAGAACAGGAGGAGTTCACAGAGCCGTCTACGCCCCTTGTGATCACTGAACAACCCCAGCCGGCGTTGCCCGCGGCACCACAGCCTCCGTTCCCATCTGCCACAGTCGATGCTCCGCCTCCGCCCCGGCGATGAGCAGTCCTGAAACATTGGTCCAGGCCGCCCTCAACCGGCTCGCCGCTCGTCTTGGCAGTACGGCGATGGATGCTGCCGCTCAATTGAGCCTGCTGGCGCAGGATGCTCCGCAGCGGGTGCAACAGGAGCTCGAGCTCTTCTGGCAGGAGGTGCAGCAGGAAGCCGAGCGCATGGATCATGTCGGCACCGCTGTTGCTGCGCCAACCAGCGCTAATGATGCTCCGGCGGATCTGCAGCAGCAGCTCGACGCGCTGCGGGCTCAGGTGGCTGACTTCAGTCGGCGGCTTGAGGAGACGGGCTGATGGGCAGCCTGTTGCGCTCCCTGCGCATCTGGCGAGCTGTGCTGGTGCTGGTGGGGCGTCTCTGGTTCGATGCCAGAGCATGGACCTATGCCGGCGGTATGAGCCCTGAGCGCAGGGCGCGTCGTCAGCAACGGTTGGCGGACTGGTTCGTGCGTGAGCTTCTAGCGCTGGGGTCGGCTTTCATCAAGCTGGGTCAACTGCTATCGGCTCCTCCTGATCTGCTCCCAGCCGTGTGGGTGGAGCAGCTTGCGCAGCTCCAGGACCGGGTGCCGGCGTTCCCCTTCTCTCAGGCCGAAGCCCTGCTGGAGGCTGAACTGGGTCCCCGTTGCCAGGAGGTAGTGGAGATCGATCCAATCCCTTTGGGTTCCGCCAGCCTGGCTCAGGTGCATCGTGCCCAGCTGCGCAGCGGTAGGGATGTCGTGCTCAAGCTCCAGCGTCCTGGGCTTGAGCGCCTCTTCCGTCTGGATCTGAAGGTGATGGAGCAGGTGGCGGCGTCGGTGCAGCGCCATCCCAGCTGGGGTCGTGGTCGTGACTGGGTTGCATTAGCCAGGGAATGCCGCCGTGTGCTGCTGCGTGAGCTGGATTTTCGAATTGAAGCGGAGCATGCGGCTCGCTTCCGTCAACAGTTTCTCGATGATCCTGGTATCAGCATTCCTGCGGTGGTCTGGGAGCTCACCAGTCGGCGTGTGCTGTGTCTTGACTACTTGCCCGGCATCAAGATCAACGATCGGGAGGCCCTGATTGCCAAGGGTATTGATCCCTCTGAGGTGGCTGAAAAAGGTGCAGCTAGCTATCTGCAGCAGTTGGTTCGCTTCGGTTTTTTCCATGCTGACCCCCATCCAGGGAATCTGGCTGTCGCTGAAGACGGTGCCCTCATCTACTACGACTTCGGGATGATGGGCCAGATTTCATCTCGCTTGCGCAGCCGCTTTGGGGCGATGGTGACCGCTGCTGCGGCCCGCGATGCCAACGCCTTGGTGCAGGAGCTACAGGCAGCTGGAGTGATCAGTAACGGCATTGATCCAGGCCCGGTGCGGCGGCTCGTGCGGGTGATGCTCAACGAAGCCCTGACACCGCCGTTCCCAAGCAACGTCCTGGAACGCCTTTCCGGTGATCTCTATGCACTGGTCTACGGCCAGCCGTTTCAGCTGCCGGTAGAGCTCATCTTTGTGATGCGTGCGCTTTCCACTTTCGAGGGTGTGGGGCGTGCCCTCGATCCCGGCTTTAGCTTGGTGGCGATCGCCAAACCGAAGCTTCTGCCCCTGATGACTTCCAGCGGAGCCGGCCCTAACGATTTGATTAACGAACTCGGCCGGCAGGTCGGTGCGATCAGCAGCCGTGCTGTCGGCCTGCCCCGCCGGCTCGATGAAAGCCTCGAGCGTTTGGAGCAGGGTGATCTGCAGCTGCAGATCCGCCTAGGTGAATCGGACCGTCAGTTCCGCCGAATGGCGGCAGCTCAGCAGTCGATTGCCCAGTCGGTGCTGTTAGGAGCGCTGGCGCTTTCCGCAGCACTGCTTGGTGCCAGCTCTAGGCCCATGTGGGCCGTGCTCCCTCTGGCAGCTGGTGTACCGGTCGGTCTGGGCTGGCTGAGGCTGCAGGTCAAGCTCAAGCGTGATTCCCGCTTGGAGCAGTTCCCTGGCAGCCAGAGCTGAGAGGGTTTAGCGACGGCCGCGGGGTCCGCGGCCAGTGGCTCCGGCATAGATGGCCTGAGCACCAAGCTCGTCCTCAATGCGTAGCAGCTGGTTGTATTTGGCCACCCTCTCTGAGCGGCTTAGAGAGCCCGTTTTGATCTGTCCAGCACGAGTGGCAACTGACAGGTCAGCAATCGTGGTGTCCTCGGTCTCACCGCTGCGGTGGCTGATCACGCTGGTGTAGCTGCTGCGGCCAGCCAGGTCGATGGCCTGCAGCGTCTCGGTGAGTGAACCGATCTGGTTCACCTTGATCAGGATTGAATTGGCAATGCCTTGATCAATGCCGCGCTGCAGTCGAGCACTGTTGGTGACGAAGAGGTCATCGCCCACCAGCTGTACGTCAGCGCCGAGGCGTTCGGTTAAGAGCTTCCAGCCCTCCCAGTCATCTTCCGCAAGCCCGTCCTCGATTGAGACGATTGGATAGCGACCGACCAGCTGGGCCAGTTGCTCCACCATCTCGGCACTGCTGTAGCTGCCGCCGCCAAAGGCGTAACGGCCGTCTTGGAAGAATTCGGTGCTGGCCACATCAAGGGCCAGCGAGATCTGAGTGCCTGGCTTGTAGCCAGCCTTTTCGATCGCTTTAACCAGTAGGTCACCAGCGGCGTCATTGCCATCGAGGTTGGGAGCGAATCCACCCTCATCGCCCACCGCGGTGGACAAGCCACTTTCCTTGAGTAGGCCCTTCAGGGTGTGGAACACCTCGGCGCCCCAGCGCAGGGCCTCACGGAAGCTGTCGGCGCCGTGGGGCACGACCATGAACTCCTGGAAGTCCAGGTTGTTGGTGGCATGGGCACCGCCATTGATGACATTCATCAGGGGCACGGGCAGCACGGTGGCGCTGGGGCCGCCCAGATAGCGGTAGAGCGGCAAACCGACGCCGTTGGCGGCGGCGCGCGCCACCGCCATGCTCACCGCCAGGATCGAATTGGCACCGATGGCGGATTTGTTGTCGCTGCCGTCTAGTTCATTCATGGCCGCATCGACAGAGCCCTGGTCCAGGGCGCTCAGACCGCAAAGCGCAGGGGCCAGACGCTCCTCGATATTGCTAACCGCCTTGCTGACGCCTTTGCCGAAATAACGCTGGCTGTCACCGTCCCGCAGTTCGTGGGCTTCATGGGCTCCGGTGCTGGCGCCACTGGGCACGATGGCGCGGCCGCTGGCACCACCTTCCAGCAAAACTTCGGCCTCAACTGTGGGGGTGCCGCGGGAATCGAGCACCTCCCGGGCCACCACGGTGTCGATCACGAGGTCCAGGGAATCGAACACGTCGGGGCTCTGCGAACGGGGGCATTATGCAGATCTGGGCAGCACAATGACCGCAGTGCCCGTCACCGCCAATCCATGCGTCTGCTGCATACCATGCTCCGGGTGGGGGATCTGGAGCGGTCGCTCGCGTTCTATACCCAGGTGATGGGGATGACGCTGCTGCGCCGCAAGGATTACCCCGGAGGCCGCTTCACCCTGGCTTTTGTCGGCTACGGCTCCGAGCAGGATCACTCAGTGCTGGAGCTCACTCACAACTGGGATACCAGCAGTTACGAGATCGGTGATGCCTATGGCCACATCGCCCTTGGTGTGGATGACATCTATGCCACCTGTGAGCGGATTAACGGCCAGGGAGGCAAGGTGGTACGAGAGCCCGGTCCGATGAAGCACGGCTCCACTGTGATCGCTTTCGTGCAAGACCCCGATGGCTACAAGGTGGAACTGATCCAGATGAGCTCCAGGGCCGATGCGGCTGCCTGATTCCAGCTTCAGCCTCACCACTGATCCACAGCGGTTCAGTGAACTGGCCTGGGACCTGCTGCTCGGCGCGCAGGATGAAGCCAAGCGCTGGCGCCACGGTGATCTTGATGTGGAGCATCTGGTGCTGGCGCTCTTCCAGGAAGCACGCCTAAGGCCTTTGCTGGAGGAGTTGCGGCTCAGTGGAGATGACCTCCGAGATGACCTCGAGGATTTCTGTGCCCGCCAGCCAACTCGTTCGAGCACAACGCTCTATGTCGGTGAAGACCTGGAGCTGCTGCTTGATCAGGCCGAACAGGAGCGGCTTCGTGCTGCGGTCGACAGCATCGAGCCCACCCATTTGCTGCTGGCGCTTGCCAAGGACGAACGGCTCGGGTCCGCGCTGCTTCGCCGGCAGGGCCTTGATGCCCGGCAGCTTGAAAGCCTGTTGCAACCCCGTCCTGCGGTGGTTCCCCCGGTTCAGGCGCTGCAGAGCGAGGCCCCGCCTCGGGTGCGGCAGAGCAGCCCATCTGCTGCAGCCCCAACACCTCTCAACGATGGGCCTGTTGCCGCCGCTGAGGCTGCTGAGCCCGGGGCTTTGGCTCAGTACGGCCGTGATCTGACAGCGTTGGCCCGCGATGGAGAGCTCGACCCAGTCATTGGCCGCGACGCCGACATTCGTCGGCTGATCCAAGTGCTTTCCCGCCGCAGCAAGAACAATCCAGTGCTGATCGGTGAAGCCGGTGTGGGCAAGACAGCGGTGGCTGAGTTGCTAGCGCAGCGGATGGTGGCTGGTGAGGTGCCCGATTCCCTCAAGGGCCGCCGGCTCATTTCCCTTGACCTCGGTGCGCTGATCGCCGGAGCTAAATACCGCGGTCAGTTCGAGGAGCGCCTGCGACGAGTGCTCGAGGAGATCGCCTCCTGTGATGAAGGCGATGAGGGGGTGGTGCTGTTCATTGATGAGATTCACACCCTGGTTAACGGTGATCGTGCTGGTGCCGATGCGGGGAGTGTGCTCAAGCCAGCCCTGGCCCGTGGGGAGCTGCGTTGCATCGGGGCCACAACGGTGGAGGAGTACAGGCGCACGCTCGAGAAGGATCCGGTGCTGAACCGGCGCTTCCAGCAGCTGCTGATCAAGGAACCACCGCTGGATGTCTCTCTGGAGATTCTGCGCGGAGTGCGGGAGCGCTATGAGCTTCACCACGGCGTCAGCATTGGTGATGACGCTCTCGAAGCGGCGGTGCGTCTGGCGGATCGCTACATCAGTGACCGCTGCCTTCCGGATAAGGCCATTGATCTGATTGATGAGTCGGCCGCCGAACTGAAGATGGAGGCCACGTCCAAGCCGGCGGTGGTTGAGGTTGCAGAAGCTGAACTGCGACGCATCGAACGCATCCTGCTTGCGGCGGAGCAGGCGCCCATGGAAGAGCGGGTGCAGCATCAGCAGCGCCGCAGTGAGGCACTCGATCGGCTGGAGAATCTTCAGGACCGTTGGCAGCAGGAGCGGCAACAGCTCCAGGACTTGAGACAGCTGCAGCAGCGAGAGGAGGAGTTGCGCCATGCCATCGCTGAAGCCGAACGGCTCACTGAATGGGAGGAGATGGCGCGCCTGCAGGTGGAGCTTGAACATGAGGTTCAGCGCAGACGGCAGGAGCTCGAGCAGGAGCTGCAGCAGCCCGGGCGTCTACTGCGGGATCTGGTCAGTGCTCAGGACATTGCTGATGTGGTCGCCCGAACCACCGGCATTCCGGTGCAGCGTTTGCTTGCGGGGGAGCGGCAGAAGCTCTTGGAGCTTGAGAAATGCTTAGGGGAGAAGGTGTTGGGTCAGCCTGATGCGGTCACGGCTGTGGCGGCCGCGATCCGACGTGCCCGTGCAGGGATGAAGGATGCGCGACGACCGGTGGGGTCTTTCCTATTCCTTGGCCCCACCGGCGTTGGCAAGACCGAACTGGCTCGCACACTTGCCGCCAACCTCTTCGATGAAGAAGAGGCTCTGGTGCGGCTCGATATGAGCGAGTTCATGGAGCGAAATGCTGTGGCTCGCTTGATTGGGGCCCCGCCTGGGTATGTGGGTTATGAGGAAGGCGGTCAACTCACAGAAGCGGTGCGGCTCAGGCCTTACGCAGTGGTTTTGCTCGATGAGGTGGAGAAAGCGCACCCGGAAGTCTTCAACCTGCTGTTGCAGGTGCTCGATGACGGTCGCCTCAGCGATTCCCAGGGACGCAGCGTTGATTTCCGCCACACCGTTGTGGTCATGACCAGCAACCTGGCCAGTCGAGCAATCCTGAGCCACGCCCGAGATGGTGACGTTGCAGCCCTTGAGGCCGAGGTGGACAGGGCGCTGGGGGCTCAGTTCCGTCCAGAGTTCCTCAACCGCATTGATGAGGTGATCCGCTTCAGGCCGTTGCAGCCTGAGGACCTGGCGCCGATTGTGCGGCTGCAGCTGGCCGATCTCGATCGGCTGCTGCAGGAGCAGGCCCTGCAGCTGCATGTGGACGATGCGGTGGTGGAGTGGCTGGCCAGGGAGAGTTTTGATCCGGAGTACGGCGCACGGCCTCTGCGTCGGCTGCTGCGCCGGCGGCTGGAGAATCCCTTGGCCACCGAATTACTGGAGGATCGCTACGGCGATGCCAGTGGTGTGGCCGTTCAGCTTGACGACGGCAAACTTATATTTGTCCCAGTTCTGTAGGCTGTTTGTTTGCGGATCATCCCCCGCGACGGAGGAGTGTGGTTTTCAGCCAGCCGAACAAATCCGGACAGCCCAGCGCTCCTGAAGGGACCGTGGTGGATGCTGAGGTCAAGCCCGGGGCTGGGCCGGCGGATTCCGCCAGTGCTCAGTCCACAGGCTCACCTGAGCCGCGGGGACCAATCGAATCCACCCTGGCTGAGTTGCGCCGGGTGGTGTGGCCCAGTCGTCAGCAGCTCATCAGCGAATCCGTCGCGGTTCTGCTCATGGTGACCCTTTCGGCTGCAGCGATTGCCTCACTTGATCGCTTCTTCCGCTGGCTTTCCCAACTCGTCTTCCGTTGACCCCCGCCTTGTCCGAGATCACTGAACCCATGGAGGACCAAGAGGTCCTGGAACTGCCGGCACCTGAGGGAGAGCCCGCCCAGGAGGAACCTCAGGGCCTGGAACTTCCGTCACCTGAGGCAGAGCAGGCCCAAGAGGAACCCCAGGTCCTGGAACTACCGGCACCTGACGGAGAGCAGGCCCAGGAGGAATCTGAGGTCAAGCAGGCCGTCGCACGCTGGTATGCGGTGCAGGTTGCTTCGATGTGCGAAAAAAAGGTAAAGGCCACCCTTGAGCAGCGCGCCGTCACGCTGGGCGTTTCCAACCGGATCCTGGAGATTGAGATTCCGCAGACGCCGGCGATCAAGATCAAGAAGGATGGCTCCCGGCAGAGCACTGAGGAGAAGGTCTTCCCTGGCTATGTGCTGATCCGCATGTCCCTCGATGAGGACACCGAGCAGGCGGTGCGCAGTACCCCCAACGTGATCAATTTCGTTGGTCACGAGGAGCGTCGCAGCACCGGCCGAGCCCGCGGCCGTATCAAGCCCCGACCTCTTAGTCGCTCTGAGGTGAATCGCATCTTCAAGCGGGCACAGGAGAAGAAACCTGTGGTCAAGGTGGATCTCGCCGAGGGCGATCGCATTACTGTTACCGCCGGCCCCTTCAAGGATTTCCAGGGTGAGGTCATCGAGATCTCTGGCGATCGCAGCAAGCTCAAGGCCCTTCTCTCGATCTTTGGCCGGGAGACCCCTGTGGAGCTTGAGTTCAGCCAGATCAGCAAAGACAGCTGATCAACCTGGCCGTCCCGCTGTGGGGGGCGGCCATCGGCGGTAGGGAAACCTGCCGCCTCAGCGCCTTCGGGTGCACCGCAGCATTGTTCCGTCCGTCAAATCGATGGCTAAAAAAGTCACCGCCGTCATCAAGCTGGCTCTGCAGGCCGGTAAGGCCAACCCGGCGCCGCCCGTGGGTCCCGCCCTCGGTCAGCACGGGGTCAACATCATGGCCTTCTGCAAGGAGTACAACGCCCGTACCCAGGACAAGGCCGGATTTGTGATTCCGGTGGAGATCTCGGTCTTTGAAGATCGCAGCTTCACCTTCATCACCAAAACCCCTCCCGCTTCCGTGCTGATTACCAAGGCAGCCGGGATCGAGAAGGGCTCCGGTCAGTCCGCCAAGGGCAGTGTTGGCTCCATCACCCGGGCTCAGCTCGAGGAGATCGCCAACACCAAACTCCCTGACCTGAACTGCACCAGCGTTGAATCCGCCATGCGGATCATCGAGGGCACCGCCCGCAACATGGGCGTTGCTGTCAGCGACTGATCGCGGCTCCCATCCATTCATTCAATTACCCGGGGGAGAGATCAGCTGGTCTCGCCTGCACCCCATTCCCGTCATGAAAACCAATTCCAAACGCTTCAAGGCCGCCCAGGCCACCGTGGAGGAGAAGGCCTACGAGCCGCTTGAGGCCGTCAAGCTGGTCAAAACCAACGCCACTGCCAAGTTTGATGAAACCGTCGAGGCCCATGTGCGCCTCGGCATCGATCCCAAATACACCGATCAGCAGTTGCGCACGACCGTGGCGCTTCCCAAGGGCACTGGCCGCAGCATTCGCATTGCTGTGATCACCCGTGGTGAGAAGGTTGCTGATGCCAAAGCTGCCGGTGCTGAACTGGTTGGTGATGAGGAATTGGTGGAGAAGATCGCCGGCGGAATGATGGATTTTGACCTGCTGATCGCCACCCCGGACATGATGCCCAAGGTGGCCAAGCTGGGCCGGGTCCTCGGTCCTCGCGGTTTGATGCCCAACCCCAAGACCGGCACCGTCACCACGGATCTGGCCGGTGCAATCAAGGAGTTCCAGGCCGGCAAGCTGGAGTTCCGCGCCGACCGGAGCGGCATTGTTCACGTCCAGTTCGGCAAGGCCAGCTTTGCGCCTGAAGATCTGCTCGAGAACCTCAAGGCGGTTCAGGAGACTGTCGATCGCAACAAGCCCAGTGGTGCCAAGGGTCGCTACTGGCGCAGCCTTTTTATCACCTCAACCATGGGCCCCTCGGTGGAAGTGGATTACTCCGCGCTTCAGGATCTCCAGTTCGGGGAGTGAGTGGGACCAGCTCTGTGAGCTGATAACGTGAATAATCCGGCATTTGCCGGAATACGGGTTTTGCACCCAGCGTCCGGCCATGAGGCTTGCTTCAGTGGCCATCGCAACCGAAGACAGCAGGTGGCTGCAGTTTCTGCAGCCTTAAGTCCTGCCGAGGTTTGCGCATCGGTTTCGCCCTACGGGGTGCGGATCGGTTGTTGCGACCTCCCACCGGTCCGCACAACCCGGCTTGTTCCCTGATCCGTTCCTCAACCTATGGGCCGCACGCTGGAGAACAA
>NHBY01000024.1 GCA_002168155.1 Synechococcus sp. TMED19 | reverse complement strand
CCGGCGCAAGGGTGGCGTCAAGGTAACCCTCGAGCTGACCGCGGGGAATGATCTTGTTGGCCACCCCTTCACCAAGGGGCAATATGCCCAGACCGGGGATTTCAGCAATCGCCTGCCGGTCAACCCGGAAGACATTGCCGATCTTCTGCACGCAAAGCAGCTCGAGGGCTCCATCGACATTGCGACGTTCGTAAAGACGGGCCTCGTCGATCTCGCCCAAGTCCGATGGCTGATAGCCATGCAGAGCGACCATATCGCTGAGTTTCATAGGCCGTAGGCCTCCCGAATCCGCGGGGTTAATTCATCGCTGATGCGAGCCGTGAGCTGGAGCGCCCGGACGATGTTGCCCTCATCAAAGGCAAGGTCAATCTGATCCCAGAGATCTAGGCGATCGCTGAGTAGTTGTTGAAGGTTGGTCGTTGTTTGAGTCGTGGCAAGGGTTGCGAACTACAACCTGAAGCTATGGCCGCAGCTAATGGCCCAACAACGCGTAAACCGAACTCAGCCTGTCGGCATCCCGCACAGTGTGCGGTTCACCGCACACACCCTGGAGAGAAAGCTCATGAAGGTCCTGTGGACAAAGAAGTCAGCCCCTGGGCCAGGACGCTTGTCAGTGCCGTATCAACGCTGAGGGTGCGGCCACCAAGATGGACGCGCCGGGCAATGATCGAACAGACAAGATCAATTTCAAAGGGCACGAAGCCACCCTCGGGTCCCACCATCACCACCGCATCACCAGCGGGGACGTCCGCCAGGGCCTGAGGGGCTCCAAGATCAGTGATCCAGCAGGGCCTGCCAGCGCAGATCTCCCCCAATTCGTCCTCGATGAACGGACGGAAGCGACGATGCAGCTGCACCAATGGAGCAATGGTGTCTCTGGAGCGCTCCATTCCTGCCATCAATGCTTCCTCGATGCGAGGCGGCGCCAGCAGAGGGCTCTGCCAGTAGCTCTTCTCTACCCGAGCGCTGTTNATCAAATGCAGGTGGCNGACACCAAATTCAGCCACAATCCGCAAGATCCGACGCAGCATTTTGGGGCGTGGCAGGGAGAGCACAACGTCAAAGCGATGACGCGGCGGNGGTTCTGCACTCAGCTCGACATTGAGTCGTACATGCCACTGATCGATCGACTCGATGACCGCTTGACCCTGATGACCACCCAAGAGTCCGACCCGCAGCGTGTCACCGGCCTTGGCCCTTAGAACCTCACGGATGTGCACGGCACGGTGATCTGTTATCTCGACGACTGACCCTGGAAACCACTNGTCTTGCTGATGAAGAAGGATCAGGTTCATCGCAGTGGCAGCAGGCGGCAGGCTCGTTGCGCCAGNTGATCAATNGCNGCTACATCNAGGGCCTTGAGATCGCCCGTCACCGANTTANTGCGGCAATNAAGCCGCGCCAGAGCATGNTGTCCCTGCTTATCNCTCAGGCGTAGTCGTAGTTCCCAATGGTTCTTGGCACTGCGGGTGATGTGCACGGCGCAGACCTCACCGCTGCACAGGAGCTCGGTCGCGAGCACTGGATATGGCCATGACAAAACAAGCTGCACAGCCAACACCACAAGGCATGAGGCGTAGGACCTCACGAGCGCACTAGCGAGGGTTCAAGGAAGAAGTAGGCCAGCACACAGCTGCAAGCAATGGCCAGGAACACATGGTCCAGCCAGCCGAANTGGACNCCCATGCCCATGGCCGTAATCCAGAGGTTGACGGCCACCATGACGATCAAGAAAACCCCAAGGAGCAGGGCGGCAANCCGCAGATCCCGGCGGCGCTGGCGCCAGAGCGCTAGCAGCAATGGCAGCAGGACCAGAGTCGATAAGCCGTGCAGCACACGCATCGACAAGTCNCTGTGCAAGTGAGGCGTGATTGCCGCCCAAAGGTTGGCGGGAATCAGCAGCGAACTGAGAACCAGNTAGGCAAGCATCCGCAGAACCTCAGTGGGAATCGGCGCTGGATANCTCCACGATGAAGCATGAGCCACCGCTTTCGGAATCGATGACGCTGATGCTGCCTCCCATGGCTTCCACCAACAGTTTCACCACCGAGAGTCCCAGGCCGGATCCCCCACCTGGGGGAGCGTTGCTGCCGCGCTGGAAACGCTCAAAAATCCGTTGCCGCTCACTGGCGGGCACACCGATTCCCTCATCAACCACCTGCAATTGCCAACAGTCAGGGGAGGGGTGCAAGCGCAAACTCACCGGTGTGGCCTCAGGGGAGTACTTACATGCGTTCTCCAGCAAATTGAGCAGGACCTGTTTGAGGCGGTCCGCATCCGCCAGGGCCGTGGCCTGGTTGGCTTGATCGGGAAGATCCAGGAGCAACNGCCGTTTCTGATCACTGCCCGCNAGCTCAATCACCTCCTTAAGCAATGGTTCGAGCTTTACGGGGGTACTGGTAAGGCTGAGGCGGCCGGAATCACCNCGAGAAAGATCCANCAGATCATCCANTAGATGGCGCATACGCCGGGTCTCGCCATCGGCGGTTTGGAGTCCTTCCACCTGGTCCGGACGCAGGTTGTCACCACGGCGCAGGGTGCGGCGGATGTAGCCACTGACGATGGTCAACGGGGTACGCAGCTCGTGACTGACGCCACTGACGAACTGGCGCTGCTGACTCCAGGACTGGGAGAGTCGATGGAGCAGATCTTCGTAGGTAACAGCTAAGCGCGCCACCTCCTGGGGGGCACCGGCCAGGCTGATGTGGGAGCTCTGGAGCGTTTCGACGGTGACCGTCTCAGTCAGCTGAGAGAGTTCGATGAGGGGACGAACAATGCGGCGCACCATCCAGGTGACGCTGGCCAGGGTCAGCAACAGGCAAATTCCCCAGATCAGAATCATCCAGGAGAGGTAATTACTGAAGGCACGGGAACTGGAGGTGATNTCGCGTGCCGCCCACAGACGCACACCGGCATCGCTGAGCAGCAAAGCCTCGATCA
Organism: Synechococcus sp. TMED19; assembly: GCA_002168155.1. Classification (GTDB taxonomy): domain Bacteria; phylum Cyanobacteriota; class Cyanobacteriia; order PCC-6307; family Cyanobiaceae; genus RCC307. Next base: position 10,027 of record NHBY01000024.1, on the reverse strand, counting down.
GGTACTGCTGCTCACCGGAACTGAGAACCCTCTGCTTCAGGAGCCGCGGATCAGGATTGACTGCCATCGCCCGGCTCACCAGCAGCTGCTCCATGGCCAGGTCTTTGCTGTCGGGCACCACCGTGCTGCCATCGGGCAGCACGGCCCAGTAGAGCGTGCGGTAATCACTGAAGCGGNCCAGCTCAGCACGGANCTGAGCCGTCAATCGNNGTGGAATGCCCNCACCATCCGGAGCCTGTTGAGGCGGTAGCAGTTGCAGATTGGCGTTGATCGCCCTGGCCTGACGCTGCAGTTCACGGCCGTGCTCCTGAAAAAGCGTGCGCTCGCTCACCCAAAGACCGGCGCATGACGCGCCGGTGAAGCCAACAAATACCGCGAGGTAGGTCGCCAGCTGGATCTGACCCTGCAGGCTGCCAAGCAGCTGCTGTCGCCAGTCGGGAGCACTCGCCATATCNCCATGCTCANTGGCGCGATGGCTTTTGTCAGTGGCGCGGTGCTCGACAACTGCAAGTCAGACCCATCGCAATGGACTGTTGACAGGTTCTGCCACTGCAAAGGCAAGCGATGGCAGCGTTGTTCGCTCCACGATCCTCAACAGCTTGACTCCAAAGGTGCTGGCCGCAGNGGCGTANCCAAGACGCTGCTGAACGACTGCCGCCGTGCTTTATGGCGTTCTACGGCTGGGGCAGCAAGCCANGACAAAGCTGATCACCATGAGAGCAACATCCCCGGCGCCGATGACCGCGCAGAGCTTCCGAGAGTTACAGCAACACCTCAGCGCTGATGTTGATGACGTCAAAGCCAGCAGTGATCCCTGGGATGTGCTGGTGGTGCCATCACTCAACCTTGATGCTCACCAGATCGAGCTGGTCAAAGGCGTCCACCACTACGAGGAACGCCAGCTGTTCGAACTGATCCGGCTAAGGCAACCCAGCGCACGGATGGTGTTTGTCAGCAGCAAGCTGCTGCCGGAACTCGTNGTTGATTCCGTGCTGGAGCTCCTGCCAGGAGTNCCNATCTCCCATGCGCGNCAGCGGCTCAAGCTGTTTGACACCGATGACGCCAGTCCAAGGCCATTGGCCGCCAAGTTGCTGGAGCGTCCCCGACTGCTGGGGCGGATTCGACAGGCATTACGACCGCATCGGTCCTTCATCAGCTGCTTCAACGTGGGTGAACTGGAGCGCGATCTTTCAGAAGCACTGCAATTGCCCCTGCTGGGCACCGATCCAGAGCTGTCCTGGTGGGGCAGCAAGGCTGGCAGCCGCGAGTTGTTCCGTCGCTGTGCGCTGCCACACCCCGATGGATCACCGCTCGTGCAGAGCTTCAGCGACCTGGTGGAGGCAACCCTGGAGCTGGTGGGGCGNAATCCCCTGCTGNANCGTGCTGTGGTGAAACTCAATGAGGGGTTCAGCGGCGAAGGCAATGCACCGCTTGAGTTAGCGGCTTTACAGCTGGGGGCCTGCAGTGAACGTGAACGNCGAGATCGACTACACCAGGCGCTCGAGCAGCTGTCGATGCCGGCAGCGGACTGGAAAGGACTGGTCGAACAGCAGGGGGCATTGGTGGAGGAATGGCTCAGCGGTGGGGAAGAGCTGAGTTCGCCAAGCGTGCAGGGAATGATCCATCCCGGCGGCCAGGTGGAGGTGCTCAGCACCCATGAGCAGCTGCTGGGAGGACCGAGCGGGCAGACCTATCTGGGCTGCCAATTCCCGGCGCGTCAGGCCTACCGCGCCGAGCTNCAGCACTGGGGCCAAGGGGTAGGTGAGCAGCTGGCGCAGCTCGGAGCACTCGATCACTTCTCCGTTGATGGACTGGCCAGACGCAACGGGGATGACTGGGATCTACAAGCGATCGAAGTGAACCTGCGCAAGGGGGGCACCACTCACCCAATGCAGGCCCTGCGGTATCTGAGCAACGGCTGGCTGTGCCAGGCCACCGGACGGTTTCTCTCACCCAAGGGCAGCGAGCTTCACTACAAGGCGACCGACAATTTCACCGACGCGCGGCTGCAGGGACTTCTGCCAATGGACCTGATCGACATGGTGGCAGGAGCCGGTCTGCACTACGACGCCCTGGGCGAAAGCGGCAGCGTCTTCCACCTACTGGGTTGCCTCTCTGAGCACGGCAAGCTCGGCATGACCTGCATCGGTCGCAGCGCAGAGGAAGCCGAACAGGTCTATGCGCGCACCAAGGAGGAACTCCTGAGCCGTCCTTAAGGTTCAGCGATCAGCAAGCTGGCGCTGACGACGCTGGGCCTCACGCTGAGCGCTAGAGCGATCAAGCAATAGGTAAACCATCAGCAGCACGGCGACCGCCATCACATGCATCTGGCTGATGCCTAGAAAAATGGCCAGTCCAAGACCAGTCCAGAACACTGCCGTATCTCTTTTTCTGGCGAAGTGCATCACAACTCCAGGTCAACTGAAGCGACAATAACCAGCACCAACACAAGAAGAATTTATGAGCTGAATTCTATTGAATAATTGTCAGTTCTTAAAGGTGTTAATACTCATTGAATCTCTGAACTCATAGGGGNCAATCCATCAGATCAGCTGAATATGTAGACAGATCACATGCTGATCGCGCGCCATCAAAAGGGTGCAGAAGGCAGTGCTGATCGGGGCTGGAGCTGCAGGTGATGCTGTTGTCACGGGGTAGGATCCGCGCGCTTCCCGCCCGAACCGATGGCCAACATCGATCACGCGCCCAGCCGCACGATGCTGAACCTGCTCCACGTGCTGCCGGCCTTCGCCGATGCAGAGGAGCTGCGACTGAACGTGATCGTGGAGCTCAACTCCATGACCATCAATAAATACGAGCTGATCACTGAGACGGGTCACCTCAAGCTTGATCGCGTGGGCTACTCCTCACTCGCCTATCCCTTCGCCTACGGCTGCCTGCCCAGAACCTGGGATGAAGACGGCGATCCACTCGATGTCGAAATCGTCGGAATCACCGAACCTCTAGTGCCCGGCTCCCTCGTGGAGGCCCGCATCATCGGAATCATGAAGTTCGACGACGGCGGTGAGGTGGACGACAAGGTGATCTGTGTGCTGGCTGATGACAAGCGCATGGATCACATCACCAGCTACGAGCAGCTCGGTGCTCATTGGATCAAGGAGACCACCTACTACTGGGAGCACTACAAGGACCTCAAGAAGCCGGGCACCTGCAGGGTCAATGGATTCTTCAACAACGAGGAAGCCGTCAAGATCATCCGCGACTGTGAGAAGCGCTATGAGGAAGTGATTGCTCCCAAGCTGGTCAACTGATCCAGGGAACATCACCTGCCATGGGGCTCCCCAGCGATCCAAAAGTCTCCGCCTGGCTGATGCGGCTCACCTGGCTATGCGGAGCGATTGGTTTCTGGGGGGCCTTCGGCGCACTCACCAAATCTGACCTAAATGCAGCGATCGGCTGGATCAACCTCTGGGTGGTTGGCGGCATCGGTGTGCTGTCATTCCTGAGACATGCGGTCTTTCACCGCAGTGATGCCTTGCGCATGGGTTGGGACTATGGCCGGCGCAATGATTTCCAACTTGAGGTTGGTTTTGCCAACCTCGCCTGGGGAGCAGTAGCCATCGCCGGCTGGGCCCAAGGCTGGAGCCTTCAAGCCCAAGGGGCCGTGATCCTGTTATTTGGTATCTACATGGTGCAAGCCGCAGTGCTGCACTGGATCGAATTGGCGCAAACTCCGCTGAATCAGCCGCGGCGTGTGATCAGCAGGCTGGTGAACAGCGGCTTCGCAGGACTGCTGCTCTGGTTTGGGGCCTTGGCTGTTAACCCATGATCAGAGCAGCACGTTGGCCTGTATTCAGTGACCGTAATTCTGCTCGGTGTCATGCCAGAGCTTGCGTTTGGCCTTGTCGCCCTTGCGGATCAGGCGCTGCGCCTCGGCCCTGGTCAAACAGGTGCGGGCCTCCTCTTCGATGCTGAGTATGCGGACCAGCTGCTTGAGTTCAGTCATTCTCTTTACCCTCGCTTAACTCCCATTTAAGCAAGAATCCGACCGCAGCAACAGGTCTCTCTGAGGGGTCTTAACCTTGCGACGACACATGCATCACAGCTGAGCACTCCCATTCCTCACCGATAGCTCAGAAACTCCTCAAAGGACATCCCTATCTCCTTGGCAATGCGACGGGCCAACCCGGGCTCCACATCGCTGCCTGGGTGAAACGGCACGATCGTGTGACGACCGCCCTGATCGCGGTAATGCTGATGCGATCCATGGCTGCGGACGTGCTGAAAGCCCAGATGCTCCAGGATCCGCACCACCTCCTTGGGCTTGAGAACATCGCTGTGATGGTGGCTCACGGGTTCAAAGCAGCTTCACCTTGGTGACCTTGGCCTCGATGGCATCACGGCCCGTTTTGATCTGAATCGGGACCCGCGTGAAGATCTCGACGCGAATGCCCGAACGGGCCAGGGCCAGCAAGGCACGGCCAAGCAGTGCTGCTGTGATCACCACCGCCAGGGGCCAGCGGAACGGGGTGAGCCATTCAATCCATTGCATCGCCACAGGGGCAGCAGTCTGCTCATCTCTTGTTTAGCCAGCTTCAGGCGAGTTGCAGCTCTGAATGCANGGCCAAATGGTTNTGCAGCAAATCAAAGACCGAGTCGATGCGATCCGATTCAGGCTTGGAGATCGAGAGNACCAGGGCCAGGTGATCCAGATGGCGGCGCTCACTGGCCTGATATGGACCATCGGAGCGCATTAACTCCGAGGCCATCGCATAGGCCGTCAGCGACTGAGTGGGGGACAGGGCCTGTGCCGCTTCAAGCATCAACGGTTCATTGCCGATCTGGCGGCGCCGCTGCAGCAGAGCATCCATCATTTCGATCATCTCGCCCTCGCTCATCGAGCAATAGGGCTCGCGGTAATCGAGCGCATGGCGGAAGGCTCGACCACCTGCGGGGGTGAGGGAACCATCCCAGGTGACAGCCGTCAGGCCAATGGCAGCAAATGCAGTTAGAGAATCCATAGCAGCATCATTCAAGTTTGCGAAAAAGAGGCCAGGGACAACGTGGTGGTCATGGCTACAGAGATGACGTTGACGTCAGACAGCGAAACGAGATCCATCAGGTTTCGATGCAACATATAAATAATCTGAAACCAGTTTCAGACCAGGGAAGTGACAGCCAGCACACTTTCTAGAGTTGCTTGTGATGTCGGCCTGGAGAAATCAAAAAAGTGGTAATTGCTGAACAATTCGCCGTTGCAGAAATGTTGCCTTGACTACTTAAGTAATGCCAACTGGCGCGCCACCGCCTCTCCCACCCTGAGGCCGTCGATGCCAGCAGAAAGGATCCCTCCAGCAAAACCAGCCCCCTCACCAGCAGGAAACAAGCCCGGCGTATTGGTGCTCTGCAAATCCTTGCCGCGACTAATGCGCAGTGGTGAGCTGGTTCTCGTCTCTACGCCGGTCAGCACGGCATCGGGGTGATCAAAGCCAGGAATCTGCCTGGCAAAAGCTGGCAGAGCCTCACGGATGGCCTCGATCACAAACGGCGGCAAGGCGCTGGAGAGGTCGGTTGGCATCACTCCTGGGGCATAAGAGGGCCTCGCGGTGCCCAAAGAAACACTGGGCACTGCGGCAAGGAAATCCTCGAGCCGTTGCGCCGGCGCTTTGTAATCACCACCGCCGAGGACAAAAGCGCGTGATTCGAGCTCCCGCTGTAAGGCCACACCGGCCAAGGGCCCGCCGGGGTAGTCATCGGGGGTGATCGCCACAACGATGCCGCTATTGGCATTGCGTTCATTGCGGCTGTATTGACTCATGCCATTGGTCACCACTCGCCCCTCCTCTGAGGTGGCCCCCACCACCAGACCGCCAGGGCACATACAAAAGCTGTAGACGCTGCGGCCATTGCTGGCGTGGTGCACCAACTTGTAGTCAGCTGCCCCCAAGATCGGATGACCAGCGTTCTCACCCCAGCGCGCTGCATCAATGAGGGGCTGGGGATGTTCAATACGAAAGCCGATCGAGAAGGGCTTGGGCTCCATTGCTACTGCCTGGCCATGGAGCAGCTCAAAGGTGTCGCGCGAGCTATGGCCAACAGCAAAGACCGCCGCATCGGTGGCGATGCGCTCACCATCCGCGAGCAGCACGGCCTGCAATTGGCGGCTACTTGGATGCAGCTCCACACCGGTGACGTGGTGCTCAAAGCGCACCTCGCCGCCAAGGGCAGTGATGCGTTCGCGCAGCTGCCGCACCACCCCCACCAACTTGAAGGTGCCGATGTGGGGCTTATTAAGCACCAGGATCTCGGGGTTGGCGCCGCTCTCGACGAGCTCCTCCAGCACCCAACGCCCATGGCGCTTGGATTCCTTGACGCCGGAATAGAGCTTGCCGTCAGAGAAGGTGCCGGCACCGCCTTCGCCGAACTGAGCATTGGAAGCGGGATTGAACGGCAGCCGCCCCTTCCAGAAACCAAAGGTGTCTGCTGTGCGTTGCTTGACCGGCTTGCCACGCTCGAGCAATAAAGGGCGGTAACCCTGCTGCGCCAGGAACAAGGCGGCGAAATAGCCGCAGGGACCAGCCCCCACCACCACCGGTCGCAGCCGCTCCCCAGTAGTAAAACCGGACGGGGCTGGAATCGAAGGACGCTCCAACGGTGCCGGCGTTGCCATCACCTGGTGGTCGCGGCGCAACTTGCCCAGCACTGCTGCCTCATCAGCCACAGCCACATCAACGCTGTAGACCAGCTCGATGGCGGCTTTATGGCGTGCATCAACGCTGCGGCGAAACAGCTGCAGCTCACCAAGGGCAGCAACAGGCAGCTTGAGACGTTTGGCCACAGCAGCCGGCAAGGCCTCCGGCGGATGGTCCAAGGGCAGGGCGATCTGGTGAACGCGGATCAAGGGCCCAGGACATGCGTTGAGGACCCTTCACTTTGTCAGCTGCAGCATTAAGAGGGGTGAGATGCCGATGATGGATGCAGCTTCTCCCCCGAAGGATTGATGACAGCGACTGCCTGCGAGAGCAACGCGAATTTGATCAACAGCTTTGACGGCTTCACGCGGCAGGTGGACTACTCGCTGATGAATTGCCTAGCGATAGACCCTGAAGCGGACAGGGAGGGTGATGATCACGTTCCTCGGCAAGTCTTCTCTGGCCATTACGTGCCAGTGACACCAACACCGATCAGGGAGTCCGAATACGTCGCGCATAGCCAAGAGTTTTTCGCTGAGCTGGGATTGAGCAACGGTCTGGCCATAGACCCTCATTTCCAAAGGCTGTTCTCCGGTGACAGCACCGTGGCTGCCGGCCCGATGCACCCCTACGGCTGGGCCACCGGCTATGCCCTCTCGATCTACGGCACCGAATACATCCAACAGTGCCCCTTCGGTACAGGTAACGGCTACGGCGATGGCCGGGCCATCTCAATTTTTGAAGGNGTCTTTNANGGCAAGCGCTGGGAGATGCAGCTCAAAGGCGGTGGACCNACCCCCTACTGCCGCGGCGCGGATGGGCGGGCGGTGCTGCGCTCCAGCGTGCGGGAGTTCCTGGCACAGGANTTGATGCATGCCNTTGGCGTGCCCACCTCNCGCTCGNTNACGCTCTACATGTCACGGGCTGAAACCGTGNGNCGGCCCTGGTACTCGGAGAACTCNCGNTCNTTTGATCCCGACATCATGGTGGACAACCCCGCAGCGATCAGCACGCGCGTGGCACCGTCATTCCTGCGAGTAGGTCAACTGGAGCTGTTTGCCCGACGTGCCCGCAGCGAGGCCCATCCCGAGGCAATGAAGGAGCTGCGGCTGATCGTGGAGCACCTAATCGCACGCAACTACCAGGGGGAGATCGATCCATCCCTGCCATTTGAAGATCAGGTCGTGGAACTGGCGCGGCTGTTCCGCGGACGGCTCACGGCCCTGGTCGCCAACTGGATCCGTGTTGGCTACTGCCAGGGCAACTTCAACAGCGACAACTGCGCCGCTGGCGGATTCACGCTCGATTACGGGCCGTTTGGTTTCTGCGAACTGTTCGATCTGCGCTTCCAGCCCTGGACCGGGGGGGGCGAGCACTTCTGCTTCTTCAATCAACCATCAGCCGCGGAAGTCAACTACCAGATGTTCTGGAAATCACTGAAGCCTCTGCTGGCTCATGACACAGAAGCCGAGGCCAGGCTGGATGAAGTGCGTGATGGCTTTGGTGATGCCATGGCCGATGCGATCAATGCCATGTGGGCCAGCAAGCTGGGCCTGGCCACACCAGATCCTGAGCTGGCAAATGATCTGCTGGGACTGATGCTCTCTTCCAAGCTGGATTACACGATCTTTTTCCGCCGCCTTTCAGACATCCCTGACGACATTGATGCGCTCAAGGAGAGCTTTTACAGCGAAAGCTCTGAGCAACTCGATGCCAAATGGAGTGAGTGGCTGAAACGCTGGCGCGCGGTACTCAAAAGCCAAGGTGATCTCAGTCAGGCCTCAGCATCAATGAAGCAGGCCAACCCAGCGATCACCTGGCGCGAATGGTTGATCGCGCCGGCTTACAACCAAGCCGCAGAAGGTGACAGCACCTTGATCAACGAGCTGCAGCAGGTGTTCAGCAACCCATACCAACAGCCGCCAACAGAACTCAGCCGGTATGACCAGCTCAAGCCACGGGAATTCTTCAACGCCGGTGGGGTCTCGCACTACAGCTGTTCCTCCTGAGGCGAGTAGCTGTAGTGCGCTAAGGAATCAGCTGGTGCTGTCCTGATTTCCGCCACAGGCATGACGCGGCTGATATCCGGCATGTTCAGCCAGGTAGCGGAGGTAGACGATCTGGTGACGGTCGGCCAGGCCTGCAGCCCCGATCAGCCCCAAGGGTCCAAAGATCAAGCCAGCCAAGAACCATTTCTTGCTGTTGCGCGCCTTCTGGCCAGCAAGTGTTTTGGAGAAGAAGGCACTGGCCAGGTGCGACACCAGGATCATGATCACCAACTTCCATTCCATGGCGAGGGCGCATCCGACCTGACACCTAGCCAGCGGGAGTTGGAATGTCAGCGTCAGATCCATGGCTGAATCGATAGCTTGATCGGCCCATCTGCCTGGGCCCATGCCTATCAAGCCTCTGCCCAACACCGGTGCGGTGAGTGGCCTGAAGGAAACCCTGGATTTCTTTGGCGATCCGAGCTTTGCCCAGCGGCGCTTTGAAACCTATGGCGATATCTTCGCCACAAAGCTGCTGGCCCAGCCGATCGTGTTCATCAGAGGTGAGCGGGCCATCAACGATCTCTTCAGCCAAAGCAACTCGCTGGAGGGCTGGTGGCCAGAGAGCGTCAAAAAACTGCTAGGCAGACGCTCATTGGCCAACCGCAGCGGAGCCGGCCATAAAGCTCGCCGGCGTGTGGTGGGTCAGCTGTTCTCCAGCGCCGCCTTAACCCGCTACACCCCATCGATCATTGGCCTGGTGGATGAACTCGCCGATGAGCTCATCGCAGCCAATGCCCCTGTGCCTTTAGCCGGGCGGATGCGCCGCTTTGCCTTTGCCGTGATCGCCACCACGGTGCTGGGGCTGGATGCAGGCAGCAGGGAGGCGCTGTTCGCTGATTTTGAGGTCTGGACCAAGGCCCTGTTCTCGATTCCGCTGGCGATTCCAGGCACGCCCTTTGCCAAAGCCATGGGCGCGCGCCAGCGGCTGCTGAACCGCATCAAGGCAGTGCTCCAAGAGGGCAGCAACCAAGGCGGCCTGGATCTGATCAGCGGCGGCCTCGATGAAGCCGGCATCCCCCTCGATGACGACGATCTGGCCGAACAACTATTGCTGCTGCTGTTTGCCGGCTACGAAACGACAGCCTCTTCACTGAGCTGCCTATTCCGCGCACTGCTGCTGCATCCCGAGGTGATGGAGTGGCTCAGCAGCGATGTGATGGCCTCTCCCTGGCCAGCGACCACATCACCGCAATCGGAAAAACTCGATGCCACGGTGCTGGAGGTGATGCGGCAAACACCGCCAGTGGGCGGCTTCTTCCGCCGCAGCAAGCAAGCCATTGAGCTGGCTGATGTGGCGGTGCCGGAGAACAGCGTGATCCAGGT
>NHBY01000023.1 GCA_002168155.1 Synechococcus sp. TMED19 | reverse complement strand
CCAGCGTGGTAACTGCTTCGGGTCAACGGGGTGCTGACCACCTGCAGGAAGCCCAATTGCTCTTCTCCGATGCTTCGATAGCTGTCGAACTGCTCTGGGCTGACAAAGCGGTCGACCGCAAGGTGCTTTGGGCCGGGTGAGAGGTACTGGCCGATGGTGACAATGTCGACGTCATGGCGTCGAAGGTCTTTCAGCACCTCCAACACTTCCGTGTCGCTTTCGCCTAGGCCGACCATCAGCCCGGATTTGCTGTAACAGCTTGGCCAGCCTTGGCGCACCTGTTGCAGCAGGTTCAGCGAGCGCTCATAGATCGCCTGGGGCCGTGCCCTTTTGTACAGGCGCGGAACGGTTTCGATGTTGTGGTTAAGCACATCGGGGGCGCCCTCCATCACGGCCGCGAGGGCATTCACATCGCCGCAGAAATCTGGGACCAGCAGTTCGATCGTGGTGTCCGGAGAGAGCCGGCGGATCTGCTCGATGCAGGCCACGAACTGACTGGCTCCGCCGTCGGGAAGGTCATCGCGGTTCACCGAGGTGATCACCACATGGCGCAGGCCCAGCCGCAGGGTGGCCTCCCCCAGTCGTTCAGGCTCGGTGGGATCAAGCTCCCGAACGCTTTTATCAAAGTCGATGTCGCAGTAGGGGCAGGCTCGGGTGCACCCCGGCCCCATGATCAGAAACGTGGCAGTCCCGCCGGCAAAGCACTCACCGATGTTGGGGCAGCTGGCCTCTTGGCAGACCGTGTTGAGCTTGAGATCCAGCAGCAGATCAGCCACCGCGCCGATCCGCTCGCGCTGTGGGGCTTTGACACGCAGCCAATCTGGCTTCTGCAAGTTGGTCTCCTACGATTGGTCTATCGGGATGTAGCGCAGCTTGGTAGCGCACTTCGTTCGGGACGAAGGGGCCGCAGGTTCGAATCCTGTCATCCCGACTTCAATGCTGATCAATTGAGTTCCGCTCCCGGGTAGCCGCGCGGTGTCACGATCCGTCCTTGCTGGTGGCGTGTAGTGCTGTTGCCGATCANGACCAGGGAGAACATGTCGACCTGATTCANGGGCANCTCTTCGAGGCTGTGGATTTGCAGGCCTTCATCACTGCGGCTGAGCTGGCGACAGATCGCAGCTGGTGTGGAGGCAGGTCGCTGTTCTAAGAGCAGCTCCACCGCCCGACCCAGCTGCCAGTGGCGATCATGGGAGCGAGGGTTGTAGAGAGCGACCACGAAATCTCCGGCTGCAGCCGCCTGTAGCCGCTTTTCAATGACCTCCCAGGGGGTAAGTCGGTCGCTGAGGCTGATGGTGCAGAGATCATGCATCAGTGGTGCACCAAGCCGGGCTGCTGCCATTTGGAATGCGGAGATCCCCGGATGCACCTCAAAACGTGGTTGCTCCTGGAGCGGCAGTTCGAGCCAGTGCTCAAGCGCCAGACCAGCCATGCCGTACATACCGCTCTCGCCGCTAGAGATCAGGGCGACCTTGATGCCCTGGCGCGCCAGCTCGAGGGCCTGCTGGCAGCGTTCTCGCTCGCGGGTCAGTTGACCTTCAAGACGTTGCTGATCNACGCGCCTNAGGGGTTCCAANANATCGAGGTACAGGCTGTAGCCCACCCAGACCTGAGTGCTGGCAAGGGCGCTGCGGGCGGCGGGGGTGAGTTGATCCAGAGCGCCAGGCCCNGCGCCNATGAGCTGCAGGCTGCCNCGTTGGGGTGCCCAGGGAGTGGCAGCTTCTGTGATGGCCACCGTGACGGCACCTTCGCCGTCGTTTTTATAAATGGCTTTGGCTTGTCTTAGGGCAGCGCCTTTGCCTGCCGCCATTAGGGCGGAGGCCTCCGCCACGCTTGGGCATCCCACCTCCGCTTCCACGACCTCAGACGGCGTTGGTACCTGCTGCTCCCGGAGCTGCCCAGAGCTGAACAGCTTGAGCGGCCACTGTTTCTCTGCCGCCAGCGCTAGCAGTGCTGGCTCATCGCCTTTGAGCTCGAGGCTGGCCAGGCCCGCGACGGCTTCAGGGGCAAGTCCCACCGTTTGGAGGCTGTTCTCCACGGCCTGACCTAACAAGGCCAGGCTGCTGCCTCGTTCACAACCCACCCCGATCCATAGTTGGGGTGGATGCCAGCGACAACCACTGCCGCTGCTGCAGCTGATGACCAGATCAGCGCTGGCGGTGCTGCTGGCCTTCAGGGGCTGGCCTGGTTGCAGCAGAGCAGAAGTTGCCAGATCTTGTGCGGTTTCGGCGGCGACTTCAAGCGCCTCATCTCGGGCGGCTCTATGCATCAGTTGATCCCATGGGCCCGCACCGCGGAGCCAGCCCCAGCCAAAGCCGAAGCTGTCCAGCGCAATCCGGCCCTGGCTGNCACTGAAGCCGCTGTGGCTGAGGCGGGCCTGCATGAGTGGTGCCAGCCGCGCTGCTTCTCGCTCACCTCCGCCCTGATGNGCACCCAGCAGCGGCAGCAGGGTGCGGCCGCCATCCGCAATCAGCAGTACTGCTGGATCCTGGCTCTTCTGGCTCAGCAGCGGAGCGATCATGCGCACCAGCGCTCCGGCGGCCAGAGCTCCCACCAGCAGCTCCAACTCGCTCCAGTGCTGCTGCAGCATGGCCTTGTGACCAGCCGGATCATGCAGCAGTTCGGGACGATCAGCATCGATCAGTCCTGCCGGAACGGCGACGGCTTCGAGTTCACCGCAGCGAAGCAGGGGCTCCAACTGGCATAGACCAGCTTTGGAGGCGCAGAGTCCCAGNCGCTTCAAGAGGGGGTCTCCGTTGGCGTCTCATCAGCGCTGGGGATGACGGCTCCAACTGTTTCCTCCNGTTCTTCCTCTGGTTCTTCCGCCGGACGGTCAGNGCTGNTGACCGCTGCAGGTTCGTCTTGAGCGATTTCATCGCTGCTGTCTTGCTGGACGACCTCTTCTTCATCGGAACCGATCACAGGGTCAGGATCGGTGAGGGCCTCCTCCTCAATCTCTAAAGCGGATTGAGCCTTGTTGTCTTCTTGTTCAGGGACTTCTGCTGCAAGGGGCTCCTGTGCCGCTGAGTTGAAGAGTGGATCGCACAACTCAGCAAGCTCATCGGCGCTCAGCTGGGATCGGTAGAAGGCCGGAGCGCCGGANCGTGATGAAGGCACCGGCAGCTCTAGAACNAGCGAATTAAAGGGGGCATCAAGATGCTCGCCGGTGGCATCGAGCAGCTCGAGCTGGAGGAAGTGCTCCCCTGGCTTGAGTCCACTGAGCCAGAGCGGCTGGGCNCGATCCAGGACAACGCTGCTGCCTTCCAGGCTGAGCCGCAGGCGCCATTGGTCATCGCCGGGACGTAGATGCTGCAGCGGTGCATTNAGCAGCAGCCAGTTGATTGGCATGGCGCTGCCGGCNGCTANGGCTGTTGCGGGGATGGTGACCAGTTGGGCGGAGCTCTCGTCGGGGAGGGCTGCTGAATTACGCAATCCGCGATGCAAATTCCAGCTCAGCCTGGCCTCGCGTCCGCTGACCGCTTCACCCCAGGGGAGCGCGGCGTAGGCCACCAGTCTGTGACTGCCAGGGCCGAGAGCAGGCATCGTCAGTTCCACCACACCATCAGCGCTGGTTGTGAATGCGCGCACGGTCTCTTCCCCATCGAGCTGTACGACCACGTGAGCGCCAGGNCCCAGTGATGGGCTTTCCAGCAGAGGCCAGTCGCCTATGCGCAGGCGCAGGNTCCAGGGTCCTGCCGGCACCAGGCTGTCGGCAGCAGGGGAGAGCAGCTCAAGAGTGGGCTTATGCCGGCTGAGTTCCTCAATGAGTTGCTGGGCTGCTCCAGGCGGGGCCACCTCCTGTAAGGCCATCCCATTGGACCGGCTGCTGGCTGTGCTGCCAGGGCTGCGGTTCCAGAAAGCAGCATCGGCTCGAGGAGCAATTAGCAGTAGCAGTGCAAGGGCGAGAGCCAGGGCGGCGATCCGACGGGGCAGGAACCGGGGCATCAGTGGCACACGTACTGACCAACCACCAGTGAAGCGCAACGCAATGCATCCCCAAGGGTGGATCTGTCAAGGGCTAGGTATTAACGAAATTGCTGTATCTGCTGATTTTTGTTGTTAAAAAGTGTCCTGAAGAGCCCAGTCCAGTACTGGGATTTGAACCTTTGTAACTCCCCTGGGAGGGTGTAATTCTCGGCCTCTATACTCCGTCCAGCGGTCCCCCTAGCTGGGGTCCGCGGCCCAGTGCTTGCAAGGCTTCTCGCTTTGCTGGTGCAGGGCCATGCACCCCAGCGGTACTGCGGAATGTTCTTTTGGGCATTCCGCAGGGCAGCGACCCAAACCCTCGAGGAACGTCTCGATGACCATCAGCCCACCAGAACGTGGGAGCAAGTCCAAGGTCTCGGTTGACCGGAATCCCGTGCCCGTCGATTTCGATGTGCTCGGCAAGCCCGGACATTTCGATCGCGCTTTGGCCAAGGGTCCCAAGACCACAACGTGGATCTGGAACCTCCACTCCCGCGCTCATGACTTCGACAGTCACACCAGTGACTTGGAAGAGGTCTCGCGCAAGATCTTTAGCGCTCACTTCGGCCATCTGGCCGTCATCTTCATCTGGCTAAGCGGCGCCTTTTATCACGGTGCTCGCTTCTCCAACTACACCGGTTGGCTTGCCGACCCCATCCACATCAAGCCGAGTGCTCAGGTCGTCTGGCCGATCTTTGGCCAGGAAATCCTCAACGGCGATGTCGGCGGAGGCTTCCACGGCATTCAGATCACCTCAGGCCTGTTCCACATGTGGCGCAGCTGGGGTTACACCAACGAGACCCAGCTTCTGGCTACTGCCATCGGCGCCTTGGTCATGGCGGGTCTGATGCTCAACGCTGGTGTTTTCCACTATCACAAGGCAGCTCCAAAGCTTGAGTGGTTCCAGAGCGTTGAGCTGATGCTCAACCACCACTTGGCTGGTCTTTTCGGTCTTGGCTCCCTGGCCTGGGCCGGTCATCTGATTCACATCTCCTTGCCAACTACGGCTCTGATGGATGCCATCGATGCCGGCAAGCCTCTGAGTCTGGATGGCAAGTCCATTGCTGCGGTGTCGGACATTCCACTTCCGCACGCCTTCTTTAATCAGGATCTTGTTGGTCAGCTTTACCCAGGCATCAAGGAAGGTGTTGGAGCCTTCTTCTCTGGTAACTGGGCGGCCTACAGCGACTTCCTGACATTCAAAGGCGGTCTTAATCCTTTGACCGGCAGTCTTTGGATGACGGACATCGCGCACCACCACGTGGCCATCGCGGTGATGTTCATCGTTGCCGGTCATATGTACCGAACCAACTTTGGTATCGGTCACAGCATCAAGGAGATCCTTGAGGGCCAGAAGGGCGACCCCCTGCTGTTCCCAGCCTCCAATGGTCATGACGGTCTCTACGAGTTCATGACCAACTCCTGGCATGCCCAGTTGGCGGTCAATCTGGCAATCGGTGGCTCAGTGAGCATCATCGTTGCTCAGCACATGTACGCGATGCCTCCTTATCCGTACATCGCTGTTGATTACCCAACCCAGCTGTCACTGTTCACCCATCACATGTGGATTGGTGGATTCTTGATTGTCGGTGCAGGTGCTCACGCTTCCATCGCGATGGTTCGTGATTACATCCCTGCTCAGAACATCGACAACGTTCTCGATCGTGTTTTGAAGGCGCGCGACGCCATCATCAGTCACCTCAATTGGGTCTGCATCTGGCTTGGAGCTCACAGCTTCGGTCTTTACGTTCACAACGACACCATGCGTGCCCTGGGTCGCCCCCAGGACATGTTCAGCGATTCGGCTATTTCGATTCAGCCGATCTTTGCCCAGTGGATCCAGGGCCTGCACGCTGCAGCTACTGGCTCCACTGCTCCTAATGCCCTTGCTGGAGTCAGTGAGGTCTTCGGCGGCTCAGTCGTCGCAGTGGGCGGCAAGGTTGCAGCTGCACCAATGACCCTTGGTACAGCGGACTTCATGGTGCACCACATTCACGCCTTCACGATTCACGTGACGGTGTTGATCCTTCTCAAGGGTGTGCTCTACAGCCGTAACTCACGCTTGATCCCTGACAAGGCAAACCTTGGTTTTGCTTTCCCCTGCGACGGCCCCGGCCGTGGCGGCACATGTCAGGTCTCCGGTTGGGACCATGTCTTCCTTGGTCTCTTCTGGATGTACAACTCCTTGTCAGTTGTCATCTTCCACTTCTCATGGAAGATGCAGAGCGACATATGGGGTTCAGTCAACTCCGATGGCACTGTCCAGCACATCACCAACGGCAACTTTGCTACGAGTGCAGTCACTATTAATGGCTGGCTGCGTGACTTCCTGTGGGCTCAGGCTTCACAGGTGATCAACAGCTATGGCTCGGCCACAAGCGCCTACGGACTGATGTTCCTGGGTGCCCACTTCATCTGGGCCTTCAGCCTGATGTTCCTATTCAGTGGCCGCGGTTACTGGCAGGAGCTCATCGAGTCCATTGTCTGGGCTCATAACAAGCTCAAGGTTGCACCGGCTATCCAGCCTCGTGCGCTGAGCATCACACAAGGTCGTGCCGTCGGCGTTGCCCATTATCTTCTGGGCGGCATCGCAACGACCTGGTCCTTCTTCCTGGCCCGCATCATCGCGGTGGGCTGATCTCCCCCTTCTGACCTCTCTAATGGCAACGAAATTCCCTTCGTTCAGCCAGGGTCTGGCCCAGGACCCGACCACCCGCCGCATCTGGTACGGCATCGCCACGGCTCACGATTTCGAGAGCCACGACGGCATGACCGAGGAGAAGCTTTATCAAAAGCTTTTCTCTACCCATTTCGGACATTTGGCCATCATTGGCCTATGGGTGTCGGGCAACCTGTTCCATATCGCCTGGCAAGGAAACTTTGAGCAGTGGGTCACCGACCCTCTGCACATTCGTCCCATCGCTCACGCGATCTGGGATCCCCACTTTGGTCAGGGCGCCATTGACGCCTTTACCCAAGCGGGTGCTTCGTCTCCTGTGAACATCGCCTACTCAGGCCTGTATCACTGGTGGTACACCATCGGCATGCGCACAAATGCCGAGCTGTATCAGGGTTCCATCTTCATGATGATCCTGTCGGCTTGGGCTCTGTTTGCCGGCTGGCTGCACCTGCAGCCCAAGTTCCGTCCCTCCCTGGCCTGGTTCAAAAACGCCGAGTCGCGCCTGAACCACCACCTCGCTGTGCTGTTTGGCTTCAGTTCAATTGCTTGGACTGGTCACCTTGTCCACGTCGCCATTCCTGAGGCTCGTGGTCAGCACGTCGGTTGGGACAACTTCCTGACGACCCTGCCCCACCCTGCAGGCCTGGCTCCTTTCTTCACGGGTAACTGGGGTGTCTACGCCCAGAACCCCGACAGCCTCTATCAGGCTTTCGGTAGTTCAGAAGGAGCGGGCACCGCGATCCTTACCTTCCTCGGTGGTTTTCATCCTCAGAGCGAAGCCCTTTGGCTCACGGACATTGCCCACCACCACTTGGCCATCGGTTGCATCTTCGTAATCGCTGGCCACATGTACCGAACCAACTTCGGTATTGGTCACTCCATCCGTGAGATCCTCGAGACCCACAATCCTCCTCAGAACACCCCTGGTGATCTGGGCGCAGGCCATAAAGGTCTCTACGACACCATCAACAACTCGCTGCACTTCCAGCTGGGTCTGGCTCTCGCCTCCTTGGGCGTAGTCACCAGCCTGGTGGCTCAGCACATGTATTCGATGCCGTCGTATGCCTTCATCGCGAAGGACTACACAACTCAGGCAGCGCTTTATACACACCACCAGTACATAGCCATTGCGCTGATGTGTGGAGCGTTCGCTCACGGTGCGATCTTCTTCATTCGTGATTACGACCCCGAAGCCAATAAGGACAACGTCCTGGCTCGGATGCTGGAGCACAAGGAAGCGATCATCAGTCACCTGAGCTGGGTATCACTGTTCCTCGGCTTCCATACCCTTGGCATTTACGTCCACAACGATGTGGTCGTGGCCTTTGGTACCCCCGAGAAGCAGATCCTTGTAGAGCCTGTTTTCGCTCAGTTCGTGCAGGCTGCCTCTGGCAAGGCGATGTACGGCATGGACGTGTTGCTCTCCAACGCTTCCAGTTCTGCAAGCTTGGCTTCAGCCAACATCCCTGGTGAGCACTTCTGGCTTGATGCCATCAACGGCAACACCGATGTGTTCCTGCCGATTGGTCCTGGTGACTTCATGGTTCACCACGCCATTGCTCTTGGACTGCACACCACCACCTTGATCCTGGTCAAGGGTGCACTTGATGCACGTGGCTCCAAGCTGATGCCTGACAAGAAGGACTTCGGTTACTCCTTCCCCTGCGACGGCCCCGGTCGTGGCGGTACCTGCGATATCTCTGCTTGGGACGCCTTCTATCTGGCTGTGTTCTGGGCTCTGAATACCGTGGGTTGGCTCACTTTCTATTGGCACTGGAAGCACCTTGCTATTTGGCAGGGCAACGTGGCCCAGTTCAACGAATCCAGCACCTATCTCATGGGCTGGTTCCGCGATTACCTGTGGTTGAACAGCTCCCAGCTGATCAATGGTTACAACCCCATGGGCAGCAACAACCTGGCCGTTTGGGCTTGGATGTTCCTCTTCGGTCACCTGGTCTGGGCGACAGGCTTCATGTTCCTGATNTCCTGGCGTGGTTACTGGCAGGAGCTGATTGAGACCATCGTCTGGGCTCANCAGCGCAGCCCCATCGCCAACATGATGGGCTGGCGTGATAAGCCTGTGGCTCTCTCAATCGTTCAGGCCCGTGTGGTTGGTCTGGCTCACTTCTCTGTGGGTTATGTNCTTACCTATGCGGCCTTCCTGATTGCTTCGACATCAGGCAAGTTCGGTTGATTTAACGGCTCAAATTTCATCTAGACGTTCCACCAGCCCCCGCTTCNGCGGGGGCTTTTTTATGACTTATTGACTNGCGCTCAGGCCACTAAAAAAGCCCCTGCCCGCAAGGGCNAGGGGCTGATCCATNGGCCTGGGCTGCTTGGAGTTAGCGAGCCAGGCACTCCATGTCTGTGCGGTGCTCATTCATAAGCTTGGTCGCCAGATCGCCGGTGAGCATGCGNGCTGCTGCCTCAGGAGTTAGGCCTTGGCCGATCAGCCGGCGATGCAGGACAGCTGCAGCGGCTCGCAGTGTGGACTCTTCAAATTTCAGGTGATCCGGGATTTCTGTGATGGCTTTCATGCCAGCGCTGCTGCTCAGTTTCACACCAGAATCCTGAACACACATNAGCCAGTTTGAGCCTCTCTTAACCAAGTTTTCGTCTGTCGCCGGTTTCCCACGATTTGATCAGTTCGTAGATCACCGGCAGCACAAACAAGCTCAGAGCAGTCGAGAGCAGCAACCCGCTGAAGACCACGGTNCCGATGCTGATGCGGCTTGCAGCGCCGGCTCCGCGGGCCAGCAGAAGCGGCAGGAAGCCNGCCAGGGAAGACACCCCGGTCAGAAGGATTGGACGCAGTCTCAAGCTGGAGGCTTCCCNGATCGCCAGGCTCACTGGGTGGCCTTCCTTCACCCGTTGGTTGGCGAATTCAACGATCAAGATGCCGTTTTTAGCGGCCAGGCTGATCAGCACTAGNACCCCNACTTGTCCATAGACATCGAGGAAAAGNCCGCGGCTGGCNAGGCCCACCACGACGCCTAGCAAGGCGAGTGGCACCGTGATCAGGATCACNAGTGGGTCGATGGCGCTCTCATAGAGGGCCGCCAGCACGAGATAAACCACAACCAATCCCAGCCCGAAGAGCTGCCAGGTGCCGCCTCCGGCCTGTTGCTCCTCGCGGCTAAGGCCGGTGAATAGCAGTTCGGTCGCCGGGCTGTTGCGGTTGGCTTGAACCTGNTCAAGTAGTGCGATTGCCTCNCCGCTGCTCACTCCAGGCTTGAGTGCAGCGCGGATGCTGATGGAACGGNTCAGTTCCGCGTGGGTAATGCTGGTGGGACCAGTGGTTGGCTTGAGCGTCACCAGNGTGCTCAANGGGATCAGATCGCCATCGCTGTTGCGCACCGTCAGTCGCAACACATCCTCCGGGCGGTTGCGCTCATCCCCCTCGAGCTGCACCAGGATNCGCCGCACCCTGCCGTCCTCAAAGGTGTCATTGACGTAGGTGCTGCCGAAGCTGTCGCCAATCGCACTGACCAGCTCCTGCAGGTTCACNCCCACGGCCGCCATGCGCTCGCGGTCAGGCACNACCTGCAGGGCCGGCGAATTGGCACTGAAGCGTGAGCCCACACGGCGGAATTTCCCGGTGGCCATCGCTNCTTTGCTGAAGGCCTCGGCTTCGTCGCTGAACTGCTGCAGGCTCATTGCTCCACCGCTCACATCGAGCAGATTCAGGCTCACTCCCCCCTCGGAGCCAAAACCCCGCACCGGNAGAGGCTGGCTGAGAAATACCTGACCCTCGCCTCCCAGNGCCTGCCGCAGCTTGGGCCCNAGTTGCTCCAGCACTGCTGTTGTGCTGTTGCTCTGGCTGGTGCCACGTTCGCTGAGGTATTTCAGGCGTAGAAAGAAAATGCCTTTGTTGGGCGCGCTGTCTCCAAAAGAGCGGCCGGCGTAGAAGTTTCCTGTGCGAATCAGTGGCTCNTGGGCCACCACCTCCTGAAGTTTGCGCATCGCCGCCTCACTGCGGGCCAGCGAGGCCCCTTCCGGCAATAGCAGCACTCCGCGGATTTGCCCCACGTCCTCCTGGGGGATGAAGCCGGTGGGNAGTGCGCGCAGNCCTAAACCGGTCACTAATAGTCCCGCAGCCAGCACGGCCAGGGCCCCACGGCGGCGGCGCATCACCCAGTCGAGGGCACGTTCGTAAGGCTGATGCAGATGGGCAAGCCAGTCGGAAGAACGAGCCAATTGGCGTTGCAGCTTGAGTATCCAAGAGGCCGGTGGGGGCAGCTTCCGGCCGAGTAGGACAGCGGAGGCCACCGGCGTGAAGGTGAGTGCATTGATGGTGGAGAACAGGATCGTGCTGCTGATCACCACGGCGATCGGCTGATACAGCCGGCCCAGGGATCCTGGGATCATCAGTACCGGCAGGAAGACAACGATCAACACCAGTGAGGTGGCGATCACCGCGCCACTCAGCTCCTGCATGGCATGACTGGCTGCAAGTCGGGGCGGCTCCCCCATGTCGATGCGGCGGCCGATGTCCTCGCTCACAACGATGGCGTCATCGACCACGACTCCGGTGGCCAGCACCAGGCCAAAGAGGGTGAGGGTGTTAATGGTGCCCCCGCTCAGCTTCAGCAGGGTGAAGCTGCCCACCAGGGCGACAGGAACCGCTACTGCCGTAATCAGGGCCAGCCGCCAGTTGCCTAGTCCCAGCAGCAGCGTCGCGAAGACGAGTAACACCGCATCGCGCAGTGCATCGAAGGCTTGGTCGATGCTTTCGCGCACGTTGTCGGCTACATCGACGATGTATTGAATCTCGAGTCCGGGCGGGAAATCGAGGCTGGCTCGCTCCAGCTCAGCCTTGATCGCCTGACTGACTTGAAGAGCGTTGGTGCCGTCGCGCTGGAAGATGCCGACAGCCACCGTCGGTTCGCCTTGCAAGTTGCGGGCCACCGATCCGTAGCGTTCCTCCCCCAGGCTGACGCGGCCTAGGTCACGCAGTCGCACGCTGTTGCCGCCGCCGAGCGGTTTGATCAGCAGGTTCTCCAGTTCGCTCTGACTGCGTAGGCGTCCCTCCATCCGCAGGGGCAGGGTGTATTGCTGATCAAGCGGTGCTGGTGCATCACCCACCTGGCCTAGGGCCGCAAGCACGTTCTCGCGACGTAGGGCTTGGTTCACCTCATCGATCGTCAGGTCAAAGCGGGTGAGCTGGGTGGGGTCCAGCCAAATGCGGTAAGCCAGGTCGCTGCTGCCAAAAAGCACCACCTCACCAACACCGTCAAGGCGTTGCAGCGGATCGCGCACCTGACGCTCCAGCCAACCGCTGATGAAGGCCCGGTCGTAGTTGCCGCTGCTGTCGGAAAAGCTCAGCACCATCAGCAGGTCGTTGCCACTCCGCCGTACCCGCAGGCCCTGACGGCTGACCGGCTGCGGTAGCCGCCTTGTCACTAGGGCAGCTTCGTTTTGGACATTGATCTGATTGAGCTCCCCGCTGCCGCTGCGGAAACGCAGGTTCACCCTGGCCCCATTGGCAGTGCTGGTAGAGGTAAGGGTGTCCAGTCTCTCGAGGCTGTTGAGCTGACGCTCCAGCAGGTCAGTCACCCCCTGCTCCACCACTTCAGCGCTGGCTCCGGGATAGGTGGCGCTGACGCTGACCCTTGTTGGTGCGATGGGCGGCAGGTTTTCGATTTCTAGCCCAGAGAGGCTGACCAGGCCTGCCAGAACGATCAGCATGCTCACCACGAGGGTGAGCAGCGGCCGTTTAAGGAAGGGGTCCGAGACCGACATGGTGCTGCCGGGCAGCTGAAAGCTCAGCGGATCCTGTCAGGTTCTGGCGTGGTTGCACAAAAAAACCCCTGCCGAAGCAGGGGCATGAATGAGGAGATTGCCTCAGATTGCAGTCGGCTTCAGCCGACGCTCCAGACGCCACCGGCGATTTTCACCAGGGGCTCCACAAGAGGAGTGCTGCAAAGGAACCAGGCAAAGGCGGCACCGCCACAGCCACCGAGCCAGAAACCACTGGTGAAATCTGCCCAGCCGGTGCGGGTGAACAGATCAGCTGGAGGGTTTTCAACCGTCACATCGGGCTGGGGCACATAAGGAGTGCGACCAGGCTGGTTGTAAAGCAAGAACAGCAGGGTCAGGATGTGGACTGCTCCAACGGCGGCCAACAGTCCTGCAGTGGCCGAGAGTTCACTGTTGCGCAGGGGGCCGCAGATCGTGAAGGGGCCGTACAGCAGGTAGCCGAAGGCAGCACCGGTCTCAAGGCCGCGGAAATTCGGCGAGATGCTGGAGCGGTAGAAGGGCAGGTTGTTGATCAGCGCCTTGATGAAATAGCCGCTGTTGACTGGAGTCGCGAGGTTGCCGACGCAGGGATCGGCCACGGGGGTGACGGTCATGGTTCGAGGTGGTGTTCAGGCTGTTGTCGTTGAGATACCAAGGCAGGACGCCTTCACTCGCTCGCGGTGATGTGGCTACCGACAAGAACGATGAACACCGCGGGGAAGACGATGCCGATGATGGGCACAAATACCGCAGGCATCCAGGCGGCGGCGAATTCTCCAGTCATGGCGGTGCCAAAAGGTCCGCCGGTACTGTAGGGAGCACCGATCAAACGGATAGTTGACCTGCTGATCGGTGACATAAAAATTCAATCCTGCCGGTTCCATGGGCGCCCCCATTGCTGCCTTCCTGACGCTGCTGCTTTCACTGCTGTTACTGCGTCGCTTGGTGTTTAAGCCGGTGGCTCCCGGTATTGATGGTGCTCTGCTTGATGGCTCAGCTATTGCCGCCCTCAATCGCGATCGACTGCAGCAGCTCGAGGAGCGCAGCAGCGCCATGGTGTTGGATCAGCATCTCCTGCCGTTGCCCGAAACATCGCAGCAGGCGCGCGAACTGCTGATCGAGCTCACGCGACTGAGCCATGGCAGCAGTGAGGAGCGGTCGCTGGCGATGCGCACCTGCCGGGCTTGGGGTGATCGCCGTTGCCTGCCGCTGCTGCGTCGTGGCCAGCGCGATCTTTCCGCGCCGGTGGCGTTGCTGGCCTCAATCGCTCTGGAGGTTTTTCGCGGCGAGCCCCAGGGGGGTTATCTCACTGCTGCAGTCACGGCTGACGACAAGGTCTCATTGCCGCGCAACGTTGCGCGGATGCGATAGATGGGCCGGTTCTGGCTTTCGTGATACGTGCGCATCATCACCTCAGCCAGCAGACCAAAGCAGAACAGCTGCACGCCGGTTAACAGCAGCAGCACGCAGAGGGTGAGCAGGGGCCGAGAACCGATGTCGGCCCCGAGCAGCTTCTGCACCACCAGCACGCTCCCCATCAGGCCACCTGCTGTTAGAGCCAGTAGGCCCCAGAAGCCAAAGACGTGCATCGGTTTGGTCAGGAAGCGCTTCATGAACCAGACCGTCAGCAGATCCATCAGCACCCGGAAGGTGCGATCGATGCCGTATTTGCTCTGGCCAAACTGGCGGGCTTTGTGGTTGACCTTGACCTCGGTGATCCGCGCTCCTTCGATGTAGGCCAGGGCTGGCAGAAAGCGGTGCAGCTCCCCATAGAGGTTCATATCGGTGATCAGCTCGCGGCGGTAGGCCTTGAGTGAGCAGCCGTAGTCATGTAGCCGTACGCCGGTCACACGGGCGATCAGTTTGTTCGCCAGCAGTGAGGGCAGCAGACGGCTGATGGCGTTGTCCTGACGCTGGTAGCGCCAGCCGCTCACGAGGTCGTAGCCCTGGCGCAGCTTCTCGACCACCATCGGAATATCAGCTGGGTCGTTCTGTAGATCGCCATCGAGGGTGACGATTTCATCGCCGCTGCTGGCGTCGAACCCTGCTGCCATCGCGGCAGTCTGGCCGTAATTGCGCCGCAGCAGCACCGCCACCAGCTCCGGTGTGGATTGGCTTAGTTCCTCGAGCATCGCGGGAGTGCGATCACTTGAGCCGTCATCAACTAGCACCAGTTCAAACGGTTCCCCTTGCGGTCGCAGGCTGCCCAGCAGCTGGGCCACCAGCATCGAGAGGCTCTCCTCCTCGTTGTAGAGGGGAATCACCACAGATAAGGTCACGGCCGTTTCGAGGTCAGGGAAGGTGGCTGCCATCGTGGCAGCGCTGCACTCTGCCAGCACTGCGCAAGTCTCGGCGGTAGTGGCTGGCCACAGGATGGCTGTCCCTGGGGCTGAGGCTGTCGATGCCGATGCCCCCGCGACCATGCTCCTGGCCTGAACTATGTAGATAGCGGCCACCACCAAGATGCAGTCCCACATGGGTGCAGCGTTGCGGGCTGCCAAAGAAGATCAGATCCCCTGGCTTCAGCATCTGTAGCTCGGTAGGGCTGAAAGCAAGCTCCATGCAGAAGCGCTCCTGCTGGTAAGCGTCTCTTGGAATCCAGATCCCAGCGCTGGCAAATGCCCGCTGCATCAGACCGGAGCAGTCATAGTTCGGACCTAGGCTGCCTCCCCACAAATACACGTTGGCCTGGCTGGCAGCAGCTTGCGCAAAAGTCAGTACCGCTCCCATCCGTTGTTCGATGCTGGTCGCATTAAGAAGCACAGGCCGATAAGGAGAGCAACTGATTGCCTGACCCAGAAGATCCTGCGGGTCCAGCCAGCCGCGGTAGCCGTCTTCTTCTAGTTCTGCTCGTCGGCGACCCTTGTAGGGGGGCTGGTCGAGCAGGCGCAGCTGCCTCCCGCTCCAGGCCTGTGTGGCCAGGCCATTGCTGTGTGGGCTGCTGTAGAGATTCAGCCCATCTTTCAGCCGCCAGCATGAGCCGGCCAAGAGCAGTTCTGGTGCCGCCGGGGTGTTCAGGGGCACATTGTCTAATCTCGCCACAACTGGTCTCAGCCTGATGGCGTTCTACAGCCGCGACCCTGAGCTGGGAAACCGGTTAGAGGCGGTACTCCAGCAGTTGGAGGTGGACTGCCCTGGGCTGCGCGAGCAGCTCAGCATCACCTGGCTGGTCTATGAGAGTTCCCCACTGGACCTGGCATCGGGCCTGTCCGTGCAGGATTTCTGGGGGCTGACGCCCCGTGGTGTTGACCACCAAGGGGCGCAGCAGCGCTACCCCGCCAGTGTTGTGAAATTGATCTATGCCGCAGCTGTGGAGGCCTGGCAGGCCCGGGATCTGCTGCAGGATCTTGCCGAACTGCGCCGGGCAACTCACGACATGATTGCCCATTCCGGCAATGACGCGACAGCGCTGGTGGTGGACCTGCTCAGCGGGACCACCAGTGGCCCGGATCTGCCTGCTGATCCCCTTCGCAGCTGGACGAGGCAGCGCCAACTGGTGAATCAATGGTTCGACTCACTTGGCTGGCCTGAATGGCAAGGCTGCAATGCCTGCCAGAAGACCTGGGCCGAGGGCCCTTATGGACGCGAGCGCCAGTTTTATGGCGAGGCACTGGAGAATCGCAACTCCATGAGTACCGACTTCACGGCCCGTCTGTTGCATGCGGTGATTGCCGGGGCCTGGGTTTCACCCCTGGCCAGCGCTCGACTTCGCGACCTGTTGAGCCGCAGCCTTGAGCTTGAGGAGCGACGCAATGATCCGGAGAACCAGGTTGATGGATTTTTGGGAGATGGCTTGCCTCCGGGCAGTCGTCTTTGGAGCAAAGCGGGCTGGATGAGTCAGGCTCGCCATGACGCTGCTTACATCGAGGCGCCAGATTGCCCGCCGATGCTGCTGGTGGCCTTTAGTGAGAGTCCTGAGCTGGCCCGGAACGAAAAACTTCTGCCGCAGCTTTGCCGGGGACTGATTGCCTCGTTGAAGAGCGAGGCCTCTTTGATGGATCAAGGGTGATCCGGAACGGAGAGGGAGGGATTCGAACCCTCGACAGGAGTTGCCTCCTGTAACTCCTTAGCAGGGAGCCGCTTTCAACCGCTCAGCCACCTCTCCAGTGGTGGGGTAAGCCTATCAGTGTTGGGTGCTGACGGGCAGCCGCGGCAGCCTGTGCTTAAAGCTGCAGAGCACCTCCCAGGGAATCGTGTCGCAGATTTCGCTCCAGGCTGATGGCCTGATCTCCTCGTCACCGCTGCGGCCTAGCAGGGTGACTGCATCTCCAATCGCGAGCTCGGGTAGATCAGTGGCATCAACCACCACCTGGTCCATGGTGATCGCCCCCACCTGAGGGAGGCGCTGTCCCTTAGCCAGGACTTCCATGTGACCTGATAGACGCCGCGACACCCCATCTGCATAGCCGATGCCAAGCACCGCCAGCCTGCTGGGTCGCTGTGTGATGTGCTGATGGCCGTAGCTGATGCCCACCCCTGCCGGAACATCGCGCAGCAGGGTCACCCTCGCTTTGACGGACAGGGCCGGCTTGAGTGCCATTGCATCGTTGAGGTGACTGGCCGGCGCATGGCCGTAGAGGGCCAGACCCACCCGCACCATGTCGTAGTGCAGGGAAGGATCAGCCAAGGTGCCTGCGGAATTGGCCAGGTGGCGAATTCCCGGACGTAACTCCAGTTCCTTGCAGCGGCGCAGCACCGCTTCAAAGCGCTCCTGCTGCTCGCCAGTGATCCGGCCGTCGGGGTTGTCCGCATCCGCTAGGTGGGAATAGATGCCAAGAAGTCGCAGACCATCGAGCTTGCTCAGTTCTTCAAGCAGCTGGGCTCCCTCCTGCCAGTCGATGCCGAGTCGTGCCATGCCGGTGTCGAGCTTGAGGTGCCCTCCCAGGGGCTTGCCCCCGGCCAACGCCACATTGCTGGCGATCAGCCCTTGCCGCAGGCTGCTGATCGTGGGGTTGAGTTCCCAGTGCAGACAGCAGCGGAATTCCTCCGGTTGCTGCAGGTTGCCCAGCACCAGCACCGGCGCGGTGATCCCGGCCTGGCGCAGTTCGATGCCTTCGGCCAGGGTGGCCACCCCAAAACCAGTGGCGCCGCCAGCAGTGGCGGCCTCAGCCACGGTGACGGCTCCATGGCCGTAGCCGTCAGCTTTAACCACGGCCATCAGGCTGCAGCCTGGCTTCAGCGAGCGGCAGATCTGTGCAGTGTTGTGGCTGATGGCTTCACGGTCGATTTCCAGCCAGGCGCGTTGCTGAGGCTGAATCACCGGCACCTCCTCCGTTGAGGCCAGGGGCATTTGCCCACTGTGCATCCGTGGCGACATCAGGGGGAGACTCCTGCTCGTTAGCATGGCGCTAATACGAGGTGCCTGCATGGGCAACGTTCTCGTTCTCAATGCGTCCTACGAGCCGCTCAATATCACCAGTTGGCGTCGAGCTGCTGTGATGGTGTTGAAGGGGAAGGCTGAGGGGCTTGAGCATGAAGATCGAGAGCTCCGCAGTGATTTCCTCTCTCCTACGGTCATTCGTTTAAGACAGTTCGTCAGGATTCCGTTTAAGGAGTTGCCACTGACCCGTCGCAACGTTTTTCAGCGCGATAACCACACTTGCCAGTACTGCGGTTACCGCGGTGATCTCTTGTCCATTGACCATGTCATCCCTCGCAGCCGAGGTGGTCAGGACACCTGGGAAAACGTGACTACGGCTTGCATTCGCTGCAATGTGCGCAAGGGAAACCGCACGCCTAAAGAGGCGGACATGCCGCTAAGCAGCGTCCCGCGCCGTCCGGTGAGCACTCTTTATTTTGAAGCCACGCGTCAGATCCGCAGCGGTCGTCGTTCCGAATGGCGCAAGTACGTGATCGGTGCATAACGGCATTTACTCCTGCACTGCTGCCAATTCCTCGAGTTGGCGCTGCTGTTCAGCGTGAGTGCAGGCTTCGATCAGATCGCTCAACTGGCCATTGAGCACTGGTTCGAGTGGGAAGTTGCGGCCCAGGCGGTGATCGGTGGTGCGGTTGTCCTTGTAGTTGTAGGTGCGGATCTTTTCACTTCGATCGCCACTACCTACTTGGGAGCGCCGGGCTGAGCTCTCAGCAGCGGCGGCCTGTTCCTGCTCGCGGGCCAGCAGTTTGGCCCTGAGAATCTCCAGTGCCCGTTCGCGGTTCTGCAGCTGGGAGCGCTCCTGGGTACAGAACACCCGAATCCCTGTCGGTTTGTGTAGCAGGTCAACGGCGGTCTCCACCTTGTTGACGTTTTGGCCGCCTGAGCCGCCTGATCTGGCGGTGCTGATTTCAAGCTCCTTGGGGTCGAGCTGTACATCCACAGGATCAGCCTCTGGCATCACCGCCACTGTGGCTGTGGAGGTGTGCACTCTTCCCTGGGATTCGGTGGCTGGTACCCGCTGCACCCGGTGCACTCCCGCTTCGTATTTCAGCTGGCTGAAGACCGCATCACCGCGGATTGCCAAAATCAGTTCTTTGTAGCCTCCGAGTTCTGCCTCCGAGGCGCTCACCGGCTGCACTTGCCAGCCAGTGCTCTGGGCATGGCGTTCATACATTCGCGCCAGATCCCCGGCCCATAGGCAAGCTTCATCTCCGCCAGCACCAGCGCGGATCTCAAGCATGACGCTGCGTTCGTCACGCGGGTCATGAGGTAGCAGGGCGATGCGCAGCCTCTGTTGCAGTTCTGTTTGCTGTTGCTCCAGGCTCTGCAGTTCTTCTTGGGCCAGGTCTTCTAGATCGCTGTCGCCGCGGTTGTCGCGCAGCAGCTGTTGGGCTTGCAGCTGCTGCGCTTCCAACTCCTGCAGCTGGCGGTAGTCGATGACCAGTGGCTCCAGCCTTGAGCGTTCGCGGGCCAGCTTGAGCAGCTGATCGGGATCAGACGCCACACTGGGATCGGCGAGTTGACGTTCGAGCGTCTCAAAGGTGCGGCAGGTGGCTTCCAGCCGCTCGGTTACGAAAGAACTATCCAAGGTCTCAGATGAGGATCGAACGGCAGCAGTGCTCACCAAGAGCAAAGCCGGACACCCTCAAGAGGGCATCCGGCAATAGCTGATCTGAGGGAGTCAGGACCTGTTTCAGCTATCTGCTTGATCGCCGCTATTTGCATCGCCCTCGGCTTTCGCTTCCGGCTGCTTGCTGGGCTTGGGGGTTTCCTTCTGCTTCTCTCCCCCGCCAATACCACCCATGCCGTACTTGCGCATAAAGCGGTCGACACGCCCTTCGGTGTCGAGAATCTTCTGTGTGCCGGTGAAGAAGGGGTGATTGCCGCTCCACACATCCACGTGCAGTTCGGGGACGGTGGAGCCAGTGGTCATGACCACTTCTCCGTTGCAGATCACCTTGGCGTCGGGATACCAGGTGGGATGGATATCGGCCTTGGGCATGTCGGAAATCAGCGCTTGGAGAACTGAGGGGCTTTACGGGCTTTCTTGAGGCCGTACTTACGGCGCTCCTTGGCTCGAGGGTCCCGGCTTAGGTGACCTTCGCTCTTGAGCGGTTTGCGGTTGTCGGGCGAGAGGTCGCACAGGGCCCGGGCGGCACCTTGCTTGATGGCGTCGGCCTGACCTGTGAGGCCTCCGCCGCGCACATTCACAAGGAGGTCGTATTCCTTGGTCAGACCCAGCGTCTCCAGGGGAGCGCGCACTGAGTTGAGATAGACGGGGTTGTAGTTCAGATAGTTGTCACCAGGGCGGCCATTGATGGTGACGTTGCCGCTGCCGGGAACCACGCGCACACGGGCGACGGATGTCTTGCGACGACCTGTGCCCCAGTAGACAACTTGCTTGCTGCTGGTCATTTGATGCTCGCTGCGGGGTTGAGCTGGTAGGGCTGGGGCTGCTGGGCGCCGTGCGGATGCTCTGAGCCCCGGTAGACCTTGAGCTTGCGGAACAGCTGACGGCCTAAGGCGTTGTGGGGAAGCATTCCCTTGATTGCCTTTTCGACAATCCGCTCGGGGATGCGCTGCTGTAGCGCTGCGAAAGTCTCCACCTTCATTCCGCCAGGACGGCCGGAGTGACGGCGATAAAGCTTGTCGTTGGACTTGTTGCCGGTCACCTTGACCTTGTCCGCATTGATCACCACGACAAAATCGCCGGTGTCCAGATGGGGGGTGTAGGTGGGCTTGTTCTTACCTCGGAGCACTGCTGCCACCTCAGTGGCAAGGCGCCCGAGGCACTTGTTTTCCGCGTCCACCACATACCAGTGGCGGTCGAGGGTATCGAGAGAAGGAACGACTGTTTTGTTCATCGCGCCGGCGCGCCGGAATCACGTCAGATGCTTCCGCCGAATACGGAAGCTGGATAGGGCTGGAGCTGAAATCCAGAGGGTTGGCCCGGAATCGCCGCCGTTACCGAAGGTAGTTCAGTGAACGTCCCGTGGCTGATTAAGCCTGATCTCAGGCGGCGGATCGGAAGTCTCCAGCCGATACCGCGGTTGACAATCGTACCATGCGCCCTCAGGGAAAAGGTCTTCCTTGTAGCCCACTCGGAGTAGGCAGAGCCCCTGCGGTGGGGCTGCTTCCTTGACCTCCTCACGGCGCTGTTCACGCCAACGTCGGCGAAAGTCTGAGGCTTTCAGCCGGCCTTCCCCCACCGCTACTAGCTGACCAACGAGTAGGCGCACCATTCCGTACAGAAAGCCTGTTGCCTGAATCTCCAGACTGAGGAGATCACCATCGCGGCTGAGTCCTACTTCCTGCACTGTGGTGCGGCTGTGGGCCCGGTTGCTGCCGGCGCGCTGGAAGGCGGCGAAGTCGTGGTGGCCCAGCAGTTCCTGGAGCAGTTCATGCATCAGCTCCTCCTGCAGCCGCCATTGGTAGCGATGCCAGCTGTATGGGGCGAGGAAGAGATTGGGTCGTCGACCGTTGTAAATGATGTAGCGATAGCGCCGATAGCAGGCGCTGAAGCAGGCATGCCAGTCAGTGCTGACCCTGGCGCTTGCCCTCACCCGGATGCTTTTCGGCAGTCGGCCGTTCAAGGCAGCGCCCCAGCGCTCAGGGGGAATCGGTCCATGGCAATCGAAATGGACCACCTGGGCCGCTGCGTGGACGCCCGCATCGGTGCGCCCGGCTGCGGTGCTCCGGCATGGGGACTGACCGCTCTGCAGCGGTGCGGTCAGGGGACTTCCTGATGGCGGTGGATCAAGGGCCGTGATGGCCTCATCCAGCGTCTGCTGCACGCTGATCTGGCCGGGTTGGCGCTGCCAGCCACAAAAATGCCCCCCGTCGTATTGCAGACAGAGGGCAATGCGCTGGCTGATCAAAGCAGTGTTCGCACCGCTGATCAGACCAGCTCGATGATGGCCATTTCAGCGTTGTCACCGCGGCGGGGCACGGTTCGAATGATGCGGGTGTAACCGCCGTTGCGGTCCCCGTAGCGATCGCTGGCGCCTTCGAAAAGGGAATGCACTAGCTGCTTGTCGTACATGTAGCCGATGGCACGGCGGCGGGCAGCCAGACTGCCGTCCTTGGCCANNNTGATCATNCGCTCNGNNTCATCGCGNANTGCTTTGGCNCGNGCCTTNGTGGTGGTNACCCGGCCTTCGCGGATGAGCTGGGTGGTNAGGCCNCGNAGCATGGCCTTGCGTTGGTCGGCGGGNCGTCCCAGCTGGGGGACTCGGCACTGGTGGCGCATGGGTTCAAGGGGATGGGTAAGGATTAGGTGCCGTCAGGCAGTGGTGCGGCTCTGGGGCAGGGAGATGCCGATACGCTCCAGGGCCTCGATCACTTCATCGGCGGACTTGGCACCGAAGTTCTTGATCTCCAGCAGATCCTCGTAGCTGAAGCCCATCAGATCAGACACGGAGTTGACCTGAGCCCGCTTGAGGCAGTTGTAGGCGCGAACCGAAAGGTTCAGCTCCTCCAGGGGGATCTGACTTTCGGCGGAGGGCTCAGGCTCTTGGCCTGGCTCTTCGACCATTGACAGGGTGGCCAGGGGCTGGAAAAGGGAGATCAGCTGGTTGGCTGCAAAAGCCATGGCGTCATCTGGTGTGATCGAACCATTGGTGTGGATCTCCAGGCGCAGGCGCTCACGAGCCGAGCCCCCTTCACCAACGGCGGTTTCATCCACCGTGTAATTCACCCGGCGGACCGGCATGAATACAGCGTCGATCTGAAGCAGATCCAGAGCGGCGGCATCTTCAAGGGTGCGATCGACTGGGCGGTAGCCAACGCCACGCTCGATGTGGACCTCAAGTTCAAGGGCATGGCCGTCAGCGACAGTGGCGATGCTTCGGTCAGGATCGACCACCGTCACCTGCGATGAGAACTGCAGGTCGCTGGCTGTGACTTCAGCGGGGCCGTTGACGACCAGGCGGCCAATTTCTGTATCGCGTGAGCGGCTGCTGAGCACCAGCTCCTTGCAGTTCAGAAGGATGTCAAGGACGTCCTCCCGCACACCAGGCACTGTGGCGTATTCATGGTTGACACCGGCGATGCGCACGGCNGTGACGGCGGCGCCCTCAAGCCCGCTCATCAGCACCCGCCGCAGGGCGGTGCCAAGGGTTGTGGCCTGACCCCGGTCCAGGGGGCCAATCACGAACACACCGGTCTGAGAGCGGTCATCACCGATCTGGTAATCGACGCGGTCAATCTGGAACTGCAGCACGGCCGGAAGATCTTGGGAAGGAACGGGGCCCGAAGGCCAGGAGAGAACGGAAGCGAATCAGACGCGGCGCCGCTTTGCACGGCGGCAACCGTTATGGGGCAGGGGAGTGACGTCTCGGATCAAGGTGATCTCAAGGCCGGCCACTTGCAGTGCACGGATCGCGGTCTCACGACCGGAGCCCGGGCCACGCACCAGCACTTCGATCTGGCGCATGCCCTGGTCAAGGGCGCGCCGAGCGGCGGCTTCTGCTGCGGTCTGGGCTGCGAAAGGGGTTCCCTTACGAGCCCCCTTAAAGCCACTGGCACCGGCTGAGGACCAAGAGATCACCTCGCCAGCCGTGTCAGTGATCGAGACGATGGTGTTGTTGAAAGTGCTTTGGATGTGGGCAACGCCATTGGGCACGTTGCGTTTGGCCTTCTTGGGGCCACCTTTTTTGACTTGCTTCGCCATGGTGTGGAGCCCGCCGGGGCGGGAAGGTGATCAGGGAACGACTGGGGGAATCGTCCTGGTGACGACGCGCTAGGCGTCGGCAGGACGGAGGCGAGAGCCGACGGTTTACTTCTTCTTGCCGGCCACGGTCTTGCGTGCACCACGGCGGGTGCGCGCGTTGGTGCGAGTGCGCTGACCCCGTACAGGCAGGCTCATGCGGTGACGGCGGCCGCGGATGCAGCCGATGTCCTGCAGGCGCTTCATCGCCATGCCTTCCTGGCGGCGCAGGTCGCCTTCAAGGGTGAAAGTCTCGGCCGCGGCGCGAAGTTTCTGGATGTCAGCGTCGCTGAGGTCCTTGACGCGGATGTCGGGATTCACTCCGGTGGAGGAGAGAATCTTCTGGGAGCGGGTGAGGCCCACGCCATAGATGTAGGTGAGGGCGATCTCCACGCGCTTTTCGCGGGGAATATCAACGCCTGAAATCCGAGCCACTTAAAGAAGAAACGGTGTTGGAACTGGGGGCGACGGGCAGCTGCACCGCCTGATTTGGAAAAACCGGGATCAGCCGATGATGGCCTCTCCGCGCTGTTCAGCAGAGCTGACTCAGCCTTGACGCTGCTTGTGCTTTGGGTTGGTGCAGATCACCATCACCCGGCCATGGCGACGAATCACCCGGCACTTTTCGCACATGCGTTTCACTGAGGCACGCACCTTCATCGGCGGGCTCTCCTATTGACAAACAAACAGATTATCATGGCGGCTTACCCAAGAGCNAGCAAGATCCTCTCCGCCACCGCATCCACGCTGCCGGTGCTAGTAACGCGTTTGAGCTGANCTCGTTGTTCGTAGTAGCTGATTAACGGCGCAGTTTGGTCTCGGTACACCGTTAATCGGTGCCGGATTACTTCCTCGTTGTCGTCAGCTCGGCCTCGGGCTAGGAGCCGCCGAACCAGCTCATCATCGTCGAGTTCCATCAACAACACCTGCTCGAGGGGCTGATTCAATTCGCTGAGTAGTGCATCGAGAGCTTCAGCTTGGGCCAGGTTGCGGGGGAAGCCATCGAGTAGCCAACCGCTGTTGTGACTCTGCAGACGACCGCGGACGATNGCCAGAACCAAGGCATCACTCACCAATTCACCGCGGTTCATTACCGCCTCGGCCTCCTTGCCGAGCTCGGTGCCGGCCTTCACTTCAGCCCGCAGTAGATCACCTGTGGAGAGATGGAGCAGGCCATGGCTAGCGGCGAGACGCTCGGCCTGGGTGCCCTTACCGGCTCCAGGGGGGCCAACAAACAGCAATCGATGACTCATTGGCGCACCATTCCTTCGTAACGCTGGGAAATCACATAGGTCTGAACCTGTTTGGCCGTGTCAATGGCCACACCAACAAGGATCAGCAGGGAGGTTGCTCCCAGACCCTGGAAGGTCTTGACGTTGGTGGCCCCCTCTACTGCCGCTGGGATGATCGCAACTGCACCGAGAAAGAGTGCACCAAGCAGGGTGAGTCGATTCTGCACTGAACTCAGATACTTGGCCGTGGCGCTGCCAGGCCGCACCCCTGGGATGGCCACACCACCTTTTTTGAGGTTGGAGGCAATGTCCTGGGGATTAATGGTGAGCGTGGCGTAGAAGAACGCAAATCCGGTGATCAACCCGAAGAACACCAGGGCATAGAGCCAAGGGGTGCTGCTGTTGGGGTTGAGGTAGCCGGCAAGGCGAACCAGTAGTTCACTCTTGGTGAGATTGGCGATTGTCAGCGGCAGGAAGATCACTGCTGAAGCGAAGATGATTGGCATCACTCCGCCGGCATTGAGTTTTAAGGGGAGATAGCTCTGGCGTTCAGGCAGCATTGCGCCCGATCCNACCTGGCGCTTGGCACTGACGATCGGGATACGGCGACTGCCTTCCTGCACGCAGACGATGCCGACGATCGTGACGAGGAAGACCAGAACCAGCACAATGATTCCAGCAATAGTGCCCCGATCACCGCTCTGGGCTAGCTCGACGGTTGAGCCAAGCGCCCGGGGCAGGGTGGCGACGATGTTGAGGAAGATCACCAAGGAAGCTCCTTGGCCGATGCCCCGCTCGGTGATCACCTCAGACAGCCACATCACCACCATCGATCCGGTCACAAGGGCCAGGGCGGTTTGAACGACAAAGATGCCGTCAGGGATGGTTTCNAGGCTGTATGGGCGCAGGATCAAGGCGAAAACTGTGCTCTGAAGTAGACCCCAGCCNAGGGCTACATAACGAGTGATCTGGGCGAGCTTGCGGCGCCCCGCCTCACCCTCGTTCTTCTGCAGTTCCTCAAGGCTCGGTAGCGCCGCAGTCAGCAGCTGCAGGATGATCGAGGCATTGATAAANGGCAGGATCCCCAAGGCAAATACCCCGAGGGCGGAGATACCGCCNCCGGTGAAGATGTCGAGGAAGCCGATCAGCTGGCCGCCTTGGTCGATGAACTGCTGGAAAGCTTCGCGGTCAATGCCCGGGATTGGGATATAGATACCAAGCCTTACAAGCANCAGAATGCCAAGGGTCGTGAGCACACGATCCCTGAGNCCCTTTGCTTGGAACAACTGGGTGAGAACCTCACCGGCGCTGGGGGTCCGCCCCCGACTGACAACCATGAATCGCGACGCGCAGTAAAGGCTGGGGGGATCAGTTGATCAGTTCGCAGCTGCCACCGGCGGCTTCGATCTTCTCTCTGGCCGAGGCGGTGAAAGCCGCAGCGTGCACGGTGAGCTTCACCTTCAGCTCCCCATCACCAAGCACCTTAAGCGGATGCTTGGGGGAGGTGAGCAGTCCGGCTTCCACCAGGGACTCGCGNGTCACCACTGTGCCGTCCTTGAGGTCGGCCAGCTTGGCGATGTTCAGCACCGAATACCGCTTGGGGTTNACCAAGGTGAAGTGCTTCAGCTTGGGTACCCGGCGGTACAGGGGCATCTGACCACCTTCAAAGCCTGGGCGGGTCGGACGACCGGATCGGGACTTCTGACCACGCATGCCGAAACCGCAGCTGGCGCCCTGGCCGGCGGCAATACCGCGGCCCTTGCGGAGCTTGCGGCGACGGGCCCCCTTCTGGGGCTTGAGATTTTGGAGGGAGAGGGTCATGGCGGAGCTCAGGAGTAGATCTGCTCGAGGGTGATGCCCCGTTCCTTGGCAGTGTCCTTGTGGGTGCGCAGTTCACGCAGGGCCACCAGGGTCGCCCGGGCATTGTTCAGCGGGGTTTTGCTGCCCAGACGCTTGGCTAAGACATTTTTGATGCCCGCCAGTTCCAGCACGGTGCGGATTGAACCTCCCGCGATCACACCGGTACCAGGCGCTGCTGGACGCATCAGCACGCTGGCAGCACCATCGCGGCCGGTGCTGATGGTGGGGATCGAGTTGGCGCGGGTGAGGGGCACCTTCACCAGATGCTTTTTGCCATCTGCCACGCCTTTCTTGACGGCGCCAATCACATCCCCAGCCTTGCCGACACCGACACCGACCTGACCTTTCTCGTTGCCGACGACGACGATGGCACGGAAGCTCATCTTCTTACCGCCTTTAACAGTCTTGGAGACGCGGCGGATCTGCACCACGCGCTCTTGCCATTCAGAGTCACGCTCCTGGTCACGGCCGCGCCCGCGGCGGTCACCACGTCCGCGGCGGTCGCCACCTCGGCCACCACCACCACGGCGATCGCCCTGACTCTGACCCTGCCCTTCAGCAGCAGCAGGTACATCAGCGGCGCCGGGGATGTCCTGGCCCTGGGTCTGGTTGGTTGCTTCAGTCATGGTTGCTCAGGATCAGAACTGCAGGCCCGCTTCCCGGGCAGCTTCGGCCAGGGCCTTGACCCGACCGTGGTACAGGTTGCCTCCGCGGTCGAAGACCACCTGCTGGATGCCTTTGGCGATGGCACGCTCAGCGACGAGCTTGCCGACTGCCACGGAGGCATCGCAGTTGGCACCGTTGGAGAGGTCAGTGCGCAGATCCTTGTCGAGGCTGGAGGCCGCCGCAAGGGTGTGCTGCGCCGCATCGTCGATGACCTGGGCGTAGATGTGCTCGTTGGAGCGATAGACCGACAGGCGNGGACGTCCGGGCGTCCCCTCGAGATGACGGCGCAGACGCCAGTGGCGTTTCTGAGTCTGCTGTTTGCGTGGAGTACTGGGCATGGCAGGAAAGCGTGAGGCAGAGGGACGGGCTTATTTCTTGCCGGTCTTTCCGGCCTTGCGGACGATCTTCTCGTCCACGTACTTGATGCCTTTGCCCTTGTAGGGCTCAGGCGGGCGGATGGCGCGTACCTTGGCCGCCTCGTTGCCGACAAGCTCCTTGTCTGTGCCGCTGACGGTGACCTCGGTGTTGTTCGCAACAGCGAAGGTGACACCTTCAGGGGGATCCATCTCCACTGGGTGGCTGTAGCCAGCACTCACCACCAGCTTCTTGCCCTTGACTTGGGCCCGGTAGCCCACGCCGATGATCTCGAGCTTCTTGGTGTAGCCCTTTGAGACCCCTTCGACCATGTTGGCCACCAGGGTGCGGCAGAGGCCGTGGCGCTCGCGGGAGCGCCGGCTGGTGCTGCTGGGGTTGACGGTGACTGAGTTGTCAGCCTGGGCGAGTTCCACCCCCTCGGGAAGGACTCGGCTCAGTTCACCTTTGGGACCTTTGACCTTGACGGCNAGGCCCTTGATTTCCACCGACACCTTGTCGGGAAGAGGGATCGGATTTTTGCCGATGCGTGACATGGTTCTGACCTCCGATCAGTAGACGTAACAGAGCACTTCGCCGCCCACGCCCTCTTTACGGGCGTCACGGTCACTCATCACCCCTTTTGAAGTGGAGATGATCGCCACTCCAAGGCCGCCAAGCACCTTGGGAAGGTCGCGGCGGTTGCTGTAAATGCGCAGACCAGGCTTGCTCACGCGCTGCACGGAGCGGATCGTGGGAACCCGCTGCTTGCCGCTGTACTTNAGCGAAAGGACAAGGTGCTTCTTGACNCCTTCACCCTCCTCGGCAATCTCCGAGATGAATCCCTCCTGCTGCAGCACCTTGGCGATGCTGCGGCTCATCCGGGAAACCGGGATGTTCGTCGTCTGGTGACGCTTCTCACACGCATTGCGGATGCGGGTGAGCATGTCTGAAATCGGGTCTGTGTTGGCCATAACGGTGTCCGGAACGAGAGCAATCAGTTGTTGCGGAACGGCATCCCCATCTCGCGGAGAAGGGCTCGGCCCTCTTC
The DNA here is from genome assembly GCA_002168155.1 of Synechococcus sp. TMED19. Classification (GTDB taxonomy): domain Bacteria; phylum Cyanobacteriota; class Cyanobacteriia; order PCC-6307; family Cyanobiaceae; genus RCC307. The sequence continues at coordinate 3,817 of NHBY01000023.1, read as the reverse complement.
GTCGTTACGGGCGTTGGTCACGATGGTGATATCCATGCCTCGGATGGCGTCGATTTTGTCGAAGGAAATTTCGGGAAAGATGATCTGTTCCTTGACCCCCAGGGTGTAGTTGCCACGGCCGTCGAAGCTTTTCTCACTCACGCCACGGAAGTCGCGGATGCGGGGCAGGGCGAGATTGATCAGACGCTCGAGGAAGGCGTACATCCGATCCCCGCGCAGAGTGACGGCTACGCCGATCGGCATACCGGCTCGGATCTTGAAGCCTGCAATGGCTTTCTTGGCCCTGGTNACCACTGGCTTTTGACCAGTGATGGTGCCGATCTCGGTGATGGATGCTTCCAGCGACTTGGCGTTGGTGGCGGCTTCACCCAGACCCCGGTTCACGGTGACTTTCACCACTTTGGGGACCTGGTGCATGTTGGTGAAGCTCAGATCCTTCAGCAGCTTTGGCTGGATCGCTTCCCGNTAGCGCGTTTTGAGTGACATGGCGGGGAGTTAGGGAGTGTCTCTGGTCGGTGTCAGAAACAGGTGGATGCGGTCAGGGGCGGCTCAGTCGAGCAGCTCACCAGTTTTCTTGAGCTTGCGCTTCTTGTTTCCGTCGTTATCCACGACGATTTCGACGCGGCTGGCGACCTTCTTGGCGGTTGAGTAGAGCATCACGTTGGAGGCATGTAGAGATGCTTCTTCGGTGACGATCCGNCCCCCCTCGCCTTCTTGTGAAGGTTTGACGTGGCGGGTCCGAAGGTTGATGCCCTGTACAACGACACGGTTCTCCCAGGGGAGGGTTCGAAGGACCTCACCTGTCTTGCCTTTGTCCTTGCCGGCAATCACTTGAACGGTGTCGCCCTTACGGATCCGCATCTTGGTGCGGGTGGGGGATGCAGTGGCCATTTCAGATCACCTCCGGTGCAAGAGAAACGATCTTGGTGAAGTTGCGGTCACGCAGCTCACGGGCCACAGGCCCGAAGACGCGTGTACCGCGCGGGTTCTGGTCGTCGTTGATGATCACGGCAGCGTTGTCGTCGAAACGGATCGCATTGCCCGTATCGCGGCGCATGGTGTGGCGGGTTCTGACCACCACAGCCTTGACGATGTCGGATTTCTTGACGCCCATGTTGGGCATCGCGTCTTTGACGGTCGCCACAATGACGTCACCGACGTGGGCGTAACGGCGGTTGGTACCCAGCACACGGATGCACTGGATGCGCTTGGCGCCGCTGTTGTCGGCGACGTTGAGGAAGGTTTCCTGCTGAATCATGGGTCGTTCTCCTCAGCTGCCACCCTTGGTGGTCATGATTTCTGCCACGGTCCAGCGCTTGTTGCGACTGATAGGGCGCGTTTCCGTGATCCGAACGCGATCGCCCACATTGCAGCGGTTGTCTTCATCGTGAGCCTTGTACCGGATGGTGCGGCTGACCGTCTTTTTGTAGATGGGATGGGGGAAGCGGTTCTCAACCGCCACCACCACTGTTTTTTCCATCTTGTCGCTGACGACGGTGCCGACCCTTTCTTTGACAGCCATGGTTTTCCTGGGGGTCAGAGGGTGGTGGTGGAGCGTTGACGCTCCTGTTGCACCGTCAGCAGCTGGGCCAGCTTGACCCGGGCATGACGGAAGCGGTGAGGGTTTTCCAGCCGACTTGTGGCCTGCTGGAAACGCAGGTCGAACAGTTCGCGGCGGGTGCCGTTGATCTGCTCGCTGATCTCGTTGTCGCTGAGCTTGCGGGCTTCAGCGATTTCGGGGAGGGCCATGGTCAGGACTCCACTGCTTCGGGTTGAGCGGTGGCCTCGACAGCGGCCTCCTCTTCTTTGACGATGAACTTGGTCTTCACCGGGAGCTTGTACTGGGCAAGACGCATCGCCTCCTTGGCGGTCTCCTCAGTGATCTCGGGGCCACCGATTTCAAAGAGGATGCGACCAGGCTTGATAACGGCNACCCAGAATTCCGGGTTGCCCTTACCGGAACCCATCCGGGTTTCTGCGGCCCGCATGGTGATGGATTTGTCCGGGAAGATCCGGATCCAGATCTTGCCGCCCCGCTTTGTGTAACGGGTCATGGCACGACGGCTGGCCTCGATCTGTCGCGAGGTGATCCAACCGCATTCCTGGGCCTGCAGCGCAAACGATCCGAAGGCGATGGTGTTGCCGCGGGTGGCGACACCGCGCATGCGGCCCCGCTGCTGTTTGCGGAATTTGACTCGACGTGGACTCAGCATGATTCAGGGGCCTCCCTCACTCCTCGTTGGAGCGATCTTCGAAGTCTTGGGGTCGACGGCTGGTCCGACGACGGGGAGCGGCACCCGCAGGGGCTTGCTCCTTCTGGCCTGGCAGGACCTCACCTTTGAAGACCCACACCTTGATGCCCAGCACCCCGTATGTCGTGCTGGCCACCTTGGTGGCGTAATCAATGTCGGCCCTCAGGGTGTGCAGGGGAACGCGACCTTCACGGGTCCATTCCGTTCTGGCGATCTCGGCGCCGTTAAGGCGGCCGCCGACCTGGATTTTCAGACCAAGGACGCCGGCCCGCTGGGCCCGCTGGACCGCCATGCGGATGGTGCGGCGGAAGGCAACGCGCTTCTCAAGCTGCTGAGCGATGTACTCGGCAAGCAGGTAGGCGTCGGCATCGACCCGCTCCACTTCAACGACGTTGATGCGGACCTGTCGGCTCTTATCGCCAAGGGTCTTCTGGATGCCTGAGCGCAGATCCTCGATTCCGGATCCTTGCCGGCCAACGAGAACGCCGGGGCGAGCTGTCTTGAGTTCCACCTCAATCTGATCAGCTTTGCGGGCAATGTGCACGCTGCTGATGCCAGCAGAGGAGTACTTCTTGTTTACGAACTGCCGGATGCGCTCATCCTCCTGAAGCAGGGTGGGATAGAGGCGGGCGGGGGCGTACCAGCGGGAGCGGTGTTCCTGGGTGATCCCCAGGCGCAGGCCGGTCGGGTTGATTTTGTGTCCCATCGGTCGTCAGGCGTCTTGGGGAGTCACACCAATGGAGATGTGACAGGTCTGTTTTTTGATGGCGAAGGCCCGCCCCTGGGCGCGGGGGCGATAGCGCTTCATGGCTGGACCCATGTCGGCGCTGGCCACAGAGATGACCAGGCTGCTTGGGTCAAGCCCCATGTTGTGTTCGGCGTTGGCCACGGCGGACCGGAGCACTTTTGTGATCGGGCCGGTGGAGCGGTAGGGCATGAACTCGAGCATGATCAGAGCGTCGCGATAGCTGCGACCTCGGATTTGATCGAGTACCCGGCGAACCTTGGAGACCGAGCCCCGCACGAAGCGGCCGTGGGCCAGGGCTTGGGTGGAAGTGGTACTGGCCATCTCAGCGTCCTCCTTTCTTGTCCTTGATGTGACCTTTGAAGGTCCGGGTCGGGGCGAATTCCCCGAGCTTGTGACCCACCATTTGCTCGGTCACATAGACCGGCACGTGGGCCCTGCCGTTGTGCACGGCAATGGTGTGGCCGATCATCATCGGCAGGATGGTGGAGGCCCGGGACCAGGTTTTGATCACGGGTTTCTCGCCAGCAGCATTGAGTTTCTCCACCTTGCGGAGGAGGCTGTCGGCAACGAAAGGTCCTTTTTTGAGTGAGCGTCCCATAGCGGTTTAAGCGATCAGCAAGAGGTGGTTGGTCATCAGGAATCCCGTCCGCCTCGACTCCGCTTGGAGGTCTTGCGACGCTTCCGGAGGACGTATTTGTTGCTGGGCTTGTTGCGCTTGCGGGTCTTGAGACCCAGGGCGGGCTTGCCCCATGGGGTGACCGGACCGGACCGGCCGATCGGGGCGCGACCTTCACCACCACCGTGAGGGTGGTCGCAG
>NHBY01000022.1 GCA_002168155.1 Synechococcus sp. TMED19 | reverse complement strand
ACATCAGGTTTTGGAGACCTGCGTTCTACCAACTGAACTAACGGCGCAGGAGGCGATGCACCTTAGCCGGAGCAACTTTAGTCACCGGCGACGCTAATAGGGCGTCAGATCAGCGATCGAAGCGCTGCTTTACGCGAGTTGCCTTGCCCATCCGCTCACGCAGATAGAACAATTTCGCCCTGCGCACCTTTCCGCGGCGCTCGACCTTGATCGATGCCACTTGGGGGCTATGAACCAGGAAAACCCGCTCCACACCGATGCCCTGGAAGATCCGGCGCACCGTGATGGTTTCGTGCATGCCTCCGTGGCGCTTGGCGATGACTACGCCTTCATAGGGCTGGACACGCTCCTTGTTGCCTTCGCGAATGCGGACGCCAACACGAACCGTATCGCCCACATATATCTCCGGCAGATCGCTCTTGATCTGAGCCTCCTCAAAGGAGCGGATCAGCTCATCGGCCGAAAGTTTCCGAGTCGAAACCTTGGCCGCAGAAGTGCCCCCTTTCGCGTCGGCTACGGCGGTTTCCTCGCTGCTCACGTCTGCTGCTGTTTCCTCTGCGGTCATTGCAATAGTCGCAACCCCTAGTTGAGTTGCCGTAGCGGGCCAAGCGACCATATTAACCCGTCACCTCAACCATTTACTCAGCAGCATCAGCAGTCCTGTACTAAGCATCCAAAGCAGGCCAAGCCCATTCAGCAGGACGTAGATGGTCTCCCCCTGTGGACCCAGCCATTCGCCTTCATGCAGGACCATCAACCAGTGGGCCTGGTCCCGTCCCCAGCCCCCCCAGTCCCGCAGGAGCCGATAGGCCATGCCGCTGCTCACAGTGAGTATCAGCGGGGTCAGCACCACCGGCGCTAGCCACGCATGCCAGCGGCGAAGCTTCAGCAGCCAGATGGCCATGGGGCGGGAACCTCAGAGCGACGGACATCATTGATAGCTTGAAGGGGACGCCCCTGCTGGCTGGAGCCCACCGACACCCTTCCATGAATCTGTTCGCTGAGCTGCTTGCCTCCTCCCGACCCCAGGCCGGTCCAAGGATCGGTCAGAACCGCCGCGGCATTGAAGTGAAGTCCGAACGTGAGATCGGAATCATGCGGCAATCCGGTCGGATCGTCGCCACTGTCCTCAAGGAAATCATGGGCCTGGCAAAGCCGGGCATGACCACAGGCGACCTTGATGCTTATGCGGAAGAGCGTATCCGGGCCATGGGTGCTGTCCCCAGCTTCAAGGGCTATCACGGCTTTACCGGCACCATTTGCGCCAGCATTAACAACGAAGTCGTTCACGGCATCCCTAGCCGGAAACGCGTCATCCGCGACGGTGACCTGCTCAAGGTGGACACCGGTGCTTTTTATGAGGGCTATCACGGTGATAGCTGCGTCACCATCGGCGTTGGCAGCATTTCTGAGGAGGCCAGCCATCTTGCAACGGTGGCTCAGCAGGCCCTGATGCAGGGGCTTTCAACCATCAAGGCAGGGAACACCCTGATGGACATTGCCGGAGCTGTGCAGGATCACGTCGAGGCCAACGGCTATGCCGTGGTGGAGGACTACACCGGCCATGGCGTTGGCCGAAATCTCCATGAAGAACCGTCGGTTTTTAATTACCGGACCCGTGAGCTGCCCAACATCACCCTTCGCTCGGGGATGACCCTGGCGGTGGAGCCGATCCTCAATGCTGGAACCAAGCATTGCCGCACCCTCAAGGATCACTGGACTGTGGTCACCCAGGACGGCAGCCTCTCGGCTCAGTGGGAGCACACGATTCTGGTGACCGACAGTGGTTGCGAGATCCTCACGGATCGGGATGCCGTGTGAACCAGCGGTAATACCGTTCCCGTCCCCAGCACGTCAACGGCATCAGCAGCCAGGTGAGTGGATTGGGGCTAACGATGATTAATTCACGGCCAGCGATTGCCTGGCGGACCACTTCTGCTGCGACTCCCTCGGCGCGCATCACCCCATAGGGGTTCAGCTCGGAGCGGAAAGGCCCAAGCACGAGACGCCGAACGGTGCAGCATGCATCCAGACGACGCAGGCTGAGCAACTGGCCAAGGGCGCGTTTACTGATTTCGTAGAGCGGGCTTAAGGCTGGATTGACCTCAGCTTCTGAGGTGTTGACCCAGAGCTCTCTTCCGTCGCCTGGCTTGGCCACAGCCAGAAATAGCTCCAGCAGCCGCAGGGCACTGAGCAGGTTCACCTCGAGGCTTTCGGCGGCAGCGCTGGCATCCCGTGCGCCCAGACGATTGATGCCGTGATTGATCACGAGGACATCGAGTTCCTGCAGCTGCGGTTCAAGGGCTTGCTCCTGGCCCACCTGCCACCAGATGGTTTGCACAGGCAGCGGCGAACCGTTGTCGTCTAGCACTAGATCCTGGCCGCCATGGCGCAGGGCGACTGGCACTGCGCCATGGCGGTGCAGCTCCAGCAGTAAGGCCCTGCCCAGGCTGCCGCCGGCACCGGTCACACCGCAGCGCATTCCGGCCAGTGAGGCGGTGGCAATCGAGGGCACTGCTGCACCTGCAGACAGCTCGGTAGATTTTCCCATTCCTCAGCCCCCATCCCATGGGCCACTCCAGCACCACGCTCCTGGTGGGCTCCTGTGAACCGTTCAGCGGCAAGTCCGCGCTGGTGATGGGCCTGGTGCAGCAGTTGCGGGAGCGCCGCCTACCGCTGCGTTACGGCAAACCTCTCGCCACCAGCATTGAGCAGCAGAGCGCTGATGGCCCCTTAATCGACGACGACGTTCGCTTTGTCGGCGAGATCTTCAATCTGCCGGTTGAGGCCCTGCTGCCTTCTCTGCAATCAAGTACCCCAGATCCGACCCAGGCCCAGCTCCGCACCGGTGCTGTGGTGCCTGCCGTAGAAAGCCTTAATTCCCTGCAGCAGCTGCTCGGTGATGCTGAGGGAATCACCCTGCTTGAAGCAGCTGGTTCCCTCAATGAGGGGTTGCTGTTCGGTCTGAGCTTGCCGCAGCTTGCTTCAGGTCTGGATGCTCCGGTGTTACTAGCCCACGCCTGGGACGATGCCCGCAGCGTGGAACCGTTGCTGCAGGCCAAAGCGCTGCTGGGTGAGCACTTGGTTGGAGTGGTTTTCAATAATGTCGAACCGGATCAGTTGGAGGATCTGCGCCAGGAGCTCTCACCGGCTCTGCAGTCCCTAGGACTGCCGGTCTATGGGTTGCTGCCCCGTAGTCCCCTGCTGCGCAGTGTCACGGTCGGTGAGTTGGTGCAGCGGCTTGGTGCCGAGATGCTCTGTTGCCGCGAGCGCAAGGACTTGCTGGTGGAGACCCTCAGCATCGGTGCCATGAATGTGAATTCCGCCATGGAAGTCTTCCGGCATCAGCGCAACATGGCGGTGGTGACCGGCGCCGATCGCACCGATATACAGCTGGCGGCACTGGAGGCTTCAACGCAATGCCTGATCCTCACCGGCGCTGGTGACCCGCTTCCCCAGCTGGTGAGCCGAGCTCAAGAGCTTGATGTGCCCCTGTTGAAAGTTGAGCACGACACCCTCAATACCGTGGCTGTCATTGAAAAGGCCTTTGGCCACGTCAGGCTCCACGAAGCTGTCAAAGCCACCTATGCAGCGCGCATGGTGGCTGAACACTGCGATTTCGCTCCCCTCTTCTCTCAGTTGGGTGTGGCCTGAAGCTCAGGCGTTGCTACGGTCAGCAGATTGCTGTCCTGGCGCTGAATGTGACCCGGTCCATTGATCTGCCATCCCTCGACCGGGTCGACACCTTGGCTCAGGAGTTGGCTCTGCTACAGGACACCGGCCAGCGCCGCATCGCCATCCTTGGCACTCGTCATGTGCCGGTGGTCTCGATCCACTTGGTGGAACTGCTGGCCCGTTCTCTGGTGCAGGAGGGCCATAGCTTGCTCACTTCAGGTGCTCAGGGGATCAATGCCGCGGCCATCCGGGGAGCTCTGGCTGTCGATCCGGCCAAGCTGACGGTGATCCTTCCTCAGGGGCTTGATCAGCAGTCCCCGGAATCCCAGGAGTTGCTGGAGCGGGTCTTGCACCTGGTGGAGAAGCCGGAAAACGATGATCTCCCGTTAACTGAGGCCAGCACCCTTTGCAACCGGGAGATCGTCAGCCGCTGCGATCAGTTGATCTGCTTCGCGTTCCACGACAGTGAGACCTTGATCGAAACGTGTAGCGGGGCTGAGGAGATTGGCAAGGTTGTGACCCTGCTGTTCTTTGACTGAGCTCAACTGACGAGTGACGGGGGCTCTCAGCGCAGCAATACCGCTCGCAGGCCCTCTAGGTAAACGATTCCGCTGCATAGCAAGGCTGAGGCCCAGCACACGCCACGCAGGGGCGGAATGTTGCCGACATAGGCGCCGATATAGATCAGTCGCAGTAGTGGGAATAGCCAGGCCGCTACGACAGCGGCAGGAGCGGTGGTGCCGGAGATCAGAGCTAGTAGGCAGGCTGGGGCGTGCAGCGTGAAGCCCTCAAAGCTGTTCTGATGCGCCCAGCTGGCGCGTCGGCCCCATGCGGGTAGGCGCTCGAACATGGCCCGAGGTGCAGCCATATCGGCCATTGTGAAGTCAGCTTGGGAGCGCGCTGCCCCTAGCGGCAGGATGCTGAGGATCACGACCAGACCCGCTAATACAAGGGATGTAGCGAAGGGTGCGCCAGGGCTGGTGATAGCACCAAGAAGATTCGCCATGGGGCGCAGTCAAAACAGTGCCAACCTTTCTAGTCAGTTGCTTCGCTCTGCCGGCATCACTTTGGTCACTCTCTCTGCAGAGGATCCAAAGAGTTGAGCAACGGTGGCGGGCAGCTGTGAGGTCGAATATTGCTGAGCGAATCAACGCTTATTCGCTGAACAAGGCAGTTTGTACAAGTGTTGGGCCGCTTGCTGACCTTCTTTCTCTGCTCTCTGGCTGCTGGACTCCTCCTGCTTGTGTTGCCATTGCTGGATTGACCGAGTGAGTCCCTTGCTTACTGAGCAGGTGTGTCGGTAGAGCTACAGCGGGTTCCCTTTGGCCCATAGCAGGAAGACCAGGGGGCACAGCTCAAGGATTACGGCCTCATAGATCAGCGTTATCAGGTCTTCTCTCTCTGAGCGGGGCGTTACGGTGACGAGATTCCCTGCAATCACTGGCAAGCGTAATGAGCACCTACAGCTTCGATGTCGTCTCGGATTTCGATCGCCAGGAGCTGGTCAACACGGTGGATCAGGTGCGCCGTGATGTGAGCCAGCGCTACGACCTCAAGGACTCCAATACCGAGATCGAGCTGGAAGAAACTGCTTTGGTGATCACCACCGCCAGTGACATGACGCTCGATGCGGTGGTTGATGTCTTGCGTCAGAAGGCCACCAAGCGCAGTCTCTCACTGAAAATCTTTGATGAGCAGAGCCCCGAGGCAGTGGGGGGTAACCGCATCAAACAGGAGATCAAGCTGCGCAAGGGGCTTAGCCAAGAACTCGCCAAGAAGCTGAGTAAAACCCTGCGTGATGAGCTCAAGAAAGTGACCGTCTCCATCCAAGGTGAAAGCTTGCGAGTCACCGGTAAGAACAAAGACGATCTGCAAAGCGCCATTCAGCTACTGAAAGAGCAGGACATCGAGGTGCCGCTCCAATTCCAGAACTACCGCTGAGCTGGGCTGACTGCTTTAGCGACGGGGCTCAGCCTTGCGTACTGCAATCATGCGCCCCATCCATTCCACGTCCTGGAGATCGGCGATGGCTTTGGCTTCATCTTCAACCTGAACTAGGTCGACAAAACCGAAGCCGCGCTTTCTGCCGGTTTCACGGTCCAGAGGGAGGGAACACTTGCTGACTTCCCCATATTCCGAAAAGAGGCCGACCAGGTCCTCCCTTTCGGCATCCCAGGACAAGTTGCCGACGAAAATTGTCAAAAGTACCTTTGCTGTTTCGTCCTACCTTGGCACATCGCGGCATCTTCAAAGGCTTGGATCAGCGATGGCCGATCAGTGGTTCAGGTACAGGATCTGCTGATGCGGGTGTGGCCTAGGCCCCGTGGCAACCGCTACCTGATGTCTTTGAGCCCCTTAATAAGGTGAGCTCAATTGCTTATCAAATTGATGGATGCGGAACCGATGCTCAGCTTTCATCTTGATCTCAAGGCACTGCGGCTGCTGCACCGGGTTATCAGTGAGGCCCACGCCAACTGGTCTGGTGGTCCTCCTGACGAGCAGGAATCACTGAATCGTATGCGGCTGCAGCTGTATGCCGGTTTGATGGATGTGACCTTGAGCCTCGAGAGTGAACGGCGTGACGGTTGAGCTGCAGCGTTGATGGTGGACCAAGACCAAAGGGATTATCGCGAGTCCTGGGCTGAGGCTGATCAGCCTCCTGAACAGGGAGATAGCGAGGTCTCAAGCACCTTCACAGAAGCCGGTGTGGTGCGCTTCTGTGACTACCACGATGGTCGCGATGAGGATGAGCGTTAAGGCTTGTCCTCAGTTAGCGGCAGCAGCGGTCCTAGCGGGATGGTTTCCGATGATGTGGCCGATTCATCGGTCTCAAGCTCAAGCTTGAGACTGCATTCATAGGTTTTGAGGGCATGGGCCTTGATGCTCTCCGCTTTCACAACCTGATTGATGCGCTGAGCCTCGCGCTCGAACCGATTCGGGTTTGGATTGGTTTTGGCCCAGGCGCTCTGGGCCCGATTGAGCCGGGTCTGCATCAATTTTGTAATGGAATCCGAGCAGCGCTGGGCTTCACCGCTGCCATCGAGTTTCTCGGGCTTCTCCATCGCTGTGGCCGGAGAGGCCAGCAGGAGCAGCAGCAGTGGCAGCCTGATGACGCGAGAGCCCATGGCACAGCGTGAAAGGAGCCCTACTCTGCCTTGCCTTGATCGGCGCTAACCCTTTGCAGGAGCAAGGGCAGCGGGTCAGGCCGGTGGAATCAGCGGCTGGCATGGTCTCCAGTCAGGAGGCCCTTGCCAGTCAGGCGGGTGCCAGCATCCTGCGCCAGGGCGGCAATGCCATCGATGCGGCGGTCGCCACCGCTTATGCCCTGGCGGTGACCTTGCCCCAGGCGGGCAACCTCGGTGGCGGCGGATTTCTTGTGTTTTGGAATCAGCCGGAGCGACGCGGGTATGCGCTTAATTTCCGTGAAATAGCCTCACGCCGGGCGCATAAGGATCTGTTCCTTGATGCCGCTGGCGACGTTGATCGGCGTTTGGCCACCCGGACCCTTCTCAGCACTGGTGTGCCAGGCACGGTGGCGGGTCTGCTCAAGGCCCAGACGCGTTTTGGGTTGCTCAGCCGTCAGCAGGTGATGGCCCCTGCCATTGCATTGGCAGATCAGGGTTTTCCTGTCTACCCCGTGCTGGCACAGTCCCTGCGGCGCGCCAAGCCATTGCTGGGGAAAGATCCCACCGCGCGGCGGCTTTATTACAAGGCCGAAGGGGTGCCCTATGCAGCAGGCGAAATCCTGCGTCAGCCGGAGCTGGCTGCCACGCTGCGGCGCATTGCCCGAGAAGGCCGCGACGGTTTTTACGCAGGTCCGGTGGCCCGGCAGCTGGAAGCTCTGATGCGTGAGCAGGGAGGCCTGATCGATCGCATCGACCTGGCCAGTTACACAGCCCCCTGGGTGGAGCCGGTGCAAGGCCGTTTCCGCGGCCTGACCGTGCTCTCGATGCCGCCGCCGAGCAGCGGTGGGGTGACGTTGGTGCAGTTGCTCAATTTGCTGGAGAGCTTTGACCTCCAGTCGATGGGGCTTAACAGCGCCGCAGCGGTTCACACCTTGGTGGAAGCGATGAACCTGGCGTACCGCGATCGCAACAGTGAGCTCGGGGACGCTGATCAGGTGGAGGTGCCTGTCTCGCGGCTGACCAGCAAGGCCTACGCCGCGAAGCTGCGGAGTTTGATGCGTTCTAATCGGCATACCCCAAGCGCAGATCTGGGAGGGATGTCGCCGCTACCGGCTAACAGCACCAACACCACACACCTCTCGGTGGCTGATCGTGAGGGCTCATTGGTGGCGCTGACCACCACCTTGAACTTCGCTTATGGCAACGGCATCGCCGTGCCTGGCACAGGAGTCCTGCTCAATAACGAAATGGATGATTTCACGGCCAAGCCTGGGGTCCCTAATGCATACGGCCTAGTTCAGGGGGAGAAGAACGCCATCGCTCCTGGCCGGCGACCTCTGAGTTCGATGACGCCGACGGTGGTGCTTAATGCCCGTGGCGAACCATGGTTCGCCACGGGGAGCCCAGGCGGAAGCCGCATCATCACCACGGTGCTGCAGGTGCTGCTCAATCGGGTGGTCCACGGACTCAACCTTGCATCCGCGGTGATCTCACCGCGGATGCACAGCCAGCTGTGGCCGGATCGATTGCAACTTGAGCAAGGCTTTAGTCCTGACACCATTCAGCTACTGGAGCAGTTGGGTCATGCCATTGGTCGCAGCCGTGCCATGGGCTCAGCCAACAGCGTCGAGATCAATCCAGACGGTGGCAGTCTGGGAGTGGCTGATCCACGCCGGCCTGAGGGGGCAGCGGTGCCCGAGCGACCCTGAGGACGTTTAGCTGGCCTGGCTTAGGGCTGGCAGCGTGTTGACCAGTGCTGGGAACAGAATGATCAGCACGAGCACGGCCACCTGCACGGCGATGAAGGGCCACACACCCTTGTAGATGGCTTTGGTGCTGACCTCCTTGGGGGCCACCCCGCGCAGGAAGAAGAGTGCAAAGCCGAACGGTGGGGTCAGGAAGGAGGTCTGCAGGTTGGCGCCGATTAGGACTCCGAACCACAGCAGGTTCTCTGGACCCAGTAGCTCGCGGGCTGAGGGCAGCAGCAGCGGCACCACGATGAAGGCAATCTCAAAGAAATCGATGAAAAAGCCGAGGGCAAAGATCACCGCCATGCTGACGACCAGGAACCCCACCTGACCGCCGGGCAGGTTGACCAGTACGCCTCGGATCAAAGCATCACCACCAAGACTGCGGAACACCAGGGCAAAGGCGGTTGAACCCAGCAGGATCGCCATCACCATGGCGGTCACGCGCAGGGTCTCATCGCAGACCTTGCTGAGATTGGCCCGGCTAAAACCACCTTCAATGGCCGCGAGGGCCATGGCCCCGACCGCGCCGATGGCACCGGCCTCAGTCGGGGTGGCGATGCCAAAGAAGATGCTGCCTAGCACCAGCAGAATCAGCACCAGCGGTGGAATCAGGACCCGCAGCAGTTGCATGGGCTGCACAGCAATGGTTCCGGCTTCCATCCGTTCTGGCGCCAGGTTCGGATTGAGCTGACTGGCGACCAGGACGTACAGAGCAAAGGCACCGGCCATCAGCAGTCCGGGGATGAGTGAGCCCAGGAAAAGATCTCCAACTGACACCCCCAGCTGGTCCCCCAGCACCACCAGCACGATTGATGGGGGGATCAGCTGGCCAAGGGTGCCTGAGGCGACGATCACGCCGGAGGCAAATGATTTGTTGTATCCCGCCTGCAGCATGGCCGGCAGGGAGATCAGGCCCATGGTCGTGACCGTTGCGGCTGTCACCCCGGTGGTGGCAGCCATCAGGCTGCCGACAAGCACCACCGCTAGGGCTAGCCCTCCCCTTAGTTGACCCAGCAATTGCCCCATCGCCTGCAGCAGCCGTTCGGCAATGCCGGAGGTCTGAAGCATTGCTCCCATGAACACGAAGGTGGGAATCGCCAGCAACGTGAAGTTGCTCATGATTCCGAAGATCCGTGAGGGCAGAGCGCTGAAGAAGAGCGGGTCGATGACCCCAAGGCCAATGCCCAGCGCGCCGAAGATCACGGCCACACCGCCGAGCCCGAAAGCCACGGGATACCCGCTGAGTAGCGCCACGATCAGCGCCAGGAACATCAGGGGGGCCAGCACCTCTCCGGGGTAGAAGCCGATGGCCCAGCCAAAGGCCTCGATCTCAAATCCCATCTCAGCGCTCCTCCGATATCTGCAGGCTGCGGCGCAGGCGGATCAGTTCAGCAATGCCCTGCAAGGCCAGCAAGAGGAAGCCAAGCGGGATCAGGCTTTTGGCCAGATAGCGAGGCAGTCCGCCAGGGTCGGGGGAGGCCTCCCATAGCTGCCAGGACTGCAGGGTTGGCTGCAGTGACACCAGCAGCACCGTCAACGCGAAGGGCATCAGCAGAATCACGGTGCCGGCCAGCTCCAGCTGCAGCTGACGGCGGCGACTCTGGCGGTTCAGCAGGATGTCGATGCGCACGTGGGCGCGCTTTTGCAGGGCATAGCCCAGCCCCAGCAGGAAGGCCACATCAAAAAGGAACCACTGGGCTTCGATCAGGGCGTTGGAGCTCAGGCTCAGTCCCAGAGCAAGCCCCATGTAGCGCCCCACCACGTTCCAGGCACCGATGCCGATCATCANCAGCAGNGCCCAGCGGCCCAGCCAGCCAGCGGCCTGGTTCAGACGATCAATTCCCATCGCTAAAGCGCGTGTAAGAGAGCTCAGTGACCTCGTTCCAGCTGCGGGCCAGCTGGCGGAATTGTTTCCACTCGCTCCAGAGGCTGTTAAAGCCGGCATCACCGCGTGCAATGTCCGCCATCAGGTCATCAGTGGCTGCCCGGGCGGCTTCCAGGATTCCGTCGCCATAGAACTCGACCTTTGTGGGGCCCTGCCGCAGGGTTTCCAGCGCCTTGGCATTGAGCCGGTCGTAGCGGCTGAGCATCAATAGGTTGGCGCTTTGGCAGGCCGACTCGAACATCTCCTGGTAAGCCTTGGGCAGCTTGGCCCAGGCTCTCTGGTTCACCAGGGCCGTCAGCGTCGGGCCAGGCTCCCACCAGCCTGGGTAGTAATAGAAACGCGCCGCCTTGGGCAGGCCCAGCTTGCTGTCGTCGTAGGGCCCAGTGAATTCGGCGGCGTCGATGGCACCACGCTCTAGGGCTAGGTAGATCTCCCCGCCGGGAAGCACCTGGACGTTCACGCCAAGGGCCGCCATCACTTTTCCTCCCAGGCCGGGGATGCGCATCTTGAGNCCCTTGAGGGACTCAGGGCCGTCCAGCTGGTTCTTGAACCAGCCNCCCATCTGGGGACCGGTGTTACCTGCCGCGAAGCTGCGGACGCCGAAATCGGCGTAGATGCGATTGAGGGCATCGTTGCCACCGCCCTCNTACAGCCAAGTGTTCTGCTGCTGGGGAGTCAGGCCGAAGGGCACTGCAGTGCCAAAGGCCAGGGCGGGGTTCTTGCCAACGTAGTAATAGCTGGCTGTATGNCCGCATTCGACGGCCCCGTTCTGCACCGCNTCAAGCACTTGTAGGCCCGGCACGATCTCGCCAGCGGCGTAGGGCTCGATGGTGAAGCGGCCGCCACTCATGGCACCCACCTGATCAGCGATGGTTTGAGCACCGCCGTAGATCGTGTCGAGGGCATGGGGCCAGCTGGTGGCCATGCGCCAGCGCACCCGAGGAAGTTCCGAGGTGGTTGTGCCATCCACCCGGCGGATGCTGCAGGCCGAAAGAACCCCTGCTCCACCGGCCAGGCTGGCGGCGCGGATCAGCTCACGTCGTTGCATGCCTGAGAGCCTCAGTCGACCAGCTTGAAGCTGTCGCGGAAGGCCTCGATGGTGGTGTCGATGTCAGCATCGCTGTGGGCCAGGGAGGTGAAGCCGGCTTCGAAGGAGCTGGGGGCCAAATAGACGCCTCGTTCCAGCATGGCGCGATGGACCTTGGCGAAGCGTTTGCTGTCGGTTGCCTTGGCTTCCTCGAAGTTGCGGACCGGTCCGTCGCAAAGGAAGAAGCCGAACATGGCGCTAATGCTGCTCCCGCAAATCGGCAGACCAGCAGCTTTGGCAGCCTCTTGGATCCCATCGGAGAGCCGCTTGGTGCTGGCTTCCAGCTGCTCNTAGGTCCCAGGTCGCTTCAGCAGCTCCAGGGTCTTGATGCCGGCGGTCATGGCCAGGGGGTTTCCGCTGAGGGTGCCGGCCTGATACATCGGCCCTGCAGGAGCGACCATCGACATGATGTCGGCGCGACCGCCGTAGGCGCCCACTGGTAGACCGCCACCAATCACCTTGCCCATCGTGGTGAGATCCGGGGTGATGCCGAAACGGGCTTGGGCGCCGCCGTAGGCAATGCGGAAGCCGGTCATCACTTCGTCAAAGACCAGCAGGGCGCCNTGCTCGCGGGTGATCTCTCTGAGCCCCTCGAGGAAGCCGAAATCAGGTGGAATGAAGCCGGCATTACCAACTACCGGCTCGAGGATCACCCCGGAGATGGAGTCAGGGTTCTCGGCAAACAGAGCCTTAACCGCTTCGAGGTCGTTATACGGAGCGGTGAGGGTGTTGGCGGTGGTGCTGCTGGGCACGCCGGGGGAGTCGGGAAGGCCGAGAGTTGCNACCCCGGAGCCGGCCTTGACCAGGAACATGTCGGCGTGGCCGTGATAGCAGCCCTCGAACTTGATGACCTTCTCGCGGCCGGTGAAGGCGCGCATCAGGCGCAACACAGCCATGCAGGCTTCGGTGCCGCTATTGACGAAGCGCACCATCTCGACGCTGGGGACGGCGTCGATCACCATCTCCGCGAGGGTGTTTTCCAGAGCGCAGGGGGCGCCGAAGCTGGTCCCTTTGGTGAGAGCTTGTTGCAGGGCCTCGATCACCTCGGGGTTGGCATGGCCGCAGATGGCCGGTCCCCAGCTGCCGATGTAATCGATGTAGCGGTTGCCATCCACGTCCCAGGCGTAGGCCCCTTCAACGCGATCAAAAACGATCGGCTGCCCACCGACTGAACGGAAGGCCCGCACAGGTGAATTCACGCCGCCTGGCATAAGAGACTGGGCGGCTGCGAACAACTCGTCAGAACGGCTGGTGTTCAAGGTTGCAGCGGTGACCAAGGCTTCTTTGGCGGGAACACAAGCGCCCATCCTTACTCAGAACGCTCCCGCACGGGCATCGATAGGCTGATTTGGCGGAATTTTTCACGCCAGTGGCCCCTGCTACCTCCATCGATTGGGCCAGGCTGGAGCGTCAGCTGCGTCGCCTGCTTCCGAAGGCCGCTGTTGTCAGCAAACGCCAGGAGCTGCTCACGTACGACTGTGACGGCCTGACCATGGATCGTCACCAGCCCAGGCTGGCNGTGCTGCCCGACTCCACCGAGCAGGTGGCTGCCGTGCTGANGCTCTGCCATGAGATGGGTGTGCCTTTTGTCGCCCGCGGCAGTGGTACCGGGCTTTCTGGTGGGGCGTTGGTGGAGCAGGAGGCGCTGTTGGTGATCACCAGTCGCATGCGCCAGGTGTTGGACATCGATCTGGACAATCAGACGATCCGGGTGCAGCCCGGTGTGATCAATAGCTGGGTTACCCGAGCCGTCAGCGGCGACGGTTTCTATTACGCCCCCGACCCCTCCAGCCAGATCGCCTGCAGCGTTGGCGGCAACGTGGCGGAGAACTCCGGTGGCGTCCACTGTCTTAAATACGGCGTCACCAGCAACCACGTGCTGGAACTCGAGGTGGTGCTGCCTGACGGCTCGGTGACCACCCTCGGTGGACCACTGGCGGAGATGCCGGGGCTGGATCTGCGCGGTGTGTTCATCGGCAGTGAGGGCACCCTCGGGATCGCCACTGCCATCACCCTGCGTCTGTTGAAGCAACCCGAGGCGGTGGCTGTCCTGCTGGCTGACTTCACCACCATGGAAGCCGCTGGTGAAGCGGTGCGGGCCGTGACCGCCGCTGGGATTTTGCCTGCTGGCATGGAGATCATGGACAACTTCACCATCCGTGCCGTGGATCAGATGCTCGAGCAGGAGCTCTATCCAGTGGATGCCGCAGCCGCCCTGCTGATCGAACTGGATGGCAGTGCCTTCGAGGTGGAACTGGCCGCAGCCGCTACCGCTGATCTCTGTAGCCAGGCCGGGGCCAGGCAGGTGCAGCACGCCACCTCAGCAGAGGATCGCGCTCGCCTCTGGCAGGGNCGTAAAAGTGCCATCTCGGCCCTCGGCCGGCTTTATCCCAGNTACTACCTGCAGGATGGAGTCGTGCCGCGNAGTGCCCTGCCGCGTGTGCTGGCGGCTATCGATGAACTCAGCCAGAAGCACCAATTGCCGGTGGCCAATGTTTTCCATGCCGGTGATGGCAACCTGCACCCGTTGATCCTCTACAACGGCCGCGAAGAAGGGGTTCAGCAGCGGGTGAAAGACCTTGGAGCTGCGATCCTCAGACTCTGCGTTGATGCCGGCGGCAGCATTAGTGGTGAACATGGGGTTGGCGCTGACAAACGCTGCTTCCTCGATTGGATGTTCACCCCGGCTGATCTTGAGACCATGCAGCTGGTCCGCAGGGCATTTGATCCTCAGCAGCGGGCTAACCCCGGCAAGCTCTTCCCCACGCCAGTGAGTTGTGGTGAATCCAGCCGCAGGGCCAGCGAGATCAAGCTGCCCGCAGGCGTTGAAGTGGTCTGAGCTGCAGTGGCATCACCAAAGCTCATCTCCGCTGTCCGCATCGGGCAGTTCATCGCTGAGATCGATGCTGACCGGCGCATGATCTGACGGCTTTTCGCGCCCACGTTCCTCCTTGTGGATGATGCAACGCAGAGCCCGCTGCTGCAGTTCTTCGTCGAGGTAGAGGTGATCAATCCGCCAGCCCCGATCGCGATCCCAAGCCGCTGAGCGGTAGTCCCACCAGCTCCAATGGCCGCTATCGGGTTCGAACAGTCGGAAGGCATCACGCAGATCGTCACCAAGGCAGGCCTGCAGTGCTTCACGCTCCAGTTCGCTGGCCATGATGCCGCCGCTGAGCCGGCTGGGGTTGTGCAGGTCCCGGTCTTCAAGGCCGATGTTGAAATCCCCCACCATGCAGAGGGCTTCCCCCTGCTGTCGCTGCACGTCCAAGTAACGACGCAGGCAATTCAGCCAGGCCAGTTTGTACTGGTACTTCTCTGAGCCCACCTCCGAGCCATTGGGCACGTAGAGATTCAGCAGGCGGACTCCATCGATCCAGCCGCTGATCACTCGGCGCTGCTCGCCGAGATTCTCGGCCTCACTGTCCCCAGGCAGCAGCGCTGAGAAGCCGATCCTCACGTCTTCGATCGGTTCTCGACTCAGCAGGGCGACGCCGTTGTAGCTCTTCTGGCCGCTGATGGCGCAGCGGTATCCCGCCGCCTCCAAGACATCTCGAGGGAAAAGGCTGTCCTCAACTTTGGTTTCCTGTAGCCCAACGGCATCGGGTGCAGCGCTATTGAGCCAACCCAGCAGATGGGACTGGCGTGTGCGAATCGAGTTCACGTTCCAGGTGGCGATGCGCACCGCAGACCCCCCTTAAAGTTCCGGCACTAATTAAACAAGCCATGTTCCTCGCCAGAGCCCGTCTGGTCCGCCGGTTTATACCTGCCGCGGCCTTGGCTGCTGCTTTCCTCATCTGGCCTGATGCGGCCACGGCACAAAAGGAGACCACGCGAGAGCGAGGTCTCTATGAATACGGCGGGGCTCAGCCCAAACCTGCAGTGGACATCAGCAATCCGATGTCCATCATTAACCAGCTGCGCAACATGCAGAGCGCCCCTGATGCCACCTCACCTGGCGATGCGATTGATGCTGCACTGGAGGAATTCGACAAGCCTTCAACTGCGCCCAGCAAGCTCGTTCCCGTCACCCCTTGATCCTTCAGGGTTGGTGTCGACTAGATCAGCCCCATCGCTGGATGGAGCCTGCTGACGTATAGCCCCGACAGACCACCTTGCGGCGATCTGATCCAGCACGGTCCCTGCCACTGGGGTCGAATACAGCTTGGCGCGCTGCAGCAGTTGCTTGGCTGCCGCAATCTGACCCTGGGTCTGTTTGAGCAGGGCCAGGGCCAGGAATGGTCTGGGGTCGGTGGGGTGAGCAGCGATCAGACTGCTGTATGTGGCTTCTGCTTCGGCGTTCAACCCCTGGCGCTGTTGCAAATCCGCCTGTAATAGGCCGATGGGTAGTGCTTCTGGCCGGCCGGCGGCCGCGACCACTGCCGCCTTGAGCTGTTCGACCACAGCCTGTTCATTACCAAGCTTGAGTTGCAGCCGGGCGTAGTCCTGCAGTGCCTGGGGCTGGATGGGATTGATATTGAGCACCTGGCGGATCTCCCGCTCAGCGCCGGTCATGTCGTTTTGCTGTTGGCGCAGATCGGCCAGCAGCAGCCGCAGCGACCACTGGCTGGGGTTCCGATCGCTCAGAGGCTCAAGCAGAGCAATCGCTCCCTCGTCATCGCCGCTGGCTAAACGGAGCTTGAGCAGTTGCATCTGCTCGGCATCGCTGGCTGTCCCTTCGAACAGCTTCTCTTCGAGAGCTGCGCTGCGGCGCTGCAGTTGTTGTTGCTCAAGGTTCAGGATCGGCTCGTTTTGACTGGTGCGTCCCAGTTGCCACCCGGCCGCGGCTGTGAGTGCCAGGCCGGTCATCACAACAGGGAGCCACAGCAGCGGCGAATGGCGGTTGATTTTCAAAGTTGCAAGCGGCAGGTGACCCAGTCGCACTAGGGAGGTTCCTTATGGGCTCAGTAAACCCTCTGCGGTGGCCTCTGTCAGCAATCTGGCTAGATTCGACGATCAACCCGTTCGCGTCGATGCGTCAGCACCCGATCCCACCGGTGACCGAGCCGATGCAGTACAGGGCGATCGGTCTGGTGGAAGCCCAGTACGTTCCCCAAGACGATGAGACTCTGACCCGCGGGGTGCTGCGATGCAGCGATGGAGTTGAAATAGAAGCTGTGCTTCTGGGTCGCGTCCTGAGCGTGGTCAAGCGTCACCTGAGCCTGGACACACCCCACCTCTGGGTGGTTTACCCAAGAAATCGCGAGGCGGATCATTTGCATCTGCAGGTGGTTGGGGTGTGGGAGCCAGGAACCCTGGCCAGCGATGAGCCGGATCTGCCGGAGACACTGCCGGAAGGCGATGGCTATTTCTCAGTGCGCGGCGAGCTGATCTACACCAAGCCCGAAACCGGTGCCCTAGTGGTCAAGATCCGTCAGAAGCCTCGGGCTGATGGCACTAGGCCTCAGCCATTCAAGTTGCAGTTGCAGGGCACGATTCCAATGGAGCATCTGCGCCATTTCGTCTCCCTTGAGCTGCGACGAAGCGGCCAGGAGCTGACGCTTGAATCCAGTGAGGTGATCGGCCCAGTGCCTCAGCGCAGTGATCGACGCGGGGGTGCTAATAGGCGCGGTGGGCGTCGCCCAGCCGCCCGTCGCTGAGGCATGAGCCCGGTTCGGATTGGCGTTGTGGTGGCGTTGCTCAGTGCCGGGGCCGTGTTGGGCCCCTCGATTGGGCTGTCGCCTGCCTGGATCACCGTGCTTGTCATGACCACCCTGGTCGGTGTGTCTGTTGATGCCGCGATTTGGGATGGCCGCGGCGGTCATTTGCTGGCAGAAGCCTTGCCTGGCGGCAGGGAGCGGTTGCGCCGCATTGCTCTCCATGAAGCCGGCCACCGGCTGGTGGCACTCCATGAAGGACTACCGCCAGGCCCCACCCAGGTCGGCACCCTGGCCTGCCTGCGTGCGGGACGACAGGCCTGCGGCAGTACTGAACTGCCCTTACCCGTATCCGCCAAGCTGCCTCTTGAGGACTTGCGTCGCTGGAGCCGAGTGCTTCTGGCTGGTATGGCCGCAGAGGTTGTCGTTCATGGCGAGAGCGAGGGTGGCGCCGATGACCGTCAGCTGCTCGGTCGCCTCTGGGGGCTTTCGGGCCAAACTGCGGCTACAGCTCAGCTGGAGCAACGCCGCGCCCGGCGAGAGGTGGAGCAGTGGTTGCGCCAGCAGCGCAGTGCCCTAGACGATGAGTGCGCAACCCTTCTGGCAGAGGCCCCTAGCCTGAGACGCCTGTCGGTGCCCTCCACTGCCGATGTCGCCTGAGCCCGCCTGGGCCTATGTCGATACCCCGACCGGCGTGGCGGGGGACATGCTTCTGGCCGCTCTGCTGGATTTGGGAGTGCCGCTGGAGGTGGTCTCCGCTCCCCTGGTTGCCATCGGCCTGGGGGAGGCCTTTTCGTTGCGGCCCCAGGAGGGGCATTCCGCTGGTTTGAGGGGCCTGCGATTGACCGTCGAACTGCATGAGAGCGAGCCTCCTGCGCGCCATTGGCGTGTTCTGGCTCCATTGCTGCAGCAGGCACCCTGGCCCGATCCCTTGCGCGCCAAGGTGCTTCAGGTGTTCACCCTGCTGGCTGAGGCGGAAGGACGGGTTCATGGGGTATCGGCTGAGCAGGTCCACTTCCATGAGGTGGGAGCTGTCGATGCCCTAGTCGATGTGGTGGGGGTCTGCGCGGCCCTGCTGCACCTGGGCATCGAGCAGTTGATTGCGACCCCGCCTCCTGCAGGTCACGGTCGGGTGAATACTGCTCATGGTTTGCTGCCGCTGCCGGCACCAGCGGTGCTGGAGATCGCCCGCTCCCATGCCATCCCATTGGCGAGCAGTGAGGGATTTCCGGCGAAAGAGCTCACCACCCCCACTGGACTGGCGTTGCTGGCTGCCTGGGTAACCCGCTGGGGAGCTCCACCGGCCCATACACCCCAGAATCTGGGGATCGGTCTCGGTCAGCGTCAGCTGGATCGTCCCAATCTGTTGCGTCTCTGGCAGCCGGCCAGAGCTGTTGAATCAGGGGCTCTGCAGGAAAGCGTCTTGCTGCAGCAGTGCCAGATCGATGATATGGACCCGGAAGCCCTGGCTTTCCTGCAGCAGCACTTGCGTGAGGCGGGAGCCCTTGAGGTGTTTGCGCAGCCGGTTCAAATGAAAAAAGGCCGCAGCGCCCTCGCGCTTACCTGTATTGCCAGACCTGAGCAGGGTGAGGCCCTGAGACGGATTTGGTGGCGCCACTCCTCGAGCCTCGGGCTGCGTGAAACCCTTCAGCAACGATGGGTTTTGCCCCGACGCTGTGGCACCTTGACCACACCTTGGGGACCTGTGCGGGCCAAGCAGGCGGACACTGGGCAGGGGCTGCGCTGCAAGCCGGAGGCTGACGAGCTGGCCAGGCTGGCCCGTGAGTATCAGCTGAGCTGGGGCGAGCTGCGAGCGCAGCTGGCGGCGCTGCCGCCGGAGGCCTGGAGCCCTGATTCCGAGGAGCTGTCTTGAACCGGCTGCGCTTGCCAGGCGGTCTGCGCCTCTGGGTGGGGGGCGGCTCGCTGCTGCTGGTCTGCATTGCCCTGTGGACCCATGGACAGGAGGTGCTCGCTCTGGCGCCGGATCAGCGTGGCTGGGGCTTGCTGCTGCTGGGGCTGAGTTTGACTGTGGTGGCTCAGTGGGCCAATGGTCTGGCCTGGTGGGCCNTGCTGCGCTGGCTCCAGCTGCCGGTGCCAGCGCTGCCCATGGTGCTGATGTTTGTACGCACCAACTTGCTCAAGTACCTACCTGGTGGGGTGTGGCATCAGGTCTCGCGGGTTCGCCTTCTGCGTGAGCGTGGTTTCAGTGGTCGCCGGGCGCTGCTGTCGGTCTTGCTGGAGGCTCTGCTCATGGTGATCGCAGCCCTATGCCTGATCCCCCTGGGTGGATTCCAGGGAGGGCTTGCTCTGGTGAGCCCGATGGCTTTGCTCCTGCTTCGCCCGCAGTGGTTGAACCCCCTGCTGGAGCGGCTGCTGCGGAGTAAACGTCGCTTGCTCCGCTCCGATCAAGACGCTGATCCTGATCCGGTGGAGACGTCATCTCCTGACCCGCTGGTGGGAACTCCTTGGCAACCGCTGCTGCTGGAGTTTCCCTTTCTGGCGCTACGTTTTGCNGGCTTTNCCTGCTGTGTTCAGACCTTCAGTGGGGCCGCGGCGNTGGGNTGGGGCGGCTGGATTGCGGCCTTCGCTCTGGCCTGGTGTGCAGGGCTAGTGGTGCCAGGTGCTCCAGGTGGATTAGGGGTGTTTGAGCTGGTGCTGCTGGCCAGGGTGGCGGACTGGGTGCCGGAGGCAGAGGTGCTGGCTGTTTTGGTCAGCTATCGGCTGATCAGCGTGCTGGCCGAGCTTCTGGCCGCTGGTGGGGCGGAGCTGGATGGTCGTCTTGATATGCAGCAAGCAGGGTGATTAGAGCCACCTGAGATGGTGCAACTGGAAACCAGGCCTTGTCGCTTGGATGCGCCGAATCCGTGGCGCCTGCCATTCAATGAATGAAGCCCAGTTTTCTGGGGGCTTCATTCATTTGCCGCCTGCGGCTTTCGCCATGAATGGTTTTGTTGGCTTCACGCTCACTCGCTCGCTGCGCTGTTTTGCCAGGGCTGTGTTGCTTCTGCCAATTGATGACACTCATTTCCCTGAAGAACCGATCCTGGCCTTCCGTGCTGGGGCTGGAAGCAGATACGCGCCAAGCATGGCGACTGAAGGTAATAAATAGTTCACGCCAATATGTAAAAAGCTTTTTGGAGATCAATATTTTGTGCTTTGTATAAAAAGATACGCGAGTTTGGGTCATATTGTTCGCTTTTAGGTGATCTGGCGTTTACCTCTGCCAACTTCTTGGCTATCTTTCTGGTGTCGACAACGTCGGCAACACACCAAATAAGAGGGCGGAGGACGTGTGTCACCCGCTTTTTTTGGCTTGAGGCTTGTTCTGGATTGGAAGTTGCGGGTTTCTGTGGTGGCGTGATGGCCCCTAAAGCCTGTGCTGCAGGCCATTCTTGGAATGTGGGGCTGCCTTGCATTTGTTGGCCTCTGGTCGAGCGCGATTTGCGTGGCTCCGTTCAGGTCTGTTTTGAGGCGCTCATTCGTTGCCAGTTGATTTGATAATTAGGGGTGAACATAAAAGTGAATCATTTTTTACGTAAAATTCTTTGCTCGTAGCGTTTGATGCTTTAAGCCCGCTAAATCACTACACAAATCACTGTCAATTGTTCAATTTGCTGAGCCATATGCAACATGTGCGAATTGCTACATGCGTATGTATAGAGATGTCGTGTTTTTATTTTGTGTAATCGATAACTTCCGTCTGCGCCGATGTGCGCTTTTCCTGTGTGTGAGGAATCATGAAACTCTTCCAGCAACTGCTGCTGGCTCCAGCTGCTCTCGGCCTGGTTGCCCCTATGGGCGCCATGGCTGCTGAGCTCAACCTGGACGGCGTCAAC
>NHBY01000021.1 GCA_002168155.1 Synechococcus sp. TMED19 | reverse complement strand
GAAAAGGACGAACTCCAAAGTTCGTCATGGCGCTGCCGAAAAACACAGGCGTCTGTTCGCCGGCATGGACCAACTCCAGATCCAGATCGGCGCCAGCTTCCTGAAGCAATTCGATCTCCTCGAGCGCTTGATCCAAGAGCTCTGGTTCCACCAGCTCCCGCAGCTCAGGGTCAGCGGCATCAAGGCTGCGTTCACTGGCTTGCCGGCCCCGTTCAGCCCGCTCAAACAAGGTGACCTGACGGGTGCGTCGATCGATCACTCCTCGGAAATGTTCGCCGCTACCAATTGGCCAGTTCACCGCCCAGGGCAACAATTCCAGCTCCTTCTCGATTTCATCGAGCAGCTCAAGTGGTTCTCGGCCCGGCCGGTCCATCTTGTTGATGAACGTGAAAATCGGGATCTGCCGCATGCGGCAGACCTCAAACAGCTTGCGGGTCTGGGGTTCGAGCCCCTTGGCGGCGTCCTCCAGCATCACCGCGTTGTCCGCCGCCGCCAGGGTTCGGTAGGTGTCTTCGGAGAAGTCCTGGTGCCCGGGGGTGTCCAGCAGATTGATGGTGCTGCCGGAGTAGTCGAACTGCAGCACCGTTGAGGTGATGGAAATGCCCCGTTGCTTTTCCAGCTCCATCCAGTCGGAGGTCACGCGCCTCTGCTCACCGCGCGCTTTGACCGCGCCGGCCTGCTGAATCGCACCGCCGTAGAGCAGCAGCTTTTCGGTGAGGGTTGTTTTACCGGCGTCGGGGTGGGAGATGATCGCGAAGTTGCGGCGCTTGGCGACCGCTTCGTCCATCTCGGCGCTGGTCAGATCCTGCGGGCTCGGCGCCATGGGGCTTCTGCTGAACAGCGCAAAGCACAAGCTTCCCACTCCGTAATCTGCTGAGCAGCGAAGGTGCTGTGGTGCCGCTGCCTGATCCGGACCGTTTGCCGATTCAGCGGGTGTTTGACAACCCCGATGGCTTCGCCATGGCTTTCAGCGAAGCCTGGGAGGACTACGAGCGTCAGCATCCAGCCCATGGCCTGGAGCGCGAGGCCAAGCTCGAGCTGGTGTTGGAGAGCTTGGCGGAACATCCCTTTCTGCAGCGGGAGCCCGAACAAGCCCAGCAGTTGGTGCAATTTCGGATGCGTTTGCTGGGCTACTGATCCAAGCCATAGGCAAAGGGGTTGGCCGGGTGGCTGATCCCCAGCTCCTGGCGCCATTGCTCGAGCGGCTTGTCCCAGCCGTCTTCCCAGCGCATGGCGGCCAGTGTTTTGGCGCCAAAGCCAAGGCTGATGCCATGGCTGATCGCTTGGCTCATGTCGCCAAAGGATTCCGGTTGCAAGCGAAAGCGGCTGATCGCGGCTGCATTGGTCAGGCTGATGTAGGCCGGGAAGCCGATTTGCATCGCGGTGATGGCCAGCACACCGGCTTCTCCTTCCGGCCGCGTGCAGAAACCAGCCACGACGTGATGGATGTCATGGGTCGTGGCAATGCGTTGCGTCAGCCACTGGGCATCTGATTCCACCGGCCGCGGACGGAAGAAGTCGGGGTCATAGCCCTGCTCCAAGATCAGCCTTGCGTACTGAAAACCAAGGCTGTTGGTCGGCAGTTGCTGCATTCGTTCGAGATCTGGCTGCAGCGGCGGGTAACGCTCTTCCAGCAAGGCGCCACCGTCGGGATCGGCCCGAAAGCGCTTCAGGCAGGCCTCCATCTGTGGCGTCTCTAGAAAGCTGTCCACCAGATCAGCCACGCTGCTGAGCTCTCCTTTCTGCCGGCCAACCTCCACCACTAGGCGGGCTTGCTTGAGGGTTTGCAGCAGGGTCTTGAAGCGCGCCATCACGGCCAGAGCTTGTTGTTGCCGGACTAGCCACAGCCATGGCATCCCGTTGCTGGTAATGGCCAGATCAGCGGCCGTCATCTACGGGGTACCACTTCCTGTGGGGTTTCCGCTTCCCTCTACCTACTAGATCTAGTGTCGTGACTCCAGCCGAACTGCTTGTGCCACCGGAATCCTCAATGCTGCAGGGGGATTTCCCTGCAACAGCGCCTGCGGCGAACCCGGTCTTCTATCGCACCTATAGCCGTAAAACCGCCACCGGCCGCGAGAGCTGGAAGCAAGTGGTTGAGCGCAATCTGGCTGGCCTCAAGAGCCTGGGGCAGCTGAATGACGAGGAGATCGACCTGATGCGCCGCATGCAGCTGCGGCAAGCCTCACTGCCTTCGGGGCGTTGGCTGTGGATTGGTGGAACTCCTTGGATTGAGAAGCAAGAGAATTTTTCTGGCGCCTACAACTGCACCTCCACCAACCTTGTGGATTGGGAAGCCTTCGGTCTGATGATGGACCTGGCGATGATGGGTTGCGGCACCGGCTCCATCATTGAGCCGCGCCTGATCGAGCGTTTGCCCGCGGTGCGCAATGAGCTGCGCATCCTCTCAGTCACAGATATCGGCGCCACCCCCGCCGAGCTACGCCAGGAGATCACCACTCACACCGTTGAAGGTCATCACGTCAAGGTGAAAGTGGGCGACACCCGCCGTGGCTGGGTGGACAGCTATCAGCTCCTGTTGGAGCTTTGCAGCGACGAGCGTTTCAGCGGTCCGATCGAGGTGGATGTCGACCTCTCTGATGTGCGTCCCGTTGGCGAAACCCTCAAGGGCTTTGGGGGCATGGCCAACCCGGTCAAGCTCAAGGATCTCTATGGCCGGGTGGCCCAGATCCTCAACAAGGCCCATGGCCGCCAGCTCACCTCGGTTGAGTGCTGCCTACTGATCGATGAGGCTGCCGTCACGATCGTGGCCGGTAATATCCGCCGCAGCGCCGGCATGCGTCAGTTCGCCTCCTCGGACAGCGCTGCAGCTGGTGCGAAGGAGAACCTCTGGCAGCAGGACGGCGAGGGCAACTGGCGTATTGACCCGGAGCGCGATGCCCTCCGTATGGCGAACCACACACGTGTCTTCCACACCCGTCCCAGTCGCGAGGTTGTGTTGGAAGCCGTCAATAAGCAATTCCAGTGTGGCGAAGGTGCGATTCAGTTCGCCCCTGAGGCGATTGCTCGTTCCAACGCCGATCTGCTCAGTACCCCTGAGCTACGCCAGGAGTTCCAGTCCATCTACTGCGAGCAGGGCCGCGAGGAAGCTGGCAATTGGCTTCAGCTCAACCACGGACCCATCAGTGCAGCCGAGCTGGAGCACCGCCTTGGCCGCTATGGCCTAAACCCCTGCGGTGAGATTCTCGGTGCAGACTTCCACTGCAATCTCGCTGAGGTTCATCTCAACCGCATTGATCCTGAGGACCATGCCGGACAGGCCGATGCCTTCAGGGCCGCCGGTCTTTCGGTCGCTTGTCTGTTGAACCATCGCTTTGAAGTGGAGCGCTACCGCCAGAGCCGCGCCTGGGATCCAATCGTGGGCGTGAGCTTCACCGGCTTGTTCGATTTCTTCGTTCATGCCTTCGGTAGTTCCTGGTTGGAGTGGTGGGCCGCCGGCCGCCCTGCCACCGAGGCTGGCGAGGCGTTCAAGCGCCAAGAGGCCGAGTACCTGAGCCGTTGGAAATCAATCGTCAACGAGGCAGTGTGGTCCTACTGCGACCAGCACGGCCTACGCCGTCCCAACCGCTGTACCACCGTGCAGCCTGCCGGTACTAAGAGCCTTTTGACTGGTGCAGCTCCTGGCTGGCATCCCCCCAAAGCTCAGCGCTTCATCCGCCGCATCACCTTCCGCAAAAATGATCCTGTGGCCCTGGCCTGTATGGACTACGGCTATACGATCGTGCCGTCCCAGTCCGACAAGGACGAGCAGGGCCGACTGCTGGATGATCCCTTTGATCCCCGTTGTACGGAGTGGTTGGTGGAGATTCCCACCGAGGTGAGCTGGGCCAACCTGCCCGGTGCCGATGCGGTTGATATCAATAACTTCTCAGCCTTGGCCCAGTTTGATTTCTATATGCAGGTGCAGAAGCATTACACCGCCCACAACACCTCAGCCACAATTGAGTTCCGTGAGCACGAGATTGAGCCCTTGGCCGATGCCATTCACCAGGCCATTGAGCAGGGTGATGGCTATATCTCTGCAGCGTTGCTGGCTCGCTTTGATGCCAATGCAACCTTCCCGCGACTTCCGTTTGAACCGATCGATCAAGCCACTTATGAGCGACTTCAGTCCGAGGTGATGGCTCGCCGCAACATCAGTGACTTTTTCGAAGCTTTGCAGCGCTATGACCGAGGCGAGCTGGTTGAAGCTGGTCCAGCTGGATGTGACTCCGATAAGTGCTTGTTGCCATTGGCGAAGCAGGGCTGATCGGGGAGTCGCTCACTCAGGCTCAGCGTCTCAATGGCGCTGCAGAGCTGATCGAGTAGTTCACGGCAACTGTGACGCTGGTGCTCAGGGCAGGCTGACTGAGGCAAGGTCTGGATCATCTCCGCTAATTTCCGCGTGCGGATGGCGAGGAAGTCTGTGCTCAGCACGGCCATGAGCGGGGAGGCGATCACTTCCACCATGCCGCGCTGTCTCATTAAGACCAGTCTGCGACTGGGACTTTTGTGGCTGCCTGGGCTCTCGTTCAGGTGTGGCACAATCCGAGGGCGGCGCAGCTACTGCGCGGCCCTCTTTGGAGGGGTGGTCGAGTGGTTGATGGCTCCGGTCTTGAAAACCGGCGAGGTGAAAGCCTCCGTGGGTTCGAATCCCACCCCCTCCGTTGACCGATTGATGAGCATGCCGAAGTCCCTGGTGGCTCGCCAGTGGATTTCAGCTTTGCTNCGTCACAGTGCCGCATATTTACCTAGGCCTGCGGCTTGGGTTTTTGTTTGGCGNTACAGNAGTGATCCCATTGGATGACGATCGCTCCAGCCTTTGGTGCCCTGTTTAAACAGAACCCAACCCCGCAGAAGACCGACAGCCTCGCCCATTGGGACCTACTCATCGTTTTGTCGCGGCAGTCCACTCCGTGCGCATAGCCAGAGCCAGCACCGCTTGAGACATGACAGCCAAGGCAGCGATCTTGANCCCCTGCACCAAGCTGCCGTCCATCCATTCCGGGTTGATCCCTAGCGCCGCGGCCACGATCGTTAGCAGAAGCGCTGATGGCAGCGTGAATCCCACCCAGGCGGCCAAGCCTCCTAACTAGCCGGCGCGCATCATCCCCAGGCCGATGGCCACCTAACTGCTGTCTGGACCCGGCAAAAACTGACACAGCGCCACAAGACCGGCGTAGGCGTCACATCACCCAGAGAGCTGCGGCGCTTGACGAAGCGCTTGTGGAAATAGCCAAGGTGGGCCACCGTCCCACCAAATGAGTTGAAGCCCTGCAGCAGGAACTGACGGAAGACGTCAGCGGTGCGGGGCATCATCAAGGCTCAGAGCTCCCGGACCGTAGCGGCGTGGCCATGGCGCTTTCAGTGGTCCAAATCGATAAAAGCGCACCACTGGGCCGGGCCTTTCGCCGCGTTTCAGTTGAACAGCACCCAGTGGCTCCAGGCCATTGAGCCGGCTCAGCCAACCCCGTCGCTGAGCAGGATCGGCCCGATCTCGTTCGGGCATGTTGAAGCCAAAGACGATGCCGCTGCGCCCGGCAAAGCCATTTTCGGGCTGCCAGAAGGCAAAACCACGGGCATCACTGTTGAAAGTGGTGAACTGAGCTTTGCCCTCCCGCCCCAGGGCCAGGGCAATAAAGCCAGGCTCGTAGTAGCGCTCTCCCACCAGGAGATCAGCCTGTTGGAGGGCGCGCCAAAGTTTGGGCTGGGCCTTCAGCGCGGCTCTTAGTTCGCTGGTGCTGCTCAGCTCCCGAGAGGTGTCCTGCGCTTCTGGCAGCAGCGCTGATGCCAGTCCGCTGCGCACATGGGCTGTCGCGAAGAGGGCCAGCAGTGGCGGCAAGGTGACGGTAAGCGGAAGCCACCAGCGCATGAAGCGGGCGCGTCGCTTCCAGGCTTGTGCCAGCCATTCACCGGCAAGGGGCAGCAGGATCCACCAGATCGGTACCAGCCAGCTCACCAGCACTTGCATGCGGCCGGCCAGCAGTAGGAACAGCACCAGCTGCGGCACGGTCAGCCAGCGCAATAGACGCCGATAGTCGCTGTGCTGGTCTCGTCGGTGGGCGGCCAGGGCCAGCAGCATCACCACCCCGATGGTGGGGAACAGGGCCATCAACTGGCTGGCGAGAAACAGGGGCGGCCCCGCCAGGTTGAAGCCGGTGTCCCTGACCGTTCGTCCCCCCTGAAAGAGGAACGACACCCAGCCGTGCTGACCATTCCAGATCCAAAGTGGTGCTGAGACCAGTAGCCAGGCCAGCAGGGCCCTCAACCCCTCTGGTCCCAGTAGCCGCCGGCGCGTGGCCGGCCGGCTCAGGCCCCACAGGGCCAGACAGAGCAGCAGAGGCAGCGCGTGGTATTTGCACAGCGTGAGTCCCCCTAGAAGCAGCCCTAGCCGCCCCCAAGGCAGCTCGATTGCTAGGGCCCAGAGCACCAGGCTCAGCATCAGCAACAGCGGTGCATCGGGCAGCAGCAGCACTCCGCCTACCAGCAACAGCAGCGGGCAGAGGGACGTGAGCGCGGCTGTCCAGAGATCACTGCCGCGCCCTAAGCCGCGTCGGGCGGCTAGGGCCAGGAACGTCGAGGCAATGGAGTAACTAAGGGCCACCGGCAGTCGCAAGCCGACGATCCCCAGCTGCAGGTGGGATCCCAGCCAGGCCCAAAGCGACACGGCGGCGGGATGATCGAAAAAACTCAGGGCCGGATGGGCCCCATAGAACAGGTAGTAGGCCTCGTCGTAGCCGGGTGGGAGCAGTAGCAACAGCAGTAGCCGCAGCAGCAGCCCCGCCAGCAGGATTAGCGGGAGGGGGTAGCGGCGCAGGATGCTGGGCATGGCACAACTCTGACCGACTGGCGATTCCCTGCGGCATCGATCAGCTGCCAGTCACCGGAAGCGGTTTCCACAACCACCGTGCCGTGGGGGTGGGTCCAGCAGCCCGTGTTGATGATCAGTCCATGGGGCTGCTGCTCCAGCAGGGCGGCATGGATGTGGCCGCAAATGATGCCATCGACCTGCTGGGCCTCGGCATGTTCAGCCTGGGCACGGTGGAAGGCTTGCGAGAGTCGACGGCCGCTGCCACTTTCCAGGATCAGAGCACTGGGGCTGGGTAGCGGCGGTTGCAGTCGCCTGTGCAGTCGCTCCATTGCCGTTACCAGGCCCAACCCGATTTGCTCGATGCGGNTGAATTGCAGCCCGTTGAAGCTGAGTTGATCGCCGTGGGTTACCAGCAATCTGCGTCCATCAAGTGAGTGATAAGTCAGTTGATCGGCAATCCAGCTGGGCCGATTCAGACCGTGATGGTGTTGATCGCGCAGTGGTTNTTCATGGTTACCCAGCAGCCAGATCAGCTCGCCGGCCCGCTGGCGACGCCAGAACAGCTTCAGCAGCGTCAATTCATCGCTGCTGAAGTGGGGGGCTTTCTGTTGCCAGGCGCTTAGATCCAGGATGTCCCCTACCAGGATCAGCCGTTCAGTGGGTTCGCTCTGCAGCAGCTGGAGCAGGTCGGCCGCACAGCAGCGGCCTGTTCCTATGTGCAGATCACTGAGGAATAGGGCGCGATGGGGAGCCATCAGCGCCAGTGCTCGTTCCAGCAGATCTCAACGCTCCGGCCTTGGCTGGGTTCCAGCGGCACGCACTGATAGAGCAGGCCATCACTCTCGATCCGGCGTTGTGGTTCCTGACGCAATAGGGCTGGCAGCTCGGCTATCAGTGGCTGGGGGGGCGGCAGATCCACAACGGACAGCAGAGTGCCCCTTCAGTGTGAGGGCGAGNTTCCTGTGTTGTCAGCTGCTCTGGAGCGGCAACAGCAGGCAAACGCTGAAACCTCCGCTGACGGGATCACGAAGTTCCAGGCGGCCGCCATGGGCTTCCGCTACCCGAGCCGCGATGGCAAGACCGAGGCCGCAATGGCCGCTACCGCCCCGAGAGGCATCAAGGCGGTGAAAAGGCATCAGGGCTTCCTGGCGAGCTTCCTGGGAGATGCCCTCCCCCTGGTCCTGCACCGCCAGAACGATCTGCTCCGCCTCGCGCCGCAGCTGAAGCACCACTGGCGGCTTGCCGTAGGAGAGGGCGTTGTCGATCAGGTTGCTGATCGCACGTCCCAGGGCAACAGGTTGCACCCGTGNTTCTAGGGGCTCAAGATCAAGCTCCACAGGCTGGCCGTCGTAACTGGCGGCTACTTCTCCCAAGAGACCGTGGAGGGGAAGGTGCACCTTCTCTTCGCTCTGGCCTCCACCAGCAAAGAGCAGGAATTGACCGGTGATGCGCTCGAGGGCATCGAGGTCGGCCTCCGCCTGGGGGCTGTTGAGCTCCACCGCTAGCCGAAGTCGCAGACGCGTAATCGGACTTTTGAGGTCATGAGCGATGCCGGCGAGCATCGTGGCGCGCTCCTGCTCACTGCGGGCCAGACGGCTGAGCATGGCGTTAAATCGCTGGCTAAGGCGTTGAACTTCACCGGTACCTTCTTGCGGCAATGGCGCCGGTCGCGTTTCCAGGCCCACCCGGCCGATAGCGCGCTCAAGCCGCTGAAGCGGCCGCTGAACCTCAAGCAGCAGGAATAGACCGCCGGCGATGACCGTGCCGGAGAGCAGCGAAAGGGAGGCAAGCAGAGGATCGGGGGGCCACCAGTTGTCGCGTGGGAGTGGCGCAAACAGCCACACCCGCTCCAGCGGATTGAGCAGCTCCACCCATACCCCTTGATTGGGGCTGAGAGTGGGGGATACCTCAGGGCAGTGCTGCAGTCGGCGGCAGAGCTCGAGACGCAGTTCACGTGCCCGTTTGTCCAGTGCTGCGCCGCCGGTGGCCGCTGGTTGCCGGCCGCTAATCAGTCGCAGACCGCTGAGCTGGGCAACCACCGAGGGCGGGAACTGCTCGAGTGCAACCTCGCTGAGGCGAACGTTGCTCGCTAGGTCACGGCCCATCTGCACCATGCGGGCCCGGTCAAGGCGTTGACCTAGCAGAAGCTGCAGCACACCCAGGCTGACGCCCCAGCTCAGCAGCAGGAACAAGCCGAGCCGCAGCAGCAGCGCCCCGGAGGGCAACCCGAGAGGGTTCGTGGCAGCGCGATTTGCCATCTGGAACGAAAAATAGCCGTGCTGTGAAGGCTTGCCGATTGATCGAGGCCAATCGACCAGCGCCTGTCGCAGATCCGTGCTCCTGGTGAGGTGATGCCCTTGCTCGCGTTTGCTAATCAGTTGCGAAGGTGTGTCGTAACTNTTCCAATGCAACATGGCAAGNAATTCAGTCTGNTCCTTATTGTTTGCCTGTGCCGTAACCCTGTGTCATNTTTAGCTCATGCACGGTCAGGACAAATGGCACAAGTTGGCTATGCGCGTTGCTCCACTACGCAGCAGGACCTTGAGCACCAGCTCGATGGGTTGAAGGCCGCACTGTGTGAGCAGGTCTTCAGCGAGCACATCAGCGGTGGCGCCCCATTCGCTGAGCGCTTTGAGCTGCAACGAGCCATCGACGCATGCAAGGCCGGTGACGTGCTGGTGGTGCCCAAGCTCGACCGCTTGGGCAGAACGATGGAAGATTGCGTGACTCGAGTGGCTGAGCTGCTTGACCGCGGCGTTCACGTCAGAACGCTGGATGGCCGAGTTGATACGAAGGGCCTCGGCAAGATGGCCAAGCTTGTTGTTGGGATCTTGGCCGCCGCGGCTGAGGTAGAGCGTGCGTTGATCATGGAGCGCACCCGAGAGGGCGTCCAATCAGCACGTAATAAGGGTGTGCCGTTTGGGCCCAAGCGCAAATACACGAACGATCAGGCTGCTCATGTCTGTGAACTGCGCGCGCAGGGCAAGAGCTACGGCGCAATCAGCAAGGCAACGGGCCTGTCTGTTGGCATGGTTCGACGAATCTTGGGGGTGGTCTGATGGAAGAGATAGAAGATGTTTAAGGCTCTTCCTGGATGATTCCCCTCGTCGTGAGCAGTATTTGGCTTAGATGATGTGGCGTCGGGGTGATATTTGCAGGCTGTTAGTGAAGACCATGACTGACGAGGGTGTTTGGTGGGTGCAAGAGCAATAAGAGAGTCTTGGTCACGAGTTACCTAGGGGACCAGTTCTACGAGTCTGCAATATTCAGCTCGTCTGGCACCCAGTTCTCGCGTACTCGCATTAGGTCCTAGGAGGTGCAGATGAGCATTCCGCCTTACAGCAATGACGAATGGGCGCTGAGGCTCTCATGATCCACATCNGNATCTCCTGAGCTTCATGTCACGTTCCCTCAGGCTGGCGCATNTTTGATNGCAGAACTCGGCTCAGTCAANACATACGCAGGTGAATGTCTTGACTGGGTTGTCAATACCGCAAGTTATACAATTTTTTTCAGCGGTAAATGTCATCTAAGGGATAGAAAAGTCTCTAAATTTCTCTTTGGAATCAGGCTTTTTGCGACTGATTTCATCCCCCGCGAGTGAAGGATCATCCTTCGCAGCTCAAAACGGCCCTAGCGGCAGCAGGGGCGCTGGCCTGGTCATTGGCTACGTTCTCGCCGAGCATCTGAAGTGACTGGCCTCAGAGCAAGCTGGTACCCCTTATTTATTGCGAGGCTGGCCGTCAGGAACGAAGACATATCCGTAGCCCCATACGGTTTGCAGGTATCGCGGGCGGGTTGGGTCTGGTTCGATCAGCTTCCGCACCCGAGACACCTGCACGTCCATGCTGCGACTGTCGGTTTCGCTGGCAGGGCCCCGGGCCAATTCGATCAAGCGCTCGCGCGACAGGGGTCGGTGCGGGTTCTGCACAAACGCGGCGAGTAGGCCGAACTCACCACTGGTGATCACCACCGACTCCCCCTCGCGCTCGAGGGTGCGAGCCGACAGATCCAGGCTGTTATCACCAAAGCTGATGATCTCCCCATCGATAACCGGTGTGCCGGCCGGTACTGCTCCACGGCGGCGCAGCACAGCTTCAATCCGCGCCGAGAGTTCCCGGGGCATGAACGGCTTGGCAAGGTAATCATCGGCTCCCTGTTCGAGGCCGATGATCCGATCAACAGCCTCGCCCCGGGCGGTAAGCATCACGACTGGCAGATCGTCGCCGCCATCGCGCAGGCGCCTGAGGATCGTCAGCCCGTCTTCGCCGGGCATCATCAGATCGAGCACCACCAGGTCCGGCCGCTGGAACTCCAGCCGGGCACTGAGCTGTTTGCCGTCATTGAGTGTGCGCACGTCGTACCCCTGTTCACTCAGGTACGTGCTGAGCAGCTGTCGCAGCTCCGGATCGTCATCCACCACCCAGATGGTCTGCGTCTTCGCCACGGCGATGCGTTGCAAGGAACGCTGTGACTGTATGGAGGATGAGGCTTCAGGGCCACGCCGATTGAGTCATGGGCGCGCACTGGATCTTTCCGGCGCCGGGCTCAGTTGGATTCGGTCACAGTTCGGCAGGGAAAAGATCATGCGCAGCAGGGTTTCCGGTCTGTGCACTCCATAAGGTGAGGCCATGCCTAGGCCCCTGCTGCCCCTGCTGTTGCTGCTACTGGCAGCCGTTCCTGTCGTCGCGCAGGATCCTGCTGCGATTCAGCGACACCGGCAGCGCATGTTGGAGCTGTTTCACAGTCTTGATCAAGACGGTGATGGACGACTCAGCACGAAAGATGTTGGCTCCCACCCACGCCTGCGCAGCCTGGATCGTGACGGCGATGGAGTCCTACTGCTCAAGGATATCGCCCCAATGCAGGAGCCGTTTCTGGGTGAACGGCTCCTGCAGGCTTTCCGCCGT
The DNA here is from genome assembly GCA_002168155.1 of Synechococcus sp. TMED19. GTDB lineage: Bacteria > Cyanobacteriota > Cyanobacteriia > PCC-6307 > Cyanobiaceae > RCC307. The sequence continues at coordinate 66,577 of NHBY01000021.1, read as the reverse complement.
GCCGACCAGAACAGTGATGGCAAGCTCTCCCTGGCCGAGTGCCAGGCCTTGCCTGGACTACAGAGCCGCTTTGCCCGTTTTGATCGCAACGGCGATGGCCTCATCTCGATGCAGGAGCTGACCCATTTCCGCAGTTCTCTGGCACCTCGCCGGCGTTTTTAGGCCATGGAACCAGCTCTTCAGGAATCACTGATGGCTGAGGCTCGAGCCGAAGCTGAGCTGGGCTGGNATGAAGGTGGAATCCCTATTGGTGCGGTGATTGCCACCGAGAACGGTGAGGTGATTGCTCGGGGCCACAACTTGCGAGTGCAGAACGGGGACCCCACCTCCCATGGAGAGACCCAGTGCATTCGTAATGCCGGTCGCCGCCGCGACTGGGGAAAGCTCACCTTGGTGACGACACTTTCTCCCTGCCCGATGTGCGCCGGCACCGCGGTGCTGTTGGGTTTTCGTCGCGTGCTGATTGGCGAGCGCCGAAGTTTTCAAGGGGCCGAGTCCTGGCTGCTGGAGGCCGGCATCGAAGTTGAATGTCTTGACGACCGCTCTTGTGAGCAGCTGATGCAGCGCATGCTCACCGAAAAACCTGACCTCTGGCTCGAGGACATCGGAGGCTGAGTCAGCTCTTCTGGTTCAGCAGATAACTCGTGGCTGCTCCTGCCATGCGCTGGCGGCGCTGTCGCCGTTCCGGCAGCTTCTGCAGGCGTGCCTGAATAGCGGCAGGGGCTTCCCCTCCAAAGGCGCGCACGAGTCGCATCAAACCACCTACCAGCAGGATCAGGCTGAGAGTGACCAGGGCCAGAAGTATCAGGGCGCCTGCCACCTGAAGCACCCCAAGGGACAGCTTCATCAGCCCCATGGTGATGTTTTCGAGGGCTGTGCTGAAAAACAGCATCGTGTCCAGGCGACTGGGCAGCTGGGCCAAGGCAAAGATCAATCCGGTACCGGCGGCCAGCCAGATGACCGCCATCAGAGCGGCGCGCATACGCCCGCTTGGGCGTGGCCGGCGGCGGCGGGGAGCAGACACGGTCTCGGAAACCTGAGGATGCCCAAACGTATCGGTGCAACCGGAGGGGTCAATCCCCGTGCGGTTCCACCTGCGTGACCGGCAACAGAGCAGCCTGCTGCATCCAGCGCATGAACTCTTCGATCACCAAAGCATTGGGACAGTGCACCAGACTGAGCCCCTGAACGGTGCAGTCCCCCTGCCCGGAATGGTGCAGGCTCAGATGGAAGTTCTCACCGCTGAGGCCGCAGACCTCTGGGTCACTGCGAACCACTACGCCAAGATCTGCCCCCAGCCTGGTGACCAGCAAGCGCAGCTCATGCCAGCTGATGCTGCTTTCGCTGGCGCGGGGGATCACGGTTTGGATTGCTCCTCTTCTTTGGATGTTGATTCGGTGGTGGTTTCCTGCAACTGGGGCTCTGGGCTGCGCTGAGGTAGCGGCACCAGGCTGATCAGCAGGGCGCTGATGGCGATTGTGCCAACTGCAACGGCGGGGGGTAGCCACTGACCGCGGCGCTGGAGCGTGTGCCTTCGATATTCACCACGACGCAAAGGCTGGGGCGGTTGCACGGCAAGATCGAGCCCCATGCGGGTATCAACCAGCATCTGATCGAGACACTGGTTGAGATCAGCTAGCTCAGCGTCATCGAGGAGCAATTCCAGAGGTGGAGTGTCCGGCTGGCTGCTGCGCAGCACCAGATGGTGCCGCTCGCCGCTGGGCTCGAGGGTCACAACCGACTTGCTGTCGCTGAGCGGCCTGGGCTGGGCACTGACCAGCAGGCGCACGTAGGGGATGACCGCTTGCACCAGTGCCTCAAGGTGTTCACGCTTTCCCTGCAGGTTGGCGCGCTGTCCGAGGTTCAGGTCCCAATTAGTGAGGATGTCCAGTCGTTGCTGCGGTGGTCCTTCCTCCCCTGCAGCGGTGACATCGGGAAGACCGGTGAGCTCCAGTCGGCAGCTCGATTGCTCATAACGGAGGCGGTATTGCGTGCCGCTCAGGCCGGCGGCAGCTGCCAGGGAGGAGAAGTTGGTCATCGGCTGCCGTCCAGCAGGCTGGCCTCCAACCGTTGCACGCCGCCGGGGCCTGCGCAGAAGGCCAAGGTCAGCACCATGTCACGGCGCAACTCTTCACCTTGATCAGGATCCAGCAACTGACGGATGGCGCCGCGGCGCCCGTTCATGCGCTCGCGAACCAGTTCGTTGTAACGCTCGCGGAAAAGGCCCCATCGCTGACGGTTGATCTCTTCTGGTTCGTTGCTGGACAGGAGCTGGCGCAGCATTGGATAGAGGCGCTCCGAGAGCATGCAGACCAGCTCGATCAACCCTTGACGTTCCCCCGTGCTGAGTTCGCCGCGGCGGCTGGCACGGCGCAGAGGGTTGCGGCACCGCGATTTCCATAACGCCACCCGATCGGGAAAGGACTCCTGTAGTTCCAGTTGCTGGCAGCTCCAGACCATGGCCTCACTGCCATGGAGGTCCAGGGCTTCAATAGCCAGCAGCAGCAGATCAAGCCGCTCCATCCCACGGCGGGGCAGCCGGAACTGTGCGGGTGGTGCGGCGNATGCGATCAAGGCCCCATGGCAATAGCTGCGATGATGCCAGCCGGGCACTGATGCCGTCATCCTTTCTGTCATGAGTTCAGACACCTCGGCCGCCGGCCTTGATGCGCAGTTGCGACCGTTGGTTCGTGATGTGCCTGATTTTCCCAAGCCCGGCATCCTCTTCCGCGACCTCACCCCGTTGATGCGCGATCCGGCCTCCTGGGACCTGGTGCTCGCAGGACTTAAGCAGCGGCTTTCGCTGCTCAAGCCTGAGCTGATTGTCGGTATTGAGGCCCGAGGTTTCCTGGTGGGGCACACTCTTGCGGTCTCCATGGGCCTTGGTTTTGTGCCGGTCCGTAAGCCCGGCAAGCTGCCTGGCCCGGTGGATGCGGTGGAGTACGACCTGGAATATGGCAGCGATCGCCTTGAGATCGTCCAGGGCTCCCTCGAAGGTGCTCCTCGGGTTCTGGTGATTGATGATCTGCTAGCCACTGGTGGCACAGCTGCAGCCTGCGCTCAGTTGGTTCAGCAGGCGGGTGGTGTGCTTTGCGGGTTTGGTTTTGTGGTTGAACTCACTGCTCTGGAGGGCCGCTCCAGACTTACGGATGGAGTGCCTGTAGAAGCGCTGATTCAGTACTGATCAATACTGAGGTGGTCCTCAGTTTTGATGCTCCTGCCAATCGAGTACCTGATCGAGTTGGACCAAGCTGAGCAGACCAAAACGCCAGAGGGTGACTGCCAGCGGTGCCTGTTCCTGAATCGCCTGACGCACACCGAGAGCCAGAGCGTCCTCGCTCAGGCCAATATCCCGGCGTAGGTACTCCACTAGGGCCGTGGGGGGAACAGGTTGTGGCGTGGTGGTGATCACCATGGCCGCAGCGGGGGGAGGTTGGAGAAACAACAACACCTCCGGCCAAGAGTGTGCCCGTGGCCGGATCAGATGGCTGTTAAGCGCTCCTTAAGAGCGTTGATTATTCAGCTGCTGCCACCCGGTTGTCAAGAGTATTCCTTTTGGTCCATAAGTCGCCAAATTCAGGCTCAAGCGCCGCAACGGTGCGCAGTAGTTCAGCAGGCTGATTCCCCATCGCCTCAGCGCTATCAGCAGTTGGTTGCGGTTGGAGAAGAGGCGCACTAATCCGTCGGTGGCCAGCAGCACCCCAAGCAGATCCAGCCAACGACGTCGGCTGTAGCGTCTCACCAAGGAGCGGGCATCACAGTGTCGATCTGATGCGAGGCGTGCCAGGGTTTCCACATCGCGCCAGCAGAGATTGAGACCCTGGCCCCCTACGGGATGGCANCGATGAGCGCTCTCGCCACAAAGCAGGGTGGTGCCGCGACCTAGTCGGCTGGCGATGCGCCATTCCACAGGGAACCAGGCCGGCTGATCGTGCAGTCCAATTGCGGTCACCTCACTGGGGAGAGCGTTATTGAGCTGCTCCAGAAATGTCTTATCGCTCAGGTTGGTGCGTTGTTCACACTGCTGCTGGGGTGCGCTCCAAACCACCTGGGTCCTGCCTTTGCCTAGGGGCAGCACGGCCAAGGGCCCTTCCGGGCGGAACACCTCCCAGGCGGTGGTTGGGGAGCATTGGCGATCTAGCTGTACCAATGCCGTCAGGCAGCCCTGGCGATAACGAAAACCGGGGAAGCCAATACCAAGGTCTAGACGTGATGGTGATCCCCCACCTTCTGCAATCACGGTTAACTGATCCCTGTCAGAGGCGATAGACGCCTCCTCCCCAAGGGACAGCTGCAGTCCAGATTGATCGTTGCAAGCTTGCAGCAGCTGTTTCTGCAGCGCTTGGTGCTCAACGATCCAGCCCACGGCATCGCGTACCGCAAATGCCGTCCTGGAGCGGCTGCCCAGATCAAGCAGCTCCAAACGATCAAAGGGATGGCAATGGGGGGCCACTGCGCCCCATAAGCCCAATTTCTGCAACAACTGGCAGCTGGAATGGGTGATGGCATAGGCCCGGCGGCGACCCATTAAGGCAGCGGTATCACTCGGGTCATAAAGGGTCACCTGCCACCCGGCTCGTGCCATGGCCAGGGCTGCCAAGCTGCCGGTGGGACCGGCGCCCCTGACGATGGCGGAGAAATTAGCTGGATGTGCGCTCATAAAAATCCCGCGACAGAAATTCTGCCGCGGGAGAGGTGACTTTTGTCGATGTAAGGGGGCTTCAGCCGATGCCTAATAGGCCTTGGGTGAAGGCCTCTCCACCTAGAGCAATCTCGGTTGCCAGCAGGGCGATGAAACCAAGCATGGCCATGCGCCCATTGAGCTTTTCGGCCCGCTCGTGGAAACCCCAGCCGTTGTCAGCAGCGACAACCTGCATGCGGGGCTCAGCGGCAAAGGCGTTGAGGCGACCACCGTCTTCAGTGGTGACGACGGCACCGCGCATGGTGGCGGCTGCAGGGGAAGAAGAGGTCATAACGATCCGCGATCTCTACATATTGTAACGCATTGTTTCGGTCTGTGAAGAGTGCCTGGCGTTGCTCAGTTGCTCACGCCCTCGATCCGGTCCTCGATCTCCTGATAAAGCTCCTGTAACTGTTGGATGTTCTCGTCACTGGTCTCCCAGTAGCCGCGCCCGTTCACCTCCAGCAGGGTGCTGACAATGCTGCGGAAGCTATGGGGATTGAGCTCCATCAGCCTCTTGCGCATTTCTGGATCGTTGATGAAAGTCTCGTTGGCATCCTCGTAGACGAAGTTGTCCACCGCGCCGCTGGTGGCGCTCCAGCCCAAGGTGAAATTGAGTCGCTTGGCGACTTCGCGCACACCCTCGTAGCCCGAATTAAGCATGCCCTCGTACCACTTGGGGTTGAGCAGCTTGGTGCGCGAGTCCAACCGGATGGTTTCACTCAGGCTGCGCACCTGTGCATTGGCGGTTGTGGTGTCAGCGATATAACTCGAGGGTTCCTTCCCGTCATCACGCAGCCCTTTGATCAGCTTGGTGGGATCGGAGTCGAAATAGTGACTCACATCGGTGAGGGAGATCTCAGCTGAATCCAAGTTCTGGAAGGTGACATCGGCGGTCTTCATGGCCGATTCGAACACCTCGCGCTTTTGGTCCATTTCGCCGGGGTTGTCGGCATTGAAGGCAAAGGTTTTGCGCTTGAGATACATCTCCTGCAGCTCGTTCTCTTCCTCCCAGGTGCTGTTCTCTACCGCCAGGTTCACGTTGGAGCTGTAGCTGCCACTGGCATTGGAGAACACCCTCGTGGCGGCATCTCGCAGGCTGGTGCCCTGGGATTCGGCCTGATCCATGGCGTGGGCCCGCACAAAGTTTTGCTCCAGCGGTTCGTCAGCCTCCGCCGCCATTTTCACGCCCTGATCGATCAGGGCCATCTGGTTGATGAACAGATCGCGGAATACCCCTGAGCAGTTCACCACCACATCAATGCGGGGACGGCCAAGTTCNTCCAGGGAAATCAGCTCAAGCTTGTTGACGCGGCCTAGGGAATCGGGCACCGGTCGAACGCCAATGAACCAGAGGATTTGGGCTAGCGACTCGCCGTATGTCTTGATGTTGTCCGTGCCCCACAGCACGCAGGCGATGGTTTCAGGCCAGGCACCTTGCTCTGCTTTCTGGCGCTCGATCAGCCGGTCAACCACCACCTTGGCGGCAGCCACCGCAGCACGGGTGGGAATGGCCTGAGGATCGAGGGCGTGGATGTTCTTGCCGCTCGGCAGCACACCGGGATTGCGGATCGGATCACCGCCGGGACCAGGCAGTACGTACTCGCCGTCGAGGGCCTTAAGCAGGCTTTCCATCTCCTGATCGGCACAGATCTGCTCGAGGCAGAAGCGCAGATACCCGAAGAGAGTGTCGAGTTCCTCAGGGTTGACTTCCTCAAAGCCAGCCTGGCGGCAAGCGGTCAGCCACGGGTTGGGCAGCTTGATGCCGAAGCGCTCCAGCACTTTCAGCAGCCAGCCAAAGCTCTGCTTCATGGTGACGCGGCCATCGCGGCCCGTGACCGCTTTGACCATGGCACTGACTGCCACCCGGCAGGTTTCGGTGATCCGTTGGTTGAGCTCGACATCCGCAAGGGTGCCTTCATCGTTGCCGCGGTAGACGTCCTCGATGGTGCGCCCGATGCTTTCTGCCAACAGCGAGGGCAGGGAGCGGATGCCTTCTTCTTCTCGCTCAAGGGCCGCAATGTTGACCAGAGTGGCAATGGCCTCCTCCGCGGTGGGAGGTTTGCCGATGGTGTGCAAGCCGCAGGGAAGCAGGCGGCTTTCGATCTCCATGAGCTGGCGGTAGACCGCACCTACGACAGCGTCACGCTGCTCTTCGTTCAGCTCTGAGGCGTCCTGATCTGGAAGACTCACGTCCTTGTCGAGGTTGCAGAGTCGTGAGGTCTCGACGATGGCGTTGACGATCTGCACACCACGGCTGCTCTCACGCAACTGCTGGTAGGAGCCCACTAGCTCGCCCAACTCCTTGAGTCCTTTGTAAAGACCGGCGTTCTCTGCCGGCGGGGTGAGATAGCTGATGGTGGAGGCGTAGCCACGACGCTTAGCGATCGTGGCTTCCGAGGGGTTGTTGGCCGCGTAGTAATAAAGGTTCGGCAGGGCGCCGATCAGGCTGTCTGGGTAGCAGGTATCGCTCATGCCCATCTGCTTGCCAGGCATGAACTCAAGTGAACCGTGGGTGCCGAAGTGCAGCACCGCGTCGGCACCCCAGATCTTCTCCAGATAGGTGTAATAGGCGGCGAAGCCGTGGTGGGGGCTAGCGCTGCGGGAATACAGCAAGCGCATTGGATCACCTTCGTAGCCGAAGGTGGGCTGCACGCCGATAAACACGTTGCCGAAGTGGCGCCCAAAGATCAGTAAGTTCTGGCCATCGCTGTTGAGCTGACCCGGGGCCTTGCCCCAGTTTTCCTCCAATCGCTGGTGATATGGGGTCAGGCGCTCGTACTCCTCCACGCTCATGCGATGGGCAATCGCTAGCTCGGGTGAGCCTTCCAGGGCTTCAGCGTCGGTCAGTACTAGGTCCATGAGGGCCTTGGGGCTGACTGGCATATCACCTACCTGATAGCCGCGGTTTCGCATCTCCTCGAGCACCCGGTGGATCGAACCGAACACATCGAGATAGGCAGCGGTGCCGACATTGCCTTTGTCAGGCGGGAAGCTGAAGACCGTGATCGCCAGCTTCTTCTCCGTACGCGGCTTGGCACGGAGGTTGGCCCAGCGGATGGCACGTTCGGCTATGGCATCGACACGATCCTGCAGGGTGTGGGCCTTGCCTGTGGCGTCATCACGGCCGCTAAGGACGATCGGTTCGATGGCGCCATCGAGCTCGGGGATGGCGATCTGCAGTGCAACCTGCACTGGGTGTAGGCCAAGGTCGCTGGCCTCCCACTCCTGGGTGGTCTGGAAGACCAGAGGCAGGGCCACCATGTAGGGGCGGTTAAGGCGCTTGAGGGTGTCGATCGCTTTTGGATGGTCCTGACGGGCCGGGCCGCCGACCAAGGCAAAACCGGTTAACGAGACCGCAGCATCTACCAGGGAGCGGTCCGGGTTGAGGGGATCGAAGAAGAAGCTGTTGACCGGTTTGGAGAAGTCCAAGCCGCCGCAGAAGACTGGGATCACGCGGGCACCGCGGTACTCCAGCTCCTGGATCAGGGCCACGTAGTGGGCGTCATCCCCGGTCACGATGTGGCTGCGCTGTAGCACCAGACCGATCAGGGGGCCGCTGGCCACATCACTGCGGTTCTCGTACCAGTTCAGGTACTCCTTTAGGTCCTCAAACATGGCGGGGGCCATGGGATGCCAGATGCCCTGGTCGGGGAACACCACCGGCTCGGCTACCTCGATTCTCGGCCGGCTGTCGTCTCCTTTGGGGTAGACGTACTTGTCAGCCAGCATCAGCAGAAAGTTGCGGAGGTTGTCTGGCGTTCCTCCCAGCCAATACTGGAAGCTCAACATGAAGCTGCGTGCGTCCTGCGCCTTCTCGACGGGCAGGTACTTCAGCACCGTCGGCAGCGTGTTGAGCAACTTGAGCATGGCGTCCTGGAAGCCAGCTCCACCGGCCTCCTTTCGCTTGCGCATGAAGTTGGCAATAGCGCTCTTGCTCTGGCCGAGCTGGGCCATCGAGAAGCTGCCCAGTTTGTTAAGGCGCATCACCTCGGGCATGGAGGGGAATACGACAGCGGCCTTAAGGCGGTCTCGGTGGGGCGCTACGGCATCCACGACCTTCTGGGCCAGATCCTCGATGAAGATCAGCGAGGCGATGAACACATCGGCCTCGGCGACATCAGCACAAAACTGGGAATAGTTTTCTGGATCGCGGAGTTCCTCAATCAGGTACCCCGAGAGGTCCACGGCCAAGTCGCCGCCCAAGTCGTTGAGGCTGTTGGCGGCCTGGGTTAGGGCGTTTTGGTATTGCGGTTCGAGTACGACGTACACAGCCCGCATCACCGACCGGCCTTCAGCTGCTTCAGGGGTGATGCGACGGCTGGAGGAACGGACCTGGGTGAACATGCGCGCGGACTGGCGATTAGGAAAGATTACGGACAGACTCAACCTCTCGTGCCGGGCGTAGCGCTTTATGACAGACCAGATCCCAGTCGTGGTGGCCGGTGCCCTTGGTCGGATGGGGGCAGAGGTGATCAAAGCCGTGCATGGTGCTGCGGACTGCCAGCTGGTAGGGGCGATCGATACCTGCCCCGGTAAGGAAGGGGAGGATGCCGGTTTTGCTCTTGGTCTCGGTGAGCTGGAAGTAGCCCTCAGCGGTGACTTTGAGGGGTCTCTCTGCTTGATCAGCCAGCAACACCCCGGTGCTGTGTTGGTCGATTTCACCCACCCCAAGGTGGTCTATGAGCACACTCGTGCCGCTATCGCTTATGGAGTCACGCCGGTCATTGGCACAACTGGTCTTTCGCCTGAGCAGCTGCAGGAGCTTGCTGGCTTTGCCGAGAAGGCCTCGATGGGTGCTGCGGTGATCCCGAATTTCTCTGTTGGCATGGTGCTGTTACAGCAGGCCGCGGCGGCAGCTGCCCGCTTTTACGATCACGCTGAACTCGTTGAGCTGCATCACAATCGCAAGGCAGATGCCCCAAGCGGCACCTGCATCAAGACAGCTGAGTTGATGGAGGACCTTGGCAAGCAATTCAATGCCCAGGAGGTGGATGAGCATGAGACCCTGGCCGGCAGCCGCGGGGGCGAGCGTCCCAGCGGACTGAGGCTGCACTCAATCCGTCTGCCGGGTCTGGTCGCTCACCAGGAGGTGCAGTTCGGCGCCCTTGGTGAGAGCTACGTCCTGCGACATGACACCTTTGACAGGGCTTCCTATATGCCTGGAGTGCTGCTCACGATTCGCAAGGTGAGGCAGCTACAGGGGCTGATCTATGGCCTTGAGCGGCTGATCTGACCTCTGCCGATGACACTGGGCCCATGCTTCTTCCCCTCAAGCCAGGCGAGCTGCAGCGGCTGATCCCTGCGGTGGCCAGCGGACCACAGTTTTCCCACTGCTCCGGTTCTCCGCAGCAGGTGCTGCAGCGGCTGTTGATCTCCTCGATCGGCGGGGTGATCCCTCTGCTCCTCTCCCAGGGTGGCTTCGGCAGCCGCTGGGGCAGCGTTTGGCTTGTGGTGGGGCTGGTGATGCTGCTCTACATCCTCTGGGGACCGATCATTCAGGCCGGCAGCCGCAATGCCCAGCTGCGCCGGTTTCCCGCNGCGGCCCTCTTTGAAGGTGAGATCGCTGATTTGTTCACGCGGGAGCGGCTGGAAGGGCGTCAGGAGACCACCGACCGTCTCGGGCGGCTGGAGACCGTGGAAAATCGCCGCACCTGGCTCTGCCTCGAATTGGAGGACGAGGAGGGATATCTCGGTCAGCTGAGGTTTCCGCTCGATAAGAAACACAAGGCCATTCGTCGCGGCATGGTCATCCGCTGTCTGGTGCTGGCCGAACGGCCGGATTTCTCGCGTATTGCCCGGATCAGTGATGCTTGGGTCCCTCAGGCCCGTCTTTGGGTGGGGGAATACCCCTATCTGCTGCGTCCAGCGTTTGAGGAGCTCTGCCTCAAGCGGCTGGGCTGAACTCCTTGCTCCGGGGCCAGAGCGCGTCCGCCATGCGGCAGGTTTGAGCGATGGGGCCTACGTCGTGCACCCGGATCACTCGGGCGCCACCGGCGATGGCACTGCAGACGCTGGCAGCAGTGCCCCAAATTCTCGCCTTCGGACGCGGTTCGTTTAAAACCTCACCGACGAATCGCTTTCGTGAGGGGCCCAGCAGTAGTGGGAAGCCGTGAGCGGCCAGCTGGGGCAGCCTTTGCAGCAGGGTGAGGTTGTGGGCGCTTGTCTTGGCAAATCCCAGGCCGGGGTCCCAAAGAATCTGATCGGTAGTGACACCAGCCTTCAGGGCTGCTTCGGTNCGTGTCAGTAGCTCCTGTTCCACCTCGTCGGTCACTGAGTTGTAGGAGGCCAGGTCATTCATCGTGCGGGCATCCCCGCGGCGGTGCATCAGCACGTAAGGGCAGTTGCGCTCTGCGATCAGAGGCAGCATCGCTGCATCGCCCTTCCCGCCAGAAACGTCATTGATCCAATCGGCGCCGGCATCAAGGCTCGCAGCAGCCACCGGTGCGAGAAATGTGTCGATCGAGATCAGCAGTTCGCTGGGGAGATCACCCTCTCGCCTCGCCGCAACAAGCCTCTGAAGCACAGGCAGCAGGCGCCTGAGTTCCTCGTCTGCCCCTACATCAAGGGCACCTGGTCGGGTGCTCTGGGCCCCAAGATCGATCAGATCCGCACCTTGGGCTGCCATGCGCTGGGCTGCCCGGCAGGCTCGCTGCATCCCGAGATGCTGCCCTCCATCGCTGAAGGAATCGGGGGTGAGATTGAGGATGGCCATCACAGCCGTACGTGCCCCCCAGGGGCAGCGGCGGTCGGTGACCGCCGGGCTCATACCTCAGCTTCTACCTGGTAGTTGGCAATGCGAGCAAACCCGACAGGATCGAGGGAGGCACCGCCCACCAACACTCCATCGATATCGGATTGGCCCATCAGTTCATCGATGTTGCCTGGCTTGACCGAACCGCCGTATTGAATCGTCAGATCCGGGTAGCCCACCCAGTTGCGGATCAAGCCACACACCCGGTTGGCCTCATCCGAAGCGCAGGTCTTGCCGGTGCCGATGGCCCAGATCGGTTCGTAGGCCACAACCAGCTTGGTGGGGTCGATNCCATCCATTCCCTGCTCCACCTGACGGCGGATCACCCGTTCGGTCTCACCTCCCTCGCGCTGTGCGTCGCTTTCGCCGACACACAGGATTGGGATCAGCCCAGCGGACTGCGAGGCTCNAGCGCGGTGGTTGATCTGCTCGTCGCTCTCACTGAAGTACTTGCGGGGTTCGCTGTGCCCCACGATTGTGTAGGTCACGCCGAACTCTCGCAGCATCTCAGGAGAGATTTCTCCGGTGAAGGCTCCCTTGCCCTCCCAGTGCACGTTCTGGCTGGAAAGATGAACGTTGCTGCCGCTCAGGGCCTCTTCCATGGCGCCGATGGCAGTGAATGGAGGAGCCAGTACCAAGGTCCGTTCGCTGGGGGTCTCAGCCACCAGGGGCAGGAAGTCCTGGGCAAAGGCACGGGCCTCTGCACAGGTCATGTGCATTTTCCAGTTACCAGCGATTACCACCGGACGGGACGCAGTGCTCACCCGTTTTGCTGCCAAGGGGTGACGAGCCTAGAGGGTGGTTGATCCTTGATCTTGAGCCTGCGCCTTGATTGTGAAGCTGCGTCCCGCTAGCTCCACCACATCTCCGGCGCTGAGCTTGCGGCCGCGGCGGGTCTCCACCGTGCCGTTGACGGAGACCTCACCCTGCTGGATACGGATCTTGGCCTCGCCACCGGTTGACACCAGGCCCTGAAACTTGAGGTGCTGATCGAGTCGCATAAAGGCCGCTGCAATCGCTGCGCGTAGCCTGCCGCCATGGTTGCACCACCCACCAAGGCCGGCTTCCGCAGGCTGCTTCCCCTGTTGCAGCCCTACCGGGGACGGCTGATCTCCGGCGGGCTGTGCATGCTTGTCTTCGTGGCCTCATGGCCGCTGCTGGCAGCCCAAGTCGGTCAGTTGATTCCGGCTATTGGTGCTGGCGATTTCCCGCGGGTGTTGAGGGTGATCGCTATCTCGCTCACCCTGTTCTTCATCCAGAAGTTGGCCCAGTTCGGCCAAGACACCTTGCTGGCTGCACCCGCACTGCATGTGACCCAGGCGCTGCGTAGCCAATCCTTTGCCCGGTTGCAGCGGTTGGAGTTTGGCGCGCTGGAGACCCTTTCGGCCGGGGATCTCACCTACCGCCTCACTGAGGACGCTGATCGCATCGGCGAGGTCATCTACAAGAACATCCAAGAGACGGTGCCGAGCATCCTCCAGCTCGTGGTGATGTTCGGTTACATGGTTTTCTTGGACTGGCAGCTGTCACTGGCCACATTGATGCTGGCGCCCCTTGTGGCCCTCATGGTGAGCAGCTTTGCGGCCCGGGTACTCACCGCCGCTGAACGCAGTCAGCAGCAGGTCAGCGAGTTGGCGGGGCTGTTGGGTGAGGCCATCTCCGGATTGCCTCTCGTGCGGGCCTTTGCGGCTGAACCTTGGCTGCAACAGCGATTTGAAGAAGAGATTGAACTTCATCGCCGCGCTAGATACCGCACGATGCGGNTGTTGGCTCTGCAGCATCCAGTAGTCGGCTTCATCGAGGCGGCCGGCATCCTGGCNGTGCTGCTGATCGGAGCTTTGCGCATCAGCACCGGAGGCTTGAGCGGTGCTGGTTTCAGCAGCTTCATCACTGCATTGCTGATTCTGATTGATCCGATCTCGCGACTGATCAACAATTTCAATGAATTCCAGCAAGGTCAGGCCTCCCTGGGCCGACTACGAGCGATTGAAGCTGAGCCGATGGAACGGCCTGACCGCCCTGATGCAAGGCCGCTTCCAGCCTTGCGCGGTGGCCTGCGGCTTGAGCAGATCAGCTTTGCCTATGACGCTGGCAAGCCGGTGCTTCAGGGGTTGGACCTGACGGTGGAACCCGGCCAGGTCGTGGCGCTGGTGGGTCCTTCTGGNGCTGGCAAGACCACACTCTTCTCACTGTTGCTGCGCTTCAACGAAGCCCAGCAGGGCCAGTTGCTGCTNGATGGCATGGATTTGCGTGATCTTCGCGCNGCTGAGCTGCGGCGAGCCATCGCCTTGGTGCCCCAGCAGAGCACTCTGTTTTCCGGAACGGTGTCCGAGGCAATCCGCTTTGGGCGCCAGGCCAGTGACGAGCAGGTNCGCCGAGCNGCCAAGTTGGCCAATGCGGCGGGCTTCATCGAAGCCCTTCCCGGTGGTTATGAGGCTCGGGTGGAGGAGCGAGGCAGCAATTTCTCCGGAGGCCAGCTGCAGCGTTTGGCGATCGCACGGGCGATGCTCGGCAATCCAGCGGTGTTGTTGCTTGATGAGGCCACAAGCGCTCTCGATGCCGAGGCCGAAGCAGCCGTGCAGCAGGGTCTCGATCAAGCCATGGCCGGTCGCACTGTGNTGGTGATCGCCCACAGGCTTTCNACCGTTCAGGANGCCGATCGCATCTTGTTCCTTGAGCGCGGTCGCATCGTTGAGCAGGGAAGCCACGATGAACTCCTCCGCTCAGGCGGGCGATACAGCGCGCTTTGCAATCGTCAGCTGATTCGTTCTGCCGGCATCTGAAGACAGNTTGTGGTANCGCAGCTAGATTCCCGCTGCCTGAAACGCCTTCCCATGACTGAAACCCCGGATCAGAACCCGGTACTCACCTTCGAGGGCAAGCGCTACGAACTCAACAGTCTCCCTGAAGAGGTGCAGGAGCTGGTGCGTGGCATGCAGGTGGCAGAAGCCCAGTTGCGCATGCATGAGGACACCCTCAAGGTTCTTGCTGTCGGCCGTCAGTCCATGGCTGTGCAGCTCAACGAGAAGCTGAAGGACGTCACANCCCTGCCTGAGAACGGTTGATTGAGCCCGCCTCTGGGCCTAACCGTCAAAGCGGTAGGCCCGGGTCAGGCGGAACACGACCGGTGAGAGCAGTAATAGTGCAATGAGATTGGGCAGAGCCATTAGGCCATTCAGCGTGTCAGCCACGCCCCAGACCACCCCTCGATCACCGGCGACCGAACCAATTACAACGACCGCCACCCAGAGGAAGCGGAAGGGTTTGATTGCCCCTTCCCCGAAAAGGAATTCTGTGCAGCGCTCCCCATAGAAACTCCAGCCCAGCACGGTGGTGAATGCAAATACCACCAGGCCTGCAGTGACGATCCAGCCTGTGCCAGCCACACCGGTATTGAAGGCAAGTATCGAGAGGTTCGAGCCTGATTCGCCGCTGGCGTAGGCGCCACTGGTGATGATCACCAGGGCAGTCATCGTGCAGATGATCAGCGTGTCGATCACTGTGCCAAGCATGGCCACAGTGCCCTGCCGCACCGGGTCATTGGTGCGGGCGGCGGCATGGGCGATCGGTGCGCTACCGAGGCCCGCCTCATTGGAGAAGATGCCTCGCTTGAATCCCATTAGCACCACCTGACCGAAGGCACCACCGACCGCTGCCTGGCCGCTGAAGGCATTGCTGAAGATGGTGCCGAACGCTCCAGGCACCTCATTGGCGTTGATGAGCAAAACCAGCAGACAAGCAGCGATATAGAGGATGGACATCGCTGGTACTAGGGCCGAAGCAGCCTTGGCGATCCTGTTGATGCCACCGATGATTACAGCGAAGACAAGAGCCCCCAGCACCAGACCGGTCACAAGGGGTGGAATGCCAGCTGTGGCGAGGGCGCTGGAAACCTCAAAGCACTGAACTCCATTGCCGATGCCGAAGCCGGCGAGCATGCCGAACAGGGCGAAGAGCACCGCCAGCCATTGCCACTTGGGGCCCAGGCCGTTGCGGATGTAGTACATCGGCCCGCCGACATGATTGCCGAGCCCGTCCACCTCTCGGTAGTTCACGGCCAGCACGGCCTCGGCGTACTTGGTGGCAATACCAAAGACGGCAATCACCCACATCCAGAACACCGCTCCGGGCCCACCGATGGCAATGGCACCGGCCACTCCGGCAATGTTGCCCGTGCCGATGGTGGCCGACAGTGACGTCATCAGCGCGGCAAAAGGCGTGATGTCTCCTTCCTCGCTCCCAGCAGCTGGGCGGGCGAGCATTCGGACGCCGTAGGGGAGGCGCTGCAGGGGCATGAGTTGCAGCCCCAGCATCAGCACGATGCCTGTGATGGCGATCAAGCTCACCATCGGCCAGCCCCAGACAATCCCGTTNATTGGGTCGTTAACGGCTGAAATCAGATTTTCCATCCCTCACCGGTGGTTGAGGCGATGGTGCCACAACTCAGGCGGGAGTGAGGTCAACAAAGCGGAAAGTCTGTTCGCCGGCTGGGGCGTCAGCAAACGCCTCAGTGCGGATCACCCGCTCGCTGAGCACCCAGGGACCACCTTCCACCAGGGGCACAAAGGTGTCTGTGAAATGGTTGACGCCGCCTTTGGGCTCGCAACTTTCAGGGTCGGCGTATTGGCTGCTGTAGCAGTGGCTGAGGTAACCGTTACCCGTGTCGGTGGTGCTTTTGGTGTGGATCGTCACCACGGTTCCGTGGATGTGGCGGTGAACCATCGTCACCACATCATCCTTAATGCGGTATTTATCGCCTTCACCTTTACCGCCAACGATCACTTCGAGGCCTTCATCAGTGCTGNTGCCGGCGGTGAAGCTGTTGGCGCTGTGGGTCTGCTCAAAGCTGCGGCGCACCCGGTGGATGCACACCTCCCAGAGCTGGGAGGCGAAGGACTTGTGCACCTCTTCATCAGAGACATCGTGAACTTCGGCCTTGAGGTCAGCGCCGACTGTGAAGCTGCCCTCCACCTGCCGGTCTTCTTGCATCCAAATGCATCGGCCGTTGTAGCCGCCGAAGCCTGGTTCCCAGGTGTAGCGGTTGTTGTAGGCGGCCTGGAAGAGGTCACGGATATCCGTGCCGGGGGCGATGGCGGTGCTGACGCTCATGACGGTCCGTGCAGGTCCTGCAGGGCATGAATGGGGAAACCATTCTGGACCTGAAGAGCCGCCACTGCCTCGACCACTGCTCTTGCGCCGGCGAGGGTGGTGATCGTAGGGACGTGGTAATCAAGGGCCGCGCGCCGCAAGTAGCGGTCGTCATGGGCGGCTTGGCGGCCGATGGGCGTGTTGATGATCAGTTGGATCTGCCCAGAGCGGATGGCATCCTCCACATTCGGGCGGCCTTCATGCACCTTGAGCACCGGCTCAACGTCAAGACCAGCCTCCTTGAGATGTTCAGCGGTGCCCGCGGTGGCCACTAGGCGGAAGCCCTGGCTGTTGAGACTCTTGGCCACCTCCACCAAAGCGGATTTGTCTCGGTCATGGGTGGATAGGAACACCGTGCCGCTGGTCGGGAGCACTTCACTCGCCGCTAGCTCAGCTTTGGCGTAAGCAAGCCCGAAGCTGGAGGCCGTTCCCATCACCTCACCGGTGGAGCGCATTTCAGGGCCTAGCACCGTGTCGCAGCCAGGAAAGCGTCGGAAAGGAAGAACCGCCTCTTTGATGGCCTGCAACGGCGGGGTGGGTTCGGCGCTTAGCCCCAGCTCCTTCAGGGTCCTGCCCGACATCAACCGGCTGGCCAGTTTGGCCAGGGGTTCGCCGGTGGCCTTGGCAACAAACGGCACCGTGCGAGAGGCGCGTGGGTTCGCCTCGATAATGAAAACCTGGTTCTCTTTGACGGCGAACTGCAGGTTGATCAGGCCGCGCACCTCCAAGGCAAGNGCCAACTCGCGGCTCCAGCTACGGATTGTTGCCAGGGCTTCCGGCTCCAGACTCACAGAGGGGAGGCAGCAGGCTGAGTCGCCCGAATGGATTCCAGCTGGCTCGATGTGTTCCATCAGGCCGCCGATCACGACCTGCCCATCGTCATCGGCGAGGGCATCGACATCCACTTCCGTGGCGTTCTCGAGATATTGGTCAATCAGCACTGGCTGTTCAGGGTCCACCTGCACGGCTTCGCGCATGTAGCGATCGAGCTCATCGGAGCCGAATACCACCTCCATGGCGCGACCACCGAGCACGTAGCTAGGGCGCACCACTACCGGATAGCCGATGCGTTCGGCGATCGCCTTGGCCTCGGCTTCGCTGCGGGCGATGCCATTCAAGGGTTGACGGATCTGCAGACGCCTCAACACCGCTTCGAACTGTTCACGGTCCTCCGCAAGGTCGATCGACTGGGGTGAGGTGCCCCAGATGCTGGTGCCGCAGTCGCGCCCGGCGGTGGACTCAAGCCACCGAAGAAGGGGTAGCGCCAGCTTCAGCGGGGTCTGTCCGCCGAACTGGACGATCACCCCGTTAGGACGTTCGGCCTCAATGATGTTGAGCACGTCCTCAAGGGTGAGGGGCTCGAAGTAGAGCCGGTCGCTGGTGTCGTAATCAGTGGATACCGTCTCGGGGTTGCTGTTTACCATCACTGTGGCGAGCCCCTCGTCCTGTAAGGCAAAGGATGCGTGGCAGCAGCAGTAATCGAACTCAATGCCCTGGCCGATGCGGTTGGGACCGCCACCGAGGATCATCACCTTGCGGCGGCTTTCCGGCTGCACCTCGCTCTGAGGAGGTAGAAGCTCCAGCTCGCCGGTGGCATTGAACCGCTCCAAGGGACGTTCGTAAGTGGAGTAGTGATACGGAGTGCTTGAAGAGAACTCCGCGGCGCAAGTGTCCACCGTTTTAAAGACGGCGTTGACTCCGAGAGCTTGGCGATGCGCCCGCACGGCCAGCTCGTTGGAGCCGGTGTGCCAGGCAATCTGTCGATCGCTGTAGCCGAGCTGCTTGAGCTCCAGCAATCCCTCGGCATCGAGCTGATCGAGATTGCGCCCTTTGAGAAGGGTGTTCTCCGACTGAAGCAGTGCCTCGAGCTTGGCGATAAACCAGGGATCAATGCCGCTGATGCTGTGGATCTGCTCCACCCTGCGGCCTTGCAGCAGCGCGCTGCGCAGCGCAAATATCCGCTCAGGGGTGGGTGTGCGCAGCTGGGAATCAAGTTCACCTTCCGAGGGAATCGCCTCAGGTCGGTCAGCGCCCCAGCCGGCATGGCCCGTCTCCAGTGAGCGCAGGGCCTTCTGGAACGATTCCTCAAAGCAGCGCCCGATGGCCATGGCCTCGCCGACCGATTTCATTGAGGTGGTCAGCACCGCCGAGCTACCGCTGAATTTCTCGAAGGCGAAGCGCGGCACCTTGGTNACGACGTAGTCAATCGTCGGCTCAAAACAGGCTGGGGTCTTGCCGGTGATGTCGTTGATGATCTCGTCTAGGCGATAGCCCACAGCCAGCCGGGCGGCGATCTTGGCGATGGGGAATCCGGTGGCCTTACTGGCCAGTGCTGAGCTGCGGCTCACCCTGGGATTCATCTCAATGACGACCACATCGCCGTTGGCTGGGTTGATGGCGAACTGGATGTTGCTGCCGCCGGTATCNACTCCGATCTCGCGAATGATGGCCAATGATTGGTCCCGCAGCCGCTGGTACTCCCGGTCGGTGAGGGTCTGGGCAGGAGCCACGGTGATCGAATCCCCGGTGTGCACACCCATCGGATCNAGGTTTTCGATGCTGCAGATGATCACGACGTTGTCAGCCGTATCGCGCATCACCTCCAGCTCGAATTCCTTCCAGCCCAAGAGGGATTTCTCGATCAAGATCTGGGAGACGGGACTCGCCTCCAAGCCGCTCTGACAGAGGGCCTTGAACTCCTCGGGGTTGTAAGCAATTCCGCCTCCTGAGCCGCCGAGTGTGAAGGCGGGCCGAATGATGCGCGGGTAGGTACCGATTTGATCACCTACCTGCTCGGATTGCTCGAGGCTGGTGGCGATTCCGGAGGGGCAGACGGCCACGCCAATGCGCTCCATCGCCCGCTTGAACAGATCGCGGTCTTCAGCCTTTTCGATCGCNGCAAGGTTGGCGCCGATCAGTTCCACGCCATGGCGCTCAAGGGTGCCGTCCTTGGCCAGTGCCACCGCAAGGTTGAGGGCGGTCTGTCCCCCCATCGTTGGAAGCAGGGCATCGGGCTGCTCGATTTCGATCACCCGCTGCACTACCTCAGGTGTGAGCGGCTCGATGTAGGTGCGATCCGCCATCTCCGGATCGGTCATGATCGATGCAGGATTCGANTTGACGAGCACCACCTCGAATCCATCGGCCCTCAAGGCCTTGCAGGCCTGGGTTCCGGAGTAGTCGAACTCACAGGCCTGCCCGATCACGATCGGGCCTGATCCCAGCAGCAGGATGCGTCGAAGATCCGTGCGGCGGGGCATGGGCCGGCTGAACAGGCAAACCTGCTCAGCTTCTCATTCCCCCTGTCAGCGNCGGGAAGACACTCGCTACTGTGAAGGTTGAATCCAGTCGAGCAACAGCGTCCATGAGTGAGCTCCAGCGCCTGAAGGGGCTGCTGCCGCCGGAAATGCAGAGCTGGGTCTTTGTCGAGGCCGCCGCTGCAGCGGACCCGCCACTGGTGAGCCTGGAGGAGATCGGTCGCGACGAAGTCGAGATCCAGGTTGACTTGCAGCAGTGGGATGAGTTGGCCTTGGACCACCGCAACCTGCTCTTCTGGCACGAAGTGGGCCGGGTGCAGAACGATGCGATCCCCCGCGATGGTTGGGAGATGGCGGCGCTAGCGATCGGTCTCGGTGGTGCGATCGGAGAGCTGTGGGTTCAAGACGGGCTTTTGCTTCTGCTGGCCATGGGCTTGTCAGGTTTTGCTGGCTATCGCCTCTACCTCAAAAACAATTCCGAAAAGCGTCTCCAGGACGCCATCGCTGCTGATGAGCGTGCCATCGCTCTGGCCACTCGATTTGGTTACACCCTGCCCAATGCGTACAAGAGCCTTGGTGGTGCTTTGAAGGAGCGGATCGAGAAAACGCGAAAGAAGCGTCAGCGTGGCTTCTTTGAAGATCGCCTGGAGGCTCTGCGCAAGAGTGCTGGCCGTGCCCGCGCTGAGATGGCTCAGCAGCAGGGAAGCAGCCGTTCGGTCACCAGCGAGAATGTTTATGGATAGCGAGGCCTTGGTACGGCTGGCTGCGGAGGCAGCCGATGACCGTAAGGCCGTCGACATCCGCATGTTGCGGGTCGATGAAGTCACCACTCTCACTGACTGGTTCCTGGTCTGTAGCGGACTTTCCGATGTCCAGGTCAAGGCGATCGCTCGATCAGTAGAAGACAGGCTTGAGCAAGAGGCCGGTCAGTTGCCTTTGCGCAAAGAAGGCCTCAGAGAAGGCCGTTGGGTGTTGCTCGATTACGGGGATGTGATTGTGCAGGTGCTCACTCCTGACGAACGCAGTTACTACGATCTCGAGGCCTTCTGGGGCCACGGCGAGGTCATTCCTTTCGTCCCGGCTCCAGCACCTGCAAACGCCAATCCCTGAGTGATGACGGTCTGCCCGGTGCCTGCTGAACAACAGCCGCTCACTCAGTACAAGGAGCTTTGTGAGTCTTGGTTCTTCCGGTGGCCGTCTAATACCTTTGCATCGCTGATGCGTCCGCTCACGGTTGGCTGGCTTTTGCTGCTGCCCATCACCTTGCTAGTTGCCAGCGGCAGTATTCCCCTACGCCATGACATCCCGCGGTTGGTGGCAGCAGCATCAGTGGCTGCCCTGGTCCTGCCATTGCTGCTGCTGGTCCGGCAGTGGCTGGGCTGGACCTATGTGCATCGCCGCTTGATGCAGCACCGCATCTGCTACGAGGAATCCGGTTGGTACGACGGACAGGAATGGGAGAAACCTCTCGATTGGCGCGAGAAGGATCTGCTGGTGGCCCAGCATCAGGTGCGACCTGTCCTTAGTCGTCTGCTTCGGGCCCTGGGTGTTTTGGCGGCGCTGCTGCTTTGGGGGGCAAGCCTCTGCCAGGCTCTTTGAAACAGCTGTTTTCAGGCGGGAAGTGATGACGTCGTCGATGGGGCTGGGTAGTGGCAGCCGGCCTGGCTCGCCACCTCTGGAGGTGCTCCTTCAGCGCAATGGCATGACTGAATCGGTGCACCGNGTTCATGCAGTNGTCTGTGATCAGCGCGGTCGCCTGTTGCTTCGTGCTGGTGACGCACAGCACTCAAGTTTCATCCGCTCAGCACTGAAGCCATTTCAGGCCCAGAGCTTTGTCTCCAGTGGTGCACTGGATGCCTACGGTGGCGGTGAGAGGGCAATGGCGATCGCCTGTGCGTCCCATGACGGACGCATCGATAAGGCCCGAGAAGCCTTNCAATTGCTTTGGCGAGCTGATGTGGATATCTCGTTTTTGCGTTGCCCCCGTCCCAAGGGCAAAGACAGCCCCCTGCAACACAACTGTTCGGGTAAACACGCTGCATTCCTCGCCAGCTGCCGTCGCATGGGCTGGCCACTTGAGGGATATCTAAGCCTTGATCACCCTTTGCAGCAGGAGCTGTTCAACCGTGTAGCTGAGCTGCTGGGCATGCCGGCGGCTGAAATGATCAGTGCATGCGACGACTGCGGCGCTCCCACCTTGAAGCTGCCTCTCAGTCAGATGGCGTTGCTCTTTGCTCACCTCGGCGGTGGGTCGCTGCCCAACCTTGAGCGCCTGGTACGGGCGATGCAGGCTCATCCTGATCTGGTGGCGGGAGAGGGTCGGTTTGATACAGAGCTGATGCGCCGCGGTCTCAACATGCTGATCAGCAAGGGTGGTGCTGAAGGGATTCAGTGCATTGCGCGGGTCAGCGAGGGCATTGGTTTGGCGATCAAGGTGGAGGACGGTGCTGGACGGGCTAAACGGGCCGTGGCGCTTCACCTGCTTAAGCAGCTGGACTGGCTGACTCCTTCAGCTCTTGAGGAGCTGGAGCAGCAGTTTCTTGTGCCGATGGATGGTCAGCGGCTCAATGTGGTCGGGGAGCTGCGCTAATCAGATCAACACTCATCTGGACCCTTGCCATTCGTCGCATTCATCACTAAATTGAGGTTTCGGTTGAACACCGCGGGGTAGAGCAGCCTGGTAGCTCGTCGGGCTCATAACCCGAAGGTCGGGAGTTCAAATCTCCCCCCCGCCACCAAATTCGATTCCAGAGAGGGCCTCAAAAGGGCCCTTTTTTATTGTCTAGGACTGGGGTTCGAAATCGAACAGGGTTTTCTCTAACGATTGGAACAGGCNCAAAAAAGTATCAACAATAGTGGTGCGAACTGCACTCGCCTGTGGCTCATGGAAGCCTCTATGCGGTTAGACAAGGTCAACGCAGGGTGAGATATTTTCCTGGCATTTGACTCAAGCTGCATCTCATGTGGCTGACGCAGCCGGAAGAGATCAATGCCTTGTTGGCCGCAACTTGTGCAAGTTTCAAGCAATTACCAGATTCCCAAGTATATGCATTAGAGAATCTTCAGTATCATTCAAGGCTTTTGTTGAGTGGCTTCCAGGAGTTGATCTTTTTATCGTGTTCGTTCTGATTAGTTAGGTGGGGCCTGGTTTGTTTGAGTCTTCCTCTTCTTCTTTCCATGCCTCAACAACATCAGGGAAATGGTCGCTTAGGCAGTGGTCGCAGATGCCATGGCTGAAACCGATCTTGCTGTGGCGAGAAAGGTATTGATCAATATATTGCCAATCGCCATCGGAGTCACGGACTTTGCGGCAGTAAGAGCAGATGGGCAGGATGGGCCTCTCTCCCTTCAGAGTGCTGAGGCCATCTAGAAGCCTCAGCGACCTGCGGCGCATCTCCAGCAGGGTCACTACCTGACGAGCAAGGGCACTCATCACCTTGGTCTGAGCTGATGTCAGTAAACCTGGCTTGCGGTCAATCACACAGAGGGTGCCGAGGCGATGCTCCTCGCTGGTCTCCAGAGGGAAACCTGCGTACATGCGGATCTTGGGGTCACCAGTAACTAAAGGATTGCTTTGAAAGCGCCGATCAAATAGGGCATCTTCCACAATCATCGGCTCATGCGAGTGGATGGCATGGGCGCAGAAGGACCAGTCCCGTGGTGTTTCTGAAGCGTCGATGCCCACCTTGGACTTGAACCATTGAGTGTCCTTAGCCACCAGGCTCATCAGGGCGATCGGTGCACCGCAAGTGATTGAAGCGATGGTGGTGATGTCGTCGTAGCACTGCTCTGGCCGGGTACCGAGAATGCGGAACTCTGCCAGTGCATCGAGGCGCTCTCGTTCATTGGGGAGCTTCTTGGCTGTGTAATACAACGACATCAGCCTGAATCCAATGATCCTTCTTCGGGTCTATCAGGCTGACTAAAAAAAGGACACTGCAAAGGTCATCAGCCGCACAAAGTTATTAAATGGAATGACAGTTTATGAAGCTATGCCCGTAGTTGCAGGTGGTCGTGGTCATCGCTCAGTTCGGCTCAGGCTTCTGATCGGTTGAACAGGCTATTGAGATAGTGCTTGGCCACTGTCTTGTCGCTACTTCCATTTTGGAACAGGAAGGTGGCTAGGGCCGAACTCACCAGCTGGTACTGGTCCCAGGACGGGTTTGCCTTGATGAATCCACGCATGCTGTGGAAGAGGGCCTCGGGCACTTCCGCTTCCAGGCTGACGATGTCCTGATCCACTTCGTCCAATCCTGCTCCGATGCTCTGGTCCACGTTCTGCTCCCTTCGCTCCGTGATGAAGCCATACGTGGACGGGTTGCGTCAAAGCCACGCATCAAGGTGATGAGGGTGTGATCTCAATCTGCAAAACCCAGTGTTGGCCTGCCTTTAGCTGTTCTCAAGGACACTCGGGCGTTTGGATTGAACTGCTCTCTGGAATGCGTCAAGCACTTTTGATGCAGGCTTCCCATCTCCACAGAGTTATCTGTCGACAGGGATCCTTGGCGACAAACCTGTGGAAAGACTGCGCCTGATCTGGGGAAAACCCGCAGCAATTGTGGAAAGCCTTATTGCATTAGCAGGGCTAATACCCCTTCAGTCTGTTGGGTCGCGCGAGAGATCGGGGCGACTTTGATGCTGGTTTGCACTGTTTTTCTTCCACTTTGGGCCTAGGTGTGGGATGCCAGTGTCCGTGGCCCTAGTGGATGGTCTGCATGGGGGTAGATCGGGTGGTGATGGTGGTGATCCTGCCCCTCGCTCAAGGGCACCCCATCGGGCTGACAGGCCCCCGTGCACTCGTTCTCGCAAAGCTGGCACGGCTCTCCGAGTCCCTCGACGTGGTGATGGTGACTGTGCTGGGGTGCACCCACCTCGGCTTCAAAGCCGAGCACCTGCTGGCGGTATTTACACAGCGAGCAGTTCATCGCCGTGTCACCGCGGATCACCTCCTCTACCCGTTCGCGGAAGGTGTCGATCACTAGCGGGTGATCACCGAGGTAGCTCGCCTGCAACATCTCCACCTCGGGGTGGTCGGCGGCCACCCGCTCGCTGTGCTGGCGGATGCGACTCACCAGCACACCGGAGAAGAGGAAGTAAGGGAAAACAACGATGCGCCGGAAGCCCAGCTTCACCACATGGCGCAGTCCTGGTTCCACCAACGGGAAGGTGACCCCTGAGTAGACCGTCTCGCCCCAGCCAAATCCAAAGCCTTCCACCAGCATCCGGGTCACTTTGGCCACATTGGAGTTGGCATCGGGATCGGAGGAGCCTCGGCCTACCACCACGAGCACGGTCTCGCTTAGGGGTACTTGCTCTGCAGCCCCATCAAGGCACTCCTGAAGCCTTGCAGCGGCGGCCTGGATCATCTTGAGATCGACGCCCAGCTCGCGGCCGTAATCCACTTGTAGGCCGGTTTCAGCGCTGTAGGTGTTCAGTACAGAGGGGATGTCGTTCTTGGCATGGCCAGCGGCGAACAGCATTCCTGGGACTGCCAGGACCCGGCTCACTCCTTGCTGCCGCAGGCTCTCGAGGCCCTCTCTCAAAATGGGTCGCGCGAATTCCAGGTAGCCATGGGCGACTGGTAGCTCGGGTATGCGCTGCCGCAGTCCGGAGGCCAGCTTGGCGAACTCATCGACCGCAAGCCGGTTACGACTGCCGTGGCCGCAGATGAGGACCCCCAGCCCAGGAATGCTGCTGAAAAGGCTCGACATGGCGGCGGATCGCTGTCAGGACGCTACCGCCTGACTTCGATCAGCTCCGGATAGGGATGGTCTGCTGATTGGTCTGACTGAGCAGGCAGGCATCCATCGCCTGCTGAGCGGCCAGCCCTTCTAGTAGTCCGGGGACCATGGGTCGGCTTTCGCGAATGGCCTCAGCCCACCAACCCTGCAGACGGCTAACTGGGGCGATACGACCGTCCTCCCATGTGCGCTGGAAGCTGAGGGATGGATCAGGCGGAATCACTGCCAGTGGCTCTCCTTGGCGTGAACCCTGCAGCGAAAATCCATGCACGTAATCCTTCTGGTTGGCACTGCCAAGCACAACGGTGCCCTCTGAGCCGTAGATCTCAAGCCAGCAGCCACGACCCTGTCTGGCGGTGGAAGCAAGGGCTACCTGGGCAGGCAGAGAAGATCTGACTCCGCTCCAGTGCGGTTCCAGCTGAAGCTGCATAAAAGCAGTATCAGCGGCATCGACCGTTCCCATGCCCTGGTTATCGGGGCGGGGCCTCTCCTGAATCGCCACAGACAGCTGGGCTTGCAGCTGCCTCACCGGTCCCACCAGCCAGGCGAGCATGTCAAAGGCATGGCTGCCGAGGGCCCCGAGTACTCCACCCCCCTCATGGCTCTGGGAATACCAGTTCCAGCCGCGCTCTGGGTTGGCGCGGCTGCCCATCAACCAGTCAAAGCGTAAGAGCCAGGGGTCTCCAACCCAGCCCTGACCAAGCATCTGGGCTAGCTGTTGGAAGGCGGGAACGGCCCGGTATTCGAAATTCACTGCGCAGATGCAGCCCTGGGCAATGGCCAGTCGTTCGAGCTGGATCGCCTCAGCTGCACTGAGGGCTACAGGTTTTTCCAGCAGGAGGTGCTTGCCCGCTTGCAGGGCCTGTTGGGCAAGGGCAAAGCGGGCTGATGGCGGCGTTGCGATCACCACAGCCTCGACGGCGGGATCATCGAGCAGAGCGTTGAAGTCGTCGGTGCCGGGCAGTTCCGCAGCTGTAGCGGCCTGTTCCACTCGAGCCCGGCGCGGATGCCACAGCCCCACCGGTTCGGTTGAGACGCAGGCGCGCAAAGCAGGCAGATGAACCTTTTCTCCGAAGCCCAAGCCGGCGATTGCCACACCCAGCGGCCTTGACTGACTCATCAGGCCAGCCCTCGCTCGCGCGCAGCCAGGCAGACCTCATTGATGACCGATCCAATCAGGGCATCGTCGGCAGCGATTTCCCATTCCGGCTTGAGGCGAGGCAGGCCATTGACCTGTAGATCACGGAAGCGACTGGTACCGCAGTCGATGGCCATGACATAAAGCTGGCCGGCACGCAGTTCACCGTCCTCACCGGCTGCGGGTGTGAAACGGCTCAGCACGGTGAGCTCATCGCGCCGGTTAAGCCGCAGGCTGCCACTGTCCCACCACTGCTGACCTTCTGCTGTTGCAGGCACCTCGATCCACTCAACCGGTGCTGCCAGAGCCGCTTGTAGTGGCAGCAGCAAGACCACTGCAAGCAGCGCTTTCAGTATTGGCTTGATCATGCGCTGACCGGCTTGCCTTGCTGATGGAGCTGCAGCAGGCTGCAAAGGGTTTCCCGCAGCTTGGTGCGGGGCACGATCAGATCCACAAAGCCATGCTCTTGCAGGTATTCCGCGGTCTGGAAATCGTCGGGCAGCTTTTCTCGCAGGGTCTGTTCGATCACGCGACGTCCTGCAAAGCCGATCAGGGCCTTGGGTTCGGCCAGGATCAGATCACCAAGCATGGCGAAACTCGCCGTCACGCCACCGGTGGTGGGGTGGGTAAGCAGAGGCAGGTAAAGCAGTTGGCGTGAGCGGTGCCGCTCGAGGGCGCCCGAGATCTTGGCCATCTGCATGAGGCTGAGCATGCCCTCCTGCATGCGGGCACCTCCGCTAGCGCAGACCACGAGTACTGGCAGTCCTCGGTCGGTGGCGGCCTCAATCAAACGGGTGAGTTTCTCGCCAACCACCGAGCCCATGCTTCCGCCCATGAAACGGAAATCCATGACGCCGACAGCGAGCGACCGTCCCTCAAGCTGACCGATCCCGCACACAACCGCATCCCGAAGCCCGGTGCTGCTTTGGCTGTCCTTGATGCGATCGGCATAGGCACGTCGATCTTTGAAGGCCAGTGGATCGATCGGACTCAGCTCAGTGTCGATGGCTTCAAAGCTGCCTGGATCGAGCAGTAATCGCACTCGTTCGTCGCTGTCGACCCGGTGGTGATAGCCGCAGGAGGCGCAGACGCTGGAGTTGGCCAGCAGATCCTTGCGATAGACGACCTCACCGCACTCTGGGCATTTGCTCCAAAGGCCATCCCCATCTTCCGGTTCGGGGTTGGGGCGCGGGGCCGGCGTGGTCTTGCGGCGATCAGCGAACCAGTCCAGCAGCGACAAAGCGGTTTCCTCCTGTGCCCACCATTAAACGCCCAGACGATCGGGCTGGAGGAGCACCCATGAGAGGGCATCGGCGGCAATCCAGCTCAGCACCCCACCGGCTACCAGAAAAGGTCCAAAGGGAAAGGGCTGGCGTGGACCAAGCCGTCCGCTGAGGCGACCGACCACACCAAAGAGGGCTCCAAGGATCACCGCCGAGGCAATGGCCAACCCAAGACCCCGCAGGCCCAACCAGGCACCCAGCAGCGCTGCCAGTTTGGCGTCACCAAGGCCTAGGGCAGGTACACCGAGCATGCGCTCCGCTCCAGTGCTGATCGCCTCAAAGGCGAGTAGCCCGGTGGCTGCTGCTGTGGCATGCCACAGCAGCAGCTGCGCTCCATTTCCCTGCAAGACACCTATTGCTGCACTCAGCCCAAGCCCGCTAATCACCCCCCAGCGGCACAGCGGTTCGGGTAGTCGCATCGTGCGAGCGTCAATCAGCGCTAGGGGCAGGAGCAGGCTGAGTAGGACTCCACCCGCTAGCAGATTGAGCAGAGGCGGCAGGCTGCCCATGCCACCAGCACTTGGCAGCGTCAGTAGGACCCAGAGGCCCGCACTCAGGAGCTCAAGCGCCGGGTACTGAATGCTGATCGGTGCACTGCAGAAGCCGCAACGGCCAGATAGAAGCAACCAGCTCAGTAGTGGGATGTTGTGAAACCAGGGCAGGTCATGCCCGCAGTGGGGGCAGTGGCTGCCTGGCCAGACCACCGATTCCCCCCGTGGCAGGCGCCAGACCACAACGTTGAGAAAACTGCCAACGCAGAGGCCAACGATTGCAGCGATGACAGCCAGCAAGGGTGGCGGCGAAATCATCGACGCGAACGGTTGCGTCCGTGTGCGCGCGGGCGCACAAGATCAAGATCTAAAAATTCTTCACTTGGCAACAGGACTGGTGTGTCAAATACCAATCTCCCGCTGCAGTCGCTCAATTCAATAACGATACCAATGGGTTCAGGGCGTAAGCCAAAGCGTTCCAAGTGGGCGACGTATAACTGTCGCCCGATATGCAACATCCGCGAAAACTGATCAGGAGACCAGCGTGCGGGCCCTGGAACAACGGAACCAGAAGCACCGCTTATCGCAAAGGAGGGCATTTTCACGCCTGCACCATAGCTAGGGCGGGCGTGATTGGATCAGGCCTGCGCGCGCTTTTCTTCGATCATTTTGTGAATGATTGGGGTCAGGATCAACTCCATGGCGAAGCCCATCTTGCCGCCGTTAACAACGATCGAGGTGGGGCTGGACATGAAGGAGTCGTGGATCATGTTCAGTAGGTAGGAGAAGTCAATCCCCCACTTCTCACGAGCACCCTTGCGGAAGTGGATGATTACAAAGCTCTCATCCGGGGTAGGGATGTTGCGGCAGATGAACGGGTT
Source organism: Synechococcus sp. TMED19 (assembly GCA_002168155.1). Classification (GTDB taxonomy): domain Bacteria; phylum Cyanobacteriota; class Cyanobacteriia; order PCC-6307; family Cyanobiaceae; genus RCC307. Next base: position 37,203 of record NHBY01000021.1, on the reverse strand, counting down.
GGAGGTGTCAATCGTGGGCACCCTCTGGAAGTTGATGTCAGTGCGGCTGAACTGAGGGCAGATGTGGTTGATGTAATCGGGCATCCGGCGCAGGATCGTGTCCACAATCGCTTCTGCGGAATAACCACGCTCGGCGTTGTCGCGGTGGATTTTCTGGATCCACTCGAGATTGGTGATTGGCACAACACCGACCAGGAGGTCAGCCAGAGCCGCCACGTCATAGCCATCGCCTACAACACCACCATGCAGACCTTCGTAAAAGAGCAGATCGGTGTCGCTGGGGATGGGCTCCCAGGGGGTGAACTGGCCAGGCTCCAGGTCGGTGCCGAGTCGTGCGTTGTGTTCTGTTGCCTCCTCAGGGCTATGCAGGTAGTAACGCTTATCGCCACCGCCAGTTTTGCCGTAACTGCGGAATAGCTCCTCAAGCTTGTCGAAGCAGTTCGCCTCGGGGCCGAAGTGGGAGAAGTTCTCACCAGCGGCCAGTGCGTCCTTCATGGCCTCCTTCATGGCCATGCGCTCGTAGCGGTGATAGCTGTCGCCCTCAACCACTGCGGGGGTGATGCCCTCACGGGCAAAGATGTGCTCAAACGCCCGCTTCACGGTGCTGGTGCCGGCGCCGGAAGAACCGGTGACCGCAACGATCGGGTGGAGGGAGGACATCGCTTAGCAGAGCTGGCTCGGGGGAGTTTGCCAGAAGGACGTCCGATTTGGTCAGTTCAGTGCCGCAAGTAAGGCCTCACCCATCGCGCCGCAGCCCACAGGGGTGCAGCCTTCGGCCATCAAGTCACCGGTGCGCAGTCCACTGGCCAGTACCTGCTCGACCGCTGTCTCAAGGCTGGCGGCTGCGGCATCCTGGCCCAGCCCCACCCGCAGCATCATCGCCGCGGAGAGCACCATGGCTAGGGGGTTGGCTTTGTCTTGTCCTGCAATATCTGGTGCTGAGCCGTGCACCGGTTCGAATAGTCCGGGTCCGTCGCTCCCTAGCGAGGCTGAGGGCAGCATGCCGATTGAGCCGGTGAGCATGGCGGCCTCATCGCTGAGGATGTCACCGAACAGGTTGCCGGTAAGCAGCACGTCGAACTGACGCGGGTTGCGCACCAGTTGCATGGCGGCGTTGTCCACATACAGATGGCTCACCTCCACAGCGGGATAGTCCCCTGCCATGGCATCGACCCGCTCGCGCCAGAGCTGGCTGACGTCAAGCACATTGGCTTTGTCCACCGAGCAGAGGCGGCCCTGGCGCCCTACCGCCAAATCAAAGGCGACCCTGGCAATCCGATCGATCTCCGAACTGCTGTAGGTCATCGTGTTGAACCCGCGCTCTTCGCCGCTGTCGGTTTTGACGCGTCCCTTGGGCTGGCCGAAGTAGATCCCGCCGGTGAGCTCGCGAACCACCATCAGATCCACGCCGCTGATCACCTCCTCTCGCAGGGTGCTAGCGCCGATCAGGGCCGGAACAATCTTCACCGGACGCAGGTTGGCAAACAGCTCCATACCGGCCCGCAGAGCTAGCAGGCCTGATTCGGGGCGCTTCTGGCGCGGCTGGCTGTCGTACTGGGGACCTCCGATGGCCGCCAGCAGGACGGCATCGGAGCTGCGGCAGGCCTCCAGTGTGCTTGCCGGCAGAGGTTCGCCGCAGACATCTATCGCAGCACCGCCCATGGGCTGAGGATCGAAGCTGATGCCAAATCGATGCTTCTGAGCGACTGCCTCCAGCAGCTTCTGCGCCACCGCTGTGATCTCAGGGCCGATGCCGTCTCCGGCCAGAAGCGTGATGCGGTAGCTGCTCATCGAAGGCCCGAAAACCGATCGCTGAACTTATCGCGTCGCTTCATCCATCACTGAGCTTGCGAAGGGCGCGCGCCATCTCAGGCAGTTTGTTGAAGGTCGCCGAGCAGCGCAGCCACAGCCGGTTGGGAATCGCGGGGTAGCCGCTCACGACCTCACCGGCGGCCACTTCTCCGTGGATGCCCGATTTGCTGGAGGCGATGGCGCGATCGCCGATCACCGCGCGGTTGGCCACTCCCACCTGTCCGGCGAGGATCACGCCATCGCCGAGCCGGGCTCCGCCGGCGATGCCCACCTGGGAGGCCATAGCGCAGCCACGGCCTGTCACGACGCCATGGCCCACCTGCACCAGGTTGTCGATCTTGGTGCCGGCGCCGATTCTGGTCTCGCCCACCGAGGGACGATCGATCGTTGAGCCGCAGCCCACCTCGACTCCTTCTTCCAGCACCACATGGCCGGTCTGGGGCATCTTCCGCCATCCCTGGGCGGTGGGTACAAAGCCGAAACCTTCTGAGCCCACGACGGCAGTGGAGTGCACCACGCAACCTCGAGCAAGGCGGCTGCCGGGATGTAGCACCGCGTTGGCATGCAACTCGCAGTCCTCAGCGATCACCACATCGCCGTAGATCACTACCCCGGGGTGAACCACGCAGCCGGCACCAAGGCTCACATTGGCTGCGATCACAGCCCGGGCACCGACATGAACGCCTTCTCCTAGACAAGCTGTTGGATCCACCACGGCGCTGGGGTGAATGCCGGGTCGCAGCACCTGGCGTGGGTAGAGAGCTTCAAGGGCTTCGGCAAAGCCCAGTCTTGGATCTTTGAGCGCCACCCAGGCGATGCCGCGCTCGCTGGCTCGCTGCTGCACTTCGTCATCGAGAGGCAGCAGCAGGGCACTGGCGCCAGTACTTTCGAGCGACTTGATCAGGGCATTACCTGGCTCAAGAAAGCTCAGCTGGCCTTCGCCGGCCTGATCAAGAGCTGCCGCACCCCTGAGTTCGGGATCACTGCTGTGGTCGCTTGGCTGGCCCTCAGCCCCGGTCAAGCGCTGGAGAAGGGAGCTAAATCGCATGACCACCACGTCGCTCAAAGGGGCGGCGGGATCGTAGGTCCCCCAGGTGGGGCGGTGATGACCAACTGGTCACGGTGCACGACAACTCCGTTGAGTCCGTTGTCCACTGTGCTGCTGATGGTTCCTGATCGAAGTCCCAGCATGCGCTGCAGGGTCCTGGAACTGCAGCTGCTGAGTCCTCGCGCTAGCTCCTGCCCGCTGCTGCCGAGAATGCGCAGAGGTGCCTGGGCTTCAAAGTCACCCTGCACTGATCGCACACCTACCGCCAGCAGGGAAGCCCCTTTCAGCAACAGGGCCCGCTCTGCTCCTGCATCTACTTGCAGCTGACCTTTGGGAACCAGGGCATGGGCGAGCCAGCCCTTGCGATCTGAGATTGGCTCAGGACTTGGTAGGAACCTTGTGCCGTGGCTGGAGCCCTGCAGGAGTTGCTCGATCACGGTCGGGTCGCGTCCATCGGCCAGGCGCACGGCAACGCCGCTGGCCGTGGCGATGCGTGCTGCCGCCAGTTTGGTGGTCATCCCGCCAGTGCCCCAACGGCCACCATCGCCGGCCGCACCACTGAGGGCTTCAAGTTCCTGCAGGCTCCGCACCACTTTGATCGGTTCGGCATCAACGTTGCTACGGGGGTCAGATGAGTAGAGCCGATCGACATCGGTCAGCAGGATGAGCTCATCGGCCTTAATGGCAACGGCAACGAGTGCCGAGAGTGTGTCGTTATCTCCAAAGCGAAGCTCCTCGGTAGCGACGGTGTCGTTCTCATTGACGATCGGCAGCACGCCCCAGCGAAGAAGCTGAATCAAGGTGCGGCTGGCCTGAAGGAAACGCCTGCGAGAGGCGAGATCGCTGCGGGTTAACAGCACCTGGGCCACGGTCTGGCTGTACGGCCGGAAGGCCCGGTCATAAAGACCCATCAGCTGCCCCTGGCCGATGGCCGCTGCAGCTTGCAATTCCTCAACTAGTTCCGGACGCTGGCTGAGCTGCAGCTCCCGGCAGCCCAGACCGACAGCCCCGCTGGTGACCAGGGCAACCTGGCTGCCGCGGCGACGTTCGGCACTGAGGCAGCGGGCAAGATCAGCCATAAAGGCCTCGGTGCTCTGCCCCTCGCGTCCGCGTAGCAGGCTGGTGCCCACCTTCACCACCAAGGTGCGGCTCATGACTGGGGCAGACCTCCATCTACCCGGGCCCCGCACCAGCGGGCGATGGTGCGCTCACTGCGCTGCAGTCGGTCATAGGGGCAGGGACGTCCATCAGCGGCCACTGGTCTCACCAGCACGGTGAACAGCCCGAGGCGATTGCCCGCCAGCACGTCTGTAAAGACCCGATCGCCGATCAACGCCACCTGTTCGGCTGGTAACTGCAGCTGTTCCAATACCTGCCGCAGCGGTCCACGGCGAGGTTTACCGGCTCCCGCGGTGTAGGGAAGCTCAAAAGAGCTGGCCACTGCTGCGATACGACGGCGGTTTGGGTTGTTGCTGAAGAGGTGCAGCTGCAATTGCTGCCGTGCGATATGCACCCAGCGGACAACACACTCAGGCAAGACTTGGCTGTGGCGTGGCAGCAGGGTGCAGTCAACATCAAGGACTAAGCCCTTGATCCCTTGATCCAGGAACACCTCAAGCGGCAGATCGCAGAGGCTTCCCGATGCGACCCATGAGGGTTCCAGCAGCCGGCGCATGGTCAATCCTGACTCTCCCGATCATCAAGCTCGGCTTCGATGCGGGGCTGGACCCGCTCAAATTCATCACCCTCAACGAGAACTGCGTGACCGTTATCCAGGCGAGCGACCACAAAGAAGGGATCCAGGGGGATGTACAGGCCGTATTCCTGCTCCGCCACCAAGAAGCTCACCAGTAGCTCATAGGTTTCGGCGTCGTCCTCCTCGTCCTCCTCGCCTTCGAGATCAAGATCTTCAGGATCCGGCTCATCCAGTTCGCCGGCCACGGTCAGTGTCACTGCCGAGCGCACCAGGTTGAGTTCATGCTCCTGCAGCACGACTTCGGCTGTGGAGAGCATCGGCTCACTGGCATCGGTGGGATCCATCAGTTCTGGCTCCTCATCATCGGAGAGACGGAACAGGCAGACCGGAGTGTCAACAGGAGTCAGAAGGGCGTAGTCCTGTCCATCAAGAGGGATTAGCTGCTCGAGGAAACAGAGCAATTCACGGCCCTGGTCGTCCTTGACCACAACAGTGGGGACCTCGCCGGATCCTGTGATGGCGTCGCTCATGGCTGGGGCACGATCGAGAACAGCTTCCCGCAGCAACGTGCGGTTGCCAGGTTCACAGGGCCGCCGCCGGGACCGGTTCCGGGCCGTCCTGTAGCCATTGCTCTAGCAACAGAGTCGCTGCGGCGCTATCTAGTCGTCCGCTCCGGTCTCCGTGCAGGCCATGGCGCTCCGCTGCGGCCCAACTGCTGGTGTGTTCGTTCACCCAGGCCAACGGCAGGTCCAGTGCCAGGGCCAATCGCTGGCCGTAGCGGCGGCAGTGCTCGGCCTGATCAGTGGGCTGCCCGTTGCAGTCGAGCGGTAGGCCCACCACCAAGGCCTCGCAGCTGCGCTGCTGCACCAATGGCTGCAAGAAGCTGAGATCTTTGGCGAAGCGGGCTCGTGCCAGGGCTGGCAATGGGGTCACGGTGACTCCAAGCGGATCGCAACCGGCAAGTCCGATCCGGCGGCGGCCCACGTCAAGCGCCAGTACTGATCGTGGACGGGGACGTGCGCTCAGCGCCACAGCATGGCTTCCGGAACCGGCCGTTGGTTGGGTTGCAACTGACCCACGAGGCGTTCAAGGGTGCGGCTGGCCAGTCCTCCCATAGCGGGCAGTTCCTGTCGACGCCAGAGGCTGCGGGCTAGCACCAGCTCTTCCCGTAGGGAGATGGCCCCCTGGTGCTCCAGCCAGGCCATCCCGGGGCTGTTACGCACATCGCACCGCAGCGTGATCGGCATGCTGCGGCTACACGCTTGCTCCAGCAACCTGCCCAGAGGCGGACCAAGCAGTTGTGTCCAGGCTGGATGCAGGTTGAGTTCCACCTCGGTGCTGCCGTGCTGGCTGCGTCGCAGCAGCCGAGCGGCTGCAACTGCTTGGTGCCGCTGTGTGTCCATCAGCAGCAAGCTGCCTGGTAGGGCGTCATCGAGCAGATCGTCGCTGCGCAGATCTTGCATCTGACGCAGGTGGGCTGGGGTGGCGCTGAGCTCCAGCTGCAACAGCAGGGCGGCATTGCTGCGGTTCAGCGGCTGCAGTTCCAGCTGCTGGGGCAGGGTTTCTGAACACTCCAGCTGCTCGCTGTTCTCCAGTCGCCAGAGACGTTGCTGTTGCAGTGTCTGGAAACCCTGTTCTCTCAGTCCGCTCAGCAGAGCGGTGTCATGAATGGAAGCTCTGGCGATCCAGCTGACAGCCCCNTGCACCTGGTTGAGGGCATCGCGGATCAGGAGCACGCTTGCATCGCTGCGGTTGCTGACGGCAGCGTTGACCGTTAGAGCATCGATGCGCCAGCAGCTACCGCGACGGTTGCAGGGTTCAGCGATCAGAGCACCGGCAACAGCGCCGTCACGGCTCTNGGCGAGTAAAGCCAGTGGAGTGGGAGGGCGCTGCCGGTTCAGCAGCCTTAAAAGCTGCTCCGGNCCATGTCGCAGGGCCAGTTGTTGGAGCCTTGGCTCCAGNCCATNNAGTTCGGCCTGGGGCAATCGGGCTAGATCCTGTAAGCCCAGCTGGCGCAGGACCAGAAGATCGCACTGTGGACCGGATGTCATCAACCGCCCAGCGCTGANCAAATCCTATCGGCGTGATCAGGCAGCTGTGCTGCGAACGACCACCAGTGGGGTCCGCTCGTTGGCATTCCCTGCGGGGTTGGGTTTGAGGGCACGCTCCANCAGGTCCAGATCACANCCGTTGCTGGCCGCTAACACCTTGACGCGTCCCAGGTCATTGACATCGACCACGGCCACGCCGTGNCCCAGGCTGTCAGCTAGCTGCTCCACGACCTTCTGGCTGCCGTCTGGGCCCAGCACGATGGTTTGGTCATAGGGGGGCGTGGATCCGGTGACGTCATCGATCAGGCGGGCCTGCTCTCCAGCAAGGCGGTAGAAACCGCCAGGGCTACCCGCGAGTTTCATCAGAGAGCCCAGTAGCCAGGCCGTCAGTACCCGCGCCGGTCCCACTTCATCAATCAGGGTCTGCAGACCGCAGGCGGTGGCCAGGCTGCTGGTGGGGTGAAAGACGCGGCAGAGCTGTCGAGCCAGACCNGAAACCTGTAGCTGAGAGGGGTGCTGATAGCGACCCTGCATCACGGCAAGCGGGCTCTCGGCGAGAGTGAGGATGTCGCCTGGCTTCATCACTGCAAGCGCATAACGCCGCAGCACNTCGTCCACTTCGTCNAGNACTCCGAGGAGATGGGTTGGAACTGCCAGGACCTGNCAGTTTTCTCCCTGGCGCCAGCGGGCAGCGGCTGGATCGATTGGNTCAGGATGACGCAAGGGAACTAGGAAGCCCTGGCGGCGCAGTAGCCGNCCNAAAGGGCCNTAGTTCCACCAGTGCACATCGACCCAGAGAGTGTCGAGCAGCTGCTCAAGTTCAAGCCCCTGNAGGCTGATGCTGACGCGCGCGCGTGTGCGTTTATGGCCTTTGACGATGTAAGCGAACCAGTAACCGTCTGAGCGGGTTTCCTCATCGGGGTGCTGTGGCTCGATGCGACTGCTGATGCTGATTCCCCTCAGGTCTCCNTTGCCCAGCAGGGTTGGTACCACGGTGAGCTCAGGCACGAACACCTCCATGCGGGGATGGGGGTTGCTGATCTCAAGCTCCCCCTCCACCAGCCAGCGNCCNTCCTGGCGGCGTGCGTTCCAGCCCTTCGGTTGCAGTTGAAGTGGCGAGCGNGGCCGCAAGCGATGTCTNAGTTCCAGCCACAGCAGGGCCAGGCCAAGCACCAGCAGGACGACAGCTACAACCGCCAGCAGAGACAACAGAGGGGAGAGCATCTGACGGGGGTGCAGNTGTTAATGGCCGGAGAGTACCCGCTGTAGCCCCTTGCAGCTTTCCCTAAGCATTGCCCTGCAGCACTGNCAGGTGGCNTTCCTAGCCTGGGNTTGCTTGTGCCTTCCGGCTTCGACCCATGGTTCATTCGAGCGTCGCCACCTTCGTCAGTAAGGCTCAGGGCAATGATTCGCTCAAGCAGAGGCTGCAGTCGGCCGATCTCGCCGAGCTGCTGGCCATTGCCCATGAGCACGACCTTCATCTTGGTGAAGCTGATGCGCTCTATGCGCATGCAAAGCACGGTATGGAGCTCTGGGGCATTGGCCACAGTGATGCTGCGCCGTCGAAAGCACCCAGCAAGGGCGTGGATACCCTGCTGCAAGCAGCTCAGGACAACCCCCAGCTCAAGCAGCAGCTGGCTGGCGCCAACTTGGCCCAGCTCTTAGAGCTCGCCAAGGCCCACGATATTGATCTGGGCCATGCCCAGGCTCTCTATGAGCAGGCCCGCGAGCAGCTCGAGATCGCCTGGTGAGCGGCTGGATCTTCATATCGGCGTAGGCCGTTGCAGCGAGACGACTGAAAGCTGGGATTTCAGCTGAGCCANNCNCACCTGCGTCGCTTCCTGAACAGGTGCGTATGGCTCTCNCCCTCAGCGACATGCTGTAGGAGGTCCGCTCTAATAATGAGCGGCTCAAATCGGCTCGGCCCTCGGACATGAGCTCAGCAAGGTCAGGTTTTTCACCTCAATGATCTGGATGTACTGAGCCGCGAACAGCTCAGCAGGACTTCTCAGATCTCTTGCTTGCTCAATTCCTTGAGGATGCTCATCAGCTGCTGTAGCCGCTGTTGATCTCGTTGAAACTGCTGCTGCTGCGCTCCTCAATCCTGAGCTCAATTCCTGTGGCCTTACTCAGTGCTGATTCGATCTCAGCCGACTCCATCACACCATCAATGTCGTAGAGAACCTTTCCTTGGTCATCGAGCACCAGCAGCTGGGGCACAGTGCCACGCCAGTAATGGGAGGGATCATCAGCGGCCGCCTTGGGATTAACGCTGTATGCATCACTGGCTAGTGCGATGACCTCAACCACTTTTCCCCAGCGCGCCTGCAGATCCGAGAGCAGTGGCGCAAAGTTCTTGCTGGCGGAACTGTCATCGAGAAAGAAGGCCAACAGCACGGGTCGGCGCTCAGCCAGAGCTTCAGCCAGGCTGATGTGGGGGGGGACAAGGGCACCGTCCCCTGCATAGAGCGCAAAAATATTGCCGTCGTAACTATTGGTGTCCCTTGCGGCCTGGGCCGGTGGAGTGATCCACAGCAGCAGGCTCAGCAGGGCAGCGGTGACAACCTGGAGCGGTTTCAAAGGCGTTCGGGCTCGGTGCCGGCATTCTGCAGGCCGCGACCGAGCCCTTGAAGCACCCCGCGACCGATCAGGCCTATGGCTCGGCCCAGAACACGTGTGAGCAGTAGGACGGTGAGTGAACCAAGGCGGTTGATCAGCAACTCCACCTGGGGTGCCAGCGCATCTCTGGTCTCCAGCAGAAGCGTAATTGCTTGCTGCCACCAGCTCAGTTGGCGCAGTTCTCCATCGCGTAATTCCCTAACCACCGACTGCTCCAATTGGCCATTGCCGATGTCATAAAGCAGGCGACGGCTTTCATAGATAGCCATCGGCCTCTCCACAAGAGTCTGCCAACGATCGAAGGAGTTGATTCGGTTACGTTGCCGGTCCAGCTGACGGGTTGAGAGAAGCTCGGGCATCAACATCGAGCGCCGCAGTTCAGGCCAGCTGCTGCAACTGTTCAGCAGCTCGCGGGAGATCAGCTCGGCGTTGCGCACTAGCCAGTTGCTCATTAGCTGCTGCAGGTGCAGTAGCGCCGCGGGTTCATCGGCTGCAAGAAGATTGCCGTCGATCAAGAGGGGGCGACCCTCGATTAATGCCATCAAGCTGGGCAGAAGATCAGCCAGTTCAGGATCTTCTGGCTTGAGATCGGTGCTGGCCAGCAGCGCGTCAGCGATCGGCACTAGCTCGCCATCCCGAGGTATCTGCGTATACGCACCAACCAGATGCTGTAAAGCGCGTTGGCGCAGGAGCGGCTGCTGACTTTGCCAGAGGGCCATGGCCTGTTCGGTGCCGACCTCAGCACACTGCTGCTTGAGCCGTTCGCTGAGCAGGCGAAACTCATCAAGCAGGGCTTCAAACAGCTGACGCCGCCGGTTGGGATTGAGGGCTTCTAAGGCCATCAAGGCGCCATGGCCCTCAAGGGCCTCGATCGCTCCGACTGCCCTGGCTAGACGATCCTCAACGGTCTCGAGGACGGTCACTCCTTGGCGGTTGGCCAGCACGATCTCAAGTCGTTCAGGCGGTTGACGGGTGATCGAGGTTGACGTTGCTGTAGCCGCTTCGGTCTTGCTCTGCTGCGGTTGCCCCCAGATCACACCAAGCAGTTCGCGAGCCATGCCCAGCTCGCGCAAACGGCCCTGGATCAGCATCCGCTTCAGGCCTCGCACGCTTGGGTTGTTCAGCTCCTCTTGCAGAGCAAGGCACTCCTGATCAATTTGCCTCGCTCCACTGCTGAAGAGCCAATGCCCTAGTCCCTGAGTTCCGACAGTCGATGCAGCGGCTTGATCGTTGGCTGCAAGCTCCTGCAACTGGACGACCCGGCCTCCGCTGCTGAGCACCGCCAGGGCCTCATTGATCTCGTTGGCACTGGGTTGATCCAGCAGGCCATCGACTGGGAGTTGCAGCAACCAATCGCGTTTATAGCGATGGCCACTTGGCAGCACGAGGAGCATCGGGATCTTGCCGCGCTGAACCTGCCATAGCTGCAGTTCGTGCTGCAGGGCTGCTGGTGGCAACACTTCAGCCAGCAGCCAGAGCACTAGATCACAGCTGGTGTCGGCGTCACGACCACTGCGTTGATCGAGCTCCCAGTCGCTGTGTTGCTCTTTTAAGTAAGCGAAAAGGCTGTCTGCAGCCCAACCAGCGCCGATTAGCAGCAGACGCGTATTCATAGTCATGGCTGCTGTAGGGGACGCCCCTGCAGATTGAGGCTGTAGTTCTCGATGCGGTAACCGGTCTGCTGCTCGATCGCTTGCAGCAGCGTTTCGGGAAGTGTGATGTCGAGATCACTGATGTTGCCGCTCTCCATGCAGGTGAGATGGCTGTGAGAATCGGCGCGGTGGCCGTAGAGCCTGCCCTGTGCTTTCTCAAGGCATTCGATCACTCCATGGGTGTGCAGTGATTCCAGGTTTTGGTAGACGGAGGTGTGACCAATTCGTCGACCGTCGGCGTTGAGCTGTTCGTAGATCTCCCGGGCGCTGAGGTGATCACCGCTGCGCCAAAGAATCTCCAGCACCAGACGACGTTGGCGACTGAGGCGCAAGCCCTGCCGGCGGCAAAGCTGATAGGCGTCGTCCAGCCCCGACAGGGTCAGCGCAGGCTCTTTAGCAGGTGATGGGCCTTGCATGGCCACATCTTATGGACTTAGCAAGGGGTCATCCCGCTGCGATCACTGCTGGGATCCTGCAGACGACCATCGCTTACAGCCTGAAGGGCTTCCTTGAGCACCACCGTGCCGTCATAGAGCGCTCGTCCCACGATCACGCCATTGACTCCCAACGGTTCGAGAGGCAGCAGGCTGAGTAGATCACTGACGCTCCCGATGCCACCCGAGGCGATCACGGGCGTGCTGCTGGTGCTCGCCATTTCTCTGAGAGCATTCAGGTTTGGTCCAGCCAGGGTGCCGTCGGTGGCGATGTCGGTGCTGATGATCGCCGCTAGTCCGAGACCCTCAAATTTCCGGGCAAGAGCTGTTGCTTCGATTTCCGTATCTGTGATCCAGCCCCGGGTCGCCACGCGGCCATCGCGGGCGTCAATGCCAACGACGATCCGGCCGGGATGTCGAGTAGCCAGTTGGGACACGAGCTCGGGCTGCTCGATCGCCACCGTGCCGAGGATCACCCGGTCGAGGCCAACCTCGAGCAACGCCTCGGCCCGCTCGGCACTACGCACACCACCACCGAGTTGCACCGGGATCCTGAGGGCGGCGGTGATCGCCTTGACCACAGCGTCATTAACAGGTTCGCCACTGCGGGCGCCATCGAGATCCACCAGGTGCAATCGCTCTGCCCCCTGTTCCTGCCATTGCAGCGCCTGATCAACCGGATCGTCCCCAAAGCGGGTCACCTGGTCGTAGTCCCCCTGATGCAGCCGCACGCAGGAGCCCTGCAGCAGGTCGATGGCGGGAATGATTTGCATCACAAGCGCGTTGCTGCGCTCATCCTCCCAAGCGCCTCAATTCAAAGCCTGCTGCAGCTGAGCCGGTGGATTAAATACATCCACACTAAAAAACTAACAACCCATCAGTATCTCTCTTAGAGGCGATGTGGCTATCGGTGGTGTTTGGGATTTGAGTGCTGTTGTGGATCCCTTGGGGGGCTTACTCAGGTCACATCCTGCCCATCTCGTCTTCGATCTCCTGCTCAGTGATCTCCTTGTCTGGATGATTAAACCGCCATTGCTCCCAAGCCAAGCTCAAGCCCCAGAACAAAATGACCCAAATCGGCCAGAAATAGCCAGCACCTGAAAGTCCCCACACCAATAGCAAGATGAGGTTTACGAATAAGTAGACCTGCCACTGCTTGTTGAGCTTCTTGCGTTTTCTGATTCGTCTAGTCGCTGCTTCTTTGGGATCCATGCCTTGAGAGCTTCGGCTTCCCTACAGCTAGACATTCCAGGCAGGCTTGTCACTGCAGCTTGGTGTCGTCAGGTGGAGTCTTGTTTAGAGGCTTCCTTGGATTTTGAAAATTTCTTTGAAGCCATCTCCCAACGTTGGCCGGACCGACTTGCCCTAATGCCCCTTGGTTTTCTGTTGCATTTTCAGCAGGCGATGCGGATGAGATCCATGAGGAGATGGGAAAAGGATTGCGACTGTCTATCAATACCTGCAGCTGTCCTGGATCTCAGCTGATCCCTTGCTGAGAGGAGCCCCACCCGTAGTGGATTAATTCACGTAATAGTTGGACGCTCTCCTCTCGTCAGGATGAATCCTTCTAGTGGTGGCCTAGCTTCTCAGAACAGGGACTAGTGGTTTGACTTTTATGGACATCTTGATGATGGGCGGTACCCGTTTTGTGGGTCGCCCTCTAGTCGGTCATTTCCTGCGCGCGGGCCATACCGTCACCTTGTTGACCAGAGGCAAGCAACCATTGCCGGATGGGGTGGAGCACCTCAAGGGGGATCGCTCCAAGCCCGAGGGGCTGGCGGCATTGGCCGGCCGCAGTTTCGATGTGATTGTCGACAGCTCCGGTCGCACCCAGGCCGACACCAGTGCTGTGATCGCGCAGACGGGGGCCCCACGTCACCGGCTTGTGTATGTCAGCTCTGCCGGGGTGTACAGCGACAACTCACGTCTGCCCCTTGATGAGGAGGCTCCCACCGATCCGGCTAGCCGTCATGCGGGCAAGGCCGAAACCGAGGACTGGCTGCGCTCGGAGGGAATTCCCTTTACGAGCTTTCGGCCGACTTACATCTATGGACCCGGTAATTACAACCCAGTCGAGAACTGGTTTTTTGACCGTATCGTCGCCGGCCGACCGGTGCCCATCCCCGGTGATGGCACCACCATCACCCAGCTGGGTCATGTGGAGGATCTGGCCACGGCTATGGCCCGCTGTATTGAGGTGGATGCCGCCACTAATCGCATCTACAACTGCACCGACACCAAGGGCGTCACATTCCTTGGTTTGGTGCATGCAGCGGCTCGAGCTTGCGGCAAGGACCCGGAGCAGGTGGAGCTTCGCAGTTTTGATCCATCGGGTCTTGATCCGAAGGCCCGCAAGGCCTTTCCACTGCGGCTGACCCATTTCCTCACCTCGGTTCAGCGCCTGCAGCAGGAGCTGGCCTGGTCACCGGCCTTTGATCTCGAATCCGGTTTGCTGGACAGCTACAGCAAGGACCACAGCCAGCGCCAGCAGGTCGAATCGGACTTCAGCCGCGATCAGTCCTTGTTTGAAGCCTGAAGGAAGTAGCCCGTTGCAGACCACAAAGCCAGGGTCAAGGAGGGCCAAAACAACCACCAGCCAAGGCCATGAAGCAGAGCTGCAGCTGGCCAGAGGGGCGGCCACACCATTAGCAGCAGAGCGATGAATTGCAGGCTGGTTTTCGCTTTGGCACTGAGGGATGCTGGCCCGCCGCTACTCAGACCCGTCCGCCACCCTGTCACCGTCAGCTCCCGGGCCAGCATCAGCCAGATTGCCCAAAGCGGTAGTACCCCCTGCTGGCCTAACCAGAGCAAGGGTGCGCTGATCAAAATCTTGTCGGTGAGTGGATCAACCCGTGCCCCCCAGGCGCTCCCGCCCCCGGCGCGGCGGGCCAGCCAGCCGTCAACGCCATCACTCGCGCCGCCAAGCAGAAGAAGCCCCCAGGCAAGCGCTGCAGCGCCTTGCTGCAGCGCTATGAGAAGCGGCAGACCGATGAGAGCTCGGCCCAGGGTGAGGGCATTGGCTAGCTGACGCAGCTGTTGGGCGGTCATGGGCGCTGCAGAATGCCAACAGTTGGATTCCGCCCATGGTGGTGCAGCGCTTGGTGGCCGATGTAATGACGGCCCCGGTGATCAGCGTGACGGCGGCCACTCCGTTGCAGCAGGCGGTGAAGTTGCTCTCGGACCACCACATCTCTGGCTTGCCGGTGCTTGATGACACCAGTCAGCTGGTTGGTGAGCTCACTGAACAGCAGCTGATGGCCAGGGAAACCGGCTTTGATGCCGGCCCTTACGTGATGCTGCTTGACAGCGTCATTTACCTCAAGAACCCTCTGCAATGGGACAAGGAGGTGCATCAGGTTCTGGGCAACAGTGTCGGTGAGCTGATGAGTGCCAAGCCCCACACCTGTCGCTCAGATCTGGGCTTACCTGCAGCAGCAAAGCTGCTGCAGGATCGGCGGACTCAGCGCCTCTTCGTTCTCGACGACGATCAGGCTCTGGTGGGCGTCCTTACACGCGGTGATGTCGTGAGGGCTCTGGCAGAAGCGGACACCTAACGCAGGAAGGGCAGATCAGTTGGTTCGTTCCACTCTTCAGCAGGTGGTGGGCTGGCCGGCGGCAAGATCGGCGGCTCGGGCACCCGTGGGTTGTCACTGCCAACCGTGATCGAGAGCTCCGGGTCATAGACGGGCACCAGCATTCCGCCTTCGTCATAGGCGGGTTCGATGCTGTCGTTGTAGGTCTCAGGCTCAGGCAGATCTGGTGGCAGCGGGGCTGGCACGACAGGACGCACGGCTGTTGTGTCGTCGCGTTGCAGTTGCGGTGCTGACGGTGGTGGTGCAGCAGTCAGAGCTTCGGTGGGATCGGCGGTGATCGGAGGTTCACGGAGGGGTGCCTTCTGGGCCGGCCTCGTGGGTGCAGGGCCCTGGGTTGGACTCCAGATCAGCCGTGCCAGCGGCACCACGCCTTGCTCCATCAGCCGATTGAGACCGGCTAAGGCACGGTCAGTCACCTTGTTGCCCATCTGCAGGCTGCAGTTGATTGGGTTGCCGCATCCCTCTTCCCGATTCAGTGGGTTGAGATTGGCCAGTAGCGAGCCCTGCAGGTCATAGGGGCGACGCTCGAGCTTGAGCATGTAGGGGACGTGCACAAAGCTGGTGGCTCCGCCACTGATCCAATTGGCGTCTTCCTCGGTGAATCCTTTGGTGCCAGGGATGATGAAGCGGCTCTTGGACGCGTGGTCGGGCATGTAAGCCGCCACCAGACCACGGGCACGGGAAAGTTCCTTGGTCTGCTCGAGGGTGAGCCCGTCGCGGCTCATGAACACCTCAAGTCGGCCGTCGCTCCGTAGGCCCATGACCATACGGATTCGAGGCAAGTAGTAGCGGATCCGCTGCCCCATCGACACCGAGTAGGCGCCCTTATAGCCACTAGGGGGCTGCTCGAAGTCGTTGTAGAGGGCATGCAGGCCACCGATAAACGTCTCGTAGCGGCGGGCGCGTTCGGGGGTGAGTTCGCCGTAACTGAATTCGACGGTGCCATCACGGGTGATACCGATGTAGGCCCTCTGTTGAGAGGCTGAGCGGTTACGGCCGCGCCAAACCTGGTTGCCGAACTTGATGTCCCCCAGTGGGACTGTCACTTCACTGCCATCAGCTTCGTAGTGGCGCTCATACATGGGCCCACTGATGTAGGCCAGCCCGCTGCTATCGGCGTAGGCGTCCTGCTCTCGGTCCCAACCCTCGAACAGATCAAAGCGCACCTTGCGCGGATCGAAATCAAGGGCATAAACCTCCTGATCGGGGAGGTAGCGGAAGGTATCGCTGGTGGCGGTGACTGGATCGATTGTTCCTGCGGTCCCACCGGCAGGGGCGAGCTCACGGCGTGGACTCGGCGGTGCGATGGCCAGTAGAAAGGTGAAACCCGCCAACGGCAAACCTGCTGCACACCAAGCAAGCCAGCGCCAGTGTCGTTTGGGCCGTTGATCGAGACTGACGGGTCGGTTGTCCTTCAGGCGCTGCGACTGCGTTGACGCCATGGGGCGGGATGCTCCCCGAGCCGGAGAGACTTCGGCAATGCCAGCACTGTTCCGTCCGCGACGACCCATTGCTTTGAAGTCCGCTCAGCAGGTTGGCCGCCAGTCAAACGTCCGAATGCTGGGAGCACCAGCCTCGGGATTGTCTCGACGAATGAAAAGCAGGGTAGCCGCAATCGATCGCTCGACTGTCTCAAGATGGACACAGGGTGCAAGTGTCCGCACACGTTGAGCAGCCCCGCTGGTGGGGTCTCTGGTTCATGGCTTAGCCAGAGTCCTTGCCTTGACTGGGATGCCGCCCCTTGCAGGGGGCCGAGGCGGCTGCCGCGGTCGTGATTTCCTTCAATCCAGCTGATATTGCAATCGAGGCGCTCCATCAGCGCAGTGATCTGTTGACTGAGCAGAGAACTGACGCTGCGGGGATGGTGGATCAAATCCCCAAGGATCACTAGCTCATCGGGTTGATGCTGCTCAACCAGTGTCTCGATGCGGCCGATGTTCTCGGCATCACCATCACTGGGTAGGGCAATGCCGTGGCTCTGAAGGTGCTCTGCCTTGGCCAGATGGACATCCGCTATCAGCAGCAACCTCGGCTTGGGAACCCACAGAGCACGCTGGGGCAGGAACTCCAGTCGAAGCTCCCCCCAGTTGATCCCTGCCTCCCCCTGCTTTTCGCTCATCGTCGTCCGGTATGCAGACCGATCATGCGGGCCACAAAGACCACAAGAAAAATCTGGCTGAAAAGGGACTGGAAATAGAAGATCAACTGGGCCCAGTTGTTCTCAAGTCCCACAAGGGCTCCGGCCGTGGTGGTGCCACCAATGCTGAGAAACATCAGCTGGGAGTGATGGGGTATGCCGCTTTGTAGCTGGTAGGCCGCCGGGTTCAGGTGATGGTTTAGCCCATGCAGTTCGAAGCCCAGCACTGTCAATGTCGCGTAGCAGATCACAACCCCGAACAGGACGTCCTCATGCACGTCCTGGGCGATCCAGATGTTGCGGATGAAGCGCAGCAGCACCAGCCCTGACACCAAGGCCACGCTGGCGTAAAAGACTGGTTTGAGCCAGATGTGGGTGTGCTCAAGTTGCGGGACAAAACTGAGCACGCCCCACACCACTGTTAGAGCGGCAAAGATCCAGCTGTAGGCGATTAGCCATGGCCGTGATTCCCCCGAGAGGCGCAACCCCAGCAGGCGATTGAAGAACTGCAGCGGAACAAGTACCAAGAACAGCAGTAGCCGGCCAGCGAAGCGATCCGGGTCCGACAGTGGGGCACTCAGGAGCAACAGTTCCAGCAGCTGAACCACTGCTAGATGGCGAAAGCGCAGGGCCTGGAACCAGTGCGAGCTGACCTGGAAGGGCTGCAGCCTCAACCTTCGTGCTTCTCGGCTTCGCGCATCATGCGCTGCACCCTCTCGAGCACGCTCTCATTGCTCATCCGGTTGTTGAGCCGCTCCACCAGGAGAGGAAAGGCCAGAGGGCCAGGCCGAGCTATCGGGCTGTGGATCACCTCGCTGCTGGCGATGCGCTCGAGGGCCTGCCGCAGTCGCGGCAGCTCCAGCTGCTCTTCGAGTACCTCGGCCCTGGCCTGAAGGAGTAGTCGGTTGCCAGGCTCATGGCGTTCGAAAACGTCGTAGATCAGCGCTGCACTGATCTGCAGCTGCCCTGTGGTCTTGCTCGACCCTGGATAGCCCTGCACGGTCAGACCCGCCACCTGGGCGATGGCGCGGAACCGCCGGCGGCAGAGCTCCGAGAGATTCAGGGCCCGTTCCAGGTCAGCCTCCAGATCATCAAGTCGCAGCAGGTCCTCCAGTTGGTGCTCTACCAGCACCTGCATCGGAAAACTGCGCGGAGCCAGCAGCTCAAATCCGTAGTCGTTGACCGAGACGGTGATCGTTCCCTTCTCTAGATCGGTCAGTCTGGATGCCAGCAGAAAACCCAGTCCCTCGTGCACAAAGCGGCCTTCAAAGGGATAGACGTAAAGATGGCTGCCTTCACGGGTGGTGCAGGTCTCCACCAGCAGTTGATCAGCCCTGGGGATTGTCGAGAGGTCCTGCTGGCGCAGGAACAGCGGTGCCAGGGCCTGTAGCTCGGGGGTGTCGAGTTCGCCGTTGGCGGCTCGGGCGACTTCCTGTCGCAGGTGCTCGGTCAGCAGGTCCGAGAGGGCCATTTGGCCGCCGGCCCAGGCCGGCACCGTGGTGCTCTTTTTTGTCGACGCCTTTACATACGCCGTCATGTCCCGCAGGCGAACCAACTCCAGCTGCCGGCCGGAGAAGAAGAACACATCTTTCGGTTTCAGCTGACTGATGAAGTTCTCTTCCACATGACCTAGTACGGCACCACGGATAAACCTCACCCGGATGGCCGGCGCGGAGGTGATCGTGCCGATGTTCAATCGATGCAGCCGGGCGATGCTCTGGTTGCTGATGCGGAAGCAACCGTTCTCGTCGCGCTCGAGCTTGCGATAGCGCGGGTAAGCACCCAGGCAATCGCCACCCACCTCAAGGAAACGAAGGCACCACTGCCAGTCCTCTTCACGCAGTGAGGCAAACGACGCGGTGGTCCGCACGGTTTCCAACGTGCTGATCGGCTCAAAGCCGCTGCCGCAGGCCAGGGTGGTCAGGTGCTGCAGTAGTACATCGAGGGCGTGCCGCGGTGGTTTCCGGCTCTCCACCAGCCCGGCCTCCAGGCCGCGCCGCACAGCACTTACCTCCAGCAGCTCAAGGGCATTGGTGGGCATGAACAGCACCTGTGAGGTGCCTCCGGGCAGGTGAGCCGAACGGCCAGCGCGCTGCAGCAGACGCGCCAGGTTCTTGGGGCTGCCGATCTGCACTACGCGCTCGACGGGCTGAAAATCAACGCCCAGATCCAGGGAACTGGTGCAGACCACCCAGCGCAACTCTCCGGCCTTGACGCTCGCCTCGATTCGTTCGCGCTCGCTGCGGTCAATGGCGCTGTGGTGCAGCGCCAGGAGACCCTCCATCTCCGGACAGGCAAAGCGCAGACACTGATACCAGCGCTCCGACTGGTTGCGAGTGTTTGTGAACAGCAGGGTGCTGATGGCTGGTGACAGCCTGTCCACCAGCTGCTCATACATGCGCAGCCCAAGGTGTCCCGCCCAGGGGAAGCCATCGATGGTCTCGGGGATGACGCTGCGGATCTGCAGCTGTTTGGCCTTGGTGGTGGTGATCAGTTCAGGTTCGTCCGCTCCCACCCCCAGCCCATGGCGAGCGGCGTCATTGAGGTTGCCGATCGTGGCGCTGATCACCCAGGTCTGCAGCCCCGGCCGCTGCTGACGCAGCCAGCTGAGTGCCAGTTCGGCCTGGATGCCCCGCTTGCTGCCCAGAAGCTCGTGCCATTCATCGAGCACAACGCTCTGCAGCCCTTCCACCAGTACCTCCGAACGTTTGTTGGCTTGCAATAGCGCCAAGGACTCGGGGGTGGTGATCAGGATGTTGGGCGGGTTTTTCAGCTGCTTGCTGCGCACCGCTGATGCCGTGTCTCCATTGCGGGTGCCCACCGTGATCGGCCAGCCCATGGTGGTGATCGGCTGCAGCAGGGCCAGTTCCAGATCGCGGCTTAGGGCTCGCAATGGGGTGATGTACAGGAGCCGCAAACCTTTGGGAGGCTGCTTTTCCGCGAGCATGGTGGCGATTGCTCCCATCACCGCCGCGTAGGTTTTGCCTGACCCGGTGGGCACCTGGATCAGTCCGCTGCGGCCTGCTAGCTGGGCTTGCCACGCCTGCTTTTGGAATGGCAGCGGCGTCCAGCCCTGTCGGCTGAACCAGCTTTCGATTGGCTCCAGTGCCGAGTCGATGGCCCTGCTCATGGCTCCTTCAGCAGGGCTTCGGCGCTAGTCAGGCTGTCGGCCTCGGCGGCCGGTTTGTCCTGGCGCCAGCGGCTGATGCGCGGAAAGCGCACCGCCAGTCCCGATTTGTGTCGTTTGGAGGCCTGAATTCCTTCAAAGGCCAATTCAAATACCTGTAGTGGTTGCACAGCACGTACAGGCCCGAAGCGTTCTGTGGTGTGACGACGGATCCAGCGATCCAGTTCGGCGATTTCCTGATCTTTGAGGCCTGAATAGGCCTTGGCGAAGGTCACCAGCTGGGGTGAATCGCCAGGCTCTTCTGCTGGTGCCCAAAGCGCAAAGGTGTAATCGGTGAAGAGGTTGGCTCGGCGCCCGCTCCCTGCCTGGGCATAGATCAGTACTGCATCAAGTCGGTACGGCTCAAGCTTGTGTTTCCACCAATGCCCTCGTTTGCGACCCTCCAAGTAAGGCGAATCAAGGGACTTGATCATGAGACCCTCAGCCTGAAGCTGGCGGGCGTTACTGCGCTGCTTCTCCAGCTCCAACCAGCTCTGGAACTCCAGCACTGGTGAGAGGCGGAGTCCCCCCTGCCAGCAGGCGGACAATGCACTGAGCTTTTCGCGCCGCTTCTTCAGCGGCTGGGATCTCAAATCGTTCCCATCGAGTTCCAGCAGGTCGTAAACCACCAGTGCTGCGGGGCATTCATTCAGCAGCGTGCGGCCGACGCTTTGACGGCCCAGTCGCCGTTGCAGAGCGCTAAAGCCTCGCGGTTTCTGTTCCCCATCGGCCCATACCAGCACTTCACCATCGACGACCGTGCCATCAGCAAGCTGCCGACTCAGCTCAATGATGTCGGGAAAGCTGCTGTTGATTAGCTCTTCGCCGCGGCTCCAGAGGAAGGCCTCATCGCGGCGGCGGATCAGCTGGCCGCGGATGCCATCCCATTTCCATTCAGCCTGCCAATGCGATGGCTCCATCGCCTGGAGCTGCTCCTCCTCCAGTGGGCTGGCCAGGAAAAAGGGATAGGGCCGCCCTGGGGGAGCATCTGCTCCCTCCTCCTCTGGCTCCATCAGCTGGGAGAACTGCGTCTCACTGGGGCACACCACTCCCATCAGCCGCTGGGCCATGGTGCTTTCCTCAACGCCGGCTGCTTCCGCCAATGCACGGCTCACAAGGCCAGTGCTCACGCCAACGCGAAAGCCGCCGCTGAGCAGCTTGCAGATCATGAAGACATCGTCCTGGCTCAGCCCGGCCCAGAGCTCGGCCAAGGCATTCGCCTGCGCTTCACTCTCCATATCCGCCAGCTGCGGCAGCTCCTGCTCCATCCACTGGTGCAGCGGCCGCTCCTGCAGGGCCCCGTCGCCGTGGGGCAACAACAGCGCCACGGTTTCAGCGCTATCGCCCACTTGGGCATGGCAGTCATCGAAGAGCCATTGCGGTAGTCCGCTGATGGTCTGGGCCACCTGCCGCAGACGGCGACCTGTGATCAGGCGTCGCTGCCGTTTGCCCAGAAGCAGCGCCAAGCCCCAGGCGGCATCGGCCGCGGGGGTCTGGCGGAAGTAATCCACCAAAGCCTGCTGCTTGGCGCGGGTGCCCGTGCTGCGATCCAGCTGCTGGAACAGGGCCTGGAAGCGCTGCATGGGCAGTTTGAGTGGCGGGTAGCAGGTCGTTCGAATTGAACGACACGGCAGGCGAACCTGATCAGACTGGCGGTGCAGCCCTGCCGCCGTGACTGCCCATCGCTTCTGGCTCGCCGTTCTCGCCCTGGCAGCGGCGTCTGCCGGGCTGATCGCGCTGCACGGTCTGCAACAGCCGCGCTTCAAGCCGGCCATGGACCCATCGGGCAAGTCCGAGCCTCCCGTCCAGCAGGAGCTGCCCCCTCAGCCCACCGTGGTGATGCGCGCCGACCTGGAGGCTCAGCAGCGGGTGATGCGCGCCGACGGCAGTGAATTCACCCTCCACTACAGCAGCGCCGTTTTTGACCCTCGCTGGCTGGATTTGATCTTTTCAGAGGGTTGGGAGCATGAGGAACAGGCCAATGTTGACCCTGAAGCCCTTCTGTTCTTCACCGGACCCACCTACGAGCGTCAGCCAGGCCGCAATGACCTTGGAATCGCCCTGCATGGCGATCTGTTGCTGGCCAATGGCGAGTGGCGTGCGGGGAATAATGCAGCCGCTGCCCAGCGGGCGTATATGGCGATCACCTCAGCTGGTGAGCTGGAGTTCGGCTACGGAAGGCTGCTACCTGAGCAGCGCCATCGCTACCGGGTCTTCATCGGTGGTCTGCACGCGTTGATCAACACCACCGAGGAGGCACCTCCGGCTTACAAGGGGGTGTATCGCACGCTCAGCCTGGCTGATGTGCGCATTCTTTATGCCGGACGCGCCGATGGTCAGCTGGAGCTGATCGAGACGGCCGATGGCCTCCATGTCGATGACCTGCGGGCTTTTGCAGCCCAGCAGGGCTATTTGGCGGTGTACCTGCCTGATCACGCCTCCAAGAGCCGTTTCATCGTTCCAGGTATCAAGCTGTGGAGCGAGGAACAGGCCCTGTGGGTCAGTGGCGGCGACCTCTCGATCACGCCGCTGCCCTTCATGCTGAAAGCCGTACCCACACCTGCCTGGTTGTCGGCCAGCCCATGACCAGTCAGTTTCGCCTGTATTTCGAGCGCACGCTGGGCATTGGTTGCGCCCTCACGCTGTTGCTGGCAGCTCCAGGAGTGGCAGCCGTTTTGCTTGTGCTGCTCTGGAATCCGGCGCTCAATGTCGTCACCCGACCCGTACATCGTCAGTGGCAGGCCTGCACCGTTAAGGCCGGCGAGGGATTCAAAGGGATGTTGCCAGGACACATCACAAGGGAGTGCGGCGAGGAACCCCGTCGATTCCTCTGGCAGAGGGATCCCCTGCCAGCAGAACAACAAGGTGGTTGAGGACTCTGGCTTGTGGTCTTCCTGATTACTTCAGTCGCCGGCAGACCTCACTGTTCTTTTCCCCTTCCGTGGCCATCGGTCCGCAGTTGAACCAGCGAACGATGTGCAGCTCAAGGTCGGTCAGCAGCACCAGGCACCCCAGCACCAGGAGGACGAAACCGACGGCAGGCCAAACGACACGCTTCATCCTGCTTTTCGATGCAGATCAGATCTTCTCCATCTTGATCAGGGTCTTGGGTTTGTGCTTTGGCCATGGTTGGGGTGCGATTCAGAGAGCCGTCGGCTTTGCCGTGCCGACGGTCCTTGTACCCGCTGCCTTGCTCAGTGTTTTGCCACTGTTCAGCCAGTTGAGAGTGACCTGCCTGATCTAGACGATCCGTTGGTCGAGCAGCTTGAGCGGGAACTTCATCTGCATCTGCCGTGGCTCAGCAGATAGAGCACAACGTTGCAGCAACTGATGCGGCAGCTCGAGGGCTTGGGCGGACCAGATTTAATTCCTTCGCAGGAAAAATAANCATGCTGGTAATACCCCCCTCGACTCCCTCGGCATGACCGCTGATCACGACACTCCGGTGATCGACACCAGCGCGGATGTGATCGAATCACATCCCCTCATCGACAACGATGAACTTCATCAGGGAGTNGCCGAGCGCATCAAACANTCCCANCAATTCGGTTCCCTGCTTTGGGATGCCACCAAGGACTACCTGCAGAAGATGAATCTCACACCTGATGAGAGGGCCCAGGTTGGTGACTGGTTGAGTCAGAAGAAGGACAATTTTCAGAGTTGCGTGGTGGAGAAACTGCACAACCTGCATCGCAGCGATGACAACCCGGTCTGATTCCAGAGGCTGCTGATTGTCACGGCTTGCTNAGCTTCAATCATCACCCTCACCTTCGAATAGCGTTGCGAGCGGTTCACTGCTGATCCCCTCCACCTCGTTGAGGTAGCGAGCGAGTACATCACTTTGGCCGTGGGTGACATAGACCTGTTGCGCTTTTGATTGGCGCACGGTCTCGACCAAGCCAGCCCAGTCGGCATGGTCACTGAGCACAAAACCTCTTTCATAGCCTCGGCGCCGACGGGCCCCTCGCACCGCCATCCAACCTGAAGCGAAGCCGGTTTGCGGCGCCTTGAAACGTTTCATCCAGGGGCTGCGGTGCGCAGAAGGGGGAGCCAGGATGAGCCGTCCAGACAGATCGNTTNGGCNCGGTAGTGCACTCACTGCTTGCGTCGGCACCATGGTGATCCCCTGATCGCGATAGGCCTGGGTGATTGGAACCATGGCTCCGTGCAAGAGCACCTCATCATTGATCCCCAGCAGTGCTAACTCCGCTAGGAGCCGCTGGGCTTTGCCGAAGGCATAACAGAACAGCAATGATGGTCGCTCAGGCGCTTCCTGCCACCACTTCAGTAGCTCCTGGGCCACATGGGATCCGCTGGGCCAGCGGTAGATCGGCATGCCGAAAGTGGCTTCTGTGATGAAGACATCGCAGTCCACCAGTTCAAAAGGATCACAACTTGGGTCCGGGTCTCTCTTGTAATCACCGCTCACCAGCCAGGTTTCACCTCCAGCGCGAAGACGGATCTGAGCTGATCCGAGCACGTGCCCCGCGCTATGGAAGGACACTTCGGCATCCCCGAGACGAAGCACATCGCCATAGCTCAAGGGATGTAGCGAGATGTTCTGGCCAAGTCGCCGGCGCAGCACGCCTTCTGCTCTGCCAATAGACCAGTACTCCCCGCAACCTGCTCGGGCGTGGTCGGCATGGGCGTGGGTGATGAGGGCTCTTGGAACCGGCCGCCATGGATCTATCCAGGCATCGGCAGCCCGGCAATACAGCCCCTGAGGGGTGTGNTCCACCAGTGTCATCCGTTCAGCCCGGGCGAATTAGAGGCTGAGGTCCAACATCTTCTGGATTGGCTGCAGGGCTCGCTGACGCAGGGCCTCATCGAGTTCAATCGCCGGCTCAAGTGTGCTGAGGCACTGCTCGAGCTTGTCGAGTGTGTTCAGCCGCATGTGCGGGCAGGCGTTGCAACTGCAACCATCCAGACCCGGCACGGCATGGAAACTCTTGTTCGGAACGGCCTTGCGCATCTGATGCAAGATGCCCGGCTCGGTCAGCACGATGTAACTGCCGGAAGCGTCGTTCTGGCTGTACTGCAGCAGTTTGCTGGTGGATCCGATGAAATCGGCCAGATCAAGCAGGTTCTCCTCGCACTCAGGATGTGCGATCACGCGAGCCTCCGGGTGTTCCGATTTGAGCTGCAGTAAGGCTTGCTCGCTGAAGGTCTCGTGCACGATGCAGCTTCCCTGCCAAAGAGTGAGCTCGCGTCCGGCCTGTCGGCTGACCCAGCGCCCCAGGTTGCGATCGGGGGCAAACAGGATCGGCGTGTCCTCAGGGATTGACTGCACCATGGCCACGGCATTGCTGCTGGTACAGATCAGATCGCTCTGGGCTTTGATTGCTGCTGAGCAGTTGATGTAGCTGATCACGACGTGATCGGGATGGTCAGAGCGGAATTCCGCAAAGGCATCGGGTGGGCAGGCATCGGCCAGGGAGCAGCCTGCGTTGAGATCCGGCAGGACAACAATCTTTTCAGGGCTGAGGATCTTGGCGGTCTCGGCCATGAAGTGGACGCCGCAGAAGACGATCACATCAGCNTCTGTGCTCGCGGCTTTGCGCGAGAGCTCCAGAGAATCACCAATGAAGTCGGCGATGTCCTGGATCGCCTCCTCCTGGTAGTAGTGCGCCAGGATCACCGCATTTCGCTGCTGCCGCAGTAGCTGGATGCGCTCCAATGGGTCGCTGTGTGGCGCGGCGGGCTGAGCGGCAGCAAACACGTGGTCGGGGAGAGGAGGGAGGATGATCTCAGATTAGAAACGGTTAACGGGGGGGTCGGTGCTACGTCTGGCCATTGCCGGGGATCTGCATGGCCAGTGGGACGCGCTGGATGCTGANTTGATAGAGCGTCTTGCCCCTGATGCCCTGCTGGTAGTGGGGGATCTGGCCGATGGGGATGTACGCCTGCCGCGGCGGTTGCGGGAGCTGAACCTTCCTGTCGCGTGTGTGTTGGGGAACCATGACGCGGCTAAAGACGCCAGCGGCCGCACCCTGGCGTTGATGGAACAGGCCCTAGGGCCTCTGCATTGCGGCTGGTCTCTGCGGTTGCTTGATCCCCCTGGCCTGGCCGTGGTTGGTGGCAGGCCAGGCAGCCCAGGAGGTGGCTTTTATCTTTCCGCTGCGGTTAAGGCCCACTGGGGGGACCTCAGCATTTTTGATTCAGCCGAACGCATCGCTGTGGCAGCTCGTCAGGCACCGCCTGACCTTCCGCTGGTTCTCTTGGCCCATGCTGGCCCCAGCGGCCTTGGCAGCGCCGCCAGTGATCCCTGTGGCAGGGACTGGAAGCGCCCCGCCTGTGATTGGGGCGATCAGGACCTTCAAGAGGCGATCGTGCGTATCCGGCGTACCCGTCCCGTCCCACTTGTCGTCTTTGGCCATATGCACCTCCGCCTGCGCCACGGTGCCGGCCAGCGCCGCAGCCTGCACCGTGATCGACAGGGGACGGTTTACCTGAATGCCGCCTGCGTGCCTCGCCATGGCGTCGATGCCCGGGGCGCTCCGCTGAGGCACTTCTGCTGGGTCGAATTGTCTGCTGGTGGCGAAGTGACCCTGGCCTCTCAGCGCTGGTTCCGTGCGGATGGTGCGATCGAGCGGGAGGAATTGTTGCTCAGCTCTCCGGCGCTGCCGTGCTGATCATTGCCTGCATCAGCAGCCATGGGTTTGGCCATGGCGCCAGGGTGGCCGCGGTGCTGCATGCCGTCCATGCTCGGCGTCCCGATTGCCGCTTCATCCTGTCGACGGCCCTGCCGCAGGAGTTTGTGGCTCGCAGTTTTGCCGGGCTGCCGCTTCAGCACCGTCTATGCCGCTGGGATGTCGGGGTCATTCAGGCTGATGCCCTCGGCAGCGACTCCGAGGCCACGCTGGCTGCCCTTGACCAGCTTGATGCCGAGTTGCCAGATCTTGTGGAGCGCGAAAGTGCCTGGATCGCTGCTCAACGCCAGAACGGGGAAGCTGCTCTTGTGCTGGCTGATATCCCGCCAGCAGCGGCGTTACTGGCTCAGCGGTTGGAACTGCCTTTGATTTGGCACGGAAATTTTGGTTGGGATTCGATCTATGGGGCGATGGGCCCATGCTTTTCGAACTGGAGCCAGCAGTGCTTGATGCGTTATCGACAGGGCCAGGCGCTACTGAGCTGTCCTTTTTCCCTGCCCATGAATTGGGGGTTGCCTGTCTATGAACTGGGGCTGAGTTGTGCGACACCTGGGATCGAGGCTGAGTGGCTGCGGCAGCGTCTCGGTTGGCGCACGTCGCGAGATCGGAGCGCACTGCTTTGTTTTGGTGGCCTGGGCTTGTCATGCAACTCTGCCTGGCTTGAGTCCTGGCCCGATTGGCGCTTCTTGGTGCTTGATCCTCAGCTGGTTCAGGCGGGCAATGCCCTACTGGTGCCTGAAGACCTTCGCCCGCTCGATGTCATGCCCCTCTGTGATCTGGTGATTACAAAACCGGGTTACAGCACCTTCTGCGAAGCATTGCGTCAGCAGTGCGGTCTTGTTGTGGTCCAACGAGAGGGCTTTGCGGAAGCCGCTGTTCTGGAACAATTGCTACCTCGTTACGGTCGGCATCGTTTCATCAGTCGGGGTCAGTTCGACTGTGGTGACTGGGGACTTGATCAGGCTTTGCATTCTCCTGATGGACTGCCTCTCCCTGTCGGCGGAGAAGAGCAGGCGGCCGAATTTCTGCTGCATAAGTTAGAAGCTGCTGTCTGCACTTAGACGCAAGACCCCACAACTAGCAGCGGCTTGATTAGGCACATACGCGACAACAACCTGTTGCTAAATGTTCAAAGCACAGAGGCAACCCAAGCNGCGCTCGTGTTTATGGACGCTTTTCTATCTGGCCAGNTATTAATCTCAAGTGTCTAATCCTTAGTCATATTTGCCCCGTCCGTTTCTGATTTTTTCGTGAACGGTTCCACTAAGAATTTTAATTTTCCAGCCATGCGCGTGTCTGGCTTCGCCCTTGCGGCTCCTCTTGTGGCGGCCACTGCTGTTGCTTTGGCTCCTCATTCGGTCCGCGCAGGTCAGATAGACGTCGATACCCACTCCTTCCGATCCCCTCAGCAGATTGAGGTTGAGCTGGCCCAGCTCCGTATGCCCCGTCTGCGCTTTCCGGGTCTGCCTTCAGTTCCCCGTATCTTTGCGATCACCCCTGAGCGCCGCGCACTTCTAAACACGATTCGCTACGCCGAAGGCACTTGGAAGGAAGGTGCTGACATCGGTTACAGGGTCATGTTCGGTGGCAGTTTGATGAANACCTTGGAACGCCACCCCGATCGCATCAACTACACCAGCGGATACGCCAGTGCCGCTGCCGGTGCTTATCAGTTCATGCCTGCGACTTGGCGCCTTGCTGTGCGCGCTCTTGATTTGGTCGGATTTGGTCCTCAAGCTCAGGATCAGGCAGCCCTCTATCTGATCCAGCGACGCGGTGCTTTGCCTCTGGCTGATGGTGGAGTGCTCACCAAGGAATTAGCCGCAAAACTCGCTCCCGAATGGGCCTCATTCCCTACTCTGCGGAATCGCAGTTACTACGGTCAGCCTGTAGTCAGGTATGGCCGCCTTAAGCGTTTTTATGAGGCCAATCTGGCTCGACTCCGCAACCTGCACCCGCCAATGCTCAAGACCGTCACCCCGGAGTTTGTTGTGGAAGACTCCTCTGACTGCAGTGGCGATCCTTTCGAATGCATGCTTGAAGGTGTAGGCCAGGGCGAAGGCCTTTGAATCAGTCTCACGCTGAATCTTCAGATCCAGCGGATCGACTGCTGAACCATTGCGCAAGCAAGTAGGCGCCAGTGGCACCTCCGAGGAATCCAAGAACGTTTTCGCTCAGAGGTACTAAGTCGCTAGTTCTTGTCACAACAGGCCCGATGCCGAAGATCCCAAAGAGGATGATCCAAAGGGGTGAGAGCAGCAGAACCCAGCCCCATTCAAAAGTCTTCCCCTTCTCTCGCGGAAAGCCGGCGAAGCCAACGACCAAGCCACCGAGGATCGAGGTGCTGAGTGTCAGGAGCCATTGTTCCTTGGGTAATCCAGGCACGACCTGACATCCGCCTCGCTCCAGACAGGTCTCAACTGCATTCAGTGCATCAAAAACAGCTCCGTCTTCGCCATGATCACGGACGTAGTACTGGTTGCCAAAGCGGGTCTGGAGTTCCACCCAGTAGGTCCTGGGCATCAGGGCAAATAGAGCATCTCCAACGTTGAAATTCAGCAGATTGCCGCCGCGGGGGTCAGCCACTAAAAGAAGGCTGCGTTCATCAAGCTTCCAGTAATCGCGAACGGCCAGGCCAGGTGTCTGATCGAATTGGGTCAGCACTCTCAGTTTCCAGCCGTTGTCTTTCTCGAATTGCTCTAGCTGCTGATCGAGGCTGTTGCGCTGGCTGTCCGTGAGCACCCGGGCCAGATCAATCACTGTTGTGCTGTAGTCGGGAAGCAACTCAGGGTTGTCCAAGGCCTGGGCAGGCGCCACCGGCAGCANCATGAGCCAGCAGCAGGTGAGCAGCGGGAGCAGCCAGCGGAGCATGGTGGAGTGCACATTGCAGCGCATTCTCGGTGATGTCATCACTCGCNGTGCCGAGGCGATCTCAATGGCTGGCTGAGCGCCTGAGCGCCTCTTCAGCTCCGGTGGGGTTCACCACCGTCATGGACTGGCTGCTGAATGATCCTGAGTTCGGTTACTACGGCAGTGGCAGGGTCCGATTTGGTCCTGGGGGAGATTTCGTTACCGCACCTACTCAGGGCTCCGCCTTCGCTGAGCTGCTGAGGCGCCATTTGTGGCCCTGCTTTGAAGCGCTTGCCGCACAGCAGGCAGGACCCATCAGCTTGATTGAGTGGGGCCCAGGCGATGGCTCGCTGATGGCGCAGCTCTTGGAGTCGGTGGACTTGCAAGAGGCCGTCTGGTTTGACCGTCTTGAGCTCGTGATGGTGGAGAGCAGTCCTGCTCTGCGTCAGCAGCAACAGCAGCGACTGTCTGCATTGAAGCTGCCGATCTGCTGGACCAGCCCCAATGAGTTGAAGCTGGCACCGCGTCGCGGCTTGGTGCTGGCTCACGAGTTGCTCGATGCTCTGCCAGTTCAGCGCTTTGTNCTCGCTTCAGGTCGTTGGCATGAACTTGCNGTCAGCTGTGATNCTTCTGGNCAGCCGCAGTTCTGCCNGGGGGATCCCCTCAGTGACTCCGTGCTGCTGCAGCTCGAGCAGCTCGGCCTGCCTGCCGATGGGGGCGGTCGCCCGGAAGGGTGGAGCAGCGAGTGGTGTCCTGAGCTGGCAGGTTGGCTGCAGCAGGCGCGCACTGTGCTCTCCCAGGGCTGGCTGCTGGCCATTGACTACGCCTTGAGCGCCTCTCGCTACTACGCGCCCCAGCGTGATGGAGGCACGTTGCTGGCATGTCGCGCGCAGCGGAGCAGCAATGACCTGCTGGCTGATCCCGGCCTACAAGACATCACTGCCCATGTCTGCAGCACGCTGCTCGAGCAGCGTGCGCCTCAGGCCGATTGGCATTGGCGGGGAGCCGCTCTGCAAGGGGAGGTTCTCCTTCAGCTGGGACTGGCGGCCGAGATTTCAGCATTGTCCGAGCCAGGACCGCTTGATCTGGCCGCACGCCTGGCTCGCCGAGAGGAATTGCTGCGTTTGGTGGATCCGCATCTTTTGGGTGGCTTCTGGTGGTTTTGGCTGGAGGCTCAAAGCGATCCCCCGGCTCCGATTCCCATCAGGCCGTCAGGCTGGTGGCCTGAAGGGCCGTGATGGCCGCATCCAGATCGATGTCATCGCGGATCACCACTTGGCCAATGGCGCTGGGTAACACAAACCGCACCCTCCCATCGCGGACCTTCTTATCGCGCAGCATCGCCTCACGCACAGCAGTTGCATCGAGTTCCGGGGCCTGGCTGGGCAGTCCGCACCGCTTGATCAGCCTGACTTGACGTTCTTGATCCGCTTCGCTCCAAAGCCCCAGCTGCAGGCTTAGCTGGCCGGCGGCACACATCCCGATGGCTACTGCTTCTCCGTGCAGGAATTGTCCGTAGCCAGTGAGGGTTTCCACCACATGGCCAAGGGTGTGGCCATAGTTGAGGATCGCCCGCAGATTTCCCTCCCGCTCATCGTTGGCGACGATGCGAGCCTTGGCGGCCGCTGAGCGCTTGAGAATCTGCTGCAGCAACGGAGCACCAATGCTCTCGAGATCATCCAGTTGCGGTCGGGCTTCCAGTTGCTCAAACAGCAACGGGTCGCAGATCACGCCGTACTTAATCACCTCCGCCATGCCTGCACGTACTTCCTGCACAGGCAGGGTGGCCAGGGTGGCCGGATCGATTAGCACCATCCGTGGTTGATGGAAGGCACCAATCAGGTTCTTGCCGCCGGGATGGTTGACTCCGGTCTTGCCGCCGATCGCCGCATCCACCATGGCCAGCACAGTCGTAGGTACCTGCACGACAGCAATGCCCCGCAGCCAGGTGGCGGCGGCAAATCCGGTCATGTCCCCGACGACACCACCTCCGAGAGCCACCATCACGGAGCCCCGTTCGAGACCCATGGCATAGGCGGCGTCATGGATGCGGCCAACGGTGTCTGGAGTCTTCTGCTCCTCTCCGGCATCCACCACCACCAGTTCTTGGTTGAAGCCTGACTGCTGCAACGACTGGCTGACCTTTTGGCCGTAATGCTCCGCCACCACTGGATTGCTCACCACCATCACCTTGGTGCCGGCCTTGTAGCCCAGTTTCAGCAGCCGCTCGCCAAGACTTGCCAGAGAGCCATAACCGATGTGAATGCTGTAGGGACGAGCCAGTTCCACCGGAACCGTGGTGATCGGGGCGCCGGTGTCCATTGGATCGAGAGGCCTTGGGACTCTGAATGTATGGCCTGCTTCGCGCACAATGCGGCAGTCCAGTTGCGCGGACTATGCGTCAACCACTCTTGCAGCCCTGGCTGTTCGTTGCTCCGGCCCTGGTGCTGATCAGCCTGACCGTTCTGGCGCCGGCGCTTATGGCCCTGGTCATGAGCTTCACGCGCTCCGGACTTGATGTGACCGAACCGCTGCAGTTCATCGGTCTGGCCAATCTTCGGCGACTGGTGGCTGATCCGATGTTCCTGCGGGTTCTTGGCACTACGGCGGTGTATCTGGTCGGAGTGGTCCCGCCGATCGTCCTGGGGGCTTTAGCCCTGGCGGTACTGGTCAACCGTGCTCTGCCTGGAATGCACTGGTTCCGCGGTGCCTTCTACACCCCAGTGCTGGTGTCCATCGTCGTTGCGGCGATCGCTTTCCGTTGGCTTTACGCCGAAAATGGCCTGGTCAACGGTTGGGCCTCAGCCCTTTTCGGAGAGGGGTTCCAACCGATCGGCTTTCTCACTGACCCCCTTCTCGCCCTCCCCTCGGTGATGGTGGTGACTCTCTGGAAGGGGCTGGGGTATTACATGGTGATCTTCCTTGCTGGTCTGCAGGGCATCCCCAGGGATCTTTACGAGGCGGCCGAACTCGATGGCTGCCGGGGCTGGCGCCAGCACCTCGATATCACTCTTCCGTTGCTTCGCCCCTATGTGGCGCTGGTGTCGGTCGTCTCAGCAATCGCGGCCACAAAGGTATTTGAAGAGGTGTTTTTGATGACCCAGGGCGGACCGGCAGATTCCACCCGGACGGTTGTTTATTACGTCTATGACCTGGCCTTTCAAGAACTAGAGATCAGCTACGCCTGCACTGCCGGCTTGGCGCTATTTCTGGTGGTTCTGTTGCTGGGTCTGCTGCAGCAAAGCCTCAAGAACAACAGCACTACATTGGAGGATTGAACGGCAGCTGCGCGTGAAGCGACCCGGCATCGTCGGAAGTGGTCAGCTTGCTTTGATGCTGGCGCAAGCTGCCGGTGACATGGATCTCGAGCTGCAACTACAGGCTGCAGCGGCCGAAGACCCCGCCGTCGCTCTNGCTGGCGGTGCTGTAATCGGCGCCTCCAATACCCCCGAGGCAACCACAGCCCTCGCTGAGCGCTGCGATGCCATTGGCTTTGAGAACGAATGGGTCGATCTCAAGGTCATTACTGCTTTGGAGGAGCAGGGCACGACCTTCCATCCCTCCGCCTCGGTGCTNAGGGAGCTNGTTAATAAGCGCCGGCAGCGGCAGATCCTTGAGAAGCTCAATCTGCCTTGTCCTCGCTGGTGCGATCTCTCCGAGGTCGTCAGTGCAGGCGGCGAGTTGCCCGAGCACATGTCCCTGCCGGTGATGGCCAAAACCATCAGCGGTGGCTACGACGGCCAGGGGACTGAGCGGGTCTTGAACCGAGCCTCGTTAGAGGCCCTGCTGATGCGCGTTGAGCCGCGCCAGTGGATCCTCGAGGAACTAGTGCCTTTTGAGATGGAGCTGGCGGTGCTNGTGGCNCGTGATGGCGCCGGGCGCGTGGAGCTGTTCCCGTTGGTGGAGACCCACCAGCAGCAGCAGGTTTGTGATTGGGTCCTAGCTCCTGCTGGCGTCAGTCACGCGGTGGAAGCGCGGGTGCGTTCCATTGCCGTTTCCTTGGTGACAGCACTCGATTACGTCGGCGTGCTGGCCATTGAATTCTTTCTGGCTCCTAGTGGATTGATGATTAATGAGCTGGCTCCACGCACCCACAACTCCGGTCATTTGACGATTGAGGCGTGCACCACAAGCCAGTTCTGCCAGCAGCTCAATCTCCTAAGTGGACGGCCGCTGCAGNCCGCTGTCTTGAAGGTGCCTGGCGCCTACATGGTCAACCTGTTGGGCTTTGAGAGCGCCAGCACGGATTACAGCGATCGCCGGCAGCAGCTCGAGCGGTTGCCCGGTGCCCATTTGCATTGGTACGGCAAGAGCGATGCCCGTCCCGGCCGCAAACTCGGCCATGTCACCTTTCTTCTGCAAGCCAAGGATGCAGGGCTGCGCCGCCGCGAGGCGATGGAACATCTTGCTGCCGTGAGACAGCACTGGCCTGCAAATGGATGAACCCCCTAAATTCAGTGCGGACTGCTGTGTTGGTGTTTGCCCTGCCCAGTGTTCTGATCTGACTCCCTTTTCGACTCGGGGGGGATGTCGCGACGGTGACGTAGGCCGGCCCCGTAGCTGGAAACGAAGCCCCGCTTTTCCCCCCCTTCTGGTTCTTCCAGGTCGAACTCGGGGGCATCACGGCACGGTGGTCCACCCATTTTTGATAGAGCTGCTCGGCATCCTGCTCACCGTGCTCCTGCCCGCATTTCTTTGGTGAATCCCTAGATCGGGGGATGTCGGCCGGTCACCTCTTCAGCAGGGTGAACCCATGAAGCGTTTTGCCCTGATCATCACTGACGCCGATGGGGAGCAAGACAGCCTCACCTTCTGGTGTCGAGATCGCCATGAAGCGTTCCGTTTTGGTCTGGAGTTCTGCCTGGACTTTCGATTGCATGCGGTGGTCTCCATTGATGAAGTAACAGCCGAGTAGATCAGGCTGAGGCTTCTAGTTTCTGGAGGCGTTGCGCGAGTGCTTCGCGGTTCAGGCCCGTGATCACGAAAACTTCCTGAGCGCTGCTGCCGCGTCGGGCCATCAGTTTGTATCCGCCTGTGATCCGTGTGGAGATTCGCAACCTCAATCCCTCACATCGGCCTCGGACCCTTGAGATCACAGCCGGTGTGACCGTATTGATCTGGGGATCTCCCGCTAGAGACCTCAGCAGGGGGATCAGCCCCTCGAGATAGGTGCTGTGGGTGATGACCACCCGTCCCATGGCTTCAGGCTCGCTCGAGGGGAGCCATG
Organism: Synechococcus sp. TMED19; assembly: GCA_002168155.1. Taxonomy (GTDB): domain Bacteria; phylum Cyanobacteriota; class Cyanobacteriia; order PCC-6307; family Cyanobiaceae; genus RCC307. Next base: position 2,268 of record NHBY01000021.1, on the reverse strand, counting down.
GTGAGACCTTCAGCGCCGAGTTGCATGTGATAGAGCTCAGCTTGCTCCTGGGGCCCGACCCACACCACAGCTCGTCCCTCACTGTCCACCTCTTGGGCCAGCGACCAGGCTTTGTCGGGAGTCATGCCGGGGATGTACTTCACAAGGCAATCCACGACATGTTGGAAGGTGTTCACCTCATCGTTGAGCACCACCACCTTGTAGTTGGGGTAGGGGCTCCGCTCCAGCACGGCACTGCCGGCTGTTTCGCGTAGGGGTGTGGAACTGGTCACGGCCACGACGCGGTTGTCGCCCATTCTGCGCATCAAGCTGGGATGGTTTCGGTACAGTCGGGCAACTCGATACACCGTCCCGTGCTGATCACCCTGGGTTGGGCCGCCCTGGCTGCCACGTTCACCTTCTCGATCGCCATGGTGGTGTGGGGCCGAAACGGCGACGGATCCATCAATTTCTGATCTGTAGCGGCACCTTTGGAGCTGACCACAACCACTCTGCTGGCCACTGTGGCCTCAGTTCTGCTGCTGTTGGTGACAGGAGGGGTCGTGTACCTCTCCGTCATTGAATGGCGTGATCGTCGTCGTCGTGGAAATTCTGACGTTCCGGTTAAGACCAAATCCCGCCGCTGAATCCGGTTCCCATGAGCTGGCTCCGATGTCCGTTCCGGGCTTCTCTGCTGGCCGGAGCGCTCCCTTTGTCAGCTGCAGCATGGCTTTGGTTTACGGCCCCGCAACGCAGCGCCCCTGCCATAAGAGGACTACTGCCGCAGCTCAGTTTGATTCAGGCCTTTGCGGTTGAGCCAAGCAGACCAATGCCAGGTCTATGGCGACAGCGACTGCCTCCTGGCCTTGCACAGCTGCTCTGGCATCGCAGCGGTGGGCTCTGGTGGCAGCTTTGGGGGAGCCATGCTGGTTCCGACGCTGCCCTGCTCTTACCCGATCATCAAGAGCTTGCTGACCTGCCATTGAGTTTCAAGGTCGGACCCTATCGCCTGATTGCTGCCAATGCCTTGGCCTTGCAGGAGCTGAAACGGCGTCTAAGCATCTCAGTGACGGCGTCTCAGCAACCGCACTGCCCCGCCTTGATTAGACGCCCCGGCAGTGTCCTCTGGCGTGCTGATGCTCTGCAGGCCATGGCTGGTGCGTGGACACCATTGTTGCTGCCATTAAGGCAAGGTTGCCTTCGCCGTTCAGGTCAGCGCTGGAGTGGCATTGTCGGGCGCCTGGATGGGATCCCAAGGTCCTTCAACAAGGGCCTGGAGCCACCTTCCGCCACAGAGCTGCCATCCGATGTCTTGCTCCAACTAGAGGGAACGTCTCTGCAGCCCTTGTTGGGAGGTCTTCTGAGCCAGGGGCCAATGCAGTTGTCTCTTCTACAGGCTCATGGCCTGGGACGTCAGCTGCAGGCCAAGCTGCTGGCCATGCCATTTGTGCTTCAGGTGCTGACCAATCCGCCGCAAAGCTCCTTCAAGGCAACATTGGTGCTTCGCTTGAACTCATCTGTTGAGCAGGCCAAGCAGCTCGAAAAAGCACTTGAGCGAGCCCTGGGGCCCAGTCCCAGCTTTGGTGTCGACAGTGTCGTGCGAGCAGGCTGGCGCCGCTTGGAGTCTGGTCGGTTTCTGGTGACTCTGGGCGGTGTCCCGTCCCCGTCCCTGAATGATTGGCAGCCGCTAAAAATTAATCGTAGTGGAGGCACTCAGCTGAAGCTGCTAGCTCGACCGAAGGCGTTGCAGCAGGCAGGGCTGCTGCCGCCAGCACTGCCTGCTGCAATGCAGCAAAGCCATGTACTCAGCGCTCGCTGGAGTGCTCCCGCGTCCGGAGATGGCGTGGCTCAGCTGGAAGCGCTGCTGGCTCCTTGACGCTGTTCACGCTTGCGGCGCTCTGAGGCGACTGTTTCTTCCAGTAGCTCGACAGCCTGGGACATCTTCTCGAGGTTGCTGGCGTAGAGCCCCATGTCCTTTTCGAGCTTGTCCCCCTGGAGCCCCAGGCCTGAGCCCATCTCCCTTGCTCTTTTCTGCAGGGCCTCAGGGTCCTGATCATCGCCACCTCCCAGGTCCTGCAGCAGACCCATCACGCCAACGGCATGGAGCCTGGAGTAATGGAAATCGCTGCGGGCTGCATGCTGCAGCACCTGCCTGAGCACCTCAGGGGCACCTTCCCCCTGCTGTTTGATCCAGCTTTGGATCTCAGCTTCTCCATGAGGAGTGAGGCTCTCTCGCAGATGGTTTGCCGCTTCCCTCAGCGAGGCGGCATCAAGATCGTTGGCACCGCA
>NHBY01000020.1 GCA_002168155.1 Synechococcus sp. TMED19 | reverse complement strand
CTGGGCCAGGGCCAGGCGCCAGAGCGCGGTGCGGGCTTCTCCGCTGACCGGCAACCCCAGCAGCTCCGGCAGGCTGATCTGCAATGCGATGGGGTCAGGCGCCATCCGGCAGGAACCAGTTGATTGAATCCCGCATACTTTGAACCAATCCCCTCATTTGTCAGGCCCCGCGCCAGGCCATGGCCGCCGAACCCACCGCCACGCCCCAGCCCTTGGCCCTGCCCGATGAGCTGATGCTCCAGGCGCGGGGGCCCTTTGCCGGCCAGCTCGAAGACCTCAACGCCGAACGGGGCCTCTGCGGCTGGGCCATCGATCGCCAGCAGGATCAACCCCTCACGCTGCTGCTGAGCGTGGAGGATCTGCTCGATCCCTCACGCCAGTGGAAGCTGGTGGAACTCACAGCCGACCAGTACCGCAGCGATCTGGCTGGCCTGGGGCTGGCAATCCCCTGCGGCTTCCGGTTCCAGGGCCACAACGGCCGCGAACTGCCCGAGGCCAGCCCCGGCCTGGTGTTGCGGGCTTTTTTTGATGCCCAGCGGCGCTTTGAGCTGCCGGGAAGCCCGCTGCGGCTTGATGCTGAGCGCTACCAGCTGCTGCGCCAGCTCTGCCGCACCGGCCTGGGCCGTGATGCCTGCCTGGGGCCGGTGCGCGGCCCCTTCCTGGCGGGGTGGGCCATTGGCGCCGGCCCCTACCAGCTGCGCATCGATGGCGGCGAGCCCCTGGCGCTCCATCCGCCTGAGCCGCTGCCCAGCCACGAGTGGCCCCTCAACCTTCCCCTGCCCCGGGAGTGCTGCGACGGCGAAATCCACCACTTCAGCCTGGAGCGCGGCGATGGCAGCCGCCTCGATGAAAGCTTTGATGTGGTGCTCGCCCAGCTCACCCCCTGGGATGCCCTGCAGCAGCATGGCCGGCCCCCATTCCCCGATCAGCTTGCGCCCTTAGCCCGCGAGCACCAGCGCAGCCTCAGCACCTGGCTGCACTGGGCTGATGCCGATGGCACCCCACTACCGGAGCAACTGCCGCTGCTGCAACGGCTGTTGAGCCATCCGGTGCGGCTTGATCAACAGAGCCACACCGCCGCCATGCCCGCGGGCTGTGAACCGGGTCCCGATGGTTCACCCAGCGCGCGCCAGCCCCTGCACTTGCCGCTGAGCCCGGAGCCGCTGGTGTCGGTGGTGATTCCAGTGCACAACCAATACGCCGTCACCCGCCGCTGCCTGGCCGCCCTGGCCTACGCCCCCACGCGTATTCCCTTTGAGGTGATCGTGGTGGATGACGGCTCAACCGATGCCACCCGCACGGCCCTGGAGAGGGAGGCCCCCGGCATCCAGGTGGTACGCCATGACTTCGCCCGCGGCTTCAATCAGGCCTGCTGCAGCGGTGTGGCCATCGCGTCTGGTCGCTATGCGGTGCTGCTCAACAACGACACCGAACCCTGCGCCCAGTGGTTGGAGGAGCTGCTGGCCCCCTTTGAGCTCTGGCCCGACACCGGCCTGGTGGGAGCCCAGCTGCTGCAGCCCAACGGCCGCCTGCAAGAAGCCGGCTGCATCGTCTGGGGGGATGGCTCCCCTTGGAATTACGGCCGTGACCGCAACCCCCACGAACCGGCCTATGCCTACAGCCGCCAGGTGGATTACGTCAGCGGCGCCGCGATGATGGTGAGCACCAGCCTGTGGAAGCAGCTGGGGGGCTTCAGCCCGGAGTTCTCCCCGGCCTACTACGAAGACACCGACTTCGCCTTCAAGGTGCGCGCTGCGGGCTACAGCGTGCGCTACACCCCCCTGGCGCGGGTGATCCACCACGAGGGGCTCAGCAACGGCAGCGATCCGGCCAAGGCCGAAGGCCTCAAGAAGTACCAGGCCATCCATGAGCCCCTGTTCAAGACCAAGTGGGCCCATGCCTTTACGGGCTCCAGCGAGCTCACCCCCCAAGCCGCTGAAATCATCAAGGACCGCGGCATCAGCGGCCGCATCCTTTTTATTGACCACGACACGCCACGGCCGGATCGCGATGCCGGCAGCCACGCAGCCCTGGTGGAGCTGCAACTGGTGCAACAGCTGGGCTACAAGGTCACCTTTTTCCCCGCCAATCTGGCCTGGCTGGATCACTACACCAGCGATCTGCAACGCCGTGGGGTGGAGGTGATCCATGCCCCATTCAGCCTGAATCTGGGCCAATTCCTGGAGGAGCGCGGCGAGGAGTTCGATGCGGTGTACCTCACCCGCTACAGCGTGGCCGCCAACGCCCTGCCGCTGCTGCAGCGCCATGCTCCCCAGGCCAAGCGCCTGTTCTGCAACGCCGATCTGCACCACCTGCGCGAGCTGCGCGCCGCCCGCGCTGAGCAGCTGCAAGCTGATGCCTTGGAGCAAGCCCTGGCAGCAGTGGCGCAGGTGCGCGATCAGGAGCTGGAGGTGATGGCCCAGGTGGATCTCACCTTGAGCTATAGCGCCGTGGAGCGTGGCGTGATTGAAGCCGCCAGCCTCGGGGCTTGCGCCACCGCCGCCTGTCCCTGGGTGCAGGAGTGCCCCGATGAGGTAGCACCGCTGCAGGGGCGCGCAGGGTTGGCTTTTTTGGGCAGCTACGGCCATCCCCCCAACCGCGATGCGGTCAGCCACTGGCTGCAGGAGCTCTGGCCAGAGCTGCGGGAGCAGTTTCCCCAACTGCAGCTGCACCTCTACGGCAGCGGCCTCAACCGCGAGCTGGCCCAAAGCTGGGGCGCCACCGCCGGGGTGGTAATTGAAGGCTGGGTGCAGAATCCAGCCGAGGTGTACAACCGCCACCGCCTGGCCATCGCGCCACTGCGCTCCGGCGCCGGCCTCAAGGGGAAGGTGATTGCCGCTGCTGGCCACGGGCTGCCGCAGCTGCTCAGCCCACTGGCGGCAGAAGCCACCGGCCTGCGCCACGGCCAGGAGGCCTGGATTGCCACCAGCCACCAGGCCTGGCTCGATGGGGCCAACCAACTGCTGAGCGATGACGGCTACTGGCAGGCGATGGCCAGCAGCGCCCAGGCCTATGTGCGCGAGCACTACAGCTGGAGCCAGGGGGCGCAGCTGATGCGCAGCGCCTTTGCCCAGCTGGACCTACCGGTCGGCCCAGCATCAGCAGCGGCGGAGGTGGGATGAGCCCTGAACCATCGCCGCGCCTGAATCCGCCTGAACCCCTCAGCGGGGTGCCGGAAACCCCTGCTGTTGAGCTGGCTCCGGCGATCCCCTGGCTGAGCGTGAATGAAACCAACCGGCTACTGCGCCAGCAGGGCCTTGCCAAGGCCATGGCCCAGGCCTTTGTGATCGATGAGCTGCTGCAGCAGGTGCCCCTGAGTGAGGCGGAAGAGCAGCCCTTGATCAAGGCCTTCCTCAAAGCCCAGGAGGTGGAGAGCGATGGGGCCATGGCGGAATGGTTGGAGACCAAACGGCTGAGCTTTGAGGATCTGCGCGTGCTGGCCACCCGCGAGGCCCGCCTGTTGCAGTGGCGCCAGCGCCGCTACGGCGAGGCTGCAGAAAACCGTTTTCTCGAGCGCAAGCTAGCGCTGGATCAGGTGATCTATTCGATGCTGCGCGTGGGTGAGCAGGGCCTGGCGGAGGAGCTGCACCAACGCCTGAAGCAGGGAGAAGCCGATTTCGCTGAGCTGGCCCCCTTTTCCCAGGGGGCTGAGCAGCACAGCGGCGGCCGCATCGGGCCGTTGCCGTTAACCGCTGCCCACGAGCAGCTGGCCAGTCGCCTGCGCATCAGCCGCCCAGGCCAGCTATGGGAACCGTTCTTGGCAGGGGATGTGTGGGTGGTGCTGCGGCTTGAGCAACAGCTGCCCGCTCAACTGAATGAGGTGATGCGATCCAAGATGATGGATGAGCTCTTCCAGGGCTGGCTGCAGGAGCGGGTGGCCCTGCTGCTGCGCGGCGAGCCGCTGCCGCCCCTGCCCTATCTGCCCCCCCTTGAGGCTGAATCCGCCTCCCCGCCGCCGGCCTGATGACCTCCACCACGCCCGATTTCCAGGCCCTGGCCCCTGCAGATCTGCTGGCCCAGCTGGAGCCGTTTGCAGCCCTCAGCGCCGAGCAGCGCGCAGCGATCGAACCCCTGCTGCAACCGCGCCGCTACCGCATCGGCCAAACCCTGCTGCGCCCTGATGTGCTGCCCGAGGGGCTACTGCTCCTTGCCAGCGGCAGCCTGCGCAACCTGGCCCCAGAAGCTGAAAGCCCCGGCGTGCGCACCATCGCCCAACTGCAGGCCCCGGCCCTGGTGGGTTGGGCCGGCCTGTTGCGCAGCGAACCCTGCGAAGAACTCAGGGCCATCACGGAGGTGCAGGCCTGGTTGCTGCCCGCTGCTGCTTTCCGCGACCTGCTGCAGGGCCAACCCGCCATGGGCGAATGGTTTGCCAGCGCCAGCTGCCCTGGCGAGGTGGACCTACTGCTGCGCCAGCTGGCAGCGCGCGATCCCCAGTGGTTACCGCTGCTGCAGCAGGGCGCTGGCGCCATCGAAACCGTGGCCGTGCGCAGCCAGCTGCCGGGGCCGCCCCAGGCGCTGCATCTACCCCAGGGGTTCTGCTGGTTCATCAGCAGCGGCGGCCCCCTGGGGGAGGCCTGGAGCGAGCGGCCCCTGAGCCAGCGCAGCAGCCAGGAGGCCTGGTTGCGCCTGATCGGCCTGCCCGATCCCTTAGCCGCAGACGATCCACCCAGCAGCGGCGCGATGGCGGTGGATGCTGCCGTGCTGCAGCCACTGCGGGAGCCCCAACCCTTTCCGCTGGAGCCAGGCCGTTATTCGCCGTCCCCCGAACCTGCCGCGCCCCGCAGCCCCGGGCGCGGCGGCGCCTTAAGCCTGCGCCGGGCCAGTGGCCCCAAGGGCATTCCCCTGGCCATCTGCCAGGCCCTGGCCGATTACTTCGGTGTGCCCGTCAACCGCGATGCCCTGCTCGATCAGATCGAGGCGCTGCTGCAGCGCCAGCCCCAGCTCAACCTGGTGAACCTGGGGCAGCTGCTGGATTCAATTGGTTTGCGGGTGATGCTCACCAAGCTGCCGGCTGATCGGCTGATGCGGGCCCCCACCCCGGCGCTGCTAATGCAGAACGGCCACATCGGGCTGCTCGATGGGGTGGACNCCGATGGTCAGGCGCGGCTGCTGGAGGCTGAACTGGGGCCTCTGCGGGTGCCCTGCCATGAACTGGCCACCGCAGAGGGCGGCCTGGTGGAGCTGCTGCTGCTGGAGCGCAAGCAAGACGCCAAGGAGCAGCGCTTCAACTGGAGCTGGTTCTTGCCGCTGCTGCAGCCCCACCGCCGGGCCCTCATCGAGGTGGTGATCACATCAGCGGCCATCAATGTGCTGATGCTGGCCACCCCGCTTGGCATCAGGGTTCTATTCACTGCCGCCAGCCAACGCAACATCGGCACCCTGGTGAGCATCGCAGCCGGCATGGTGGTGGCGGCCTTGGCGGCAGGGATGTTGCGCACCCTGCGCACTTACATCTTCACGGANACGGCGAACCGCATTGATCAAGAAGGGAAAAGCCGCATCCTCGATCAGTTGGTGCGCCTGCCCCAGGGCTTTTTTGATAGCCGCCCCGTAGGGCAGGTCACGTTCTATTTCCAGCAATTGGATCGGCTACGTGAATTTCTCGTCGGCCAGAGTTTACCTCTGATCATTGATTCGATTTTCAGCATCATTTACATCATGGTGCTGTTCTCNATNAGCCCATTGCTCACCTTTGTGGTTCTCAGCACGTTGCCCATCGTNATTGCCCTGACGGTNCTGAGCAATCCAATCATCTACGGCCAGATCAAACGCACCATGGGCGCCTCGATGCGCACCCACACCTTCCTCACCGAATCAATCACTGGNATTGAAACAATCAAAGCCCAGAACGCTGAGCTCAAAACCCGTTGGACCTACCAAAACCTTTATTCACGCTATCTGGGGGAAGATTTCAAGCTACGCATCAGCAAAGAAACCCTCAGCAATCTGGGCACATTTGTGCAGCAATTGAATCTGGTGCTGGTGCTCGGCGTTGGANCCTGGCTGGTGTCGCAGGGAAAAATCAACTTTGGCGATGTGATGGCGTTCCAAATCCTTGGTGGCTATGTCACAGGCCCNATTGTGAAACTNTCTGGCACCTGGCAGCAGTTCCAGCTCAGTCGCCAGCAGATGCAGATGGTGGCTGATGTNGTGGATCGCTNCCCTGAGCAGAGCCAGGAGGAAAGCCAGAACATCCCCATGCCACCGCTCAACGGCCGGCTGCAATTTGCTGGAGTGAACTTCCGCTTTGGCAGCGACGGACCNCTGGTGCTGCAGAACATCAATCTGGACATTCCCGCCGGCTCCTTTGTGGGCCTGGTGGGCGGCTCGGGCTCCGGCAAAAGCACCCTGCTCAAGCTGGTGCCGCGCTTCTACCGGCCACTGGAAGGCACGGTGCTGATGGATGGACTGGACATCAACAAAACCGAGCTCTANTCCCTGCGCCGCCAGATTGGTGTGGTGCCCCAGGATTCACTGCTGTTTGATGGCACGATTCGCGACAACCTGCTGCTGGTCAAACCCGATGCCAGCGCCGATGAGTTGATTCGNGCCGCCACAATCGCCTGCGCCCATGAGTTCATCATGGCCATGCCCAAGGGTTACAACTCCGATGTGGGCGAACGCGGTGCTGGCCTCTCCGGCGGTCAGCGTCAGCGCCTGGCCCTNGCCCGGGTGGTGCTGCAGAACCCGCGCATGTTGATCCTTGATGAGGCCACCAGCGCCCTCGATGCCCGCACCGAACGGCAGGTGTGCATCAACTTGCTGGAGGCGTTCCGNGGCCGCACGGTGCTGTTCATCACCCACCGGCTCAGTACNGTGANGCCCGCTGATTTCATCGTGCTGATGGATCGGGGCGCCGTGATGGAAGTGGGCAGCCACCGNGAGTTGATGCAACAGCAGGGCTGGTATTACGCCCTCTACCAAAGCCAGAGCCAGGAGGGGGTGACCTGATGGCCCAGCCCCGCAATCAACCAACCGCCGGCAACGACCGGGCCCTGATTGATGAGCCCAATGCCACTTCCGGCAGCCACTCAAGCGAATCGCGCGCTGATGCCCTCCAGGGCCTATTTGAGCGGATGCTCGATCACCTGCGGGGCCTCAAGCGCTGGCGCCGCGATGCAGTGATCCCCGTGCAGGTGGATCTGGTGGGGGAGGAGAACGAAACTCCCAACAGCAGCGAAGCCATCACACCATCGGTGTTTGCCGCGCGCTCAGAGGATGGCGAAGCAGCAACGCCGGCCTTCACAGCCCAGGCATGGAGTTTTCAAGATGCGGTGGTGCTGCGCCGCACCACCCGCAGCTCGCGGCTGCTGCTGTATGTGGTGCTGGGTTTCACCGGCACCACCCTGCTGTGGCTGGTGGTGGCACCGCTGAATCAAACGGTGTTGGTGCAGGGCAAGCTGGAGCCCGACACCCGCGTGAAAACCCTCAAGGCCCCGGTGGCTGGGGTGATTGATGCGGTGCTGGTGGATGAGGGCCAAAGCGTTGATCAGGGTGATGTGCTGCTGCGGTTTGATCTGCGGGACGCCCAGAACCGGCTGGAAACCTCCGAGCAGATTCGCCAGCGCCTGGTGGCTGAAAACCAGCTCTATGGCGCCTCCCTTGGTGATGGCGATGCGGCTGAATTGAGCGCCGCCCAGCAGCGCCGCCTGCAAAGCCAAAAAGAAGATGTGAACAGCCAACGGGATGCCGCCCGCTCGGCGCTGCAGGCCAGCGAAGCCCGCCTGGCGGGCCTGCGCAAAAGCCTGGCCACCGCTGAAAACATTGCCCAGCGNTTCTCCAGCCTGGTGGACACCGGNGCCGTCAGCGTGGTGCAGCAGCTGCAGGCCCAATCCACCGNGGATGATCTGCAGGCCCAGGTGATGGAGGAGGAGCGCCAGATCCAACGGCTGCAGGCGGANTTGCGCCGCAGCACCTTTGCTCCCGATGCCGAGCTGCGCACCCGCATGGATGCCAACCGGCGGGAGATCGACCAGCTCAATCAACGCATCACAGAAGCCAAGCTGCAGCTGCAGTACGGCGTGATTAAAGCCCCCACCGCCGGCCGCGTGTTTGATCTGGATGTGCGTCCCGGCAGNGTCACCAGAGCCAGTGAACCCCTGNTGAAGGTGGTGCCCAACGATGCCNTGCAGGCCCGGGTTTATGTGCCCAGCTCCAGCATCGGTTTCATCCAGCCCGGCCAGAAGGCCGACATCTCCCTCGACACCTTCCCCGCAGCGGATTACGGCCGCCTCGAGGCCACCGTGGCGCGGGTGTCCACCGATGCACTCACCAGCGAGGAATCCAAAGAGCAGCTGGGCAAGGAAACATCCGGGCTCTCCTATCCAGCGGTACTCAAGCTCGATCGCCAGCACCTGCAGGCCGGCCAACGCCAGATTCCGCTGCAGCCCGGCATGAGCCTCACCGCGGATATCCACCTGCGTCAGCGCCGCTTCATTCAGGTGATCACCGGCTTCTTTGAAGACAAGCTGCGCAGCCTCGAGCGCATGCGCTGATGNGTGATGGNCAAGGACTGGGCTGACTACCTACCCCAAGNGCAGCGGCGCGAGCGTGACGCCCAGCGNCGNCGCTCNCGCCTGCTGGCGCGCCTGGGACAGCGCAAGANCGTGNTCACGCTCTGCGTTGGCGCCTATGGCNTCTGGTGTCTGGCCCTNCTGCTGCAGGGGATGGTGTTTGCCTTTGTGCTCTCGCTGCTGTTGATCCTGTTTCTACCCGCCATCGGCTATCTGGCCTGGTGGCTGGTGTGGAAGGAATTCAACGACTGAGAGGCGTCATCGCTCGAGCTCAGCGTGCCACGGGGGTGCTGACGCCGCCATTGAAGGCGCGCACATCGGCCATCAGCCAGGCGGGCACGAACTGCTCGCCGCCGCCGAACTGAATCTTGCCCGGTGAGAAGAAAGGCATCACCGCCAGCAGCACATTGATGGCCCCAGGGCGAGCCATATCGGCCACCGCNGNGNTGTACTGCTGACGCAACTGCTGATCCTCCGCGGGGAGGGTTTCGCGGCTGAAGCCACTGCCGAGGAAGTTGCGGTACAGCTGGCCAAAGGGGCTCTGGTAGGCCTGCTGCAGCTGAGCTGGATCCAGCTCCAGCCACACCTGGCCCAGCTCCCGGCGCAGCAGCTGCAATTCGCGCTTGACGTCGTTATCGCTCGGATCAATCGTGTAGAGGTTCACCAGGCCGGTCATGCGGCCGATGAANTCGCTGTCCTGCAGCAGGGCCANGGCCTGGCCGCCGCGNCGTTGNCCCATNGATGGCACCGTNANNGGCTCNAGGTTGCGNGGCTGNGGNGCCGNCTGAGCAGGGGCTGGGNCTGCNNCNGCTGCNGGCCGCGGGGCNCTNCTGCTGCCCGCNNCCCCCAGCANANGGGTGGTGGTGGGGCGGCGCTGCAANANNCGGTTCAANCCCGGCTCAAACAGGGCGGTGTAGTCNTTGATCANCCAATCGGGAACNGTTTCNGTGGCATTGAGCANCTTGAGCTTGCCCCGCTCGCANTANGGCATNAANGCCAGCAGCANGTTGACNATCTCNGGNTTGCNNCTGCANGTCGNCATCTTGCGGGCCANGCCTTCGCGCCAGAGCTTTTCCTCNACNGNNGGCTCCANGCTNGCCAGGTTGGTGCTCAGCATNAGCCGGTAGCACTGCCCCACCGGCGAGGCGTAGAGCATCGCCAACTGATCCACCGGCGCTTNCAACCAGAAGCGGCTGAGGCACTGGCGCGCCTGGCGGGCATGGGCCAGCTGCANGGGGCTGCCCTCACGNCCNAACNCCTGNAANATNGNNGCNAAGCGAGTNGCNGACCANGGNGTCAGNTCAATCGGNGTGNAGGGGCGCTGCTGCTNGNCTCNNGAGNCCGTGGGGGAGTCCACCAGNGNNCGCTCNNGATCANGNCCCCAGCTGAANCGGNNACCANCACGGAAGATCCGACGGAACANGCCCATTGACAAGCGAAAACCCGTNGTCCAATTGTGCGGCATCAGCNCGNATCNTCCNGCCATGCANTGGCTGTTCATCCACCANAACTTNCCNGGCCAGTTCCGCGACCTGGTGCNCCANTTGCAAAAGCGGGGTGACCAGGTCTGCGCCATTGGCTCGCGGGAGCTTTCAGCTGGCTACGAGGGCATGGCCTATGCCCGCTACAGGCTGCAGCAGGAGAGCGAGCCCGGCCGGCTCACCGATCCGGATCTAGAGCAAAACCTGCTGCGGGCCGGACGGGTTGCTGAAACCGCGCGCCAGCTCAAAAATCAAGGGCTCAAGCCCGATGTGATCGTCTTCCACAGCGGCTGGGGCGAGGGCCTCTACCTGCGGGAGCTCTGGCCCGGCGTGCCCCTAATCGCCTACCCGGAGCTCTACGCCAGCCCGGAGTTGATGGGCCATGGCTTTGATCCCGATCTTCCCCCCGCCAGTGAAGGGGTGCGCCAGGCACTCAAACGCCAAAACTTCATGGCCCTGGCCGCCATTGCCGACAGCGACGCGGCGATCGTGCCGACCCTGTTTCAGCGCAACACCTTCCCAGAACATCTGCGCGGCCGCTTCCAGGTGATCCATGAGGGCGTCGATCTTGAACAGTTGGGCCCCAACCCCAGGCGTCACATCCGTCTCAGCCCCGAGCTAATGCTGGGCCCCGATGATCTGGTGCTGACGCTGGTGAACCGCAGCCTGGAACCGCTGCGCGGTTACCGCCAGCTGATGCGCGCCCTGCCAGGCCTGCAGCAACGCCACCCGCGGCTACACACCCTGATTGTTGGCAGCGACCAGGGCACCAGCTACTCCAGGCCCTCCTGCCATCCGCGCGGCTACCGCGGCGAACTGAAGGCACTGCTGGGCGATCAGCTGGATCACAGCCGCATTCACCACCTCGGCACCTTGCCCCACCAGGAGCTGATTGCCGTCTATCAGCTCTCCAAGATTCATGTTTATCTCACCTATCCCTATGCCCTGAGCTGGAGCCTCTTAGAGGCCATGGCCTGCGGCGCCGCCGTGGTGGGTTCAGCCAATGACCCGGTGAGCGAAGTGATTGAGCACGGCCATAACGGTCTGCTGGTGCCGTTCCACAACACCAGCGCTCTTGCAGATGCCATCAGCGATGTCCTGGAAGACCGCAGCCAGGCGCAACGCCTTGGGGCTGCAGCGCGCCAACACGTGCAGCAGCACTACAACCTTCAAGCGAGCGTGGAGCACTACCGCAAGTTGGCCCACTCGCTCGCGCTCAGCTAAGCCGCTGTTGCTGCCACCAACCTGGCAACGCCGCCAACAACTTCTCGATGACAGGCTTCCATTGATGCGGCTCCGGCTGGCGCCACAGGCGCAGGCTTGGGTACCAGGCCGATTGGGAACGGCCCCGCAGCCAGCGAGGATCAGCCGCAAAGGGCAACAGCACCCAGGCCTGCTGGCCGATGGCACCACAGAGGTGGGCCATAGCCGTGTCGACCGTGATCACCAGATCCAGTCGGCGCACCGCCGCCGCTGTAGCCAGAAAATCGCTGCCCTCCGCCAACTGCTCGCTCACCAGCTGCTGCCAGGGGCCGGCGCGCTGCCGATCCGGGCCGAGCTGCAGGCTCACTAGCTCAGCGCCCTGGCTCTGCAACCCCAGCAACAACGCCCCCAAGGCCTCAGCGGGCAGGCTGCGCTGGCGGTATTCCCGGGCCAGGAAGGCATCATCCTCCTTGCGCCCTGAAGCCCAAAGCAGACCAATGCGAGGTTGTGATCGGGGTGGAGGGGGCATCCAGAGCTGGTGGCGCAGATAGCCGAGCCACTGGCCTTGGCGCTGGGATCTAAAAAAGTCTGCTGCTGGAGCTCCGCCCAACTGGTACGGCAGGCTCAAGAGCGATAGCACCGCCGCCGGCTGCTGTGTCAAAGGCGGTGCCGCGGGCTGCCGAGGCCACACCTGCAAACGATCCGCGGCGGACCCCAGCCATGCCATGCCCTCGACCACCAAGGACACCAGGGCCGGCTCTAGTTCCAGCTGCACCCGCCAACCGCGGTTCAACAGCGGCACCAACCAGCGCAGGTACTGCAGCGTGTCGCCAAAGCCCTGCTCGCTAAAAACCACCAACTCACTAGTAGATGCTGATGCAGGTGAGGCATCGCGCAGCAGCACAGGCGGCGGCTGGGGTGTGCGGTACAGCTCCAGTTCAGGGTGATTGAGGCGGCGTTCTGCCAAGGCATAGGCCTCGCCGTAGCGCTCGAGCCCGAGCAGCAGCTGGGAGGCACTCCAAGCCAGCAGAGGGGAATCCTGCAGCGCCCGCGCTTTAGATAGGGCCTCCAGGGCCGCGCGGTACTGGCGGCCATCGCGCAGGGCATGGGCTAAACCGCGCCATGCCAGAACGGCATCAGGGCTAAGGGAACAGGCGCGACGAAAGGCAACGAGCGACTCCGCCACATTGCCCTGCAGCCAATGGACATCGCCGTAATTGACCCACAGGCGGTGGTTGCCTGGTGCCTCAGCCAAGGCCTGGCGATAGAGCTTGGCCTGCAGATTCAAGTCACCATCAGCAACGGCCTGCGTTAAGCCAAATCGCCAATCATGAGAAGGACCCGTCGAGCCCATGCCGCTTTGACATGCGATCTCTCCATCAAAACTGGATGAGTGGACNGTTGNCTTATGAAGGCTNTAANCTAGGTNNAGGCCTTTAGNAGNGNTCCTACCCCAGCCGATGGCCTCCAGCACTCTCTCCCTTGGAAGCAGCGCCTACCAGCTGCTGGAGGTTCTTGATAACAGCGGCTCGGGCAATACAGCNCTGCGTCAGCGCGGCACCAATACCGACTTGCTTTCNACGAGCCGAGGGGCATTAATNGATGACATCAGTGTATCCGTGGCTACAGGCGGAGCCAACGTCAATGTATTTGGGAATTCCAGCGACCTGAGCTTCTCTGGATCCGATGTGCACGCTAGTGGCAGTGGCGGCGTCGACAATCTGCGCCTATTTGGCGATACCTCTCAGGCCAGCATCAACACCGGTTCCGACAATGACAACGTCGCGGCATTCCGCAACGTCACCAACTCGACTTTTGATACTGGCTCCGGCTCTGACAACGTCCGCATCGGCGGCAGTGCAGACAACTCTGTTATCAGCCTTGGCGGTAATACTGACAATTTGGTTGTTGGCAGAGCATCCACCAACCTGGATGTAGCCGCTGGTTCCGGCAACGACAGCGTGACGTTCGCATCCAAGCTCAAGGCCGGCGCATCAGGCAATGCCATTCGCCTCGAGGGTGGCGATGACCAGGTGATCTTCGCTGATGGGATCAATGACATCAGACCCCAAGACCCATCAACCGCCCGTTATCTGGTGGACTTGGGCTCCGGGAAAGATGTTGCCATTTTCGGTGCAAATTCCACTTCCGAGCGTGTGGACATTGCTGGTGGCGCAGGAGCTGACACCATCATTCTGGGCAAATCCCTGAGTGATTCGAACATCAACCTCGGCGTCGACAATGACGCTGATTCGTTGGTCCTCGGCAGTAGAGGCAGCATGACCGACGTGACGGTCACCTCCAGCAGTACCGGTAGCACTGGTGATGTGTTGAGCTTTGCTGGAACTGTCAATTACTCCACAGCTTCAACATCAACACTTGGCCAGGGCGACGATTACGTGAGCTTCACGGGCGATGCCGACTTCGGCGGTGTTGCCAATTGGAACCTGGGAGCTGGCGCTGACACTCTCACCATGGCGGGAGGAGGCACCTTCCTCGATGCCAACATCTCGCTTGGCAATGACAGTGCCATTGACCGCGTTGTGTTTGACAACACTTCAATGTATGCAGGATTCATGGGCGATTTCGTGATTAGCGACTTTGGAACCAATGATGTTCTTGTCATCGGCTCTAACTCCTATGCCTGGACAGATATTGACACCCAAAGCGAAGTTGATGACCTATTTGGCGCGTACAATAATGTGAAATTCACCGCCTGATCAAATATCTAGAAATTAGTGACTTCATATGGCTATAGGGCTGCTGCTGCTGTCGAAACTTTTTCCTGACGCTTCCTTAGAAATTCCCGGGTCGGCTACATCCGGCAACTTCCTCAGAGCTTTTCTTGGTTTGATTGCCAATGCAAACCCCAGCAGGACTTCTCTTCTGACTCAGTGTCTCAACTTCTTTGCAGCTGACCAAGCCGCCAAAATCAGCTCAGGCTCAGGTGAAGACCTGAAAATTGAAAAACCTTCTCCATAGAGCGGGAAAACAACATTGGCGCCCAATGGACTAGATGTCGACACCGGCATCAATGGGAACTCCAGAGACAACAAGAGTCGTAGGAATTTCTCAATGCCCTAGTAGGCGGCGATTTTGGTGGCAGTGAGGAGTTAACTTCTCCTGCCATCACCAACATCTCCATCAGCACTCAATTCCCTGTCTGCGATGACAGCGCCGCTGGTCAACGATCGCCTGGATCATTGAGGCACTGATGCCAGCAACCAGCGAACAATAGGAACCGGGAGCTCCGCTTTCTTTCGCTCAGCTGAACTGATGCATTGATGGCGGGTCAACCCGCATCCCGCAAGCTTGCCATCGGATATGAACCGATAAATGACCTCAAATGCTGTGGCATCGAGCTGCCGCGGTTGCAACGCGATCGCCAGCGGGTCCCCGCACACCAGTGGCGCTAGATAATCGGCGCTGCAATGGGTAATGGGCAGCAGCAGGGGTAGGGCATTGCCCGGAACGGGAAAAATCTCAGCACTGGGGATCCCAAAGCGCTCGAGACTTTCCTCATAGGCCTCATGGCACCAGCGCAGCAACTGGTGGAAATGCATCACACCAGCCGCATCGGTATCGCCAAAGCGCACCGTGCGACACAACAGCAGCCAGTCGCTGGAGTTCAGCGGTCCACCGAGCCCATGATCACGTCAATGGATCCCAGGATCGCCATGATGTCGGCCACCTTCACACCCTTAAGCAGGTGGGGAAGGATCTGCAGATTGTTGAAATCAGCCGCACGAATTTTCCAACGCCAGGGCGTCACATCATTATTACCAATCAAGAACACCCCTAGCTCCCCCTTGCCGGATTCCACACGGGTGTAGAGCTGACCCTCTGGGATCTTGAAGGTGGGTGCCACCTTCTTAGCAACGATCTGATAATCGAAGTCGTAGAACTCACTCTTTTTGCCTTCAAGTTTACGCTTGGCTTCCAGATTCTCGGTCGGGCCACCGGGAATCATCTTGGCGGCCTGACGCAGGATCTTCAGCGATTCACGCATCTCCTGGACGCGCACGCGATAGCGCGCAAAGCAACAACCTTCCTGGGCAGTGACCACATCCCAGTCGAAATCGTCGTAGCACTCGTAGTGATCCACCTTACGCAGATCCCAGGCCACACCTGAGGCCCTCAACATCGGGCCCGAGAGACTCCAATTAATGGCCTGATCGCGGGTGATGGTACCGAGGCCTTCGATACGGCGACGGAAGATTGGGTTATTGGTGATCAGCTTTTCGTACTCATCGATCTTGGGGCCAAACCAATCACAGAAATCTTCCAACTTCTCCAGCCAGCCATAGGGAAGATCAGCCGCCACCCCACCAATGCGGAAGTAGTTGTTATTNACCATCCNCTGNCCNGTGGCNGCTTCCCANAGGTCGTAGATCATCTCCCGCTCACGGAAGATGTAAAAGAANGGCGTCTGAGCGCCAACATCCGCCAGAAAAGGGCCAAGCCAGAGCAGGTGATTGGCGATGCGATTGAGCTCCAGCATCAGCACGCGGATGTAACTGGCNCGGCGGGGAACCTTCACATCAGCAAGGCGCTCCGGTGCATTCACCGTGATGGCCTCGTTAAACATGCCGGCGGCGTAATCCCAGCGACTCACATAGGGCACGAACATCACATTCGTGCGGTTCTCAGCAATCTTCTCCATGCCGCGGTGCAGATAGCCGATCACCGGCTCGCAATCCACCACGTCCTCACCATCAAGCGTCACCACCAGGCGCAGCACCCCGTGCATCGAGGGGTGATGGGGCCCAAAATTGAGCACCATCGGCTCGGTGCGCGTTTCCAGCTGCGTCATGGGGGCCCGGGGCCGAAGCTGCGCTGATCCTAAGAAGGACTCGGTGCCCCCTCCCGTTCACCTTGAGCAGCTCCTTCCACCACCTGCCGGTGCTGCCCCAAGCGGTGCTCGAGGCTTTTGCTGAACTGCCCAGCAGCGGCGTGGTAATTGATGCCACCGTCGGCGGCGGCGGCCACAGCGCCCTGCTGCTCGATGCCCACCCGGGCTGGCGCCTGATCGGCCTCGATCAGGATCCAGCGGCTCGGGCAGCCGCGGCCGAGACCCTCAGCTGTTTCGGAGAGCGGGTGGAGCTGGTGGCCACCAACTTCGCCGCCTACAACCCGAAAGAGCCTGTGCTGGCGGTGCTGGCCGATCTGGGAGTCAGCAGCCACCAACTCGATGCACCCGAGCGGGGCTTCAGCTTCCGCGCTGATGGCCCGCTCGACATGCGGATGGACAGCGAGGGNGATGGCGAGACCGCCGCGGCCCTNATCGATCGGCTCGATGAAACCGAACTGGCTGATCTGCTGTTCCATTACGGCGAGGAGCGCCTTTCGCGCCGAATTGCCCGCCGGGTCAAGGCCGAAGGCCCCTGGGATCAGGGCGAGCGCGGCACCGCAGCGCTCGCCTATGCCATTGCCGGCTGTTATCCGCCGCGGCAGCGCTACGGACGGATCCATGCCGCCACCCGCAGCTTCCAGGCCCTGCGCATCGCCGTCAACGATGAACTGGGCGTGCTCGAAACCCTGCTCAATCAGGCCCCGGACTGGCTGGTCGAGGGCGGACGCCTAGCGGTGATCAGCTTCCACTCCCTGGAGGACCGCTTGGTCAAAACCCGCTTCAAAGAGGACGAGCGGCTGCGGGTGATCAGCAGGAAACCACTCATCGCCACCGATGAAGAAGCCGAGGCCAACCCCAGGTCCCGCTCAGCCAAGTTGCGGGTCGCTGAACGTCAGCGCAGCACCTGAAGCTGCTGAGTGATCCATTCCAGGGCGTGATCAATTTGCTCAACCGTTGTGGAGCGACCAAGCCCAAAACGCACCGATGCCGCCGCCTGGTGGCGACTGCGCCCTAAAGCCAGCAGCACATGGGAAGGCTCAGCGCTCTCGCTACTGCAGGCCGAGCCGCTGCTCACGGCCAAGCGCCGGCGCAGGGCGCTATGNAGCCGCGCCCCATCCACTCCCTCAAAGCTGACGTTGAGGTTGTGGGCCAGACGCTGCTCGGCGCTGCCGTTGAGCTCCACCCCACCAATGGACTGCAATCCCTGCCAGAGCTGGTCCCGCAGTAGCCCCAACCTCTGAGCGCGCTCTGNAGCATCAGCCAGGGCCCGGCTAAGGGCTTCCGCCAGCCCCACCACCAAAGGCAACGGTGTACTGCCGCTGCGCAGCCCTCCTTCTTGACCGCCGCCATGGAGCTGGGGCATCAGCTCCACCCCTGGTGCCACCACCAGGGCCCCCACACCTTTGGGGCCATAGAACTTGTGGCCGCTGAGGCTGAGCAGATCAATGCCCAGCGCCANCGGCTCAACGTGTTGATGGCCCACCAGCTGGGCCCCATCGACATGGAAGGCGATGCCGCGGGGCCGGCAGATCGCTGCAATGGCCGCCAGCGGTTGCAGCACACCGATTTCGTTATTGGCTGCCATCACGCTCACCAACACGGTGTCGCTTCGCAGAACCGCCTCCAGCTGAGCTACATCCAGCAGGCCATTCGGGTCCACCGGCAAGACGGTGAGTGCAAAGCCAAGGCGCTCGAGGTAGCGGCAGGGATCCAGCACCGCCCGGTGCTCGGTGGCAACCGTGACGATGTGCCGGCCCCGNCTGAGGCGTGCCTCGCACAGCCCCTTGATCGCCAAATTATTGGCCTCGGTGGCCCCGCTGGTGAGCACCACCGCCTCCGGCGGCACCGCCAATGCACCTGCTAGCTGCTCACGGCTGCGCCCCAGCTGCGCTGCGGCCTCAAGGCCAGGACGATGACCGCGGCTCGAGGGATTGGCAAAGCCCTCAAGCCACCAGGGAGCCATCGCGGCCACCACCGCCGGATCGCACGGGGTCGTGGCCTGATGGTCGAGGTAGATCGAAGCAGCGGCCACTGGAGGCCCCACTGGGGCTCGGCTGATCCCATGCTGGCGACACTTCGATGGCATCAGCCATGAACCGCCTCTGGTTCGCTGTACAGCCGCTGCTGGCCCTTGCAGCCGCCACGCCTCTACTGGCCCAGGGTTTTGCCTTTGAGACCAAGCAGCAGGATCCCTCCCGCTATCGCCCGCCCGGCCTGCAGATCCTCAGCAAGCGGGCCGTGCCCTACGGCGAAGAAGTGCTTGGCGTCTATGCGATCCGCGACGCCGAGGACATCGAGGACGGCAAACGGGTCAAGGTGTGGCATGAAAAAGGCGCCGACCTCAAGGTCCGCAACGAAACCATTCGCTGCGACACCACCAACCCGATGCGCATCACNAGCACCGGCAGCCAAATGCTGATGCTGGAGCTCAATCCCGGCGGTGCGGTGGCACCCCACAACCTGGAATCCCATCTGATCTGGTGGGCCGCCTGCGTGCCGGAAATGGCCGGCAAAGACCCCAACACCCTGCAGGCTGAAGCCCTCAAGCTGGGCTACTCGGGCATGAAGATCGAGCGCAGCCATTCCCTTCCGGGTCGCCCTCGATAAAGTCCGCTGGCCTGCCGGAGCCTGCGACATGGAGAGCCCCCCCAGCAACGATCCGGCCCAGGAGCTGCTGAACGCCCCACCGCGGGTCCTGCTCGTCGATGACGAGCCTGGCCTGCGCACAGCGGTGCAGGCCTATTTCGAAGACGAGGGTTTCATCGTCAGCACCGCCAGCGATGGAGAAGAGGGCTGGGAGAAGGCCCAGGCCGAGGTGCCCGATGTCGTGCTCAGCGACGTAATGATGCCGCGGGTGGATGGCTTTGGCCTGCTCAAGCGGTTGCGGGATGACGAGCGCCTCGGCGGCACCCCGGTGATCTTCCTCACGGCCAAGGGCATGACCTCCGATCGCATCGCTGGCTTCCGCGCCGGGGTGGATGACTACATCCCCAAACCCTTTGATCCCGACGAGCTGGTAGCTCGCGTGCGCAACGTGGTGCAGCGTCAGGAGCGGCTGCTGCGCGAAGCGGCCCGCTACGCCGACACCGACCTGGGCCAGATGGCCAAGCAGATCGGTGAAATCCGCACCATGCTCCAAGGCGGCGGCGGCCGGACAGCCGGACAGAGCGTGGATCACGCCTTCACNCCTCGGGAGGCCAGCGTGCTGCAGCTGGTGGCCGANGGNCTGATGAACAAGGAGATCGCNCGCCAGCTGGAGACCTCAATCCGCAACGTCGAGAAATACGTCAGCCGCCTATTTGCCAAAACCGGCACCTCCAGCCGCACCGAACTGGTGCGCTACGCCCTCGAGCACGGCCTGGTGCAGTGAGCTCCTGGCGGCCGGCGGCGCTGAANGCCGGCTGGACCTACCGCCATCNGTTGCAACCCAATGAGCAAGGTCAATCGCTGCTGCAGCTGTTNAGCAGCCGCTGGAGCCACTCAAGTCCAGCCACATGGAGCGAGCGNCTGGNGGCTGGTGAGCTGTTCTGCAACGGCGTTGTCCTGCGGAGCGATCAGGAGGCCATCAGCGGCGATGAACTNGTCTGGGAACGCCCCCCCTGGCTGGAGCCGGCCGTACCCGATCAGTGGAGCGTGATCCATGACGACGGCGATCTGGTGGTGATCAACAAGCCCTCGGGCTTACCNGTCATGCCGGGCGGCGGATTTATGGCCCACACCCTCACCGCATTAATGGCTGATGAGGCTCGCCCGGTGCATCGCCTGGGGCGTTTCACTTCCGGGCTGCTGCTCTGCGCCCGTAGCCNNNGCAGCCGCGCCCNCCTCTCGGCGCAGCTGCGGGAGCATCAAGGCGGCCGCGCTGCCCTCAAAAAGGATTACCGGGCNCTNGCTCAGCCCAACCCCCAGCGGCAGCACCAGCAGCAGCTGGAGGTGACCTCGAGTGTGATGCGCCACCCTCATCCGAAGCTCGGCTGGGTCTGGGGACCGCAATGGGATGGTCCGGCGCCAGCGCTGAGCGCCCATTCCAGCCTCACCCTGCTGGAGACACGCCCCGAGGCCGACCTGCTGCAGGTGCGCATTCATAGCGGTCGNCCCCACCAGATCCGCATCCANCTGGCCTGGCTGAACACACCGCTGCTGGGTGATCCCCTCTATCTGGGAGGGGGACGCATCAATCCAGAGGCCACACCGGGGGATGGGGGTTATCTGCTCCATGCCCATCGCCTCGACGGGGTTCAACACCACAACGCTGAGCTGGGCTTCACAGCCGAGCCACCACCGCCACTTCAGGCGCGCACAAACTCAATCAGACGTGAGAAGTAGAAGGGGGCCTGATTGAGCTGGCGTCGCTTCAGCTGAAAGCCACAGGCCTGCGCAGCCGCCACGATGCCCTGCTCCTTCAACGTGTAGGCCCGGGTGGTCTTGCTCGGTCCAGGGAAGAGCTGACCGATGCCCTTGAGCAACGCCAGCAGCGGCGTGTAGGGAGCAAAGCTGACGATCAGGCGCTGCTCGGCCATGGCCGCCAGGTGGCGCACCATCGCCTCAGCCTGGGGCTGGGGGTAGTGGATGAACACATCCAGGCAGATCACCGTGTCGTATCGACCCTCGAGGCTCTCGAGATCGGAAGCACTGAAGGTCAGGCGACCATCGCTGAGGCCAGCGTGTTCGGCGCGGCGCGCCGCTTCATCCACCATGGCTTGCGAGAGGTCACTGGCAGCGATGGACCCAGCTCCCAGCTCAGCGAGCGGCAAGCTGAGACTGCCGACCCCGCAGCCGGCATCGCAGAAGCTGCGGCTGGCCACATCGCCATCGGCTTGCAGCCAGGCCAGCACCGCATCCACCGTCTTCTGGTGACCGATGCGGATGTTGCGCTGCACCCGGTTCACCTCGGTGCTGTCGCTGTAGATCCGATTCCAGCGATCAAAACCTGTGGTCTCGAAGTAGCCCTTGACCTCGCGCTTCTCATCAGCGGCCCGCGCGTTGTCCTGGCTGGCAGCGGAGCTCATGGATCTGGCAACAGCGAGCTGGGACCTTACCCGTTCCGCAGCCAGGCCAGTGGCTGCCCCGGCACGGCCCTCCAGCGCAGGGTGGCGTTGAACTCAAGGCCCAACAGCTGCTGCTCTACCGCGGCATCGCTGCCAAGCACATGGCGTGGCAGCACCGTGGCCGCAGCGATTGCAGCACCAGCATCACCGGTCCAGCCCGCCAGTCGGATTGCCCCCTGCAGCAAGGTCAAGGTGGTCCCCGCCAGGGTGCCGTCCTCCAGACGGCAGCTGCCGCCTCGCACCTCAATGCGCCGCTCGTCCCAGGGGTAACTCCCCGGTGGCAGGCCATAGGGAGCAAGAGCATCGCTGACCAGCACCACTTGCTCAGGCCAGAGCCGCTGCAGCAAGGCCGCCATCGCTGGCGCCACATGCACACCATCGGCGATCAGCCCCAGGGCCACCGGCGGACTGCCCAGCAAGGCTCCCACCGGACCAGGGGCGCGGTGGTGCAAGCCCGGCATCGCATTGAAGGTGTGGGTGAGCATCCGCACTCCCTGGCGGTAGGCGCGGCGAGCGGTGGCCTCATCAGCCGTGCTGTGGCCCAGGCTCACCACCACTCCCAGCGCGGTGAGCCGCTCGATCACGGCATCAGCCCCCTGCAGCTCGGGCGCCAGGGTCACCAGAGCAATGCTGTCCTCAAAACCATTGATGCGCTCCTCCAAGGCCTCCAGCGAGGGGGCACAGAGATGCTCAGCCGGGTGAGCACCGCGCCGTTCAGGGGCTAGAAACGGCCCCTCCAAATGGGCCCCCAGCAGACGACACCGGCCTGGGCCGTGCTGACGGCGCGCCTCGGCCAACACCGCCAGCCCCTGGCGCAGGGGTTCCACCGCACAGGTCACAAAGGTGGGGGCAATCGCCTCCACCCCATCGCGCCAGAGCAGCTCGAGGAACTCCAGCAACTGCGGCAGTTGCTCTTCAGTCAGCTCCGGAAAGGGCAGTCCCAGTCCGCCATTGATCTGCAGATCAATGCCCGCCGGGCTAAGCCAATCACCCTGCCAATCAACACCAGTCGCATGGCTGCCATCGCGCAGAGGTTCAAGGGAAGCGATACAGCCGCCCTGATCGACGCCCAGCCGCCACCTCCGCTGGGGTGCGCCAGCGGGTTCCGGCAAACGCAGATTCGTGTGCCACTTCATCGCTGTGTGGTGAGAATGCCCGCAGCAGCAGTCTGCCGATGGCTGAGGGAGTGCAGGTGGGAGTGGTGATGGGCAGCGATTCAGATCTGCCCTGCATGCAGGGCGCCATCGCGGTGCTCGAGCGCTTTGCCATCCCCCATGAGGTGCGCGTGCTCTCAGCCCACCGCACACCCCTGGTGATGAGCGACTACGCCCAACAGGCAGAGGAGCGGGGACTGCAGGTGCTGATCGCCGGTGCCGGAGGAGCAGCCCATCTCCCCGGCATGGTGGCGGCCCTCACCACCCTGCCCGTCATTGGCGTGCCGGTGACGAGCAAGGCGCTCGCGGGAGTCGATTCGCTGTATTCGATCGTGCAGATGCCCGCTGGCATCCCGGTGGCCACCGTTGCGATCGGCAATGCCACCAATGCAGGCCTGCTGGCGCTGCAGATCTTGGCCCTGCAGCAGCCGGCCCTGAGAGAACAGCTGCATCGCTACCGCGGCGAGCTGGCTGAAATGGTGGCCGGCAAAGATGCTCGACTGCAGGATCTGGGCAGCAGCGCCTATCTCCAGCAGCAGGCCTGAGATGACCTTTCCCCGCTGGCTGCGCCTGAGCCTGGTTCTGCCGGTATTAGGGGTGAACCTATTTGTGCTGCGCCAGGTGATGCTGCGGCTGGCACCCTTCCCTGCCCTGTTTTTGGCCGCGGCCCTGATCGCCTTCCTGCTCGACATTCCCGGGCGCTGGCTGCAACAGCGTGGGCTGCCGCGTCCCCTCAGCCTGCTGCTGGTGCTAGGGCTCACCATCAGTGGTGTCACTTTCGGAACGATTGTTCTGGTGCCGCTGTTGCTGCAGCAGCTAGGTGATCTGGTCAATGCGCTTCCCGGCTGGCTGATGCAGGCCCAAGAGCAGCTCAACCGCCTGCAGGAGCTCGCTGATCAGCGCGGTTGGCCGACCGATCTGAGCCCATTCACTGACAACCTGCTGCTGCGGGCCACACGGCTGGCCAGCGGCCTGAGCCAGCAGTTATTAGGGCTACTCAGCGCCACCTTGGGCATCACCGTCAACACCCTCATCGTGCTGGTACTGGCGGTGTTCCTGCTGCTGGGGGCTGACTCCATTGCCGCCGGCCTAGCCCGCTGGATCCCAGCTGACTGGCGCGAGCTCGTGGTGGGCAGCCTCAACCGCACCTTCCGCGGCTACTTCGCCGGGCAGGTGCTGCTGGCGTTGTTACTCAGCGTCGCTCAGGTGGTGGTCTTCTCGTTGCTGCAGATTCCTTACGGGGTGGTCTTTGCCTTGCTGATCGGCTTCACCACACTGATCCCCTATGCCAGCGCGCTCACGATCGTGATCGTCAGTGTGGTGCTGACTGTGGAGGACCCCCGCACCGGTCTTGAAGTGCTGGCAGCGGCGATCACGGTGGGCCAGATCGTTGACCAGTTGATCGCTCCACGACTGGTAGGGACGATCGTGGGGCTGCATCCGGCCTGGGTGCTGTTCAGCCTGCCGCTGGGAGCGCGCCTAGGGGAACTGCTTGGCGTGGGGACCCTGCTGGGGCTGCTGCTGGCGGTGCCACTGGCCAGCGTGCTCAAAACCGTTTTGGATGAGGCCTATCTCAGGCTGCAGCCTTCAGAACCCCCTTCTCCTCCAACAGGCTGATCACGGAAGCCACGCTTTCCTCAAGGGACTGGCTGCCTGTATCCACCCTCAGCTCAGGCGCTTCAGGAGCCTCGTAAGGACTGGAGATCCCAGTGAATTCCTTGATGACCCCGGCCCGGGCCTTGGCATAAAGCCCCTTTGGATCGCGGTCCTCACAGACCGCCAGATCCGCTGCGCAATACACCTCGATGAAATCGCCATCGGCCACCAGGGCCCGGGCCTTGTCGCGGTCAGCGCGGAAAGGGGACACAAAGGCAGTCAGGGTGATCACCCCGGCATCGACAAACAACTTGGCCACCTCGCCGATGCGACGGATGTTCTCCTCGCGGTCAGCATCGGAAAAGCCCAGGTCCTTGCAGAGGCCATGGCGGATGTTGTCGCCATCCAGGACATAGGTGGCCAGGCCGCGCTCGAACAGCACTGCATTAACGGCATTAGCCAGGGTGCTTTTGCCGGAACCCGAGAGGCCCGTGAACCAGAGGATCACGCTGCGGTGCCCCCGCTGCCGGCTACGGGCCTCCCGATCCACCGACGCTTCGTGCCAGACGATGTTGGTGGCGGCGGCCATGACCTGTTCAGCTCAGTGGGGGGCCATTGTCACCCCCCGGCTTGCTTGGGTCTGAAACCCTGCTGCTCCAAGGTCTGCAGCACCGTGGTGACCTGATCTCCCTGCAGCTCGATCACACCATCTTTGAAGCTGCCGCCGCTGCCAATAGCCCCCTTGAGCTGTTTGAGCAAAGCCTTGGCATCGGCATCGGTGAGTTCAAGGCCGGTGACCTGCGTGACGGTCTTTCCCTTCTTGCCGGCCCTGGTGCGCTGCACCCGGACCCGTTGCTGTGCCCGCGGTGTCTGTGGCACCTCAGGCTGCGCGCGGCGCAGGGCCGCTGGATCACTGCTGAACTCGCTCCAGCCCCCCTTGCCCATGGTTGATGGCTCGCTTAGCTGAGTGTGCATCCCCTTAGCCCTCGCCATGGACCTGCCCACACCACCGGTGAACGTGCAGGTGGTGCAGTTGCAGTTCGGCGACCCCTATGGCAAGGACACCTGCGCACGTGTTGGCATCAATCTCGATGGCCAGTCCTTAGGTCCTGCACCCTCCAGCAGCTGCCGCGAAGGGCGGGGCAAGATCGAAATTCTCGAGCCCTACGGCTGGCCGCCCCTGGCTCCACCTGCTCCCTAGGCTGACCCCAGTTGTTCCGCCGCCGGTGACCAGCACCCTGCCTTCTGCTGAAGCTCTGCAGGCATCGGCACGCCCAGATGGCCTTGGCCGCTTTGGTCGCTACGGAGGCCAGTACGTACCGGAAACCCTGATGCCCGCTCTGGCGGAACTGGAGCAAGCTGCAGCCAAGGCATGGCAAGACCCTGCTTTCACCGAACGGCTCAAAGAACTACTTCGCACCTATGTAGGCCGCCCCAGTCCTCTCTATGAAGCTGAGCGACTGACTGACTTTTACCGCAGAGACGATGGGGGACCGCGCATCTGGCTCAAGCGCGAGGACCTGAATCACACGGGCGCCCACAAGATCAACAACGCCTTAGGCCAGGCCCTTCTAGCCCTGCGCATGGGCAAGAAGCGGATCATCGCTGAGACCGGCGCTGGTCAGCATGGGGTGGCCACGGCCACCGTTTGCGCGCGTTTCGGGCTGGAGTGCGTGATCTACATGGGCGCTGAGGACATGCGCCGCCAGGCCCTCAATGTTTTCCGCATGCGTTTGCTGGGGGCCACAGTGCAGCCCGTGACCGCGGGCACCGCCACGCTCAAGGACGCCACCAGTGAGGCAATCCGCGACTGGGTCACCAACGTTGAGAGCACCCACTACATCCTGGGTTCCGTCGCCGGTCCGCATCCCTACCCCATGCTGGTGCGCGATTTCCATGCCGTGATCGGGGAAGAAGCCAAGCAGCAGTGCCAGGACGCCTTCGGGCGCCTGCCGGACGTGCTGCTGGCCTGTGTCGGCGGTGGCTCCAATGCCATGGGACTGTTCCATCCCTTCGTGGCAGATACCAGCGTGAGGCTGATCGGGGTGGAAGCAGCCGGAGAGGGAGTCGCCAGCGGCCGTCATGCTGCCACCATCACGGAAGGGCGCACCGGGGTGTTGCACGGTGCCATGAGCCTGCTGCTGCAGGACGAGGAGGGACAGGTGGTGGAAGCCCATTCCATTAGCGCCGGCCTGGACTACCCCGGAGTTGGCCCTGAGCACAGCTACCTGCGCGAAATCGGTCGCGCTGAATATGGCGCTGTCACCGATGCTGAGGCACTCGAGGCCCTGCAACGCCTCAGCCAACTGGAAGGAATCATCCCGGCCCTGGAAACAGCCCATGCCTTCGCCTGGCTAGAGACCCTCTGCCCCACGCTGGCGCCTGGCACCGAGGTGGTGATCAACCTCTCCGGCCGCGGAGACAAAGACGTCAATACCGTCGCCGAGCGTCTGGCCGATCAACTCGGCGGTTGAGACACGTTCAGCCCAGCAGCCTGCTGAGGCTGGCTGCCACCGACTGGACTGCAGCACAGGCATTGGCATAAGCCATCCGCATCGGCCCCACCAAAGCCACCTGACCTTCCGCGCCGCTGCGGGAGTGATAACGGGCCTGCACCACAGCGCAGCCATCGAGCGCTGGGTTGGGATGTTCTCCGCCGATCCAGACCCCCCCCAGAGCCTGGGCATCGCGGGGAGTCAACAGCTCATGGGGACACTGCTCCACCAGCTCGAGCAGGGGGCGCAAGCTCAGGGTGCGACTGAACTCCGGCTGGGAGAGAAGCCCTGTCAATCCAGTCGTCAATGCGCCCTCCGCTAGGCGGTTGCGGCCGCGGTTATGACTCTCAAGAGCTTGCTGCAGGGAAACCCCACCCGCCTGCAACTGGGACGGCAAGGACCCCCAGGGAATAGCCGTTGCCGAGGCATGGGCCTCCTGAAGCTGACCATTGAGCCAACGCTCGAGGGCCTCAAGCTCGAGCGGACTCACCTGCGGCAGCCTGAGGTTGAGACTGCTGCTCACCGCTGAGCTCTCCACCAGGAAGACCAGCAGCCGATCACCGCTAACGACTAGACGCAGAGCCTTGAGCTGGGGCTGTGGCCGCTGGGGGCGAGTGATCACACTGAGCAGTCCAGTGAGATCGGCCAGCCTTCTGGCCAGGTGCTGCAGCAAATCCTCGAGTGCAGCCCACTGCAGGCTCAACTCAGCCAGCTCACGCTGCAACTGAGCGACAGCCGCGCCGGGCTCAGGGAGCAAACAATCGACGTAATGGCGATAACCCTTGGCGCTGGGCACCCGCCCCGCGGAGGTATGGGGCTGGGTCAGAAGCCCTTTCTGCTCCAACGCCACCATGGCGGAGCGCACCGTGGCTGGTGAGGCATTAAGGCCAAAACGCCTCACCAGCGTGCGACTGCCCACCGGCTCGACGGTATCGACGTAGTGCTGCACCGTGGCCTGCAACACCTGCTGCTGGCGCTGGGGCAGTGGAGGCACAGCACAATTCGATTACCGGTCTGATCGTACGCAAATCAATAGCGGGGTACCCCGGGATCAACCTCAACACTCCAGGCATCAATACCGCCTTCGAGATTCCAGACCCGCTGACGTCCCTGGGTTTCCATCAACCAGCAGGCGAATTGCCAGCTACGAATGCCCGCGTGACAGAGCACGACCAGATCCCGCCCCGCAGGCAACTGCTCCTCCAGCTGCGGAAGCCATTGCTGGGACGCACTCAGGGGTAAATGCACCACCTCCGGCAGGGCGGCCAGAGCCAGCTCCTGGGGTTCGCGAACATCCACCAATAGAGGCGGTTCTGAGCCCTGCAGCCAGCGCTGCAGATCCTGGGCACTGATCGTCTGGGGCTGGGGCAAGGCTGGCCTGGACATCCATCGCCAAGGATGATCGATGGATACGGCATGGAGAGCCGGGGAGTGAACACATTCCGCCCGCCGCTGGCAGTGCTGCTGGCCATCGCGATCAGTCTTGGGGCCCTAGGCCTGGGGGGATGGTGGTGGCTNCATCGCCAAAGCCCCCTGCAGCTGCAAGGTCAACGACTGGAAACCCCAGTCACTGCACGCTTCCTGCCCCGCAGCGCCAACTTCAGCGTGGTGCTGGAAATCGATCCGGCGATGCTGCCGGCCTATGGCCGCGCTGTGGCACCCGCTCGGCAGCGCAGCGACGCAGCTGAGCAGCTGGCCCAACTGCGCGATGGCCTCTTTCTGACTGCAGGCCTGGACTACACCACGGAACTATCGGACTGGCTCGGAGAGGAAAGCAGCCTGTCTCTGCGCGCCGGCCCTGACTCCAAGGCCGCTGCCAGCTGGGTGCTGGCCCTGACCAGCCGCAACGACAACGGTGGGCGCCAGTTCCTGCAGCGCTTTTGGCAGAGCCGCAGCCTGGCAGGAAGTGATCTGGAGATCTCCCGCTATCGCGGCCTCGGGGTGATCAGTAGCCCCGGCCAGCGCCTCCAGGGACGGCCCAACAGCAACAGTCCGACTGCNGCGCATCCACCCCGGGCNACAGCACTGGTTAATGACCAGTTGGTGCTGCTGGCCTCAAGCCGCAGCGCCCTCGAAGAAGCCCTCGACGCCTCCCAGGAGGAAGCCCTGAACCTAGAGGCCGATCCATTGCTGAATGACTGGCTGGAGCAGCAGCCCAAAGGGGTGGCTCTGGTGCGCGGAGATGCAACCGGCCTGAGCCAACTGCTGGGGCTGCCCGCCGAGCTGCGGCAGAACGAGCCCATCGAGGAGTTGGTAGGCAGTGTGCAGCTGCAGCGCCGCGGGCTACAACTTGAGGCCCGTCTTGCAGCTGGTCACGCAAGTGCACCGCCTGGCCTGGATAGAAGCGACCGCGAGCTGCTCGAGCAACTGCATCTACCGCTGGAGCGCCTGAGCATCAGCCAGCCTGACGCTCCTCTGCCTGCACTCTTCGAGCTCAAGGCAGGACGGGAAGACATCCTGCTACCGGAACTACAGAGCCGCCGTGATGGCGTGATGCTGCAGGGACGTCTGGGCGATGGTTCCGGTTGGCTCGCCGGAAGCCCCAGTGACCACCCGGACGCCACAGCGGTTGATGCAGCCCTGGCCACCGAAGGGTTCGATCCTGCCAGCCTGGGAGAACTCAAGGTCTGGAGCCACCTCACCGGCCAAAGCGACCGCCAAGGTCAGCTCAAGGCCAAGGTGGCGGGTGCAACCGGCAGTGATGGCGAGCTGCGCTGGTGGAGCAACAACCTCACGGTTGTGCGCCAGCAGCTTCAGCGGCGAGGCTCCAGCTCAGGGCCTGCGGCGCGGCTAAAGGAGATCGAGCCTGAGGGCACAACCCAGGCATTGCTGGCCCTCGATGCTGCAGGAAGCAGCGACCTGCTCTCGGGCTGGCCCCTCTGGCGTGGTCTGCAGCTCATTGCCAGGCGACCTCTGGCCCCGNCACTGGAAGGGATGGAGCTGGCGTTGTCGGAAGATCAGAACACCACCTCTCTGCTCGCGAAGCTGCACTTCCACTGACGCCATGGCCCGAGAACTGCTGCTGATCCGCCACGGCATCGCCGTCGAGCGAGGCAGTACCGCCACCGATGAAGANCGTGCCCTGACCGCTGAGGGACGAGCCCGCACCCGCAAAGTGCTGCAGCGACTTGAGAAGTTGGATCTCAGCTGCGGGCCGCTGGTCAGCAGTCCCTTGGTGCGCGCTCGCCAGACCGCTGAGCTGGCCTTGCAGCTGGAGCTGGGAGACACCTTGAGCTTCAGTGATGCCNTGTCACCAGGTCATGATCCGATGCCGCTGCTGCTGGAGCTGCTGGAGGAGCCCTGGAAGCGGCTGGGGCTGTTCGGCCATGAGCCGGATCTGAGCCAACTGGCCAGCCACCTCCTGGGATGCAGCACCAACAGCATCCAGCTCAAGAAGGCCGGCGCCGTGCTTCTGGAGTTGGAACTACCCAAGCCTGAGCCCGGCAGTTGCCAGCTCAGGCTGCTGCTCAGTCCCAAGGTGCTGCTGGAGGGGAAGAATTGATCGATGCTTTGCGCGTAGCCTCGCTTCAGCATCCGCAGCGTTTGACAGGTCGATGAGTGTGGCCCCCACCGGTTTCCGTCCTGGGCTTGAGGGCGTGCCCGCCACCCAGTCGGCGATCAGCAACATTGATGGCCAGCGGGGGATCCTCAGCTACCGGGGCTACCGCATCGAGGATCTGGCGGCCCAAAGCAGCTTCCTAGAAACCGCCTATCTCCTGATCTGGGGCGAGTTGCCCGATCCCGAGAAACTGCGGGATTTCCAGTACGACGTGCAAATGCACCGGAGGGTGAGCTTCCGCATCCGGGACATGCTCAAGTGCTTCCCAGCCAGCGGGCACCCCATGGATGCGCTGCAGGCCAGCGCCGCATCCCTTGGGCTGTTTTATGCCAATCGGGCTCTCGATGATGAGGACTACATCCGCGGCGCCGTGATGCGCCTGCTGGCGAAGATCCCGACGATGCTCGCCGCGTTTCACATGATCCGCCGCGGCCAGGATCCGATTCAGCCCCGCGATGATCTGCCCTACGCATCGAACTTCCTGTACATGCTCACTGAGCGGGAACCCGACCCGCTAGCGGCNCGCATCTTCGATGCCTGTCTGGTGCTGCATGCCGAGCACACCCTCAACGCCAGCACCTTCAGTGCCAGGGTNACTGCCAGCACGCTTACCGACCCCTATGCCGTGGTGGCATCAGCGGTGGGCACCCTGGCAGGCCCNTTACATGGCGGGGCCAACGAGGACGTGCTGCTGATGCTNGAGGAGATCGGTAGCGAAGACCGGGTTGAGGACTTTCTTGAGGAGGCCATCAGCGCCCGCCGCAAGGTGATGGGCTTTGGGCATCGCGAATACAAGGTCAAGGACCCGCGGGCATCGATTCTTCAGGGGCTGGCCGAGAACCTGTTTGATCGCTTCGGCCACGACCGGATGTACGACGTGGCCTGCAAGCTTGAGGCCGTTGCCTCCGAACGGCTCGGGCCCAAGGGGATCTATCCGAACGTGGATTTCTATTCCGGACTGGTGTACCGCAAGCTCGGCATCCCCACCGATCTATTCACCCCCGTCTTCGCCCTAGCGCGGGCCGCCGGCTGGCTGGCCCACTGGAAAGAACAACTGGGGGCCAATCGGATCTACAGGCCAACGCAGCTGTACACCGGCTCGAGTGAGCGGGACTGGCTGCCACTGGAGCAGCGATGCGGCGACAATGAAGTCCCGACTGGGTAAGTTTCCCCAATCGGTCTGTGGCGATGAGCTCAACGTTCACCCTTGATCTGGAAACCGGCTTCCGTGGCCTGCTGGAGGCCGGCGGCATTGGTCCAGGTGTCAGCCGTCTGCTCTGGCTACCTCTGCCCATGCTGCTGGTGCTCGTTGCCGCGGTGGTGGGTGTGCTCGTCACGGTGTGGCTAGAGCGCAAGGTCTCCGCTGCAGTGCAGCAACGCATCGGCCCTGAATACGCCGGCGCCCTGGGCATCCTTCAGCCCCTGGCTGATGGCCTCAAGTTGCTGGTCAAAGAAGACGTGATTCCCGCCCGTGCTGACGGGCTGCTGTTCACGCTCGGCCCGGTGCTGGTTGTGGTGCCAGTGATCCTTTCCTGGCTGATCGTTCCCTTTGGTCAGAACCTGCTGATCAGCAATGTGGGCGTGGGCATTTTTCTCTGGGTAGCCCTCAGCAGCATCCAGCCCATCGGGCTGCTGATGAGCGGCTACGCCAGCAATAACAAGTACTCCCTACTGGGGGGCCTGCGCGCAGCCGCCCAGTCGATCAGCTACGAGATCCCGCTGGCCCTGGCAGTGCTGGCGGTGGTGATGATGAGCAACTCCCTCAGCACCGTCGACATCGTCAATCAGCAGACCGGCGCTGGAATTCTGAGCTGGAACATCTGGCGCCAACCTGTGGGCTTTTTGATCTTCTGGATCTGCGCCCTGGCTGAATGCGAACGACTGCCTTTTGACCTACCTGAGGCGGAAGAGGAACTGGTAGCCGGCTACCAGACCGAGTACGCCGGCATGAAGTTCGCCCTCTTCTACCTAGGCAGCTACATCAACCTGGTGCTCTCGGCCCTGCTGGTGTCGGTGCTTTACCTCGGGGGCTGGGGCTTCCCACTGCCGGTTGAAACCCTCGCTGGCTGGCTTGGACAGCCCATCGATGCCCCGCTTGTGCAAGTCATCACAGGTTCGGTGGGCATCGTCATGACCGTTCTCAAGGCCTACCTGCTGGTGTTCTTTGCGATCCTGCTGCGCTGGACCGTGCCCAGGGTGCGGATCGACCAGCTGCTTGATTTCGGTTGGAAATTCCTCTTACCGCTCGCCCTGGTCAATCTGCTGGTGACCGCCGCGTTAAAGCTGGCATTCCCTGACGTCTTTGGCGGCTGAACCCGCCTAGCTCCCCTCCGGGTCATGATTGATCCGACGCCGTTTCGCCTCGTTCCCCCTCGCCTCCATGTTCGGCTTCCTCAAGCAGGTCGGTGACTACACCCGTGATGCGGTCAGCGCGAGCCAGAACATCGCGCGTGGCCTGTCAGTGACCTTCGATCACCTGCGCCGCCGGCCGGTGACCGTGCAGTACCCCTACGAGAAGCTGATCCCCTCGGAGCGCTACCGCGGCCGGATTCACTACGAGTTTGATAAGTGCATCGCCTGCGAGGTGTGCGTCCGGGTTTGCCCCATCAACCTGCCGGTTGTCGACTGGGTGATGAACAAGGCCACCAAGAAGAAAGAGCTGCGCAATTACTCAATCGATTTCGGTGTCTGCATCTTCTGCGGCAACTGCGTGGAGTACTGCCCCACCAACTGCCTCTCCATGACTGAGGAATACGAGCTGGCCGCTTTCGATCGCCACAGCCTCAACTACGACAATGTCGCCCTCGGCAGGCTGCCGACGAGCGTGACCAGCGACCCCGCAGTGGTGGCCCTGCGGGAGCTGGCCTACCTACCGAAAGGCGAGATGGACCCCCACACCGTCGACCCGGCCAGCCCACGGGCGGGCAAACTGCCTCAGCAGGTGCTTGAGGGCCTGCCCAAGCCGGAGGAGACCAAGAGCTGATGCCACCTCTCGCCGAACTGACCCAGCTGATCGTCTTCGGGCTGCTAGCGGCCACCGTGCTCGTTGGCGCCATTGGGGTGGTGATCCTGCCCAACATCGTCTATTCCGCCTTCCTGCTGGGAGGCGTATTCCTCGCCGTCGCAGGGCTCTACCTACTGCTGAATGCGAGCTTCATCGCCGCCGCCCAAGTACTGATCTACGTCGGTGCTGTGAACGTGCTGATCCTTTTCGCGATCATGCTTGTGAACAAGAAAGAAGCCATGGCGGCATCGCCCGGTGTAGGCGTTCGCCGCCTGCTCTCCAGCGGGGTCTGCGCNGGACTGCTGTTGCTGCTGCTGCGTGTCACCTTCACGACGTCTTGGGCCACCCCCGGTCCAGCCCAGATAGGCGAGGGGGCTGTGATCCGCTTGGGAGAGCACTTCTTTAGTGATTATCTGCTTCCGTTTGAGCTGGCCTCGGTGCTGCTGCTCATGGCCATGATCGGCGCCATCGTGCTGGCCCGCCGTGACGTACTAAGCGCCGACATCGCCACCGGTGAAGCCGTTGACCAGGGCCTGATCGAAAAGTCCCGCACCCCCCTGCTGATGGAGAAGACCCCGTAATGCCAAGCCTTTACGTGCCGCTTGAGGCCTACCTGACCGTGGCCGCCTCACTGTTCTGCATCGGCGTCTGGGGTCTGATCAACAGTCGCAACGCCGTTCGGGTACTGATGAGCATCGAGCTCATGCTCAATGGGGTCAACATCAATCTGATGGCGTTCTCCACCTACCTCGATGGCAGTGAGATTCGCGGTCAGGTGTATGCGATCTTCGTGATCACCGTCGCCGCAGCAGAAGCCGCCGTAGGCCTGGCAATCTTGCTGTCGCTTTACCGCAATCGCGACACCGTCGACATNGAGCGGTTCAACCTGCTGCGCTGGTAGGTCATGAAGCTTGAGCGCGTCTGGATTATCTGCCGCAGCGGCAGCCAGAGCGCCGAACGGGCNGCCGCCCGCTGCGCTGAACAGCTCACAGGTCGCGGCAGTGACGTGGTCACCGCCAGCAGCGGTCTTTATGCGAACCCTTACCCCGGCCTTCTGGCTGATGACCGGCTCCCGGATCTGGTGATTGTCCTGGGCGGTGATGGCACGGTTCTCAGCGCAGCCCGCTATCTGAGCGCACTTGATGTACCCATCTTGAGCTTCAACGTCGGCGGGCATCTGGGCTTTCTGACCCACGAATCNCTGCTGCTCGANCACCTACTTGGGGAAAGCGGAGAAGGGCTNTGGGGACGCCTTGAGAGCCACCATTACGCCCTGGAACGGCGGCTGATGCTGCAGGCGGCCATTGATCGCGGCGACGGAGTGCCCGACAGTGGCGATCACCGCGACAAGCAGGGGCAGCTCTGCCATCTAGCCCTCAACGACTTCTACCTGCGTCCTGCGCAGGAGGAGGCCTCTCCCACCTGCCGACTGGAGCTGGAAATCGATGGGGAGGTAGTGGGGCAATACCAGGGCGATGGTCTGATCGTCGCTTCACCCACCGGCTCCACCGGCTACGCCATGGCCGCCGGGGGGCCGATTCTGCACCCCGCAATCGATGCCATCGTGGTCAATCCGATCTGTGCGATGAGCCTTTCCAGCCGCCCNGTGGTGGTGCCGCCGCGNTCGGTGTTGGCGATCTGGCCTGTNGGCGATGCCGCCAGACGGGTCAAGCTCTGGAAGGATGGCGCCCTGGCCAGTGAGCTTCAGCCGGGGGATCGCTGCATCGTGCAACAGGCCGACCACCATGCGCTTCTGGTGGCCCTCGAGCAGCAGCCCTCCTACTTCCGCAACCTGACCCGCAAGCTCCACTGGGCCGGCAGCCTCACCGATGCAATGCCGTCGCAGAACTGAAACGCCCATGGCTCTTGAGATTGAACGGCGCTTCCTGGTGAGTTCAGAGCTCTGGAAGGCTCTGGTGCGGCGCAGTGAACCGCTTGACCAGGGATATATCAGCCAGGGCGCTGAAGGGGTCACCGTGCGGGTCAGAAGGGCCGCAGAGCAAGCCTGGCTGACGCTCAAGGCCCGTACGGCTTNTGCGGAGGTGCGCCAGGAATTCGAGTATCCAATTCCCGTGGCCGATGCCGAGGCGCTATTGGCACTGACCCCAAGGCGAATCGAGAAAACCCGCCATCACCTGAGCTTGAGTGGTGGCACCTGGGTCGTCGATGAATTTCATGGCGCCAATGCACCCCTGGTGATTGCTGAAGTAGAGATGGAACGAGCGGGTTCGACCCTCGAGCTGCCCGAGTGGTGCGGCGAGGAGATCACCAGCCGCGGGGAACTGAGCAACGCAGCTCTGGCGGAGCAACCCTGGAACCAGCGGTGAGTTCGCAAAAAATCCACTGATTGTCTTAAGATTGTGAGATGCTTGGCGGGTCACCCCTTCCGCTCTGATGACAACCGGTCTTTACGACAATCTGGGTGTGTTGCGATTCTCCGGTTCGGACAGGGCTTCTTGTCTCGCTTACGCAGAACTCTTTGGGCTGCGCGACGACGATTTCACTCTGGTGACCTTGGTGGATGACCAAGAGTTCATCTTCAGCGCACTACCTCAAGCCGCCTGAGAATTGCTCTCATCGCGCTGCAGAGGGACCACAGCAGTAGCGGGGGATCCGAGGGACAACAGCACATGGTCCTGCTGAGCAGTGCTGAGTTCAGGGAAGATCGGCAAGCTCAAAACTTCTGAAGCCAGCTGCTCGGTCACCGGCAAGCTGNCTGGTCCATAACCAAGCTCGGCGTAAGCCGGCTGACGGTGGATCGGAATCGGGTAATAGATGATCGTGTTCACCCCGCGCTCGCGCAGGTCACCCTGGAACCAATTGCGGCAACGGCCTTCTGGGAGCTGGCGATCAGCGCTGTTGAGGCAGGGCTCACAGCTGCCACCACAGGTGGCAGCAGCCTCATCACAGGCGGAGATGCGCACCACAAACTGATTCCAGCTGTGACCTTCAGGCCCCCGATCCGGCAGCTCCAGAGTGGGATGGGCCTGTAAACCCTTCAGATAGCGATCAGCAATAGCCCGGCGGCTCTCCAGCCAGCCCTGCAGATGCGGCAGCTTCACGCTGAGCACTGCCGCCTGAAGAGCGTCGAGACGGCTGTTGTAACCCAGGTTGGTGTGCAGATAGCGGCGCGGCATGCCGTGGACCGCCAGCTCTCGCACCCGTTGGGCCAGATCAGTGTCATGACAGGTGAGGGCACCGCCATCACCTGCGGCGCCAAGATTTTTGGTGGGGAAAAAGCTGAAGCAGCCGGCATCCCCGAAACTGCCGACGGGTTGCCCCTCCCAGCGGGCACCAGTGGCCTGCGCACANTCCTCAACCACCTTGAGGCCATGGCTTGTGGCGATCTCCATCACCCTTCCCATGTCCAAGGGGCGCCCAAAGAGATGCACCGGCATCAAAGCCCGGGTGGCCGGAGTGATCGCAGCCTCCACCTGATCGAGATCCATCAGGTAGGTCACAGGATCGGCATCCACGAACACCGGCGTGGCGCCTACCGCGCTGATGGCCTCCGCAGTGGCAAAAAAGCTGAAGGAGCTGGTGATCACTTCGTCACCGGCACCGATGCCCAGACCCCGCAAGGCCAGGATCAAAGCATCGGTTCCACTGTTGCAACCCACCGCGTGGGGGGTGCCGCAGAAATCAGCAAAATCCGACTCGAACTGCTCGATGATGGGACCACCGATATAGCGGCCACTGCGCAGCACATCCAGTACAGCCTGGTCCAGGTCATCCCCCAGATCGGCCAACTGAACGGAGAGGTCGAAGGGGGGAACGTTCATAAGGGAAAGCTTAAGGGCTTTCCGTATGCCATTTGATATTGCACCCCACTGCAGGGGTCTGGGGATCGATGGGTGATTCGCCGGCCCCAAGTGCGGCCAGGGCTCGGCGCAGATCAGCGCAATCACTGGCCTGATCCCCACTGGGCCGACTGGCATCGAGCTGCCCTCGATAGATCAGTCGCTGAGCGCCATCAAAGAGGTAGGGATCGGGCGTGCANGCGGCATGGAAAGCCTTTGCCACCGCTTGGTCTGGGTCATAGAGGTAAGGGAAAGACCAACCCAAACGCTGCTGCTGCGCCAGCAGCTTCTCAGGGGCATCTTGGGGGTGGGTGAAGACGCTGTTGCTGCTGATGGCGACGATCTGCAGGGTCGCGGCGAAATCCGCGGTCAGAGCCGTGAGGCTGGCTTCCACGTGCTTGACGTAGGGGCAGTGAGCACAGATGAACAGCACCANCAACGGTCGATCGTCCAGCTCACTGGTGGACCAGCAACCACCGCCGACCTCAGGCAATTCAAATGAGGGAAGCGCGGTGCCCAGCGGCAGCATGGTCGATGCAGTGAGCACCACGGGCAGAAGGATGAATTGCCGGCAAGCTAGGGCAGGTACCGGGGTTGGCCCCTCGATCGGCATGGTCCTCCCGCAACGCCCGGCGCNACAGCTCGGCAGCCTTGCCGTCACCTGCGTGCTGCTGCTGCTGGGAGCCTGTCAGCACAGCAACCCGNCCATNAAGGTCTATCCCCTCAGCCGGCGTGAGCCCCATGACGCTTTGGCGGTGGTTAACCAGCCCGATGGCTATGGGGTTCACATCTGGATTGACGCTGATACCCGCACCCCTGGAGTGTGCAAACCGCGCTGGAATGCCGACCCGGCCAGGCTGTTCAACGGCAATGGCACAGCGCCCTTCAGCTCAGGCCTGGCCAGCCGCGAAGAATTTTTCCAGGTGGTGAGCAACAGGCGGGTGAACAANATGCTGCGTCGCGAGAGCGAGGCCCTCTGCNAAACCCGCGCCCCAAAAGCCAGTTTCGAGTGGGTGGAGCCGCCGCGGCAGGACAGTGAGGTGGTCATTGAGCCCCTACCGCCGCTGAATCGGGCCGACCTACTGCCCAGTCCCAGTGCCCTGCGCCGTGAGGAGCAGCAGATGCTCCAGGCTGAGCCTGCTACGACCCCTTGAATCCCTCCCAGACGACCGCTTCTGCCTCGCGCCAGTAGCGACTAAAGCGGCCCAACCGCGGCGGCCGGGGCAGCTCAACGAACGGATCTCCATCGAGGATCCAAAGGGGCAGCTCACGCTTNATGCGCTCGGCATAGCGGTTCAGCCTTGGATCGACCGCGCCGCTGGTGACCACCCCGTCGGCGCCACAGCGCTTGGCAAAGGCCAACACCTCGGCCACCACATCACCGCGGCGCAGCGTCAGCGGCAGTTCCAAGGCGCATTCATAGAGAAAGCCGAGGCGTTTGCGGCTGATGCGCTGAGTCGCGATCCAGTCGGCATCAAAGACGAACAGGGCAGGCGCTTTGGGGCAACCCACCAGGGCGGGATTGGCCGGGCCGAGGGCCTCTGCATGCACCCAGACGATCGGATTGCTCAGATCCATCAGCGGCGCCTCCGGTTGCCCTTGCTGCGGGCGGGAACCTCGCGCACGGGCGTGCTCACCGCAAAAAGCTGGTTCTCCAGCTCCGCATAGCTGCCCTCAAAGGGGCAGTGCTGGGCGCTGGCACATTGCCTGCAAAAGCGACCATTGCTGTAGCGCTCGAGGTTGTCCCGGTTGAAGAAATAGGGCTTGTGACTGAAGCAACTGGCCACCCACTGCCAGCTGAGGTGGTTGCTGGCCGGATCGCCATCAAGCAGATGCTCGAGGAACCAATCAGCTCCGGCACTCCAGTGCACCCGGCGCCAGTGCACGAGATAGGACGCCAGCCACATGCGGGCATGGTTGTGCAACCAGCCTGTGATCACCAGTTCATCGCGGAAGCCATCCATGCAGGCCAGGCCTGTGCTGCCATTCCGAACGTCCTCGGGCAGCTGCTGTGCGTAACTGCCGGCGGCATGACCGGTCTTGTGCTCCTCCTGGTCCTGCTGGATGGCATCACCCAGCTCGTGCCACATGCGTTGCCAGAAGTCACGCCAGCCCAGTTCGTTAATCAGCTTGGTGCCGTCATCGCGGCGGCTGATACGGCGGAATACCGCATCACGCACTTCAGCCAGGCTCAACACCCCATGACGGATGTAGGGGGAGAGTCCAGTGACAGCACCGCTCAGGTGGTTACGGCCGCGGGCATAACGGCTGGGATCCACCTTGCTGAGCCTCATCTCACCAGCCTTACGACCACCGCGGATCGGGCTGAGCTCACCCTGCGCATCAGGGAACTCCTGTTGCAGCAGGGCATTGAGCTCAGCACGGCTCTTGAACGTGCGCGGCAGATCGCCTGGATCCGGCGGCGNTGAAGGGGCGGGCAACAGCCTGATTCGAAAACGCTGGGGAGATCCTGGCGGGGCGTGCGGGAGAATCGCGCGAATTACGCCCTGCAGGACCGTCCGATGCTGCTTGATCTGACCGGCAAGAAGATCCTCGTCACCGGCATCGCCAACAACCGCTCAATCGCCTGGGGCATTGCCCAACAGCTCAAGGCCGCCGGCGCTGAGCTGGGCATCACCTACCTGCCTGATGACAAAGGCCGCTTTGAAGCCAAGGTGCGCGAGCTGACTGAACCCCTTGAACCATCGCTATTTCTGCCACTGAATGTTCAAGATGCCGCCCAGATGGAAGCGGTCTTCACAGAGATCAAGGACAAATGGGGCGTGCTCGATGGCCTGGTGCACTGCCTGGCCTTTGCTGGCAAGGAGGAGCTGGTAGGGAACTACAGCGCCACCACAGCCGAGGGNTTTGCCCGNGCTCTTGAGATCAGCGCCTATTCNCTGGCGCCGCTCTGCGGTTATGCCAAGCCCCTCTTCAGCGAAAAGGCTGGAGTGATCACCCTCTCTTACCTGGGTGCAGAGCGGGCGATCCCCAACTACAACGTCATGGGCGTGGCCAAGGCGGCCCTGGAGGCTTCGGTGCGCTATCTAGCCGCGGAGCTCGGCCCTGAGAAGCAGGTGCGCGTCAACGCCATCAGTGCCGGGCCGATCCGCACCCTGGCGAGCTCCGCGATCGGCGGCATCCTCGACATGATCCACAACGTGGAAGAGAAAGCCCCCCTGCGCCGCACGGTGACCCAGATGGAAGTGGGCGGGACGGCAGCATTCCTGCTCAGTGATCTGGCCAGCGGCATCTCCGGCCAGACCATCTACGTCGACGCCGGCTACTGCGTTAACGGCATGTGATCTCAAGCTGAGGCGATGCTTCACCCCAACGGACGCTCAGGCACGCTGCTGTTGTGCTGGCATGTGCTCCATGCCCTGCGCGGGGATCTCTTGCTGGCGCTGGTGCTGACCCTGCTCTGCCACCTCGTTGTCCCTCCAGCACTGGAGCAGAAACTCAGTCCCAAGGTGCTGTTGCCGCTACTCGGCATCTCCGTCTCTGTTTTCACGGCCTTTCGCAACACCCAGGCCTTTCAACGCTGGTGGGATGCACGCACCCATTGGGCCTGCATGGTTAGTGCCAGCCGTGAATGGCGCGATGGACTACTCGCCTTGCAGAGNCAGCCCGGGCAGNACCCTTTGTGGGAGNTGCTGAACAGACGGCATGTGCTGATCAGCTGGAACCTCAATAGCGATCTGCGCGGTTGGATCAGCNCCAGCTGCAANCAAGCCACAGCCCAGCTGGAGCAGGAACTGAGCATCGAACCTGGCAGGGGGCGACAACNGCTGCTGCAGGATCAGGCCCGCGGCATGGCCCAACTGGTCAAGCAGGGTCTGATCAACGACGGACCAAGCCGAGTGCTGCTGTTCAACGCCCACAGCCGCATCCTCAAGGCCATGGGAGGACTGGAGCAGATCCAGCAGCAACCCATGCCCCCCTCCTATTCACTGTTCATTCGATTGATCGTCTGGTTTTTCGGGCTGCTGCTGTTCCTTCGGATGGACGAAATCAGCCACCCGCACTGGTCAGTGGTGGGCTTCATCAGCCTGATCGGCTTTGTCCTGGCCGAGCGGCTCGGTGCCCTGCTGGAAGACCCCTTCACCAGCGCCAGGTTCGGACTGCCGATGGATCACATCTGCGCTGAAATCAGCGCAGATCTGCTCGGTCAAGGCCATCCCTCCGCTGCACCGGCGCAAGGGCCAAAGGCCCAACTGTGGACCTGACGCCTGAGGCTGTCAGCATGGAGTCAGAACGGAGTGGCCATGGGCACTGAGCGCCAGGGGCAGGTGCACCGACAGACCGGTGAGACCGATGTGCGAGTGGTCATCCACCTCGATGGCTGCGGACAGTGCCAAGTGAGCACCGGAGTGCCGTTTCTCGATCACATGCTCCACCAGCTGGCCAGCCATGGCCTCTTTGACCTGGAGATCAGCGCCAGCGGTGATACCCACATCGATGACCACCACACCAATGAGGATGTAGGTATCGCGTTGGGTCAGGCCCTCAGCCAGGCTCTGGGTGATCGCAAGGGCATCCACCGGTTCGGCCATTTTCTGGCGCCCCTCGACGAAGCCCTCGTGCAGGTTGCCCTGGACTGCTCCGGCCGGCCCCACATCAGCTACAGCCTCAACATCCCGACCCAAAAGATCGGCAGCTACGACACGGAACTGGTCAAAGAGTTCTTCGTGGCAGTGGCCAACAACGCAGGGCTGACACTGCACATCCGCCAGCTCGATGGGGTGAATTCACACCACATCGTGGAAGCCTGCTTTAAGGCCTTCGCCCGCGCCTTGCGCATGGCCACAGAGATCGACCCTCGCCGCGCCGGACAGGTGCCCAGCAGCAAGGGGGTGCTGGAGCAAGCCGGCGCCAAGGCCTAAGGCTGTGCCCTGGTTCGTCAAACGGGAGACCCTGCGCTGCCCAGGATCACAAATGCGCCAGACCATTGCTGAGCATCACAGCTGGGTCAAACGCCTGCGCTCCGAGGGGGTAGCGATCAGCAGCGGCTATCTGGTGGATGGCGAGGGGACCCCGGGGGGCGGCGGCCTGCTGCTGCTCCAGGCAGCCGATTACAGCAGCGCGGAAGCGCTGATCCTGAAAGACCCGATGGTGCGCAGCGGCCAGGTGGACTGGCAGCTGCACCAGTGGGTGGAGGCCGTGGGCCATCTGA
Source organism: Synechococcus sp. TMED19 (assembly GCA_002168155.1). Lineage (GTDB taxonomy): Bacteria > Cyanobacteriota > Cyanobacteriia > PCC-6307 > Cyanobiaceae > RCC307. The sequence goes on along the minus strand of NHBY01000020.1, from coordinate 951 downwards.
ACGCCACTTAACAGTCCTTTACGGGATGATGGATGTCGCTTCTGCCCAGCCATGACCGCCGCCCCCACTAAGGCCCCGGCCTATGACCGGAGCGACTGGGCCAGCGCCTTCCGCAATGTTGGCCAGGAGCTTGAGGCGGTGAATCTCCCCGTCAGCCGCGGCAGCCTGCCCGAGGAACTAAAGGGCGTCCTCTACCGCAACGGTCCTGGCAGGCTGGAGAGAGGCGGCCAGTGGGTACACCACCCCTTCGACGGGGACGGAATGATCACGGCCCTGCGGCTACAGGGGGGCACCGCACAGCTGAGCAACCGCTTTGTGCGCACTGAGGGCTGGCTGGCGGAGGAGCAGGCCGGCAAGGTGCTCTACCGCGGCGTCTTCGGCAGCCAGAAGCCTGGTGGAGTGCTCGCTAACGCCTTCGATCTGCGGCTTAAGAACATCGCCAACACCGGGGTGGTGCGCCTCGGCGATGACCTCCTGGCCCTCTGGGAGGCCGCCGAGCCCCATGCCCTGGATCCAGACAGTCTCGAAACCCGCGGCCTATCCCGCCTCGATGGCGTGCTCCAGCCCGGCGATGCCTTCAGTGCCCACCCCCGCTTTGACCCGGGCCATCACGGCAGCAAACGGATGGTGACCTTCGGCGTCAAGACCGGGCCCCGCAGCACGCTGCGGTTGATGGAATTCGCTGTCGATGACGAGCCTGAAACCGGCATCAAGGCTGGCCAGCTGCTGAGCGAGCGGCGCGACAGCTTCAATGGCTTCGCCTTTCTCCACGACTTCGCCATCACACCCAACTGGGCTGTGTTTTTGCAGAACGCCATCAGCTTCAACCCCCTGCCCTTTGTGATGGGCCGCAAGGGTGCCGCCCAGTGCCTGGAATCCAAGGCCGGCGGGCAGGCCAAGTTCTGGCTGATCCCACGCGAAAGCGGCACTTTCGCTGGCCAGCCACCCAAG
>NHBY01000019.1 GCA_002168155.1 Synechococcus sp. TMED19 | reverse complement strand
TGAGCAGCACAGATGGGGCCATAGCTCAGCTGGTAGAGCACCTGCATGGCATGCAGGGGGTCAGGAGTTCGAGTCTCCTTGGCTCCATTCAAGAAACCCTGTCTAGGCCTGGGTTTTCTATTTTTGAGTGTTGAAAAGATTCAAGTGTTTATAGCAAGTCGAATCTTTTCTTTGACGTAATTCATCAAAATTCAGCAGCCACAAAAAAGGTGGGGTGGTGTGTAGGGCACCGACCCCACCCTATAGATGCTGAACTACAGATCATTCCAGTAAATCGATCCGGATTAGCGTCAATATCCAATATTTATCACTGTGGTCCATGTCCTACAGGCCAGGCCCAACAACGACAGTCGCTATTTACGACACACCCATTCAGATCATTGAGCACGTCGCCGCACTGAGATCATGGCCAAGGTGTGAATGTTCGGCTTTTCAAATTTGAGGTGCCGAACGATGCCGCCCGAACTGGTCATGAAGGCCGGCTAAGCCCCGAAGCCCCAAAGGGTCTCGGGCATTTATTTTCTCTTTAGCCCTGAACAGGCTATTCACCCAAACCCCGGAGAAGCGAGGTCCTTGACTGACCTAGGCGATGATCAACGAGGCAGATCCAGCTCATATAGCACTGGCTTGAGCCATCAGGTGGCAAATTGCTATGCATCAGACATTTTCAATATGGCTGATTACATGAACTTGGGAACTTCTACGGCAATCAAAAAGCCAGCTTATTTGGCTAGGACAATAATCAATAACGACCTATCAGCTCCCTGCTTTAGATTATCCCAAAAACAAAATCCAATTCAAACTGCCTAAAGAGCACTCCAAGCTTCTCTTCAGGCATTACTGGACTTCGCCTCTAAGTGAGTCTTAACCGCATACTCTATGAAGGCAATCATTAACTGCTTGTAGTCGCTGACCGCAGGAGCAAGTTCACCTGCATATTGCTCAAGCTCTTGGTCAGACGATGCCTTCATCCCAGAAAGTTGAGCTTGAATGGCTTGGGCTGTAATCTTGAAAACGGCTTCTCTGGCGATGGTGATAGCAGCTTCAGGAGAACTTGAATCCTTGAGGATTTGCTGTAATCCGGAATCAGATTCCAGCTTTTCAAGCAGTGTTTTCAGCTGTTCGTCCACAGGTGCGGCTCCATTCGCTAAGTCTTTGATGATGCCCTGTTCTTGCCAGAGCGCTTACCCCCGACCAGTCTGACAGCTCCAACTAATTGACCAGTAGAAACCACCAACTGGACAGAGGCCTGCACGCCTATCTGCTGCACGAGGTTGCAGCGACGGCTTGGCCTCAAAGAAAAGATCCGGATTTAGTGCGCTGCGTGGTCGCCCTCTTCCAGAATCGTCAGAGAAACATCGCTGTACGGCTGCCTAAGCTTGATCATCTCCTGGCTTTCAGAGGATTCATAAGCAGCTTTGGCAGCAGCCAGGCTTTCAAACTCAATGATTACAGTGAGATGGCCAGGATTCCCCTCTCGCACGTCAGTTTTCAGATCCCGGCAGAGGAATCGCGCCCCACATTTCGCAATATAAGCCTCAATTGCTGAGATGTAAGCACCCATACCTTCTGGGTTTGTGATGGAACCAGCGACGCTCCAGTAACCCTTAGCCATTTCCGCAGTGCAATTACAGCCAGATACTGACAGCTTTTCTCCGCCCTGCTCATCCCCCTTATTACACCTCCACCACTGCTCCCCCCACACATCCCACACCACAGCCTGAGCTGTGTGATGCACGACAAATCGCAGATCAGGGATGGCTGCCTAAGCAAGTAGGTAGCAACTTTCTGCACATCGTGAATTACGAGACTTTTAACCGCAGAGACCAGGCCTTCACCCATAAATCACTGCAGGCACTTTATTCGCACTGACCTTAATCATTCACCACCAAAATCAGCAATACATACTGCTGGTAGAACTAAATCAAAGCCATCAACCCGTAGATTTGGAGTGAATGCAAGAAATACGTCACCACCAAGCAGGCCATAAAAACCCAATCAACACACTAAGCAGGACCAGCCCATGCAGGCCTCCAAATAGCAATCCACAACGCAGATTCACTTGCTGCGATTCAGCACAAGAAACGGCAGTACAGCGATTTACCTCTACCAACTAGCCCAATAATGGAGTTCTCATATCAAGAAGAAGTCGTTTAAGCCTAAGGATCAGAGGTTGTCCCTGAGCTGTTCATGCTCGCTTCAGCACGAGCCCCCTTACACCTCCACCCACAGGAGTGCTTCTGCAAAGGCTGCCCTCTCTCCCATTGGCGATCACCCCAGCGGCTCCATCCAATCCAGTGGCAGACACCACGACACCCCATCCCGAATCATTGGGCACGTCAGCGAATTGAGGAGGTGGTCATGGTGTGGGGGTTCGGTCTTCAGAGGTGAGGTGCCGAACAAAGCCGCCCGAAACAGGTTTTCGCAGCGGCCTATGTCCCGAGGTTGAATGCGCCTCGGGCATTCATGTGCTCTTCCGTGCTGAACAAGGTGGCGGTTACAGCTGAGAAGAACTGGATACGACTGATAGATATCGGATGGCNGCGACGGTTTCGCCCAAATTGAATGTAAGCATTTTCTGGTGGAGCAAGTCTCCGCCTGCGGACTAAGTGTGATGAATCGGGTCAGCGTGCAGGCGCTACCCGTTTTTTTGTTTGATCAGCTTCAACCCGAGGACTCCAGCTCTTCCACCTGCGCCATCACCAGCTGGACTTCATGATGCTCTGTCCAAGTGCCTGGATGCACCGCTGACCAGCACTGCATCCAGGCTCAAGAGCTACTGACGAACCTGGAAATAGAGCAGCATCCCTACCCAGAGATCCAACAGAGGCACCATCTGCCAGGCGAATCGGCTGGCAGCTTCGGGCGCAGGAAATCCTTTGGAGCCATACCCAATGCCAGTACAGGCGAACCAGCAAGGCTGGCAGTTGCGATGCGGAATCCATCCATGGCGCCGTGCAACAGGGGTACAAACCTGTTTCAAAACATTGATGACGCCTCAGCTCGGCGCCGANCAGCTGTTGGTGGAAACCCAAAACTCATCCCGCGCAGGCAATCCATNTGTTCCGAATTTGCTTCAGGTCGCACGGGGCAGGAGTTCGAACCTGCTTGGGCCNATTGAGTCGAGGCCAGGTTTCGCCTGGGGCTTAACTCTTGCAATAGTGATGCTCGGCCAGCAAGATCGCCAAATCGGTGGTAACTCCAGTCAAAGCTCTGGCCGTTTGCACTGCAGCATCTCAATCCTGTGCNCATTGAGGAGATGGGATCCAGAATTACTGAGCAACGCTCACCCAGCAGCAGAGAGATATGCAGGTTGTCCCGTCCGGAGTGAGCCTTGCTAGCCGGGCTCAACCGAGTCAAGCATCTGCATCGCTAAAAGTCATGAGAACCTTTGAGCATTCAGGGCCGCCGGTACCGTACTGGTTGATCCGCATCCGTGAGGAGGATCTCAAGCACCTCACCAGCACGCAGAAAAAAAAGCTGCTGAGGAATCATGAGCCTTGGATAGAAGAACGTTGGGCAAAGCGAGAGAACGCCACGGCAGAGCAGATCAGCAAGCGAGATGGCTTCTACAACCTTTATCTAGAGTTCATCCGAACCGATGATTCCGATCAAGCAGTGATGGATCTCCAAGAAGTCCTCAAGTTCTGGGGGTATTCGAGCAAGCTGTTGCACTCAGANACCGAGGCAGAAGTGATCTAAACAACTCAGCACCCCGCATCCACAGAAAATGACGATCGTGCTCTAGCGGCTTTCCTTACCGCTAAATCCACCAAAGGGGTCGCTAGCAGCCTTACATATTTACCAGACAGGCAAAGACAGATTCCTCATCACCCGATACAGCGACCATCACCGTTTTCAACTTCGAAATATCAAGACAAGCGCATGGAAAAGACCTGCCTTTACCAGNAATTCGCNCCAAACCNTGAAAATCACTTTTCACCCTTGATCTGGCAAACCAAGGNNGGCCCCAGCACTCCACAAGCTTCACCCAAGCCAGNGATATGGATGAAGGCCTCGNGCCACCACGGCGAATCTTGGATCCAGANAAGATCTATCCAGATTTGCTCTACTCACCNGTCAACTTGAGAGTGATCTGATCANCACNAANAGCGATGACTTAGAGCNTTGTATCCCACATACAGAACATGGCCTGATTGCNGATGCNNAGTCACTGTCGACCCCAACATTGCAGCCCATCTNAAGGGCTTAGCAACAGCCCGATACTGGGCTCAGTTGCAGGAGACCCCGATCACCGGACTGTGTGAAACCGTGCAGGTCCTGGCATAGCTCTTACCGCTCGGATCAGCGCTGAGGACAGGCATGGCATAAGCGTCAGTGCTGGGGAAGCGCACGGGCCCCGATCCAACGGACCTCTTCTCAAAGACGTCGCCGGAAACCCCCGCAGGCATGGAGTAATCAGGGATTTCACGCTCACCAGCCGCAGGCAGCGCCGACAGGAATGGAGCAACCCCCAACAACAACAGTCGCGCCAAAGACTGCACAGGCATCGACTTTCCTCCCGCGAACGCAAATGTCGCAGAATCGTCTCACGGGGAGACTAAAAATGGCAGCCCCAGGCAGACGGCTGCTCAGGCGCCCCCCACCACCACAGCAGCGATGAGTCCCAAGTAAGTCCCAACCAGATAGCCGAGCAATCCAATCGCCACCGAAGGCAGAGCCAGATCCGACCGGCCGAGGCTGGTCGCAAGCGCAAGGGCGGTACTGGGCCCCCCGATCGCCGCCTGGGATGCCACCAGGGTCGCTCCAAGAGACCAGCGACGCCAGCGACGCAGCAACAGCAGAACTCCAGCCTGCAGCGCAACAATCCAGGCAGCAAAGAGCAGGACTGGGATGCCCTCGGCCAGCAGACCGGCCAGAGGCGAGCTCAGACCGATGACCACAAAGAAGGGTTGAATCAGCAGCAGCCCGCTGCCGTAACAACCCCGCCGGCTGATCTGACCCGGCAATTGCGCAGCCACCAGCGCCACGGTGGTGAGCAGCAGGATCGATGGCACCGCAGGCAGCAGCTGTCCGAGCAGCCGACTGATCAGCAGTATTCCAACCCCCCAAAGCAGACTCCAGGCCAGCAGAGCAGGCTGCTGACGGTCCTGCGCTAAAGACGCCGCTGAGCTGCCCACCGGCTCAACAGCAGGCTCTTCTGCGCGCTTTCCGATCAGCAGACTGAGCGCGAACCAGATCGCAAACACCACGTGATCGGCGGCTGTAGCCAGCAGCAGCAGCGCTTCTGGCGGTTGCAGTGCCCGCGCCACCGAGACGAAATTGAGGCTACCGCCACTGAAAGTTGCAGTGAAAAGGCCTGCCAGCACAGGCGCCTGCTCTCCTAGCAAAGGACCAAGAAACCAAGCCCCCGCCAGCACAGCCACCAAGGTGGAGAACACTGCAGCAACGAACGGAATAAAAAGCTTGCGCGCATCTGGCCATAGGCGCTCGAGCTGCACTGCCAGCAACAGCTGGGCGATGGCCAGCGATGTGAGCGGACCACTCACCCAACCCGTTGCTTGAGGAGCAGGAGTCCAGCCGCTGAGGTTGGTGAACAACAATCCCAGCAGCAGCACCACCATCGTCATGCCGAGCTGGCGACCCAAGGCAGTGGATCGCGACAGGACCCACCCCACAACGGTCAGCAGCAGGATCACCAGCAGCGAGAGAACCATGGGCGTGGACACAGATGTCTTGGTTTACGGCAGCCTGCGGGCTGGCCATCAAGCCCATGCTCTCCTGCGGGGTGCAACCCGTGGCCGAGATGGCGTGCTGGATGGAGTTTGCTGTCTCCAGCATCAGGGTTACCCGATGCTCACTGAGGGGTCAGGGTCGATCACCGGAGAGGTTTACACCGTCAGAGCTAAACAACTTGAGGCGCTCGATCGCTGGGAAGAAGTACCGAAGGTCTATGAGCGCGTGAGACGGCAGCTGCGCGATGGCAGGTGGATCAGCGTGTATGTGCAGGCAAAAACATTCAACACAGCAGACAAGACAATTTAATAATCCAAATCAAAAGGAAACTATAAATAGCTGGCGATTTGAGCAGCTTTGACGCAAAATCAAAACATTAGCCTAACGACCGATATGCTAACAAAGCTGTTGGTCTGTGTCACAAACTACGAGTTCAACGAGAATGCAGTCTTACTGAAGGAATTCTTTGGTGCGCATTTTGAGACCATTCTAGTTGACTCCTCCACTCCAGGCGGCTGCCCCGAAGCAGATATAGTAATCCCCAATAGATATTACCCTGGACTCTGGGACGAAGCTGTTTCTCAAGCCATCCAACATAATGCTGACTGGCTTTTATTTATCGCCTCAGATGTCGAGCTGATCAATGCCGAAATGATGCAGGAGTGCATACACGAAGCACTTGATGATTCAAGTATTCAGCTATGGACACCATCAATTGCCCACAACTCCAGAGCCAGCTTCAAAAGTACATTCAACCGCTTCTCAGCCGGAATGAGACTAGGAGGAGTTGTTGAAGGCTTCTGCTTTATGGCGCGAACAAGCCTGCTTCGCTCATTTCATCCAGCCCCAAAAGAAAACACCTTTGGATGGCATATTGATGTTGCTACAGCAATTCGAGCTCATGAAATCGGGAAGGTGGCAGTTGACGACCGAATCATGATCTATCATCCACAAAAAAAGGCCGAACATCAAATTGACTCCTCAAAGGCCTTTGACCTGGGATCCAATCATCTCAAGAGCTTTGGATTCAAAGAAAAGACCCTTGCCGCTGTGAGAGAAATTGAAAATCACGGCTCAAAAAATCTCACAACGCCTGCACTAAAAGTACAGCATTCACTCGACCTTGGCTGCGGCTGCAAGCCCAAAGACCCCTTCAAAACAGGACATGTCTCTGGCATTGACGTGCGCAACCCAGACAATCGACCAGAGATCAAAATGAGTGATCTTTTTGTACATCCAATACCCCATAAAACTTCATCCTTTGATTACATCACAGCCTTTGATTTCATTGAACACGTTCCACGAATCATGTACCTAGATGGAAAGTGCCACTTCTGCTTTGTAGAACTAATGAATGAAATTTACCGTGTACTTAAACCAGGCGGAGTCTTTGCTTCTTTAACACCAGCGTTCCCACACCCAGAAGCATTCCAGGATCCAACTCACGTCAACATCATCACAAACAAAACCTTCCCCCTTTACTTCTGCAAGCCTCGCCAGCTAGCCTCAATGTACGGCTTCAAAGGAGTCTTTACGCTAATTAACCAGTCCTCAAAACCTAGCGGAAAACTTCTGACTTTAATGAGAGCCATAAAACATAAAGGCGTGGCTGGGGCGCCTACCTTTTGAGCAGCTGCTTAAAACCCAAGGCAGCATCTTCTTCATCTGTCTATCTGCTCAATCCGGGGGGAGTCAAGATTGTCACCAAGCCCCACATCTAGCTCCACAATCCATGCTCCCAGACCAATCAGGCATGCAATCGCAACTGCTAACAGAATCCAATGGCGACGATCCATAAGGGCATCTAGAGCACTCCCGAAACCCTAAGCAGCAAACCAGCATCAGACCAGAGCAACACGGATCTAGCTGAAAGCGATCCATTACTGAATCTGATTTCGGCGCTTCAGCGGAAGGGAGAAAGCCAGTTGGCAGATCTGAGCTAAAAACCAGTCAGAGGTAGCCCACTTGGAACCATGAGCGTTCCCCAAGTCGCCCCAGCCGTCCTGGGGGACATCGTCACTATGGCCGTAGCCCCGGTCTTCCTGATCAGCGCCCTGATTGTGTTCTTGGGCCTGCTGAGCAGCCGCTCGATGCGCATCATCGATAACACCTTGGAGTTGACCGACATCAATTCCACAGTCCAAAATGATGCGCTGATCACGCTGCAGAAACGCCGTTTGCGCAAAATCAGCCTGGCCTTCCGTGAAGTAGCCCTGGCTACCTGCTTAGTCTGCCTGGTGGTGCTGCTGCTGTTTCTCAATGTGATAGTTGTCATGGACCTGGCAATACTGGTGAGCGTGCTATTTATCGCTGCAATGCTGCTAGTGGTCCATTCACTGATCACCCTCTACCTCGAATTGCAACTAGCCTTTGCTGCAGCACGTCTTCGCATCCCAGGCGGCCTGTGAGAGCTGCCCTGAGCATCAGCTATTGGAAGACATATTCACCTGCTCAGCTCTGTAGAAGCTGCGCTTCTGCATTATCGAATAACCAGTCTTCGGACTGTGTGGGAATGATCCTGATGAAGAGATCCTCCTAAGGAAATCCTTACTGTTCAAGCTGCGCTGCGATGAGGCAGTAGGAAACAACTTTCATCTCCCAGCTTCTTTGCGATGAGGTGATCTGCAGCAGGATTGGAGGATGGTCAGATCGATTGATTCACCAAATCATCGGATTGATCCTCATACTGGACTTCAGGCGTTGAGCAATGCAACAAAAGCCACCACTTTCAATGACTCACCATGCCTTCACCAAGCAGCAGGCGTGAGTTATGAATTGAATCTGATCCAACACTTACTCTGACATACCATCCCAGATGTTGATGTTGAGCAGCGGCATGACCAGGGCAGGCTAAGAACATCAAATCGAGACTATGTGCCCGCTGTGCATCCAGAAGACGGAGATCAGCTCAGTAGCGCAAAGCAAGAACTTCCCTGAAAGCAAAGGCATGCTGATCAGCAGCAAAGCTCATCTCTGTATCAAGATGAACGACAGGGCTCCAAGGCTTTCCGCTAGAAAAGCAATGTAGTGATCACTACAAGAACGTTCACTCCTCCTTGAGAGGAGCGCAGAACTCCAGGCCATGGAACGGGGACCTGGGTATCTGAGAAACCTGCAATGACGCTGACCTATCGCGGCCAGAAATACCCCCAAAGCAAGGGTGCAATTGCCCATGTAAGTCGTCCTGCTCTCACGTATCGCGGCATTACCTACGCCAAGTGAGTCAGGAACATGACTTCGCTTAATGACAACGGCAAGGCATTTATTCTCCCCAAGCAGGCTTTTACCAAAGCTGACCTACTTGAACGTCTAGAAGCCGCCCTCTTGGCTCCTTCCGCCATCAGACCACTACCAACTGACAGCAAAGCTAGTCACGCAGAAATGGTCAGAAATTGGCACTGAGTGAGCTAGTGCTCCTGAGATGCTGCGCCCCGCGATCCCATCGCGGGGCTTTTTAATGTCTGGGAACATCAAGAAGCGGGAAAGGGCTTTGCGCCTGGCCCAGCAACAGCAGACCCTCGATCAAAGCCCTGAACTGCCATGCCCCTTCTGCCGCGCTGGCGCTACATGAGCGCTGATGCCAAGGCCATCACCCTCCGCGTCGGCTGGAGCGCCCTAGCCGTGGTGGTGGTGGCCTTGGTCCTCAGGCCATTGCTTCCCTGGCTGGCTCTGAGCCTGATTCTGTATTTCATCTGGCAGAGGCGGCGCTGATCAGCGCCGGGCAACCCCGCGACCAGCCCCTAATAAACCCAAATCAATCAGCAGACCAACTGCCAGCACAAACAATCCGCTGAAGCTACCCAGCCCACCGATAGTCACGGCCCAGCAATAGGCCAGCGTGGTGGTAGGCAACAGAATCAGCCCAAGCAGAGGCACGAACCAGAGCCCATCAAANGGGAACAAAACAAAGGCCGGCGCAAAAATCCACAGCAGGATGAAGACCACCCTGGGGGCAATCAGACCAAGCAGGCCAATCAGACACATCGCTCGNCAGACAAACGCCAGGCCCNTGCGTTAGCAACACTCAGGCAGCGGTGCTGCGGCCGCGCTGCTGCCAGAACTGCTGAGCACCCTCAAACAAATTGCACTGCACATCATCAAGAAAACGATTGACCCGCAACTGGCTGTCGCGACGGCGNGGAATCAGGTCNGATGCGGCTGCGGCGTAACAGAGATCAACCAGGGTGGCGACCTCCTCCGACGTCATCGTGATTTGGATGGTGCCTTCTTGTTCCGCTATTGCTTTCACAGAAACCGAGAAGTTCTTTAAAAACGCTAAGTCGTTATCAGATGCTCGCTAAAAAATCAGGTTGGCCTTAAGAATCGAGCCAAAGCACACCAAAGAGCAGCCAGNCCAAGGGCCAGCAGCTGGGGGNCCACACCCCAACGCACCCATGGGCTGAGGTCGCTGCGCCGCCAGAGTTGCATTAACCCCANCTGCTCCGAGCCTTGCGGCAAAGACTGCACCTGCTGACCCCGGGGGTTAAGGACCAGCGTNGGCCCAGTATTGGCCACGCTGAGCAGCCAGCGGCGACTTTCAAGNGCNCGCAACTGCGCCTGCCTCAGGAACTGCTGCTGCAGCTGAACCGGATAAGGATCGAGATTGGCCACCGTCAAGATCCAGTCACCTCCTCCTCGTACGGCTTCTGCTANAGCCTNGGCATCACTGAGTTCGTAGCAGATCGCAACAGCAAGAGGTCCCAGCGGCGGCGGCAGGGCCAGCAGACGGCTGGGCTCGCCAGGGTTAACTCCACCAACAGCCGATAGACCAGTCCAGGCCCCCCCCGGCACCCATTCCCCAAGCGGGACAAGTCGGTGCTTATCAATCCAGCGTCTGGGTCTAGAGGTCTCGGCCGCAAACCACAGCACGCTGCTGCGCTCCTCAAGGCCAGCTCGTCGAAAGCCGCCGCTGAGCAGCTCTACCCCTGCAGGAGGTTCAAGGCGCTGATCCAACGGCAACGCCCCTTCCGGCAGCACTACCGCGTCGGCAGCCTGTGCAGCACCAATCCCCAGGCCCTGCTGCAGCAGCCGTTGCTGCCGCTGCTGCTGGGCGGCACTGAACTTCTCACGGGTAGGCAAAGCCGGCTGAACCGCCACCAGCTGCAGGGGCTGAGGCACTGCAGCGGCAGGCAAGGTTTGGCTGAGCAACAGCGCTCCAAGCCCATGGCTGAGCAACAGCAGCAGCAAAAGCACCCACCAGCGGCGGCGCCACAGCAACCAAGCCAGCAAGAGCTGCAGCGCAGTGAGCAGCGATGGCCCACCTAACTGTGTAAGCGCAGCTAGTAGCCGGTCACCCGGAAGCACAGCTGCACTGAGGCCTATCCAGAACATCGGTCCCTTGGCCAGCAGAAGCTCTGTCAAACCCCACAGCAACGACGCCAGCACGGCAGTGGACAACCGGCGCGGATCAAGCCGCTGCACCAGAGCGCACCACAAGGCAACAAGGGCAGCGCCTGCGGCAGCACAGATCCCCAACAGGAGGACAGCCAGCGGCAAGCTCAAGGGCAGGGGCACCCCCAGCCAGTCCATGGGGTGCAGCGCAAGGAGCCAGCGATGGCTGACCACCACGGCGGCCGCCCCCCAAAGCGCGCCGGCACTGGGCCCCCAGCCCCAGAGGGGCGCCAGAACCAGCCAAAGCAGCCAGGGCCAACCCAACGGCGGCAGAGCAAGCCCTGCCAAAGCGCCAGCGAGAAGTGGGAGCCAAAAACGTCGACCCCGAATTGTTAGCCAATCCTTAAGCGAATGACCTCCACCCCTTAGCCCCTGGTGCTGGTGATCCTTCATACATTCGCCATGTTGTCCGATCCACTCGGCCATGGTTGCCAGCCCACAGCGCGACGCGAGTCCCAACCAACTTGAATTGCGTGATCTTCTTGAGAGCAGCTTCCAGAACAGCAATCTGGTCACCATGGCTGCTGGCAGCCCGGTCCCCCTACTGAAGGATCACGTCTGGTTGGTGGTGCGCGGTATGACCAAGCTTGTCACCTCTTATATGAGCGGTGATGAAGCCCTACTGGGCCTGGTGGGTCCCAACGAACCCTTTGGCGAGCCCCTCAGCCAAGTGCAGCCCTATGGAGCAGTGACGCTGACTGACAGCGATCTGCTCTGCCTGCGCTGGGATGAACTCAGCAGCAACCCCGACCTCAGCGGCGCCATGCTGATGGCAATGGCCCGGCGCTACCGCCAGTCCGAATCCCTGCTGGGCCTCATGGGCCTGCGTCGCGTGGAAGAGCGCCTGCGAGGCTTTCTCGAATTGATGGCACGCGACTACGGCCAGCCCTGCGAGAACGGCATCCGTATTGGCGTGCGTCTCACCCACCAAGAATTGGCCACTGCCCTTGGCACCACCCGCGTGACAGTGACCCGCTTCATTGGACAGCTNCGCGATGAGGGCTGGCTGGTGATGGNACCCGNCCGTCATCTGGTCGTAAAGCTGATNCAAACCCGCTAGACCGCAGCAGACCCTGACCAGACNTCGATGGATTCCGCCAACCCGCTGCAACAGCTGCTGGTCCGCGGCCTGGGCACCACCAATCTGGTGGCCGATCGACTCAAGCTGGTGATCCAGGGCTGGGTCAGCAGCGGCCGTATTGATGCCAGCCAGGCCGCCACCTTGATTGATGAGGTCAGCGGCGCCCTACGGGGGGATAACCCCGAGGCGGAGAAACAAGCGGAACGGCAACTGGAGCGCAACCTCAGCCATCTGCTGCAGGACATGGGTCTGGCCCGCCAGCGGGAAGTCGATGAGCTACGCGGCCGAATCGACCGCCTNGAGCAGCAGCTACGTCAGCAGCGCCAGGATGGTGAGCCCCGCTGAGAGAATGCGCGCAATTCCGCTGCAAACGAGATGCGCGAGATCCTGATCAGCGCCGGCGTCTGCCTGGGCTGTCTGATGCTGGCCGTGGTGAGCCAGATCGTGGCACCCACCCCTGCAGAGGCCAACGCCACCCTCACCCCGCCGCCACCGGAGGTGCGCACNGGCGCTGCGCTCAACCCCGCTGCACCTGCCAGGGAGCTAGACCCCAACGATCCAAACCCCCGCCTCTTCGCCATGGCGCCCGACCAGGGGGAGCTGATCGCCCAGGGCTCCGCAGCGGATCTACTCGGCGGTGAGATCGTCGCCTCCAAAGAGCGCATTACTCCTTCCGGTCTCAAGATCACCGACCTGAGCATCGGTAGCGGCACGGAAGCCAAGACAGGCGACACCGTTTCTGTGAACTACCGCGGCACCTTGATGAATGGCCGTGAATTCGATAGCAGCTACCGCCGCAACCAGGTCTTCACGTTCCCTCTCGGTGGCGGCAAGGTGATCCGCGGCTGGGATGAAGGGGTGGTCGGCATGAAAGAAGGGGGCAAGCGCAAGCTCGTCATCCCCNCCGATCTGGCCTACGGCTCAAGGGGCGCTGGTGGAGTGATCGGTCCCAATGAAACCCTTGTTTTTGAAGTCGAGCTGGTGAAGGTCGGGGGCCGTTAACCCACTCTTGACCCCGTGGAAAAGGGGCCCACGGTTAGGCTNAGGCCAGGCTTTACACAACCAAAAGATGCTGCGTTCAGTTGTTCAGCGGATTCTTCATCAGCTCCCGGCAACGCAAGCTGCTGCTCACTGCGACGGCCCCTGCGGCGTCTACGACCCGGCCTCAGCCCGTGTGNCTGCTGAGGCCGTGCTGTCGATGACCAAAAAGCTTCTGGCTCTCGCCCCGCCCGAAGGCAATGACGCCGCGGCCTGGGCCACCTACAACAACACCTTCTCCCGCTACGTCGCCGTCAAGGAAGAGCAGGCTCAGGAAACCAAGGAAGAGCTGCTCATCCTTTGGACTGATTACTTCAAGCCTGAGCACCTCACCACCTTCCCTGAGCTGCACGACACTTTCTGGAAGGCTGCCAAGCTCTGCAGCGCTTGCAAGGTGCACATCGACCAAACCAAAGCGGAAGAGCTGATGCAGGCCGTGGAGAAGATCCACACCATGTTCTGGTCNTCCAAGGGCCGCAGCGACGCCTGGGTCACTGCCAGCTAATCAGCGCCGAACCCTGCCGCCAGCGGGCCTCAGCTCACTGGCTCTGGTACTTCTGGGTCGCCGTCTTCACGCACGTGTTGACGGCGATTCCATGTATCCAGGGCTATGCAACGGCGATCTGGTGATTGCCCGGCCCTGCCCCGCCGCAGAGCTGCAGCCAGGTGACATCGTCCTGGCACTCCATCCAAGCCATCCACAGCTGCTGATCAAGCGTCTTGATCACCGCAAAGGCAAGGGCTGGTGGTTACTGGGGGACAACCAACAAGCCAGTACCGACAGCCGCCATTTCGGCGCTGTGACAGATGAGAGGGTTCTTGCCGTCGTGACGGCAGTGGCTCCAGCTGGATACCGAAGGCTCAGGCCAAGCTGATGTTCTGTAACCAATAGAGGCCGGTCGCAATCGAGAGCCCACCTGCCATACCGATCAATGCCGGGAGCCAGCGACGACCGAGACGCACACTGGCAGCAGCCATCAGCAGGACCACCGCTGTCATGGCACCGAGAGAGCCGATCAGATAAGCCACCAGATAGCTGAACGCCCCCAGCGGAGGCAGTGCCAGGGCAGGAATCACAGCCAGCAGATGCCCTGCTCCAGCCAGACCGTGAAGCAATCCAAGCCCAGAGGCGGTATGGGAGTGCCAACGGTGCTGACGCCCNCCGCGCANATGCAAATGCAGGTGTTCGTGGGTTTNACCGCCTTGATGCNCATGGCGATGGGTATGAATATCGAGGCCCAGAGCGGTTCGAATGGCCATGACTCCAACCACCAGGAGGGAAGCACCGACCAGAAGTTCGGCCCAGGTCGAGAGCTTNTCAATGTGATTGATGTCCTTGATGAGGATCGCCAACAGCGCCAGCAACACCACACCGGCTGAATGCCCCAGTCCCCAGGTCAGGCCCCGTCGCAACGCCAGCCCCGGCTGGTGCACAGAGGATGGCGCCATTGCCACCAAGTGGTCAGCTCCGCTCACGACGTGAACAGCACCGGCAGCAAAGCCGGTGAGGANGCTCAACAGCATGGCGATTCCCAACCTCTGAATTGTGCCTGATGACTGGGGAAGAAGAGCCGAACCTCCATCGGCTCAGAGTCGCCACACCGCCTCCGGCGCAATCCACATGGCATCGCCATAGGAATAGAAGCGATAGCCAGCTCTGATGGCATGGCGGTAGAGCGCCAGCAAGCGCTCACGGCCGATCAGGGCACTCACCAGCAGCAGCAGCGAGCTCCGGGGCAAATGAAAGTTGGTGAGCAAACCCTGCACCACGGCAAAGCGAAATCCTGGCTGAATCACCAGATTCACCTCACCGCGAAAGGGCTTCAGCTCTCCGCCATGTAGGGCAGCCACCCCCTCAAGGCTGCGCACCGAGGTGGTTCCCACAGCAATCACCCGCCCGCCGCGCTGACGACAGGCCTGCACAGCCTGCACCAATTCGGGCGTGACCTCGACCCATTCGCTGTGCAGCTCCAGCTCGCTGAGGTCTTCTGTCTCGACAGGACGAAAGGTCCCCANACCGACATGCAGGGTGACCGTTGCCCGCTCCACACCCTTGGTTTCCAGCGCCTGCAGCAGTTCCTGACTCAGGTGCANGCCTGCAGTGGGGGCTGCCACCGCCCCAGGCCTTGCTGCAAAACAGGTCTGGTAGCGATCGTTATCGGATGCCTCCTGCTGGTGGATATAGGGAGGCAGTGGCATGACGCCGTAGCGCAGCAAGAGCGGTTCGAGGCTGGCTGCATCAACAAGCTCAGGGGGAAATTGAATCAGCCGGCCACCGCTGGGCTCATCCACCGCAAGGACCGAAAGCGGCAAGGGGGGATGTCCTTCAGCCACCAATGCCACCTCATCACCGGGGCGGAGGCGTTTGGCCGGCCTCGCCAGGCAGAGCCAGCTGCCAGCTCCACGGGGTTCGAGCACCAACAGTTCGCCGATACCACCTCCAGCGCGGCGCACCTGCAAGCGAGCCCTCAACACCCGGGTGTCATTGACAACCAACAAATCGCCTTGTTGCAGCTGGTCAAGCAGATCCCACACCACTCCATCACTGCAACTGCCAGCCGGCTCNACCATGAGCATGCGGGCAGCATGTCGCGGCTCAACCGGCCGCTGGGCAATACAAGCCTCAGGCAGGGAGTAGTCGTAGGAGCTCAGAAGCGAATCGCGCGGNTCAGCCAATGCGCGTGACAAGGCGTCGAAGGGTTCTGTCTCTCCTAACCGATGAAGGTGCGCACCACGCAAAACACACGGCTGTGATCATTGGACAGTTCCCGGTAGAGGCTGATGGCCCGCTGATTTAGCAAGAGTCCGTCGAGCCGGTCACGAGGGATCACCATGGGCATCACCACCGTGGTGTTGCGCTCCGGATGACGGGTCTCCAGGTCAATCACGTAATCGCAGAACGGATCAATCAACGAGCTGTAGGGGCTTGGCAGCACGACCAAGTCCGGCAGTTCCGGGCACCCGCTGAGCAACTGCCGCCATTGCTGCTGCAGGGACTCNCCATGACCCGGGTTCTCCACCACACAGACCACATCGACAGAGTCAGNGATGCTGCAGGCATATCGAACCGCTTCCACTAGCGGGTTCGTGATGGCAGGAACGTAAACAATGCAGTGGTTGCCGATGGGCTGCTGGCGCTGGGGCAAGACCAGAGGCTTGAGCTCCTGCGGCGGAGCCATGGCGCGATAGACATTGCGGTAGCGCCGCCGGATGCTCAGCAACCCTCCCACCAGAAGAGGGATGGCAATGATCACCGTCCAGGCNCCCTCATCAAACTTGCTGATCACGATCACCAGCAGCACAGCNAAGGTGGCCAGTGAACCAGCAGCATTCATCGTCAGCCGACCAATCCAGCCAGGCCCCTTAAGACGCCACCAGCGCCGCACCAAACCCAGCTGCGAAAGGCTGAAAGCGGTGAACACNCCGAGGGCGTAAAGGTTCACCGCCACGGTGGTGTCCCCCTGGCAGAGCACGATGATCACGGCAGTGATTGCCAACAGCACGCCAATGCCGTTCTGATAAACCAGCCGGTCCCCCTGCCAGCGCATCTGAATGGGCAGGCAACGGTCATCAGCGAGCATCGCCGCCAAGCGAGGGAATCCGGAAAAGGCGGTATTGGCCGCCAGCACCAGGATCAGCAGGGTGGAGATCTGCAGAGCCCAGAGCAGCACGCTGCCCTCACCAAAGACTCGCTGACCAATCTGAGCCGTGACGGTCAACTGCGTATCAGGCGCGATGCCATACATGAAGCCGAGGCTGCCGATCGAGAGAAACATCGCCGCCAGAAGCACGCCCATGACCAGCAACGTCAGACGAGCATTGCGCGGTGCGGGCTCACGAAAGACCCTGACACCATTGGCAATGGCCTCGATGCCGGTCATGGCTGAACATCCCGAGCTGAATGCACGCAGGATCAGAAACCAGCCCAGGGGCTGCACCGCCTGCACCACTGGAGGCGCATCAGGCACAAAGCCGTGATCGAAGGTCAAATCTTTGAGGCCCGCCAGAGTCAGTAGCACCACCATCCCCACGAAGGCATAAGTGGGAATAGCGAAAAGGCGTCCCGCCTCCTTGAGGCCCCGCAGATTGGCCCAGCCCACCAAAGCCAGCAACAGCAAGGCAAAGGGAACGGCATGAGGCAGAAGCGACGGCACCATGGAGGTGAGTGCCTGGGTGCCAGCCATCAGGCTCACCGCCGCGGTGAGCGTGTAATCAATCAGCAAAGCTGCTGCAGCCACCAGACCGATTCCGGCGCCGAGATTGTCCCTGGCCACCACATAGGAACCGCCGCCATTGGGATAGGCCGCGATCGCCTGGCGATAGGAGAGAACCACGATGGCAATCAACGCCATGATCGCCACGGTGATCGGCAGCGATAGCCCCAGCGCACGGCTGCCGCCGAGGATCAGCACCCCGAGCATGGCCTCAGTGGCATACGCCACCGAAGAAAGCGCATCGGAGGAGAGGATCGGCAGCGCCTGGAAATTAGGCAGTCGTTCGCTGGCCTCGCTGGCACGGGCCAAAGGCCGCCCCAGCAATCGGGAGATCAGTCGCACCAAGCCTCATGAGCAACCTCCTCAGAGTGAGCCTGCTGAGGAAAAATGGCAGCCTGGCGAGGGACTTAGAGGGCCAGGCTCTCTGGCTGGGTCTCGATGATCTGGGCCAGCTCCTTGAGGAAGCCGGCCGAATCAGCGCCATAGATCACACGGTGATCTGCAGTGAGATTCACCTGCATCTGACGCTTGACCGCAATGGAGCCATCGGAGTTGGCCACAACAACAGGTCTAGAGGCACCCACCGCCAGGATCGCGCCGGTGCCCGGTGGAAGAATGGCGTCGAAACGATCCACCCCGAACATCCCAAGGTTGGAGAGGGTGAAGGTACCGGTGCTGTACTCCTCAGGCTTGAGCTGCTTGCTGCGTGCCCGTGCCACCAGATCAGCCCAGCCGCGGGAAAGGCTGTAGAGATCATTGCGATCGGCTTGCGCGAGCACCGGTGTCACCAGACCGCCATCTTCCATGGCCACGGCAACAGCAACATTGATGCCAGCGGGATAAACGATGCCTGCATCGCTGTAAGCAGCATTGACGCGAGGGTGCCGGGCCAGGGCACTGGCGACGGCCTTAGCCAGCAGGGCTGTCATGGTCACGCCCTTGGGCTTGACCTGCTTGTAAAAGGCGTCGAGCTTGTCAGTTGTGATGGTGTANCCCACACGGAAGGTGGGTACCGCCAGGCTCGCCACCATGTTGCGGTTCACCGCCTGCTGCAGTGTGGTGAATGGCAGCGTCTCACCAGGAGCTACCGGCGGAGCNACCGCAGCGGGGAGAGGNTGAGGTGCCNNCGCGNCTGCAGCTGCTGGAGCGGCTGCAGCTCCAGCTGGCACGGCTGCCGGAGCAGAAGGAGTGCGACCAGCAGCGCGCTCGATGTCAGNAGCNATCAGNCGGCCATGGGGNCCGCTGCCCACCATNCCCTCCAGCTGGACGCCCAGCTGCTGGGCCAACTTCTTGGCCCGGGGACTGGCCACCACGCGGCCACCATTGCCGCTGCCAGAGACTGCAGCGGCAGGAGCTGGAACGNNTACAGGGGCTGAGGTGACAGCAGCAGNAACTGCAGGGACCTCAACCGCAGGCGCGGGAGTGGGAGCGACTGCTGCGGGGGCTGTCTTGGCTGCCGGTCCGTTGGCTTTGAGCTCGGCCAGCTCGGCTTCTGTTTCAACGACAAGACCGATGGTTTCCCCCACGGGCGCAGTNCCGCCTGCAGGAAGCAGAACCGCACCAAGGAAACCAGCCTCAAAGGACTCCACGTCCATNTCGGCCTTGTCGGATTCGACGACGAGCACGGATTCACCGCGCTCGACACNGTCACCGGGCTGCTTGAGCCACTCAACGATCTTCCCCTCCGTCATCGTGGAGCTGAGGGCAGGCATGAAGATCTCGAAGGTGGCCATCAGCCGCTTCCGAACAAGGNTCNNGGGATCTTATNCCCAGGCCNCAGNNGGNCTCAGGCGCCTTCGCTGATGGACTGNACNACGCCGTCNTTNACNACGATNGAGGCCTGNAGCTTCTGCACGATGTTCTCGCCCACAGCGATGGTGCAGGTGCTCTCAATCTGGCCCTGCTCGACAAGGTCATCCATGTCCAGACCCTGAATAGCGGTCTGCTGCTCAAGNAGATTGCGCTTCTGCTCTTCCAGCTCGGCGCGCTTGGCAGCGACCTGCTGCTGCACTCCGGCCACTTGTTCCTGAACGCGGGGATCAAGAGGATTGGCGCTCTGACGGCGGATCTCCTCGATCACCTGCTGACCTTCCTGCTCCAGNTGAGCCAGCTGCTGATCGGTGTTAGTCACGGCCTGGCTGGTCTCGCGCTCGGCTTCCTCTTTCCAGGTCGGGGTGACCACGGCCTGCACGGTGATATTGCGTTTGATGGTCAGCTGATCGGCCATGNATCCAAGGAACGGCGCCCAAGACTGTCAGCCGCAGATCGACTGGTCAACCGCCTGGATCACACCACGCTGTAGATGGCATCGATCGCGGCTGCATCACGACTGCTGATGCGATCACGTCGCTGCTTAAGGGTCTGCGTGAGCAGCCCGTTGTCAATGCTGAAGCCATCNACCAGGGCCACACCTGCAAGCCGTTCTTCTGGTCGCGCGCCGACGCGAGCCGCCAGAAGCCGATTAAGCCGGCCGGTCAGANCCTTGCGCAACCTGGCATCAGCGCCAGCAGGTGAACCATCCGGCCAACTGTCCGGGCAAGCAAGCTCCAACTCCACGGCCATGGAGACCAACGCCTCATGGCGAGGCACCACAAGGGCNCCGAGCTGGCGGCGGTCCTGTCCGACAAGCATCACCTGCTCCACAAGATCGCTNGAAGCGAGCTCGTCCTCTAAAGGGCCTGGCTCGACGTTCTCACCACTGCTGAGCACAATCGTGTCCTTGGCACGGCCCGTCAGGAAAAGGGAGCCATCAGCCATCAACCAGCCCAGGTCACCNGTGTTGAACCAGCCTTCGCCGTCAAGAGCAGCCGCAGTGGCCTCGGGCCTATGGAAATAACCGGCCATCACCTGGGGCCCACGAGCCAGTACAAGCCCTCGGTCAGCGAAAGCCAGCGTGCTCCGGCTCTCGGGTTCAACAATGCGAAGCTCCGTGCCCGGCAAAGGGCGTCCGGCACTGCCGCGGCGGTTGGCCCAAGGACGGCGGCAGCTCAGCACCGGACTGGTCTCCGTGAGGCCGTAGCCCACGAGCAACTCGATCCCGATCGCCTCAAAAAACGCATCGATGTGCCGTGGCAGCGCCCCACCGCCACTGATGGCAGTGCCCAGTCGGCCGCCGGCCAGCTGACGGCGCACAGCTGGCCAAAGCAGCTTTGAGGCCAACCAAGCGGGCGGGGCCGTCAGAACAGCCATTACCAGGCCAGCAAGGCGTTCCAAAGCACCGGGTCGATGGTCAAGCAGGTCAGACCAGGCACGCCAGCTCTGGGCATGGCGCTCCGAAAGGGTGAGTGCCGAACTGATGAGCCTTCGCTTGGCCTTGGGCATGCCCTCAAGCGCATTAAGAAAGCCTCCGTGAAGGGCCTCCCAGAGCCGCGGCACGCTGATCAAGTAATGGGGCCGGACCCGCTGCAGGTCCGCTTTGAACTGCCGCAGGGTGGTGTAGCTCTGACAGCAGCCGCGCGAGAGCAGCAGGTACCCAGCACTGCGCTCATAGGCATGCCAAATCGGCAGCACGCTCAGCACCCGCTCCCCAGGACGGGGGGAGACCGCCACCCCCAACGTGCGCACTTGGTGCAACAGGTTGGCCTGACTCAAGGGCACTCCCTTGGGCCGGCCGGTGGTGCCCGAGGTGTAGAGGATCGTTGCGATGCGGCTGTCATCGCCTTCAAAAGGCTCGAGCCGCGGGGGTTCCGCAGCCGCTGAGGCCATCAGGCTTTGCCAGCTCAACTGGGGCAATGCAGTCAGCCCTGGACTGGACTGTCCATGCAACAGCAGCACGAAGTGAAGGCCGGCCAGTGCGCCGCGATCCCGCAACGGCTCCAAAAGGCTGGGATCTTCCAGAACAAGCGCCTTGGCGCCGGAGTCTTGAAGGATGAAAGTCAACTCCTCGACCGGGGCAGTGCTACCGCGCACAGCGGCAGCAGCACCCAGGCGCATCAGACCTTGATCCACGGCCAGCCAGCGCGGGCCGTTCTCGGCAAACAGGGCGACCACATCACCTGAAGTCACGCCGTGTCGAGCCAGCCCCGCCGCCACCGCTGCGATGCGCTGATGCAACTCCTCAAAACTGAGCAGCTCGGGGGCAGGGCCATGGGCCATGTCCAGGGCCTGCAGCTGGCCGTGCTCGCGGGCCAGGCGAGGCCAGAGGCCATCGATACCCTGCAGATCAGACCAGTCGGGCTGCCCTGACAGGGCCCGCTGGTCCCCACGATCGCCCTGCCAACGCACCAAGGCCTCAGCCATCTGCACCGATCTCTCTAAGCAGAGTCTGCTCGTTAATCCACTGCGGGTTGCCCCAACCCAAACGAGCTGTCAACGCTTTAGCCAGGGGGCGCCGCAACTGCTCCACGGTCAGATCAGGTCGCCATTGATGGAGAGATCCGACCGGCAGCTGTAGGCCACAGGGACTGATGCATGCAAAGCCCGAGAGCTCGCAGCTGACATTGAGTGCGAGGCCGTGCTGCGTCACCCAGCGTTTGGCGCCCACCCCAATCGATGCAACTTTGCAGCCCTCCAGCCAGACGCCGGTGAGCCCATCGCGGCGTTCCCCCTCCAGGCCGAGCTCCTGAAGCACATCGAGAACCCCCCCCTCAAGCTGGCGCAGGTACCAGTGCAGATCACAGCGATGACGCTGCAAATCCAGGACTGGGTAGGCCACCAACTGTCCCGGCAGGTGGTGGGTCACCTCACCGCCGCGATCAATCCGGTGCAGCGGTGCCGGCGGAGCCTCTAGATCAAAGTG
Source organism: Synechococcus sp. TMED19 (assembly GCA_002168155.1). Lineage (GTDB taxonomy): Bacteria > Cyanobacteriota > Cyanobacteriia > PCC-6307 > Cyanobiaceae > RCC307. The sequence continues at coordinate 55,008 of NHBY01000019.1, read as the reverse complement.
CAGATGAGCCAGATTGGCCCCGCGGCCAAGGGTGTAACAGGCCGAATGTTCCAGTAGCAGCAGAAGTTCTGGCGCCGTGAGAGCGTCAGCCTGCTGGGCGCAGATCAGACGCTTCTGCCAGCTGCGCTGCCATTGCCAGGCCTCGGGCAGGGAAATTCCCCTGTCCAGAGCGCAAAGGAATGCATCTGGCAATACCCGATTCATGCCGCCGTCAATACATTGAATTCAACCCAACAGGACACCGGGAGGTCCCTGTATGAAGCTTCTGATCCATGGCCGCAACCTTGATGTGACATCTGCGCTGCGGGATTACACGGAAACAAAACTCTCGCGGGCGGTGAATCATTTCAACGGCATGGTGCAAGAAGCGGATGTCCACCTTTCCGTGGCACGCAATCCGCGGGTGCCCCAACAGACCGCAGAGGTGACCCTTTTCGCCAGCGGCACTGTGATCCGCGCCCAGGAGCGCAGCGAAAACCTTTACGCCAGCATCGATCTGGTTGCCGGAAAGCTGGCCCGTCAGCTTCAACGTCACAAGGATCGCCGGCAGGGCCACCACCATGGCCACAGCTCGCCGGCACCGGAACCCGAAATGATGCCGATGCAGGGCGACCTGCTCAATGGCCGCAAGGCGGAACTGCCCGCTCCGGTGGTGCGGCGCAAGTACTTCGCGATGCCACCGATGAGCGTGGAAGATGCCATCCACCAACTCGAGGTGATCGACCACGACTTCTATCTGTTCTGTGACAAGGAGACCAACACCCTTCAGGTGGTGTACCACCGCAACCACGGCGGATACGGTGTGATCCAAGCCCGCGAGTGATGGTGTGCGCCCTGCCGGCGATCCTGCTGAGATCCCTGATCTAGCTCCCCTGATCGATCATGCCCAGCTGCAGCCCCGGCTGGGCGCTGAAACGGTGGAACGTTGCTGCAAAGAGGCACTGCATCACGGGTTTGCTGGTGTCTGCCTTGCCTCCCGCTGGATGCCGCAAGCGCGCCGCTGGCTGGGGGAGCGGGGCCCGGTGAAGCTCATCAGTGTGGTGGGTTTTCCATTTGGCGCCAGCGACAGCTCCATCAAACGAGCCGAGGCGGAATGGGCAGTCGAAGCCGGAGCGGATGAGCTTGATCTAGTGCCTGATTTCGCACTACTTCTCGATGGCGAGCTCACTGCCCTGCACGACCAGATCGCACAACTGGTGGAGCTCTCTGTGCCCCTGAAGCTGATTCTGGAAGCCGATCAGCTCACAGCCAATCAGCTCGAGACTCTGGTCGAGGTCTCCCTTGATGCGGGTGTGGCCTTCCTCAAAACCGGGAGCGGCTACGGAGCGCCGGCCTCGCCGCAGTTGGTGCAGCGGCTGCACCAGCTCGCCGCAGGGCGTGCTCGAGTCAAGGCATCCGGCGGCATCCGCAGCCTCGAACAGGCAATTGAACTGGTTCAGGCCGGAGCAGAACGCCTTGGAACAAGCCGCGGCTTGGAGCTGGTCGCTGCCCAGCGGGGATGAGCAACCAGCCTCGGGAACGCACCCTGGAGGGGCTCTGCCTGCGCGTCAGTCCCCTTGGAGAGAACGACCGACTTCTCGTGCTGCTCACCGATGAGCAGGGATTGCTCAAGGTGGCCGCCAGTGGCGCCCGCCGCCCTCGCAGCAGCCTCGCTGCCGCCGGCGGGCTAACCCTGGTACGCGGACAGGTCGCCCGCGGACGCAGCCTGGGGCGTCTACGTCAGGCCAGCGTGCTGCATAGCTATGGCCGCCTAGGGCAACGGCTGGAACTGCTGGCCCCAGCTCAGTGGTTGCTGGAGCTAGCCCAGCTACTGATACCGGAAGGTGAGCCCCTGCCAGGAGCTCTGCCCTTGATCCTGCACCGACTAGCCCAGCTGGAAGCCCTGCTGGAGGAGGAGCAGCTGGAACTGCAACGGCTAGAGGCACTAGCGATCGCGGTCCAGAGCAGTGTGCAGCTGCTAGAGCTAGCGGGGGTGGGTTTGCCGCTGACTGTGGATCTGATGGATGGCTCCGCGTTAGAGCCTCCTATCGGCAACTGGAACTGGCGCTGCAGCCTGCTGCCGGCAGAGGGCTTCTGCAGTGGCCGTCAGCCTGGCGCAGTACTCCTGCTCAATGCCTCAGAACTGGCGCTACTACAGCGTCTAATCCGTCCCCAGCTACCCCGCCGCGCGAGTGGTCAACTGATGGGTCCTGAACGGGTCTGGCGCCACCTGCTGGAGCTACTGAGCTTCTGGTGCCGCGAACATCTCGGTCGCTGCCCCAGGGCAATGGCGCTGTTAGGGCAAGATTGGCCGGCGTCAGCCGAGCGGCAGTCCGGGTGAGGGATCCCAACGATCAAGCCAATGGCTTAATTGCGGTACTGGCTCTGCCTGGTTTCCGGCTTCTTTGGCTGGGGCAGATCTTCTCCCAGCTGGCTGACAAGTTCTACATCGTGCTGATGGTGTTCCTCATCGCCCAGACCTGGGCGCAGAGCACCGGAGTGAGCAGCGGGCCTCTCGCCGAGGCAGCCGAACTGCTGGGTAACCGCGCCGTACCAGGAGGCCTCGGCGGCCCAGCCGCTGATGCCCAGTGGATCACTCTGCTGGCCACTGGTATCTACGCAGCCAATACCCTGCCGGCCATCGTCTTGGGGGGGCTAGCCGGGGTTTGGGCAGACCGCTGGCCCAAGCGAGCGGTGATGGTGGCGTCCAATGGACTGCGCACCCTGATCACCCTGGCGGTGCCTTTGATGATGCTGCCCGGGCCGAGCTGGCATGGGCTGAGCTGGGGCTACTGGGGCCTTTTGGTGCTGACATTTCTTGAGTCCTGCCTGACGCAGTTCTTTGCGCCTGCAGAGCTGGCAGCAATCCCCCTGCTCGTAGAAAAGCCACTGCTCCTACCCGCCAACTCCCTGTACACGGCCACCACCATGGCGGCCACCATTGTTGGTTTTGCAGCCGGCGAACCATTGATGCAGCTGCTAGCTGGTTTCACAGCCCAGTTCGGGCTCAGTCATGGTGAATTCATCCTGGTCCCTCTGGCCTACGGCCTGGCGACGGTTGTGCTGCTATTTGTTCGCACCAATGAGCCACCCCGGCGCGGTGGTGGCAACAGCGTGTGGCGCGACCTACGCGATGGTCTCCAGTTCCTCGGCCGTCAGGCCAGCGTGCGTGGAGCGGTAGTGCACCTGGTGCTGCTGTACAGCCTGCTGGCTGCCCTTTATGTCCTCTCGATCAGCCTGGCCTCCCAGGTGGTGGGGCTAGGCCCGACCCGCTTTGGGAGCCTTTTGGCGATGAGCGGCCTGGGGCTAGCCATCGGCGCCTTGGTGGTCGCCCAGGTGGGCCATCGTTTCAGCCGCAAGGTGCTCGCCGCCATGGGGCTGGGCACCATGGGCTTCTCGCTGGTGCTGCTAGCCCAGCTGCGCCCTGGGCTTTGGCCCACCCTTTTGCTCTGTGGCCTGCTGGGCATCGGGGCGGCATTACTAGGCATCCCTGCACAGACAACGATTCAGGAAGACACTCCTGAGCACCTACGCGGCAAGGTGTTTGGCCTGCAGAACAACCTGGTCAACATCGCTTTGAGCCTGCCCTTGGTGCTGGCGGGCACCCTGGTAGGCAGCGTCGGCCTCAAACCCGTATTGCTGCTGCTCGCTCTACTGGTACTTGCTGGTGCCGGTCTTGAGCGCCCTTGGCAGGGCGGTTGAAAAGCGCTGCTAGTTTTCCCCATGGTCCACAAGGACTTAATGCGGATCGCCTGGCTCGGAAAGAAATCTCCGTTCTGCGGGAACGTGTCCTACGGGCTGGCCACCACGGCGTCACTTCGCGAACGGGGCCATGAGATCCATTTCATTCACTTCGACACGCCACCCACACAACTGGGGCGGCTGCTGAAGACAGAGACCGGCGAGGAGCATCAACTCGTAGCCGAGGACCAGCCGGATGTGGCACTGCCTTACCTGGTCAAATCGCAGATGTACACCATCCCCTCGCCCCGAGCGAGCCGGGAGCTGCGCGAGTCACTCGAGCGCATCCAACCCAATCTGGTACATGCGAGTTTGACCCTCTCGCCACTGGATTTTCGCCTGCCAGAGCTCTGCCAACAACTGGGGGTCCCCCTGGTGGCCACCTTCCATCCCCCCTTTGATGCAGCTGTACGCAACATCACAGCCGGCGGACAGCAGCTCACCTACCAGCTCTATGCCTCCTCTCTGGCGCGCTACGACAGGGTGATCGTGTTCTCCGATCTACAGGCGGAGGTTCTCAGCAGGCTTGGAGTTCCTGATCAGCGCCTAGCCGTCATTCCCAACGGTGTTGAGCCCGACCAGTGGCAACCAGGCCCATCCAGCCTGAGCGAGCGTTTTGGCGGGAGACGGGTCTTCCTCTACATGGGACGACTGGCCACCGAGAAGAACGTGGAGGCTCTGCTGCGGGCCTGGAAACTGGTCAAACCAGAAGGCTGCGTGCTGGTGGTGGTGGGCGATGGTCCCCTGCGCACCACGCTGGAAACCACATACAGCGATGACTCCTTGATCTGGTGGGGCTACGAAGCCGACCAGCAACGTCGGGTCTCCCTGCTGCAGGCCGCGGAAGTGTTCCTGCTGCCCTCGCTTGTGGAAGGCCTATCCCTGGCCCTGCTGGAAGCCATGGCCAGCGGCTGCGCCTGCATCGCCACTGATGCCGGCGCCGATGGGGAAGTGCTCAGCGGCGGAGCCGGCATCGTGATCAGCACCCAGGGGGTCACCACCCAGCTACGGACCTTGCTGCCTGTTCTGCGTGATCAACCTTTGCTCACCGCTGAACTTGGTCGACGCGCTCGCCAAAGGGTGCTGGAGCGCTACACGCTCAATCGCAACATCGATGCAATCGAGCAGCTCTACGGACAGCTAACGCCGCTGATGCCGATAGCCGCCTGATCCAGCTCAGCGCAACAGGCGGCGAACGCTGCACTGGGATCATTGGCTCTGGTAATTGGCCGGCCAATGACGAGCTGTGTTGCGCCGACGGCGATGGCAGCGCCGGGTCCCATCACCCTGGATTGATCCCCTGCTTCGCTGCCTCTGGGGCGAATCCCTGGGGTAACCAGCGCAAACGGTTTGGGGTACAAGACCCGCAGTCCCGCAGCCTCCTGAGGCGAGCAAACGCAACCACCAATGCCTGCTGCCGCAGCGAGGGAAGTAAGGGCCGGCACCCTCTCGCGGATGTCCTGGGCGATCGCCAGCTCCCGCTGCAGCCGCTGCACGGACCAGCTGGTGAGTACGGTCACAGCCAACAAGGTGGGCACCTTTAGCGCTGCGTCTGCTGCACCTTCAACAGCTCCAGCCTGGGCAGCCTGGAGCGCTTCGCTGCCGGCGCAGGCATGCACCGTGATCAGATCAGCTCCCAGACCTGCGACCCGGCGACAAGCACCGGCCATGGTGGCCGGGATGTCATGGAACTTGAGATCCAAAAAAACCCGCAAGCCCTGCTCCCGCAGCTGGGCCACAACCTCAGGCCCAGCCTGGACAAACAGCTCAAGCCCGACCTTTACCCACCGCAACCCATGGACCTCCCGGCTGAAGGCCAGAGCCTGCTCAGGGGCCATGCCATCAAGAGCCACGATGATCTGATCGGCAGCAGTAGTCACAGCAGTGGCGCTCCCAGAGCAATCGATTGGTGATGCAGCACAGCCCCTTGCCCACGCCAGCAGCTGTTATCAGCATGGGAGCAGACGGGCCCCCGCCCTGTGCTTGCCAGCATCATCCATCCAGAACAATTGCAGGGGTTCCGCTTCAGCGACAACGACCACTGTCGTCTCGCACTTCTCAATGCCCCCGATGACTGCAATGCGCAGGCCTTGGGCGATCTCAGCATGTTTGTCGAGATCCACGACCCCTGTGACCGGGTGCCTCCTCACACCCATCAAGGCGCAGCCGAGCTCTATTTCGTGCTCCGCGGCCGAGCAATCTTCCACGTTGATGACACCTCCATCCGCGCCGGCACCGGTGATTTCATTCAGGTGCCGGCCGCCGCACGCCATGATTTCGAAAACCCAGGCCCCAAGAGGCTTTACCTACTAACCGTGCTCAGCCATGACATGGGCTTTGCCGAGCTGCTGCGCAACGGTGTCCCAACTCCGCTTGATGCCGAGGATCTGGAGGTCCTGCGCAGCCTCTGAGCTCAGGCGATCAGGCGGCGGAAGGTCTTTTTGCCAAGCTGCAGCACCTTGCCCTCAAGCTGGGCCGCATCAGCGAATTCCTGGTTCGGATCAGTGATCTTCTCTCCCTCCAGGCGCACGGCACCGCCTTTGATCTGACGGCGGGCATCGCTGCTGCTGGCGCAAATGCCAACAGCACTGAGCAGGTAAAAGGCTTTCGCCGGGAAGCTGACCTCAGCCAGCGAGGCTTCCGGCACCTCGGCAGCTGCATCGCCACCGCCCCCCACCAAGGAGGCCGCATCAGCCTGGGCCTTGCGGGCTGACTCCATCCCATGACGGCCGGCTGTCACCGCCAAAGCCATCGCTTTCTGACGCTCTCTGGGATTCGCTGGTAGCCCGGCGAGCTCTAGATCGGTGAGCAAGGTGATGTAGTCATCGATAGCCGCATCTCCCACCTTCTCAAGCTTTGAGTACATCGAGAGGGGGTCCTCCTCAAGGCCCACGGTGTTGCCCAGGCTCTTGCTCATCTTCTGCACCCCATCAAGCCCTACAAGGATCGGCAGCAACAGCCCAAACTGAGTGCGCTGGCCGAAATGGCGCTGAAGATCGCGGCCCATCGCCACATTGAATTTCTGGTCGGTGCCGCCCAGTTCCACGTCAGCATCGACGGCCACTGAGTCGTATCCCTGCAGCAACGGGTAGAGAAACTCATGCAGGGCAATCGGAGTTCCACTGCCATAGCGCTTAGCGAAATCCTCCTTAGCCAACATTTGACCAACGGTGGCGGTGCCCAGCAGGCCAATCACCTGGGGCAGATCCAGGCCAGCAAGCCATTCACTGTTGCGGCGCACCTCAAGCCGGCCTGGCGTTTCAAAATCCAGCAGGGCCCGCTCCTTGGGCTGGCCCTGCCCTAACTGGGCCAGGTAGGTGGCCGCGTTGGCCTCGACCTCCTCAGCGGTGAGTTGCACACGGGTGGCGCTTTTACCGGTGGGATCACCAATGCGGGCGGTGAAATCGCCAATGATCAGAACAGCGGTGTGCCCGGCGTCCTGAAAGGCCCTCAGCTTGCGGAAGAGAATGCTGTGGCCCAGGTGAATATTGCTTCCAGTGGGGTCGATGCCGAGCTTGATGCGCAGAGGCCTGTCTTGGGCCTGGGCGGACATCAGCCGTGCAGCCAGAGCCTGATCCGCATCGGTCGGGTCTCCGGCCGGAAACAGATCAGCCATGCCGCGGGACAGCCAGGCCGGCAGGGACTGGGAGTGATCCGCCATGGTCAGGGCGTGGGGACTGGTGCGCTGTGGATCGTACGGGCGCGGGTCAGCTTTCCGATTCGAGCTGGGCTCTCATTCGCTCCAGTGTCAGGTTCATCTGCTCAAACATCTGTTCAGGAGTAATGCCGAACTGACTGAGTTGCGTGCGCAGCTGCTCGACGGTGAGCTTGGCTTGGAAATCCTCAGAGAGCTCAAAGCGCTTCATGAACACGCGGTAGCGATCCATCAGCTCCTCCATGCGCTCGATGAAAAGCTTTTTGCCTTCGCGATCAAACTTGCCGTACTCACCGCCGAGCTGCATCAGCGACTGATAGTCACCGAACAAGCGCTTGGCTTCGTCCTGGACGATGTCCGACTCGAAGAAACCCATGAACTCGCGGGCACAACAGCCATTTTGAGTGGCCATCGGCCACTGGCCAGGGCGGATGGCCGACCGGATACTGACAGCAACTGCGTCATTGAGCTGCGATGCCCCCCTCCCGCCACTGGCTTGATCCAATGGCCCGTCGGATGCTGCAGCTGATGGGGGAGTTACCCCCGGACCCACCGCCTGCAACTAGCTCAGCTGAGGCCGCGCCGCCCTGGCGCATTGATGTCAACCGGGCCCTCGAGCAGGACTGGCTGCTACTACCGGGCTGCACCTCTGAGCAAGCTGAGCTGCTAGTACGCCTGCAAAAAGGCGGTGTGCAACTCAGCGGATGCGAGGACCTGTCGCGGCTGCTTCAACTGCAGCCGGACCAGCTGGAGGTCTGGCGGAAGCACTTACTGTTCCGCTGGTACAGCGAGCCACCACTGGATCATCAACCAGTGCTGGACCTGAACAGCGCCAGCGATGCCCAGCTGCAAGAGCTCGGCATCAGTGAAGCCCGGCGCCAGCGGCTGCTGCGAGAACGACGCCGTGCCCCCTTCCGTGACCTGGCCGATTTGCAGCAGCGTCTGATGCTGCCTCCCGATGTTGTGGAAAGACTGATCGGCCGCATCTGCTTTGGCCAAGCAACCAAAGCCAGCCCGGAACTCCCCAGAACCGCCTGAAGCCATGCGTCAGATCAATCTGTTTGCAGCACCGTCAGCGATGCAGCTCGACACGGAGCTGGCCCTCGATGAGGGAACGCTGCAAGCCTGGCGGCAAAGGGTGTTGGCCCACCAGCAGCCCCTGCGCCAGAGCACAAGCCCACCGGTTAGCAATCAGACGAACCTGTTTGGAAGCGAACCACCTGATGGTTCCCTTCCCCCAGACCCCCTAAGCCTGCCATCGCAGCATCTGCAGTTCTGGCGCTGGCCCTCGCCGCCCAATCAGGGGGCAGCGCTGTATTACGTCCTCGACCACGAGCTGGGCGATAACAAGGAAATATTGCTGTATCTGGGAGAAACCTGTCAGGCCGATCGCCGCTGGAAGGGCGATCACGACTGCAAGGACTACCTGGCGGCTTATGGGGAGTGTCTGGTGCGCTGCGGTCTGAGACCGCGTTTCAGCATTCGCTTCTGGTCTGATGCCCCCAGCGACACCCGCGCCCGCCGTCGCCTCGAGCAGCAGCAGATCCGCCATTGGCTGCCCCCCTTTAATAAGGAGTGCCGTCAGCGCTGGCAGACCCCGTTTCACAATCAACCCCGCTGAAGCGGAGTGACCGGTACGATCGCGCGACCACACAAGGGCAGGCCGTGATGAATTTCCGCTGCAGTTCTGCTCCCCTGGCGGATCTCGGCTGTGACGGCCTGGCCATCGGATTGTTCAGCAACAACTGGAAGCAGCAGCTAGCCGAGCTCCTCAGCACTCGCGCCAATGCGGTGCAAGCCCTGCTTGAGCTGCGCCATTTCAAGGGCAAGCGCGGCGAGCACGTAAACCTGACGCTCCCGGGTGGGGAGCCTGCACTATTGCTAGTGACCGGTTTGGGCGAGCCGGAGCACTTCGATACCCAGGGGCTGCGCCAGGCTGCTGCGAGCCTGGCGCAGTCCAGTCGCGGTTGGCACCTCAAGAGCCTTGGGCTGGCCCTTCCGCTTGAAGCCTTTGCCCCAGATCAGGCGATGGAAGCCTTAGTTCAGGCCAGTCAACTGGCCTTATTCCAAGACCTGCGCTTCCGCAGCGAGGTAGAGCCCAGCAGTGATCCCGTCGAGATCTGCCTACACGGCATCCCCGAGACTCTCCAAAATGAGCTTCCGCAGCAGCAGGCAATCTGCGCCGGGGTAGAGCTGGCCCGCGAGCTGGTAGCCGCTCCGCCCAACATTGTTAATTCCCTGAGCCTGGAGGCAACAGCCCAATCATTGGCCGATGAGTTCGGCTGCGAGCTCACAGTCCTCGATGAATCCGCTTGCCGCGAACGCGGCATGGGGGCATATCTCGCAGTAGCCCAGGGAGCCAGCATCCCACCCCGGTTCCTGCATCTAGTGATCCGCCCAAGGGGCACGGTGCTGCGCCGACTGGTGATGATCGGCAAGGGGCTGACCTTTGATTCAGGCGGTTACAACCTCAAGGTGGGCCCCAGCCAGATTGAACTGATGAAGTTCGACATGGGTGGCTGTGGTGCCGTGCTTGGAGCAGCTCGCACCCTGGCCCAGCTCAAGCCTGATGGCCTTGAGATCCATGTGATCAGCGCCACGACCGAAAACATGATCAGTGGCGATGCGATTCACCCTGGTGCGGTGGTGACGGCCTCTAACGGCAAGACAATCGAGATCAACAACACCGATGCGGAAGGCCGACTCACCCTGGCCGACGCGCTGGTTTACGCCTGTGGCCTTGAACCCGATGCCATCGTTGATCTGGCCACCCTTACCGGCGCCTGCGTGGTCGCCCTCGGCAATGAGATCGCTGGCTATTGGAGTCCTGACGACACACTGGCCGGCCAGCTGAGTGCTGCTGCCCAGCGCGCGGGCGAAGGGCTTTGGCGCATGCCGCTGCAGGCCTCCTACAAGGACGGCCTCAAAAGCGGCATCGCCGACATGAAGAACACCGGGCCTCGCCCTGGAGGTTCGATCACCGCAGCACTCTTCTTGCAGGAGTTCGTCAATAACGAAATCCCCTGGGCCCACATCGACATCGCCGGAACGGTTTGGAGTGAGAAGGGACGCGGCCAGGACCCCAGCGGCGCAACGGGTTACGGCGTACGGACCCTGGTCGAGTGGTGCCTGGCCATTGCGGCTGGAGAGAAGGAAGGGTTAAGCCAGTGATGAGCTTCTGAGACAGTCCTTAACGTGTTTCAACCGACTGGATCTGATCACAGCGCCTTCTGGTTCGAAGAGACCAGCGCCGGCCAGTGGGACGGAGAGGTGGGTCGTGCCTGCCAGGCAGCCGTGGAAGACTGGAAACGCTTTCAGCACGACGCAGAAGGACTGCTGGAGCCAGTGATCCAAAATCACCGCCTGCGCCACCGGCTCAGCGTCGAACTGGCCGATCATGCTTTCCCCGAGGCCTTCAGCCCCGCCTGCAAGCTCTGGCTAGAGGAGGAGGACGCCCTCAGTCGCCGCACGATCAAAGGCTGAGGAGACCCGAACCGCAGCTGGCGGTTCTCCCCGCTCGCCCCAGACCAGCGCCAAGGCCAGCGTTGATGCAGTTGAGAGGGCGCGATGGGCAAACGAGCAAGCACCGACTGTTTCGGCTGGATGCTGGATGGCATTGGCAGGGTGGCCCTGCTAACCCCCGCGGAGGAGGTGAGCCTGGGGCGTCAGATCCGGGCCTGGCAGGACCACCCCGAAGGTCCTGAGAATGCACCGAAATCAATCCGGCGCCAGGGTTTGCGGGCCCGCAGCCGCATGGTCAAAGCCAACCTGCGCCTGGTNGTNCACCTGGCCAAGAAGCTGAGGCTGCGCGGCTTGGCCTTGGAGGATCTNGTGCAGGAGGGATCGATCGGCCTGCAGCGGGCGGCGGAGAAGTACGACCCTGCAACCGGNTACCGCTTCAGCACCTACGCCTACTGGTGGATCCGCCAAGCCTTGCAACGTGCACTCTTGATGCAANCCCCCACCGTGCGGCTTCCCTTCCGGGTCAGCGAGCGTCTTGGTCGACTCCACAGCACCGGTCATCGNTTAACCCAGGAACTAGGACGTAGCCCNAGCCGCGGTGAGCTNGCAGAGGCNCTTGGCGAGAGCGAGANCCAACTGCTGGAGCTTGAGCGGGCCCAGCGGCTGAGCCGCGGCTGCAGCCTCGACAGCCCNATTGCGGGTGAGGCCGAAAACGGCAGCTTGGTGGACCTACTGGAGGATGCTCGCACCAGCCCAATGGAGGAGCTGGAGCACTGTTTCGAGCAAGAGCAGCTGCAGCAACTGGTTGATCAGGCGGGCTTGAACGAACGAGAACTGGTGGTCCTCGAGCAGCGCCATNGCCAAGAGGCGCAGATGCCGCTGCAGCAACTGGCAGATCACTTTGGAATCAGCCGCGAGCGCACGCGGCAACTGGAACAGAACGCTTTGCGCAAACTGCGCCGCTGCGCCGCCGCCTAGGTTGAGCCCAGCTCCGCCAGCAGCATGGCCCGCGGCCCCAGGATCAATCCCAAGTGGACCTGGTACGCGCGGGCNCAAAGCGGNATCCTGCTGCTGCCGCTGGGACTGTGCCTGTTCGGCGAAGCCGTTGTTCGACGCGCTGCAGATCCTCCCCAGCCATGGTTCTGGCTCGGAACTATGGGCCTCATCTGCATCAATGCAGGGGTTGGCTTGATGATTGAAAGTGGTCTGCTGCGNGGCTATCCGCGNCGTTAAGCAACAGCAGCAGGTTCAGAAGGTGTGCTGGCCTGAGATACCGGCGACTGCAGCTCGTGGATCTGCCAGCGAGCACGCTCATCACAGGACTCAAGCAACCGGTCNAGATCGTCTGCGGCGTGCTTAGGGGTGGCGTATGGACCGATGTAGCGAGTTGCCAGGCCTTCTCGAATTGTCAGCAGATACATCTCAACCTGCGCGGCCAANAGCAACTTAGCCCGCGTTTGCAGGGGTTGCAGGGGGGGAGATCCACACTCTACTGCTGCGAGCCTGCTGACCCCAGAGCTGGTCGAGGCGAGCATCGCGGCCGCAGCGCCAGCGGTAGTAGCNATAGGGGAGAGGATTTCGATCGGCGTAATCCTGGTGGTAATCCTCGGCAGGCCAGAAGCGTTTGAGCGACTCGATAGTCACCGCAATGGTTCGGCCGGAGCCAAGCTCCCTCTGGGCGGCAAGCAGGCTTTGATCTGCAGCAGCANGCTGCTCAGCATTAGCCGTGAAAATCACCGGTCGGTACGAATTACCNCGATCACANAACTGACCAGCGCCATCGGTGGGATCGACGTTGCGCCAGAAAGCCCTCAGCAAAGTGNNGTAACTGATCTGCTCAGGNTCAAAGCGCACCAGCACGCTCTCGGTGTGNCCTGTTCCGCCTCGACTGACCTGCTTGTAAGTGGGNTTAGTGGTTCGCCCCCCGCTGTAACCGCTTTCAGCTGTGAGAACTCCGGGCAGTGTCTGCAGGTCATGTTCAAGGCACCAGAAACAGCCACCGGCAAAAACCGCCTCCTGCTCAGAAGCNGCCAANGCACCCANGGGATGAGACAGNAGNAGGAGCAGCAACAAGGGAAGGANNAGGACCCGTTGCAGCAGTTGGTCAGNCTGGAGCGAGGGCATCGAGGATCCGGCGCGCAGCGCGGCGAGTGACCCCAGGCTCTCCCAGGGCTTGTCGCAGCCGACCGTAGCCCTCAGCCACGCGGTGTTGCGCCCCTGGATCATTGAGCAGCGGCAGAGCCTGGGCCACTAAATTCTCGACGCTGAGCTCCTGCTGCAAAAGCTCAGGCAGCAGCCGTTCCCCCAAGACCAGATTGACTGGTGAGATGTGATCCACCTGGAACCGCAGGAGGTTCTTGGCGATGTAGGCCGTGAGCGTGCTGACCCGGTAGCCCACCACCTGCGGGACACCCCGCAGGGCCAACTCAAGATTGACCGTTCCTGATTTGGTCAGGGCCAGATCAGCCGCCGCGCACAGCTGGGGCCTTCGAGCATCAGCCTCCTGGGCACTGAGCACCGTTGCCTCAAGCCCAGCAGCTGAGCAGGCCTGCTGAAGGGGAATCTCAAACCCCGGCTGGGCAGCTGAAAGCACCACCTTGAGTCCACTCACCTGCTGTTGCAGCTGGGCGGCTGCTTGGGCCATCGGCGGCAACAGCCAGCGAAGTTCTTGCCGGCGCGAGGCGGGCAGCAAGAGCAGCAAACGCTCTTGATCGCCAAGTCCAAGGGCAGAGCGCGCCTCCTGCCTCGAAGGCAGATCACGCAGGGTGTCGAGCAAAGGATGTCCGACCCATTCCACACGGGCCCCCTGGGCCCGATAAAAGCGGGCTTCTTCTGGGAAAATCGCCAGGATTTGGTCGCAGAAATCAATCAGACGTGTGCTGTGTCCCCGTCCGATGCGGAACGCCCATTCCTGCGGAGCGATGTAATAGAACACCGGCACCTCCGGGTTTTCCCGTTTGACCCGCCGCCCCAGCGGCGTATTGCCCCCGACATAATCGATCAACACAACCCCATCAGGAGGGTGGTTCGCCAGCCAGCGACGAGCACGCCGTTGCAACAGCAGCGTGGGCAGCACTAGCGGGAGTGCCTCCCACAGACCGATTGCCCCCAGCGGAGCGGTATCAGCCAGCAGTTCGGCACCCGCCTGCTTCATGCGTGGGCCGCCAAGAGCACTGATCTGCAGTTGAGTGCCGCGCTCAGCTGCCTCCTTTCGCAAAGCATCGATCAGCAGACTGCCCTGGAGATCTCCTGAGACCTCACCGGTGCTGATCAATAAATGGCTCACGACCGCTGAGCCGGCAGCGGGCCACGTCGCTCATTCCTACAACTGGCTTCAAGGAAAGAAACCAACTTTCTGCCCGGCTCGGTTCCAGCGGTGGACACGGCCTGATGAAGAGCTTCGCTGAAGGGCAAGCCGCTGCGGTAGAGCAGCTTCCAGAGCTGCTGAAGCTCCTTGAGCGCAGCCCCATCTGACTGATCGGCCAGGCCACTGCGCTTGATGCCGATGCGGTTGAGGCCGCGCAGGCGACCTGGATGGCCCTCCACCATCATGAACGGGGGTACATCACGATCGATCCGACTCATGCCGCCCACCATGGCAAGGGTGCCGATATGCACGAATTGATGTATACCAAGCACCCCTCCGATCACAGCACGATCATCGATATCGACATGTCCAGCTACTGCAACGCCATTAGCAATGACAATGCGATTACCCAGGCGGCAGTTGTGGCCGATATGGCTGTAGGCCATTAGCAGATTGCCGTCACCAAGAATCGTCTGCTCATCTCCGGCAGTTGCACGGTTGATGGTGACGTACTCGCGAATGCGATTGCCATCGCCAATCACCACTTCAGTGGAATCCCCGGTGTATTTGAGGTCCTGAGGTTCCTGGCCGATGCAGGCACCGGCAAAGACGTGATTGTCACGCCCTAGGCGCACACGACCATCCAGCACGACATGAGGACCGATGCAGGTACCGGCGCCGATCTGCACATCCGGCCCCACCACTGCATAGGGGCCAACTCTGACGCCTTCGCCGAGTTGAGCGGCGGGATCCACAAGGGCTGTGGGATGGATCTGGGAGGCCATCGCTGCAGCGCTCATCGTCAGTCCACCAGAGAGAACATCAGATCACCGGCGCAGACGAGCTCACCATCGACTGTGACCTCGGCATGAACCTTGCCGAAGCGCTGACGCTTAAGGCTGAGCAGCTCGCAAGAGATACGCAACTGGTCCCCAGGCACTACTGGCCGGCGGAACCTTACGCCGTCAATTCCCGCAAAAACAAAGAGTCCCTTGGGGAGGTCGGGCATCTGAGTCACGATCAAACCACCGACTTGAGCCATAGCCTCAACAATCAGAACTCCAGGCATCAGCGGCCGACCAGGGAAATGGCCCTGAAATTGAGGTTCGTTGAGGGTGACATTCTTGATGGCGACAGCCCGCTTACCGGGCTCATGCTCCAGTACTCGGTCCACCAGCGCAAAGGGATAGCGGTGGGGGAGCAGGTTCATGATCTGCTCGCTGGTCAGCAGGGGTTCAGGGGCGGAAGAGGCGGTCATTCAGGCGACGTTAGTGAGCTCCTGACCTCCGGACAGTGCCGTCAGGCAGGACGGTGCGGCCGCAAGCGCTGCCGCAAGCTGAGTGTGGAGACTATGAGACCCCCGGAATGCCATCACCTGAGCGCAGGGCAGACCTACAAGGGCCAGATCACCGATGAGATCCAGGATCTTGTGTCGAACAGGCTCATCCGCAAAGCGCAGGGGAGGGTTTAGCCATTGATCACCGTCACAGACAAGGGCGTTATCCAAGGCGCCCCCTTGAATCAGACCCGCTGAGCGCAGTTGCTCAACCTGCTCGCGGAAGCCGAAAGTCCTGGCCGGTGCAATCTCACGCACGAACGTTTCAGGTGTGAGCACCAAGCTGAAGAGTTGTCGGCCGATGGCAGGCTGGGGAAATTCGATGGCGGCACTCAGGAAAGGCCGATCACTCGGCAGAGCCACAACAAAACTGTCCCCCTGCTGCAGAGAAATGGGCTCCGTTATTGACTGGAGCAGCTGACGCGGGCCCAGATCAACGAGACCGGCCTCAGCTATCGCCTCGACCCAAGGAAGAGCTGAACCATCAAGCAAAGGCACTTCCTGACCATCAACCCAGATTTCAGCCTGAGTGAGTCCGCAGCCCAATAGCGCTGCTAGCAGATGCTCAACCGTGGCTAATGGGCGCCCGCCCACTTCCAATGCCGTGCACAAACGGGTATCGCGCACCTGACCAGGCTGGAGCGGAATAACTGGAGAGTCAGGGGCATCCAAAAAGCCCACAAAAAAACCTGGTGATTGAGCTGGGCGCAACTGCACCCGACACGTATCACCAGAGTGCAAACCAACTCCTGCACGCTCCACTGGAGCCACAAGACCAAGGCAACGGTTGTAGTCAGAGAACCAGGTCACGCTCAGAACTTAAAGCCCACACCCACGTTGAAGCGGTATTCCCCCGTCCAGTCACGGGTTGCCACCTCCAGACGTAGAGGCCCAACAGGAGTGGTAAGGATCACACCAGTACCCACCGAGAAACCGGAACCTGGCTTGAGTAGCAGCTCGCCTGGCTTACCAGGAACAGAGTCTTGACTGCCAAGGGCAGAACCAGCATCAACAAACACCTCACCGCTGATGATCTTGAAGATCGGGAAGCGGTATTCAATCGTGGCTTCTACATAGCTACGGCTGACGGCCAGATCGCAGTCACTGAAACCTCTCACCGAGTTGGCACCTCCAAGGCAGAAGGCCTCATAAGGAGGAAGCTGACCTGCCACATTGCCGGCGGTCAACTGGAACGCCAAAGCCTGAGGACAATCCTCTGCCTCACCTTTCTTGGGCCGACAGCCTTTATAGAAATTGATCCAGTTGACCGGGATGAAATGAGTTCCCGAAATGCGCTGGCGGTTAAAGGTAGGTGAGTTCTGACCCACGCTGACGTACTGCTCAGTTGTTGCAGTCAGAAAGGAGCCAGAACGAGGGTTTTTATTGTCGTTAAGGGTGTTGTAAGACACGGCAAAACGACCACCGACCAACTGGTTAGTCGCTACACAGTTGTAGGCAAGACAAATAATTGATTCAGGCGTTGCAGCAACCCTGCCAGTCAGCGTGTTGCGACGATTGGCATTACGAAATGGCGCTGCGCCGTACCTTCGCGGCTCACTGAGACCATTCATGGTGGTGGCCTCTTGAGCACTTACCCCAAAAATCAAGGTCCATAGATTTTTCTTGTAGGGATCGCCTCCGCGCAAAGGGCGAACGTACTGAATATTGCCGCCGGTACGTTGGACCCGAACAAGATCACCTTCAGGGTCATAAAGGTAAAAATCAGCACCAGTCACCAGTTCGCCATCTTTAAATGCCACCGGAGCAAGCTTGGCCTGCCGAAGGTTATTGGCACCAAGATCATCAACATTTAGGACGTAGCGACTGGGGTATCCCAGCGCTCTATTAACAGCAGCCGAATCAGTCTCACTCCGTGCAGGGGGCTCATAAAAGCCTTTCAGGGTCCGAATCGTGCCATCATCCATACTCTGGAAGATCTGCGGAATTTCACGGCTAAGAAATGCCTTGAACCGCAGACTACTGCGGTTGGGATCATCCTTGATCCAAGGAATATTGAAACTAGCATCAGCCAAACCACCGTACTGGCCATAAGTGATGTTGATACCGGTATTCCAGGCATTACCAAAGAGGTTGTTCTCTCCAAGCTGGACTTGGCCGAAAAGACCTTGATTCTGGCTGTAACCAATACCACCTGATAAAGAGCCCGTGGACTGCTCAATCACACCCAGGACGATAGTTACCTCACCAGGCTTGGCTGGTATTGGCTTGAGCGTGACTTTGATATCCGAGAACAGGCCAGTGCCATAAAGGCGCTTGATGTCACCCTCCAGCTGGCGCCGGTTAAACAGCTCACCGGGACGGAGCGAAATCTCGCGGTCGACGACCCAGGGTTTGGACTTGCCACGGATCGGTTCACCTTTTTCATCAGTGGAGTCACCGTTGGCGTTGAGAAACTCAACCTTGATGCCTTCAACAATGCCCTCGCGGACCGACAACTCAACAACACCCTCAGGACTGACGCGAGTGGGGCCGGTGATACGAGCCAGTGAATAACCCTCTGCCGCATACCACTTCTGTAGCTGACGCACGCGGCGCTCAAGAGTCTTGAGGTTGAGAGTGCGGCCGTAATCAGTCGCAAAAACATCCTCAATCGCAGCCTTGGGCAGTAAGGCATCAGGCTCATTGAGCACAACTTCGCTCAGGACCGGATTCGGATCCACCGTGACCACCAGTCGCACCCCGAGAGGGCTGTCACTGGGCTGCACACGGACATCACTGAACCAGCCTGTGGCGTAGATCGCATCAAGATCGGCCTTGAGCGCAGTCCGGCTGGTCGTGGAGCCAGGGCGAATTGTCAACGAGTCATAGACCGCACGCTCGAGGCGCTCACGATCAGGGTGATCTTCCACACCCACNACCACCACTTCACTGATCAGCACCTGGGGCTCATCAGCCGCAGGGGCATCGACNTGATCAGAGCTTGAGAATGCNGGNTGAGCCNACACNGNANTNGTCCCNGCCANGAGCNCTANGCCCGGGGCCGCCAGNCCNGCGACTAAAANACTGCGNAGCAGCGTCAGGTGAGGGGAGCGGGTCAGACCCTTAGCCATGGCGANGCGCAGNATTCGGGGCGGCATAAGGCCGCGAGTCGGCTGAACTTACCGGTACTGCCTGGGTGCTGACCCGATGCCTTGGACCCGTTTGAGGACCTCCCCATAGGCCTCGACAACGCCGCCGAGATCCCTGCGAAAACGATCCTTGTCGAGAATGCGGCTCTCAGGTTCAGCCTCTGCAGAGCCGGCATCCCAGAGGCGACAGGTGTCAGGACTGATTTCATCAGCCAGCAACAGCTGGCCACTGGAACTGCGCCCAAACTCCAACTTGAAATCCACCAGCTCAATCTGCAGGGCTGCCAGCAGCTTCTGCAGCGCGGAATTCACGGCCCTAGCAAGCCTCTCAATCTCATACCTTTCCTCCTTGCGCAGCAGCCCCAATAGCTCCAAACGCGCTTCCGTCAGCAGAGGATCACCGAGATCATCNTCCTTGTAATAGAGATCCAGAAGTGGCGGTTCAAGCTGCGTACCAGGCGTGATCGGACTCTGACGGCAGAGCGAACCTGCTGCCCGGTTACGCAACACCACCTCCACTGGCACGATTTCCACCTGCTTCACCACCATCCATCCCGGATCGAGGCATCCGAGGTAATGGCTGGATATGCCCTCCAGCTCCAAAGCCTCAAACAGGCGAGCTGATATCTCCCAGTTCAGTAGTCCTTTGCCAGCAAGTTGGGCTTTTTTCTGGGCGTTAAACGCAGTGGCATCGTCTTTGAACTGAACGACCACCACATCAGGGCGATTGGTAAGGAAGACCTTTTTGGCCTTGCCTTCATGGAGCAGTTCCGCCGGCTGCAGTGGGTTCATCGGCTTGGGGTGGAGGGGCCGAGATGGCCACCACGGGCTTGTGGTGACCGTAAGCGCAGCTCAAGTTCCTGCAACTGCTTCAACAATTCCGGATCTGCACTGCCGCGAGGCAACAACTGGGCCAACTGAAGCCGCAGCGCTTCCAACTCAACAGCCTCTTCACCAATCACCGCAGCTTGCTGCTGCAAGACAAGCGCTGAAGCGAGGCTGGGATCCCGTCGAAACACGCGCCACTGCTGGGTCAAAGCAACGGCACGCAGCTCTGCGGGAGCAGGCAATGCATCGGGATCCCAATATTCTTGGGATTGAAGGGCCAAGAGCTCAAGCAATTCAAGGCGTTCGCGAGCAAGCAGCTTCTCTTCCTGCTGACGCGTCAAGAGACGCACCAGATCCTCCTGATGGTGCAACTTGTTCAGCACATCCAAACCGGCACGTGAGCGGCCGTAACCCGCCAAGTTCCGGAGCAGAGGCCCCCTGANATCAAGATCCTGCTCCAAGGCGAGCCATCTCGCCTGGCGCTGGATTGCATCCGCATTGAGCNGACCCGCAGCCAGATCCTGCTCTCGAGCGTTGGCNAGCAGCTCGCGCTGGTTGAGCTTCCGNACNAACTCGGCAAAGCGNAGCTNGCCCTGCTGCAGCTCNGCGTTATCNAGCNCNAGGCTGGNCAGAACNGCGNTNAGGCGGGACTGCTCAAGATCCTTCTGCTCAGCGCTGAGGCTGCGGGCAAGCTGGCCGAACTGAGACGGCGGCAACTGCCAGCTGCCGCTCTCAAGGCGTGCCTGATCCAGTCGTGCCAAATCCTCCAGCAGTTGTGGGAGGGCGTAGCTGCCCGGGAATGGATCATTGCCAAAGCGCTGCTCCTGACGGGCAGCAGCCAATTCCTGAAGTTGGAATTGCTCCAGCTCCCGTTGCGGCCGCTCTGGATCCAGTACAGCAGTGATTCCCAGTTGCAGCGAAGGATCTTCAAGCAGCTCACGCTGACGCTGCTCAAGGGCTTCGAGCCGTCTCAAGGGATTGCCGACCGACTGGAGTAGCGCCATGCGATTGGCACGATCCCTCAGCCAAGGGAGGTCCTGCAAACGCACCTGACGCTCCAATTCGGCCAAGAGGTCTAAGGCTCGCTCGCGATGGCCAAGCGCAATCGCCACCTGGGTAGCCAAATCCAAGCGAGCCAAATCAGTGGCCCCAGTCCGCTCACGGCTTTCCTCAAGGCTGAGGAGAGCATCCAGAAGCGCACCGCGTCGGCGCTCAAGGGGATCGCGGCGATCAATCAGTTGCTGAGCCCTTGACGGGTCTGCCGTGCGATCCGCCAGCTGGGCGAGCAGAGCGGAGCGCTCTCCCATGCCATCGCCAATGCGACGGGTCAGACGAATGCGGCGTGCATTGGTAGCTGCTGCCCCCGGCAGATCCACCAGCGCAAGCTGATAGCGGCGCTGATCCTCTAGCAATGAACTGCTCAGCGACCAAGCGGATGAAGCAGCAGCAAGGTCAATGCTGCTGGCTACGAGCTGCTCAGCCTGCACCACATTCCCCTGCTCTGCCATCAACCGGGCTGCCTGCTGCAGCCGCCGGGCCGTAGCAACTCCTGTTTCAGCTTCCTGCTGCAACAACGAGGAAGCGGTACTTAGATCGCCGGTTGCCTCCAACTGAGCAGCCTGCAGATCAAGAGCAGATCGCACTGTTGGTTCTGCCCCCACCTCAGAGGGCAGTGACACCGATAGCTGAATGCTGTTCAAGGAAGCTGCCGAACCATCACTGAGGCGCTGCAAGGCCAAAGCAGCGCGACGCAGATCCAAGCCAGCAGAGGCCGCCTGCCACTGCAATTGCAGCCATTGCTGACGCTCAGCATCTGCATCTGGGCTGATGCGCTCCAGCACCTTGAGAGCTGCATCGGGAGCTTTACAGCTCAACAGAGCCCGGGTGTCGGCAAAGACCACCTGAAGGCTGTCAGTGTCGGCATTGAGCTCCAGCAAGCGCAGCCGCAGCTGGCGCAGGCGATTGTTCAACCCTTCATCAAGGGACTCGCGGCAGCCCGCCACCAGTTCGGCACGATCACCACTCTCCAAAAGCTGCGCAAAGGCTTCATCCGAGCGAGCTGGAGCCTGGCGCTGTTCCGCTACAGGGACAGCAGCCAGTAGTGATCCGCTGATCAGGGCCGGGACCATTGCCGCGTTAAAGGTGAAGAGCAAGGCGGCGAAAAAGCTCGGAGCAAGTATGGCTGTGGAGCGGGTGTTAGTCGTCGGTGGAGGTGGCCGGGAGAATGCACTGGCCTGGGCCTTGGCCAGAAGCGGCCATCAGCCGCAGGTCTGGATCACACCAGGCAATGGCGGCAGCGACACGATCCCAGGCTGCAAGAGGTTGAGCATTGCTGCAGGTGAGAGCCAGGAGCTGATCGATGTCTGCCGAAAGAGCGCCATTGGGCTGGTCGTGATCGGCCCGGAAGCACCCCTGGCAGCAGGCCTGGCTGATGAGCTCCGCAAGGCTGGGATCCCTGTCTTTGGCCCAGGCGCCGACGGGGCTCAGCTGGAGGCCAGCAAAGAGTGGGCCAAGCAACTGATGCAGCAGGCCGGGGTGCCGACCGCTGGATTCTGGGTAGCCACGAACGCCCAGGAAGGAGCTGCCATCGCTAACTCCTATGGGCGGCCTCTGGTAGTCAAAGCTGACGGCCTGGCGGCGGGGAAGGGTGTGACTGTCTCTGTGAGCTGCGAAGAGACGCTTGCCGCGATTTCCGAATGCTTCTCTGGTCGCTTCGGTGAAGCAGGCAGCCGTGTGGTGCTGGAAGAACGACTGGAAGGACCTGAGGTCTCAATCTTTGCTCTCTGCGACGGGCGTGAGCTGCTGCTGCTGCCGCCAGCCCAGGATCACAAACGCATCGGCGAAGGAGACATTGGTCCCAACACCGGTGGTATGGGCGCCTATGCCCCAGCACCTCTGCTCGATGAACAAGGCCTCGAGCAGGTACGTACTGAAATTCTTGAGCCCGTCGTAGCGGCACTGCAGCAAAAAGGAATTGACTATCGCGGCGTGATTTATGCCGGCCTGATGCTCACCACCAGCGGTCCGCAAGTGATCGAATTCAACTGTCGCTTTGGGGATCCGGAATGCCAGACCTTGATGCCGTTACTTGACGGTGATTTAGCTGGGGTCCTGCTGGCCTGCGCCGAGGGACGTCTAGATCAGGCGCCTCCNCTGANNATCAAAAGCGCCTGCAGTGCCTGTGTCGTGGCTGCCGCCCATGGATATCCAGAGGCAACGAGGCTAGGAGATTGCATCAGCGACGCAGGTGCTGATNTTTCAGTGAATGACAGCNGTTCCCAGTTATTTCATGCCGGTGTCCGAGCCGANGANGGGAACTTGCAGACCAGNGGTGGCCGAGTCCTGGCTGCTGTTGCCCAAGGTGAGAACTTCGATGCAGCCTTTTCGGCTGCCTACACCCGTCTGGCTCAAGTGAACTTTGACGGGATGCACTTCAGACGGGACATCGGTCATCAGGTGCGACGTCCTTAGGCTGAACGCAGCATTGTTCTGGTCCTGAGCAGCTCCGTCCCCTCGAGTGTCTCGACAAAGAACCTGCCGGCGCGCTTTGCCGCTTGGTGGGCCGAGTTCAGCCTGCAGACCAAATTGCTCGCCGTGGCGACCCTTGTGGTGAGCATCGTCATGACCGGCCTCACCTTCTTTGCTCTCAACGGCATCCAGATGGAGGCCCGCATGGGCGATACCCGCTATGCACGCGATCTGGGCCTTTTACTTGCCAGCAACGTCACACCGCTTGCCGTTGAGGGGCGTGACCGTGAGCTAGCCCGGGTGACAGAGGAGTTCTGGCGCAGCAGCCGCAGCCTTCGCTACATCTTCTACGCAGACCCTGAGGGAATCATTTATCTCGGCATCCCCATTAGCAAGGTTGACAGCGGCAATGACCTGCTGCTGAGTCGCCGCCTCGAGCTCCCGGAAGATCTACGGCAGCGCCCCCAGAACCCACTGATCCGCCAGCACCTCACCCCCGATGGTCTGGTTACCGATGTGTTCGTGCCGATGGTGAGTGGTGATCGCTACCTCGGGGTGATGGCTCTTGGGGTCAACCCCAACGAGGCAGTGCTTGCCAGTGCAGCACTGACCCGAAACGTCACCGTCGCCGTTTTTGTCTCCATCTGGGTGCTGGTGATTCTCGGGGCGGTCTTCAACGCTCTGACAATCACACGTCCAGTGAAAGAANTACTGCGAGGTGTCCGCTCAGTAGCCGATGGCAATTTCGGCGCTCGCATCGCTCTGCCAGTCGGAGGAGAACTCGGTGAACTGCTNAATGGATTCAACACGATGGCCGCCAAGCTCGAGGCCTACGACGAGGCCAACATCGAGGAGCTCACGGCCGCTCAGGTGAAACAGCAGTCCTTGATCGCCACCATGGCCGATGGTGCCCTTCTGCTGGACCCCCAGGGCCAAGTGGTGCTCGCCAACCCAACANCCCGGCGACTGTTCCGTCTAGAGGGCCGACGCCTGGATGGGAGGAACCTGCTAACGCTGCTCCCGGACCTNCTGCAAATGGAACTGCAAGATCCGCTGGAAAGCATGCTCAGCGGCAACCGCGACAGCGCCGAGGTGCGTTGCACCACCAAAGAGCCAAGCCGCACCCTNCGCCTTGTCCTACAGGCTGTGCGTGATGGCAGCGGTGAAACNCTCAAGGGCATCGCCGTAACCGTGCAAGACCTAACCCGCGAAGTGGAGCTCAATGCCGCGCAGAGCCGATTTATCAGCAACGTCTCNCATGAATTGCGCACACCTCTGTTCAACATCAAGAGCTACGTCGAAACGCTCCATGACATGGGTGATCAGCTTGATGAGGAGATGACCCGTGAGTTCCTCGCCACTGCCAATGCCGAAACGGATCGACTGACCNGNCTTGTCAATGACGTCCTNGACCTCTCCCGNCTCGAATCNGATCGGGTCTGGAGTTTCGAGCCAACTGAACTCGATGCTGCCATGGAGCAGACCTTGCGGACCTACAAACTCAATGCCGAGGACAAGGGGGTCACACTGGATCTGCAGGTTGCACCTTCACTGCCAAAGGTGCGCGGTAACTACGACCTGCTGTTGCAAGTGTTCGACAACCTGGTCGGCAATGCGGTGAAGTTCAGCTCANCTGGCGACATGGTCCAACTNCGCGCCTATCCATGGCCTGACAGCTGTCCGCTAGCGCCGGGTGATGCTTCATCTCCCCTACCCCGCCTGCGNGTAGAGGTGGCTGACAGCGGCAGCGGCATCAGTGAAGAGGACTGCCGTCGNGTATTCGAGCGCTTCTACCGAGTGGAGAACGCAGTACACACCGAGGCGGGAACAGGACTGGGGTTATCAATCGTTCGCGGCATCCTGCAAAAGCACGGCAGTGATGTTCACATGGTCAGTGAATTGGACGTNGGCACCACGTTTTGGTTTGATCTNCCCCTTGAAGGAGCTGATACCGACGAACTAATTATCAGCGCCGAACGCAAAGCCGCTTCGATGGTCTGAGTTTGAGGTGATGATCAGATGGGGTCGCTGTCGACACCACGCACGATGCGCGCCAATTCATTGCGCTCATCAGTGGTAATGCGATGGGGAACACCGCTGATGATCCGCTCGAAGTTAGCGAAGGAGTCCTTNATTTCAGGGCCGTTACCGGTGATCACAAATTCCCTGATGGCTTTGTCATGCCAAGAACCACGCATCTTGAAGACGTTTAGAGCTCGGGACATCTCACCACGGATCTCNACGTACTGCAGCAACAGAATGGTGTCCGTGATAGTGGAGATATGGGAGTCGGTNATCGAATGGCTCCCCATGAACTCCTCTGAGGTGTTAGTGAAGAAACCGGCGATCTCCTCCTGTTTGGCNTACCCAGTCACCCCAATCACAAACTGTCGGAATGCGTTATGGGACACACCTCGGGCCAGGGCTGAGAGCGAATCAATCGCCATACGAGATGGCTTGAACTGACTGATCTCAGTCTTGATGATCTGCAGGTGATCCTCGAGTCCGGTGGATTCGGGATAGGCACAGATGATCTTGAGCAAGCCATCNGATTCCATCTGCTCGAAATCAATNCCCCAACTGGTGGCATTGCGCAGCANTTGAGAGCGTGACTCCTCATAGGCAAAGAGGATGGCGCGCTCCTTATTAGCGCAGGCATCCTCGAGAAACTTGCTGACTAGCAAGGTCTTGCCAGTACCAGTAGCACCGGTAGCAAGAATGATGGAATCTTTGAAAAAGCCCCCACCGCACATCTCATCAATCCGGGGCACACCCGAGCTGAGACGAACATTGGACGAGCGCTGGGTGAGTCGCATCGCCCCAAGCGGGAAGATGCTGATGCCNTGGGCACCCATTGTGAAGGGGAACTCACCCTTCATATGCGTGGTACCTCGCAGTTTCAGAATTTCGCAGGTGCGNCGNCGACGTTCACCCTCNAGAACATTGCGCAGGATGACCACGTTGTCNGAAACNAATTCCTCGACCCCATAACGGGCAATGGGGCCATATTCATCAATCCTCTCGGTCGTCATCACCGTGGTAACGCCGATCTCCTTGAGGCGGGCGATCAGNCGGAAAATCTCGCGGCGGACCACTGAAACCGCGTCGTACTGCTGGAACACCGCAGTGATCGAATCAATCGCAACACGCTTGGCCTTGTATTTGCGGATGGCATAATTAATCCGCTCGATTAGGCCAGAGAGATCAAAGTTACCAGCTACATCCTGACCCTCTGGATCAGGAGAAGCATCCAGAATGAAGAGCTTGTCGTTATCGACCATCGACTGCAGATCCCAGCCGAAGCTGGCGGCATTGCGCAGGATATCGAGCGGTGATTCCTCGAANGTGACAAAGATGCCCGGTTCGTCGAAATGCTGAATGCCGTTGTAGAGGAAGTGCAGTGAAAACACTGTCTTACCGGTACCAGAGGTGCCACTGATCAGGGTTGAGCGACCAATGGGCAGACCGCCCTGGCAGACATCATCGAAGCCCTCAATTCCTGTGGGCAGTTTCTGCACCTGGCTCAGGCGCATCTCTGGGGCTTGCTCTGGCATCGACGAACTGGTCATAAAGACAGCCTATTCAGAAAAGTCGCTGAGGGCCTGAGCATTGGAATCATCACTGAGTTCCTCATAAAGGAGATCAAGACCGATCAGCACACGCTCACGATCGGANAAGTCACCAATGATGCGGCGGACCGGCGGTGGCAAGATCTTGGCGAGCGTCGGAGTTGCCAGGATTTTGTCCTCCTCCGCCAACTGGGGCTGCTTGAGGACATCAATCACCTTGAGGGCATAAACACCCAAAAATTCCGTCTCCAGAATGTTCCGTAGCGTCTTNAGGGCGCGCATGGAATTGGGGGTATTACCTGCCACGTAGAGCTTGAGGATGTAGGTCTTGCGCGGGCTCATGACTGGGTCTCCTCCTGCGGCTGCAGGGTTGCGGTGCTGGAGCGGGGGTCGGGCCCATTGGCGCTCTCGGGAGGCACCGAGCGACGGTACATCTCACAAAGATGAGCCATCACATCCAACAGAGCAAGGCGGTAATCCTGGAGAAACTCGCTCTGATGACCCTCAAGCGCTAGCTGCTTGGACCAGCCATCAATCAAATTCATATGAATTTCCACAGCCTTGGTGAT
Source organism: Synechococcus sp. TMED19 (assembly GCA_002168155.1). Classification (GTDB taxonomy): domain Bacteria; phylum Cyanobacteriota; class Cyanobacteriia; order PCC-6307; family Cyanobiaceae; genus RCC307. Next base: position 28,005 of record NHBY01000019.1, on the reverse strand, counting down.
GGGCAGATCGCAAAAGAAGGCGGTATTGACAAAACTTTCAATGGCTTGGTTAGCCGCTGGTGGGTCACGGAAATANCTCAAAAGCACATCCCTGTAGCTGCGCTCGAGGGATGCGAGTAGATCCTGACGTTCNTCAGAGGGAAGCTTGCGNAGAAACAGTCGGGGATCACGCTTGTAGAAGACCCCCAGGTAGCCGACTCGCTCCTCAAGCCGCTGAGTTAGACGCCACTGCTCGGCATTGGCAGCNAAAGGCGCCTCACCGGCACGGTCACGAAGCACTCTTCGCTCAAGGAATCGCGATACAGCAGCATCGAGGTTGTATGGCAACTGCTCGAGCTGATCGGCCTGAAGATGGACCTCTGCTTCGTGGTATGTCACATCGCCGGTGACATTGCCCAAAACGACGGCGGGCAGGAGCATGACCTGGGCTCGNAACTGCTCGAGACCATTCAGATCGAGNGCNCCCTGCTCGATCAGCACACCGTCGAGACCATCCCAACGGNTCTGGAGCTGAACGAACAGCTGGTCACTGTCCAGAGGAATCACATCNAGCCGAAAACGACCNCCCTCATGGAGCCATTGACGACTGGACTTCAGCAACAGTTCGTTGCGGACCAACGCACCGATGACCAGCTCTGACGGCGCCATAGCGGCGAGCGAATACCAATCCTTGAGCTATCAGTGTTGACGGAAGGAAAAGCAATCAGGCAAGATCATTGTTTGTCTTTCGATTGGNNCGTGCGCCNGGCCCAAAGATCCCTGTNATCTGCCTGGCCATGCCCTGAGCCGCGTCATGAGCGAAGCAACCCCAAGCAAGAGCAGTCAGCCGGCTGAAGCTGCCACAGCTTCCGAAGCCACGACTGGCGATCAGTACGCCATCGTCGAAGCCTCAGGCACCCAAATCTGGCTCCAGCCCAACCGTTATTACGACGTGGATCGCGTCAGCGCCGAGGTCGGCAGCGCGATCACCTTCAGCGATGTGCTGCTCGTCAGCGGCAAGTCAGGCACAACACTTGGCAAGCCTTACGTCAAAGACGCAACGGTCAACCTCAAGGTGCTTGCCCACCGCCGCGGACCAAAAGTAATCGTGTATAAGATGCGCAAAAAGAAAAAGACCCGGCGTAAGAACGGTCATCGACAAGAACTCACCCGCGTGATGGTGGAATCAATCACTGTCGGCGGCAAGCCTCTGAGCTGAGTCAAGCGACCCAATCTTCCGTTCCCCCAGATCTCCCTGACTCATGGCACACAAGAAAGGCACAGGCTCAACCCGCAACGGCCGCGACTCCAATTCCAAGCGATTGGGCGTCAAGCGCTACGGCGGCGAGTCCGTCAGTGCCGGCTCAATCCTGATCCGCCAACGCGGCACCTCCGTACTGCCTGGAGTCAACGTTGGTCAGGGCAAGGACGACACCCTCTTCGCCCTAGTGGATGGCATCGTGAGCTTTGAGACCATTCGCCGTAACACCCACGAGCGCAAGCGCATCCGGGTTACCCCTGTCTGATCCGGCGTCGGCGCAGCTGCAGACCCAAAATCAGGGAACCCATCACAGTGATCGTCAGCAGAACGACGTGAACTGTGGAGGGTTCTTTTATTAGCTCATGGATCTCTACTGGCAGGCTTGAGAGCAGCACAGCCAGCAGCAGCCACTCGCCCCAGGCTTTGCCCCGCAAAGTGCCAAGGGCAGCCACAGCAATCACAAACCCATAGAGGCCACTCACCAGTGCCGTGATCTGAAGACGCCTGACCCCTTCGTCAAGGCCTCGGTTCACCAAAGCCGCTAGCAAGGTGTGGTCCGATTCAGTAAGTTCCTGCATCAAATCAGGAAGCTGGTCATAACGGCGACTGCCCACCAGAGACAGCAGTGCCACAGCAAAAAGCACCAGGGCTACCAGCAGTTTTTTAAAGACAATTAGCCTCAGCAGCATCAGCGCAGTGCGTAAGTTCGGGCGGTGATCAGGTGGGGATGGAAACGCTCGAGGTAGAGATCCTGCAGCGTGGAGAAGAACAAGTTCACCATTGCCGGATCATCGAAATGGAAGGGGTACTCGTTGTTATGCCCCTTGAAGAAATACCAGTTCAACAGAGCCACACCGCCTTCAGCGTTGAGGCGCTGGGCAAAGCATTTCAATTGCGCCGCCGGATCCGCCAAGTGCTCGAGAACATCCAGGCAGGTCAGGCTGTCAAATATTTTTGGCAGCTCAGCAGCCTCAAGATCCCGCAGGCAGGTGAGCTTGTGACTGAGGCCTAGGGCCTCCGCCCGATGTTGGACAAAGCGGCGGTTGCTGCCGTTGAGCTCCACCATCCAGACATGGTCAACAGCCTTGAGCTGAGCTGCCGCCAGCGCATGGGTGCCGATGCCACCGCCAAAATCAAGATGCTGGCCATGGGCGATCTCGCTCTGAAGGCGCAAGGTGTCAGCGATGTAATCGGCGCTGCCCAGATGCCAGGCAGCCAATTCATAGAGATGACCATCTCCGACCTCTGATTCGTAAAACGACTCTGCTTCAGAAGGATCAAGGGCACCGGGGTGGGCTGCAGCCAGGGCTTCGGTGCTATTGGGCAGGCGCTGTTCGAGCTCATTGGCAGAGAGCTGCAGAAAACCGGCAAGCTGCTCCCGCAGCATGAAACCATGATCGAGAAAAGCCCTGATGGGATCTTGCACTGCCGTTGCCACCCGCTAGGCCACTCAGACGCCGTCGCTCAACTTAAGCCGGTGCCACATTGGGCTCCATGAGCCAGGCCGAGACCTCCTGCTTGCCCCCCTGCGGCTTTCTGATCATCGACAAGCCTGCCGGGCTGACCTCCCATGACTGTGTGGCCAAGGCACGGCGCCTGCTTGGCATGCGACGCATCGGCCATGGCGGAACACTGGATCCTGAGGTGACAGGTGTACTGCCCCTTGCCGTCGGAGCGGCCACGCGGCTACTGCCCTATCTCGATGGCACCAAGGCCTACAACGGGGCTATTCAGCTTGGAGTGCGGACCAGCAGTGATGACCTCAGCGGCGAGGTCCTGAATCAGGCCCCATGGCCACTACTCAGCTGCAGCGAACTGGAACAGCAGCTAGCCGCCTTTCAGGGGGTTGTGCAGCAGCGTCCACCTGTGGTCAGCGCGGTGCACGTCGATGGTGAGCGGGCCTACGCACGCGCGAGGCGGGGCGAACATCTTGAGCTGCCCGAGCGGACGGTTTCGATTGAGCAACTCCATCTGCTGCAGTGGGATCAGACAACAGGCGTGCTTCAGCTGCAGCTGCGATGCTCAGCCGGCACCTACGTTCGGTCGCTAGCGCGGGATCTGGGAGAGCGACTGGGATGCGGTGGAGCCCTGAAAAGCCTGCGTCGCACTCTTGCCCTTGGGTTTGATCTAAAGCAGAGCTGCAGCCTGGATTCTGTCGATAGCAACACAGTTTTAGTGGAGCCTCTGGAGGCTCTGTTGCACCTGCCAGCCCAGAGGCTGAATGCTGAGCAGTGGCTGGGATGGACTCGAGGCCAGCGTCTGGCGCTGGATCAACCCCTCACAGCCGGACAACCCCTTGTGATCACAAGACCCGATGGCAGTTTTGCTGGCATGGCGCGCAGCCGCGAAGACGGCCTTCTGCAGCCCAAGCTGGTCCTGGATGCCGCCGGCTGAAGGCGCTGGGTCCTTAAAACAGCAGCCGGAACAAATTGAGCTTCAGCGTTAGCGTTTCCCTTGGAAGCCGCACGCCACAGCAGCCCATGGCCGGCCACAGCAAATGGGCCCAGATCAAGCGCACTAAAGCGGTGGTGGATGCCAAACGCGGAGCGGCCTTCACCCGCCTGGGACGCGAGATCACAGTGGCGGCCCGTGGTGGCCCTGACCCAACCGGCAACTTCCAGTTGCGCACGGCTATTAGCAAAGCCAAGGCCGCTGGGGTGCCCGCGGCCAACATCGAGCGAGCCATTGCCAAAGGTTCAGGCGCCGGAGGCGGTGCCAATCAACTCGAGGAGATCCGCTATGAGGGCTATGCACCCGGCGGTGTGGCCGTCCTGGTTGAGGCGTTGACCGACAACCGCAACCGAACTGCTGCCGAGTTACGACTGGCCTTCAGCAAAAACGGCGGCAATCTCGGTGAAAGCGGCTGCGTTGGCTACCTGTTTGAACATCGCAGCGAGGTCACCCTCGAGGTGATCGACCACCCCATTTCCGAGGATGCGCTGCTCGAAAGCTTGATGGAGCTCGAGGCCGATGGCTATGAGATGTTCGAGGACGGTGCCATCGTTCATGGCCCCTTCACCGCGCTGGAATCGCTGCAAGAAGGACTCCGACAGCAGGGATGGCCAGTGCAGCAGTGGGGGCATCACTGGCACCCGCTCACCAACGTTGATATCGCCGATAGCGACACGGCCTCCCAATGCATGCGACTTCTAGAAGCTCTCGATGGCCTTGATGATGTGCGCAGCGTCAGCTGCAATCTGGGTGATTACGTAGCAGCCGATTGAACCAGCTCACTTAGGTCGTTTACTGATATCACCGAAATCATCGTCATTAGGTTGAAGAAACTGCCAGACCGTTGCGGCCGTCAACACAACAGTGATCCCGATCGTGGCCAGGATAGGAACGGCATACTCGCCCATGGCAGTGCACTCTCAGGTGCGGGAACCTTACGTTCCCAGCTGATCCTTCAGAGCAACCGGCCTTGTTGAACAAAACGCCGGCCTACGCCGCTGCGGCTGCGGCTGCGCACTAAAAGCACGTCTTCCGCTGGGCGTGACACTTCTGGGATGTTGGAGATGTTGGAGATTGGGGTAAGAGCCGCGGTCGCCCAGGCAAAAGTGCCTCCTGCGAGCAAGGCGATGGCGGTGACTGACTCGGTCATGGGTTCGTCCTCTCTAAGGCAACGCTCGCCTGAATCGATGCCTGCTTTCTGCAGCAATTCATAGAGACTTCCCTGAGTGATTCGTGAGCGGCATCAATCAGCCGCCAAAGCCCATCGTCAGCCTTGGGATCACGAACCAAGAACACACCTTGGGTTGCAACCGTCCTGCAACGGTGGATGACAGCAGCGGCCCGACGCCCTCTCAATGGGACATTCACCAGCACCCCCTGAGCCCAACCCCAATGGCACAGGTAATGATGCGTGTCCCAAGATCATCGATCGACTGAGCCATCAGGGCGAGGCACTTGAGCAGCACGAAGACATAGAGAGCCGGCAGCAAAGCACCATCACGCTTCAGAAGGCCCAGTCCCTGACTCAAGTCCTGCTGAACACAGGGGATGCACTGCCTCCTTGAACATCATCATCAGCACACAGAATTCAGTGACTGCCGAGTTAAGGATCCACCCGAATCCAGCCCTTATCCAGCCATTTCTGATTGACGAAACTAATGGCCCAGAAGGCATAGAAGAACCAAACCAACCAACCAAGACCAAAGGCCCAGAGAGGGATCCCAATAACTAGCGTCAGGATCAGGCTGAAAATGAAATGCCCAACCATGCCGGTGCAGAGAAAGAAGACCGGGCCCAGCAGCATCACACCGATGAACACCCCCACGTTGTTGACCTCCTTGGTCACCGGACTGTTGGGCTTGGCGTAAATGGGCATCTCATCGGCGCAATCACCGCATCACTAGCAATGCATTCCCACTCGGGCAGTGGGAATAGATCTCCCATAGGGTGACTTCATGCAGGACGACAACGCGAAGCTGGAAGAGCTCTCCATGCGCCTGAGGGGCGAACTCAGTGCTGTGGCAACCGAGGTCAGGCGCTCAGAGCAGTGGGGTCTGTCCACCCCAGTGGCCGTCATCGATGCACGCGGCGAGCCGGCTGGTGTCTCCAGTTGTCCGGTGGGAGGCATCACCACTGCCCTTCCCGCTAGCAGAGCCATCGATGACCCGATGATCCGCATGATGCTTGTGCGCTGTCAGAACGAGGAGCCGGAGGCCGTGTTGCACCAGCTGCTCAGCGGCCCGGAAGCTGAAGCTTTTGCCGAGGCCTATGAGGCCTACGTCGGCGAGAAAGAAGCCATGCCTAGGGCTGTTTGGGGGCTTGATGACAGTGCTGCGTTTGTAGCCAAGGCCCGTGAGGCATTCAGTGACGGAGAGCTGGCCATCGTGGCCCTAATGCCTGGCCACGAGGTACTTACCTACTGCTTGCCCCTGAGCTGGCTGAGGGCCTGAAGCCCAGCTTTTCGCCAACCGGGTGATGTGAAGACAGCCCCAGTGGCATGAGAGTGAACCCCTCATTGCCCTAAGCGATGCGTTTCCCGATCAACAATTGGGCGTCCGTAATAGCGGCCTTGTCTTAGCTCTGCAGTTGGTGGCGATGAGCTGATGAAGCGCTGCTCAACCTTGATGGAACTCGATGGTGAGATCGTTTCTCATCCCTTCCCGATTGATCACCGCGAGAGCGTCGAATTGTTGGCTAGCGACGCAGAAGTCCACAGCCACTGCCGCTGAGTCGCGCTAGTCAACAGCAAAGACAAGCAACTCTGGTTTCGACGTTAAAGCGACCTGAACGATTCAGGGCTCAACAGCACAACACCCAACTTGCTTGGGTCGCAATGATTGGGGCATGACTCACCTCCGCCCACTGCTGCCCTGGCTGCTGCTCTTGGCCTTCGGCACGCTGCATTACAGCCTGCAGCTGCGCCAGCAACCGCGGGGTGTGATCCGCTTCCGTGTCATGCCCCAGCCAGCTCCACAGCCCAGACCTGTGGCCAGACCCGAGGCCACTTTGATCTAGATCCCCTCACCACGCTTAGCCATAGCAAGGGCAGCATCTCTGATCTCACAGATGCGCTGATACAGGGTGCGATTAGGCAGAGCTGCAACAGCCACAGCAGCTGCGAACGGGAAAACAAGCGCCAGCACCAGCCAGTTGCGGGCGTCATAGCCCTTGGCAACAGCGATGCGACGGATCAGCACCACGGATACGCCATACAACATCACGGCGTAGACGATGAAAATCGGATGGTGCTCACTCCAAGCAAGCGCAATCTGGAAGTTCAACGGAGAGCCGATCGAAGCAATCACCCCAGGGGTGCGGAAACTCAGCCAGCGACAAGGCCTCTGCAGAAGACGTCAGCCATCTCAATAGCCGCGGACCAGTTGTCGACTTCTCTGAGGCCTGAGGCTTTGCGCGGCTTGAAGCTGTGGTCACCATCAGCCAGCCAACCCACTTGAATCAGAGGCGAGAGGGCGTAGGTCTCCACCTCAGCGCGGGTCCCGAAGCCATCGCGCTCCCCCTGAAGGATCAGGGCCGGTGTCTGCATCAGTGCCAGATGTTCAGTCCGCAGCTGATCGGGCTTGCCGAGGGGGTGAAAGGGATATCCGAAACAGAGGCCGCCCCTGACACTTAACTCTTGAGCCAGTTCATCGAGCAAAAGGCTGGCCACACGCCCACCCATGGACTTGCCACCGATGATCAATGGCCCAGCAGCAACGTCCTCCTGCTGCTTGATCTGATGTCGAAAGACCTCCTGAAGCTTGGGCATCCGATCAGGGGCCGCCTTGCGCCCACTGCGCCGCTGACGGGCCATGTAATCGAACTCAAAACGCACCACCCTCCAACCCTTGCCGGCAAGGCCTGAGGCCATCGCCGTCATGAATGGACTGTCCATCGGGGCACCAGCGCCATGGGCAAGAACCAGCGTGGCTGGCGCGTTGATCAAACCCTCTTCGAGCTGAGGCGTTTCACCCTCAGGCCAGCTCGATGGTGCGTGATCAGCCAAGCGGGGATCTCGGTAAGGTCACTCCAGCTTGGGCCGCCGTGTGCGTTTCCATCCCTCCTGTCTCATCGCGGTGCTTCTGTCGGCATCGGCCCTCGCCGCACCTCAGGCCCGCGCCCTGCCCGGCGTGGATGATCTGGACATCAGCCAGCGCGCCAAGGGCCAGGGCTGGCTGCAAGCCACCTGCACGTACTACGGACTTGGGTGGCTGCAAGACGATCAGGCCAAACGGGGCCTGCGGCGGATCGTGCTTGAGATCGGCAAGGACCAGGGACCAGGAGCCGCCGAGGCTGCTCGCCAGGAGACCCTGGCTAGGGATCCAGGCTGCCTAAGCGTCTGGCCAGAGGCTCGCTGAGGCTACGCATGCATCTAATCTCACGGGCCTTGCTGCACCGTGATGCGAGCCATTCCGCTGAAGCTTGCCCCAGGCAGCGATTTGCGCGAGAGCCTGCAAGAGCTGGCGCAGCAGCATCAGGCTGACGGTTTTGTGCTGGGAGTGGTTGGCAACCTCTCGCGAGCCGCCTTCCAGTGCCCTGGTCAGCCCCAGCCAACCGTGATGGAGGGTGATCTTGAGATCATCACGCTGAATGGCACCATCAGCCCCGAGGCGGTGCACCTGCACCTGAGCCTTTCCGATGGAGCCTGCCAAGTATGGGGCGGTCATCTTGAGCCGGGCACCCGGGTGCTCAAGGGGGCTGATCTGCTGGTCGGTCTGCTGGAGGACAACGTAGCGATGGCCGAGCCCAGCGCACCTGGACAACCTGAGTCTGCGCCTCGGGTTGAGATTGCCGTGTTGCCCTCCTGCCCCTGGTCGCGGCGTGCCGTGCGGCTGCTGCGCACCCTGCAGATTCCCCACAGCGTCAACAGCGTGGAGGACGATGCTGCCGCTGATGCCGTGATGAATCGCAGCGGCATGCGCACCTTTCCGCAGGTGTTCATTGATGGTGAGGTGATCGGCGGCTACGACGCCCTGAGCGAGTGGCATGGCAGCGGCCGTTTGGGCGACATGCGCTGATTTCGACTTCAGGTAGAAGGACCGTAACCACCACCACCGGGGGTCATCAGCTCCAGCAACTCACCAGGCTGCAGCTCGACCTGTGCACAAGCCGGCAAAACCTGCCAGCTCCCATCGCGAAGCCCCAGCCGGTTGCATCCCAAGGCACCGGGTCCCCCCCCGGCCAGACCGAATGGCGCCACCCTTCGAGAACCGGTGAGTAGGGAAGCCGTCATTGGTTCCAGAAAACGCAAGCGCCGCACCAATCCCTCACCGCCGCACCAGCGACCCGCTCCGCCACTACCGCTCCTGAAGGCGAAGCTTTCCAAGCGCACTGGGAATCTCGCTTCCAGGATCTCCGGATCCGTTAGGCGTGAATTGGTCATATGGCTTTGCACTCCATCAGCTCCGGCAAAACCGTCACCGGCCCCGGTGCCTCCTGCAACCGTTTCGTAATACTGCCGCTGGGCATCACCAAAGCTGAGATTGTTCATCGTCCCCTGAGCTGCTGCCATCACCCCCATCGCCCCAAAGAGGAGATTGCACAAGGCCTGGGAGGTTTCGACATTGCCGGCCACCACGGCCGCTGGAGGATCAGGATTAAGCAAGCACCCACGGGGCACCACCAGTTCAAGTGGAGCAAAGCACCCCGCATTCAGTGGGATGGGATCGGGGACCAGGGCACGGAAGCAATAGAGAACTGCCGCTTTTGTCACGGCCAGTGGCGCGTGAAAGTTGTGCTGGCCTTGGGCTGAAGTGCCACTGAAATCGAGCAGGGCTGTACCGCGCTCCCGGTTCACGGTGATGGACACACACAACCGGCAGCCGTTATCTAGCTCCACGGCGAAGTGGCGATCGTCCAGATCTCGAACAACCCGAGAGACAGCATCAGCTGCATTGCGCTGCACACGGGACATGTAGGTCTGCGTTCGGGCCAGGCCCTGCGACGACATCAGAGCCGATAGCTGTTCAAGCCCAAGCTGGTTGGCTGCTACCTGGGCCTGCAGATCAGCAAGCAACAGCTCAGGCGCCCGTGGTGCCGGGCACTCAGCCCTCAGTCTTTGGGCCCATTCTTCGAGAAGTAACTGGCCATTGGAAACCAGGGGCCAGTGGCGCAGCAACAGCCCCTCATCACCAATGCTGGTGCTGAAGGGAGGCATCGAGCCCGGTGTCATGCCCCCAACATCGACGTGATGCCCTCGACAGGCCACGAATGCCACAGGATCTGCTGAACCGGCAAACACCGGTGTGATCGCTGTGATGTCCGGCAGATGGGTGCCGCCATGAAAAGGGTCGTTACTTAAAAGTGTTTCCCCTGGCTGCAGCGGAGGCCGTCGTCCAGCAGCCACCTCGGCCAGGAGATCGGCAACGACCTCCCCCATTGAACCCAGGTGAACTGGAATATGGGGGGCGTTTGCAACCAGAGCGCCCCTTGCATCAAAAAGGGCACAGGAGAAATCGAGCCGCTCACGGATATTCACCGACCGGCTTGTGAGCCGCAACCGCTCCCCCATCCGCTCAGCGACAGCCGTGAAACGGTGATGGAACAGCGCCAGCTCCACCGGATCGGCCTTCTCCGTGATGCTTTTGAGTGGCGGGATTGGGTCGACCGCCTGCTGCAGCACCAGATTTCCCCAGCGATCCAGTTCAGCTGTCCAGCCAGGCTCAAGGACTGTGCAACCAGTGCTCTCAGGGATAAGAGCTGGCCCTTGCAGCCTCTCTCCAGGCTGCAGCGAATCCCGCAGCCGCAGCGGCACGGGAATCCAGCCAGCGGCTGGCGTGTGCATCACGGCCTTGTGCTTATGCCCAGCACCAGCGACAAGATCAGCAATCGCCTGAGACGAATGCATTGCCGCTGCTTCCGAGTCCGGCATCGACCACTCAAGCTCGAGACGCTCAACCACCAGCACCGTTCCTTCCGCAGGCATGTAGCCGAAACGGTGATGGTGGGCAGCTGCAAAGCGCTCGTTTAAATCACTGAGATCGTCAGCGATAGTCCAGCGCACCAACAGGCCCTCTTCACTGGCCTGATCCCTGAGCTCCATTCTCTGCTCAGGAATCCCCTTCTCAGGCTGGGCTGAGACCCAGGCCTTGAGCTCGCCAAGCACCGCTGCTGTGAGAGGGCGACGCAGGACACGCTGACGCCAATGGCGTGGGCAGGCCTGACCGATTCCCCAGGCCGAAAGCACACCAGCCAGGGGATGCAGCAGCACACGCCGCAGGCCCAGGGCCTCGGCCAAGCGACAGGCCAACTGGCCACCGGCACCGCCATAGGCGATCAGCACGCCATTACGGATGTCATGACCGCGGAACAGCGACACCTGCTGGATCGCCGCTGCCATGGTCTCAACCGCAAGATTGAGCGCACCTTCAGCAAGGGTTTCCGGCCTGGACTGCAAGGTCTCTGCCAAGGCAACGAAGCGCTGATGCACCACCTCGCAATCAGCTGGCTGATCAGCCTTTGCCCCGAACACCGCTGGGAAGTTCTCGACCTGCAGACGGCCTAAAAGAACGTGAGCATCGGTGATCGTGAGTGGCCCGCCGCGGCGGTAGCAGGCAGGTCCTGGATCAGCTCCGGCGGAGCGGGGACCAACCTCGAGGCGACCACCATCGGCGTTAAGGATCGAACCTCCACCAGCAGCCACGGTATGAATCGGCAAACGCGGCGCTAGCAGGCTCAACCCAGCAAGTTCGGTCAAGTGGCTCCGCTCCCAGTCCTTGGGGTTCTGACCAGCAGGCACACAGAACACGTCGGTTGAGGTGCCACCCATGTCGAAGCCCACCAAGGGCTCAGTGCCAAAGCCGGCTTGTCTCGCGGCCGCCACGGCACCCACCATGCCCCCAGCAGGCCCTGAAAGAATTGTGTCCTTGGCCAGCAGTGTCGAGGGCTCCAGCAGTGCCCCACTAGAGCCCATCACCTGCAGCTGAACACCAGCTCCCAGCGCATCGAGTACCTGATCGATGTAACCAAAGAGCACCCTGGCCACCACCGCCTCCACAAGAGCGGTCTGCCCCCTTGGGACAAGCCGCGGTAGTGGGCTGACTTGGTGCGAACAGACCACCGTCTCAAAGCCAAGCGAGTCCGCCAGCTGCTGGAGCTCCAGCTCATGAACAGGATTCCGGTAGGAATGCATCAGTGCAATGGCGCAGCTGCGCATCCCCTGCTTACGGGCGGCCAGAAGTGACTGCTCCAGCGCTGCATCACAACGCAGCGGAGTGATCTCCCTTCCTTCCGCATCAAGTCGCCCCTCCACCTCCACCACCGCTGAGGCAAGCCAGGGGCCTCGCTCCACCTCAAGCGCAAACAGCTCAAGGCGGTGTTGATCACCGATCCGCAGCAAGTCGCCAAGACCGCAGTTGGTCAGCAGCAACACCGGATCACCAGCCTGCTCGAGCAGAGCGTTAGTGGCCACGGTGGTGCCAAGGCGCAGCTCATGGATCAGGCCCTCAGGAATCGGCACCTGGGGCTCGAGCCCCACAACCTCTCGAATCGCTGCAACCGCAGGATCACCTGGCACTCCCGGTTGAACCGAGAGCACCTTGCGCACAACCAGGCCTCCTCCTGGCGCGCGGCCCACCAAATCAGTGAAGGTCCCTCCGCGATCGATCCAGAACTCCCAGCCCATCAATGCAAGGCCGCCCCATCAGCCCAGATCCAAACCTGCGGGTGCTGCTGCAGCCAACTGGCCGGCAAATCAACAGTGGGAGGTTCATGCAACAGCCGCTGCAACACCGCAGCCTTGGCGACACCGGTCACCACCAGGTGAATTTCCTCGGCCTGCAAGATTTCTCTCACTCCAAGAGTGATCGCTTGCGGCGGCACCCGCTCAGGGTCACCTGCAAACAATCCTGCGTTCTGCTGGCGCGTAGCCGGCGAGAGATCCACTACACGGCAGCGGGCATCGGCATCGCACGGCGGCTCGTTAAAGCCGACATGGCCATTACTCCCGAGACCCAACAGCTGAAATCCGGCCCCGCCGCTGGAGGCCAATTCAGAGCCATAAGCAGCTGCAGCTGCAGCAGGATCGTCATCACTCCCATCGGGTAAGCGCAGCTGAGCTGAGCTGAGACCAAGGGGCTGGCCGAGCTGAACGTCCATGTAATGGCGGTAGCTGGCTTGATCTGCGCCGGGCAGCCCGACGTATTCATCGAGGTTGAAGCTCAACCAACCAGCTCGTAACGCCTCAAGCGTCGGTGCAGGCCAGGCCTTGAGTCGCTGCACCAGGGCGGCATAGAGCGGCTCCATCGTGCGTCCCGTCGCCAACCCCAGAGGCCGAGGGTGCTGTTGCTCAAGGCGCTGCTGCAGCCGCAGCTCGAGCAAGGCACTGCAGGCCTCCATCAGGTCAGCTGCCTCTTGACGTCGCACCAGTTGATGGGGGAAAGCCGGCACAGCAGCAGCAGCAGTGATCCCAACCTGGCATCAGGGGGGTGGTGGCGGCAGCGGCCAACCCGGAGCAGGCCGATAGGCCTTCACTTCAGTCCCCTTGTAGTAATGCCCAAGGATCTCGCGATAGCTGCTGCCTCGCCGGCTGAGGGCCAGGGCACCCCACTGACTCAGGCCCACCCCATGGCCCCAGCCGCGGCCGATGGCGATCAGCTGAGGGCGCAGACCGAGCCAATCCCGCAGCGAAGCAATCGGATTTACCGCTTCATCAGTGGCCTCAAAGCGCACAAAACTGCTGCGCAGCTTGAGACGCCGGCGTAGTTGGGCACCGCTGAGCTCAAGCTCGCCGCCAGGGCCGCGCACCAACACCCGCCGCAGCCGTCCGCTGCTGGTGCGCTGCAACGGCTGGATCAACTCCACCCCTCCGATCTCGGCAAAGGCACGCTGAAGCTGACGGCGATGCAGCGGCTGGCGCCAGCGATGCACTGGGCTCGACTCATCAAAGTCAGGAACACTTTTGAGATAGGGGAGTTGATAGCGCCAGATCTCTCCACTGTTCTCGGTGACACCACCGCTGCTGCTGTGAAAGACAGCATCAATCAGGCGATCACTGTGGGTCAGCACCTCATTTCGGGTGCTGGCCACCGCCTGGCGGGTGCTGTCAGTTTCAGACTCCATGCCCCGGTAGACCTGGCTGCTGACCGTGGCGCCGAGGTCGTAATCCGCCTGGGGCTGTCGCTGACGCAGGGCATAGGTGCGTGATGCCACAGCCTGTACCTGTAGAGCCGCCTCAGGCCAGTGATGGGGCATCTCAGCACCCACAACGCTGGCGAGGTAGTCCGGCAGCGCCACCCGGTTGATCACCTTCAAGCGGCCCTGATCGAGTTGCAACTTGAGCAGACCGCGGTACCTACGTTGCTGCAGCCAGAGGCTGCCACTGCTGCGGCGCGGCCGGATCCAGATCAGCTGTTGGGGGCGACCCAGCCCAGCGATGCCATCACTGGTTGCCTTCAAGGACACACCACGAGCAAAGACGCCGAGAGATTGACCGTCTGCATCGAGCACCTGCAAGCGCTCACCCGCGGCCGGCACCACCCGCAGAGCCTCGAGTTTGACCAGCAGCACCCGCAGCTCCTGGGTGCCGGGGGCCAGCAGGGCCGATGCAGTAATCAGAGGAAGGATTGGCATCGTTCTTCGCCGTGGCACCATCAAAGCCGGGGCATCAACAGACGGCCATTGCAGGTCACCTTTCTCGGCACCAGTTCCGGCGTTCCGAGCCGCAGCCGCAACGTTTCTTCCATCGCCCTGCGTCTGCCCCAGCGGGCGGATCTCTGGCTGTTCGACTGCGGTGAGGCCACCCAGCATCAGTTTCTGCGCAGCGACCTGCGTGTCTCCCAGCTGCGGCGCATCTTCATCACCCACATGCATGGGGACCATGTCTTCGGGCTACCCGGGCTGCTTGCCAGCCTGGGGATGGCTGGCACATGCCCCGGAGTGGATCTCTATGGCCCGGAGCCCCTAGAGCCCTTCGTCACCGGTGCCCTACAGCACTCAGCCACCCGCATCGGTTACCCCCTGCGGTTTCATCCGGTGGAGCGGGCCGCTGCGGAGGGCACATCACTTCTGCAAGACGGCGAGCTGACCGTGACCTGCGCCCCGCTAAAGCACCGGGTGCCGGCCTACGGCTACCGGGTCCAGCAATGCGAGCGCCAGGGACGTTTTGACATTGCCAAGGCCCGCGCGATGGGGCTCCCGCCTGGACCGGAGTTCGCACGTCTCAAGGCCGGGGAAACCGTCACCTTTGCTGATGGCCGCTCAGTCGATGGCCGCACCCTATGCGGGCCAAGCCAACCGGGAGCCTCATTGGTCTATTGCACCGACACCGTGTTCAGTGAAACCGCCGTTGCCCTGGCCCGCGGCGCTGACCTGTTGATCCATGAAGCCACCTTTTCCCACCGCGATGCCGCGATGGCTTACCAGCGCCAGCACTCCACCAGCACCATGGCCGCTCAGACCGCTGCAGAGGCAGGGGTGAAGCAGCTGGCCCTGACCCATCTCAGCCCCCGCTACGTGCCTGGTGCCGCTGAGAGTCCCGACGATTTGTTGCAAGAAGCACGGTCGATTTTCAGCAACACGGTGCTGGCCAAGGACTTCCTCAGCCTCGAGGTGAGCGCCGGGGCCTGCAACAGTCTGTGATTGGCGGCGGCATCAAGCCCCGACTGAGTGGTTTCGCGTGATACAAGAGCTCAGGAGTCTGTCCACGTTGCCCTCAATCTCCATGTCCACCGTTCTCCAGGGTCTGCGGCGTCTCGGCGCAGTGCTGCTGCTTCCACTCGCACTGCTGCTGCTTGCTCCCGCGGCGGAGGCGCTGCAATGGGATACCGAGAGTCTCACCGTGGTTGCTGACCCCGGCGGCGATCTGGTCACCTTCACCGAGGCTGAGATCAAGTCCGGTCGCAAGACCTTCAACAACAGCTGCGGCGAGTGCCACGCCGGCGGCATCACCAAGACCAACCACAACGTCGGCCTTGATCCCGAAACCTTGGCCCTGGCCACACCGGCTCGCGACAACGTAGAGGCCCTTGTGGACTACATGAAGGACCCCACCTCCTATGACGGTGAGGTATCAATCGCCGACTTCCACCCGAGCATGCGTAGCGCTGATGTCTTCGTGAAGATGCGCGACCTCAACGACGAGGACCTTCGTCGCATGGCTGGCTACATCCTCACCTCCCCCAAGGTGCAGGGCACGGCATGGGGCGGTGGCAAGATCTACTTCTGATCTGAAGCGACCACGCGGATCAATCGCCTCTTGCCCTCCGCCTCGGCGGGGGGCTTTTTCATGCCGCCTTTGGCAGCACCGGGTGAATTGCAGCGGTGTCGGGACGGCGGCTGTACCACCACTCCTGCATCTCGGGGCTGAGGCGCTCCGCAAAGAGGGTGAGCACAGTCACAGTGGGGCGCAGCCCTGGCTGCAGCAGTTCCACGGCGTAGGAAGGGCAGCGACGAGCGGCAAGGTCAGGCACAAAGCGTTTACCCACTCGCCGCCAGCTGGGCTCCTTGCTGCGCCACTGCAGCCTGCAGCAAGGCCAGGGCAGCTCCTCACGATCAAACAGCCGGCAACAGGGCCCTAGCACCCGAAAGCTGTACATCCCGCCAGGGCTGGGCTGCTCGCTACCACTGGGCAGCAGCCGGTCATGTCGCAACTGGGAAGGCTCAGCCATGGGATGGGTACAAAAAAGCCACCCCCGAAGGGGTGGCCAGGATTCAGAAACACTGAGCGTTGATCGCCGAGGCGATCAATACAGCTCTTCTTCAGCGTGGGTCTTGATGGAGCAGTCGCTTGTGGGATAGGCGACGCAAGTCAGCACGAAACCAGCTTCGATCTGATCGTCGTCCAGGAAGCTCTGGTCGCTCTGGTCAACAGTGCCGGCGGTGAGCTTGCCAGCACAGGTGGAGCAGGCGCCAGCACGGCAGGAATAGGGCAGATCAATGCCCTGCTCCTCGGCTGCATCGAGGATGTACTGATCGTCAGGAACTTCGATGGTCTTGTTCAGGCCTTCGCTTTCGCTGACGAGGGTGACCTTGTAGGACGCCATGACAAATTTCGTTGCTCAGGTCCTCGGCAAGCCGGGCCTGTTGGGCCTGATATTTGTACACCTGACTAAGGGAGAGCTGAACCACCGGCCGGGAAGGCCAATGGTTTACCAGACACATATAAGCGCAATTTATGTAACAAGGGCACGTTTCCGGTGGATTCGCAGCAGCGCCCAGCGGCCCTGATCAGCTGCCACAGCAACGTCCCAGCCATGGATTTGAAGATGGCGCTGCAGAGGCTCCACCTGATCGAGGAGAAGGCCACTGAGCAAACCCACACCATCGGGTGTCAGCAGGCTTTCAAATCGAGGGGTGAGTTCACTCAGCACCGGCGCCAGGATGTTGCAGAGCAGCACGTCAGCCCGCCTTCCCTGCAGCAGCTTGCCCAGAGCATCAGCAGAGCCCAACACCACCCCAAGCTGCTCAGCCCGTCCGTTGAGTGACACATTCGCCGCGGTTGCCCGCACAGCAAGAGGATCAGTGTCACTGGCCACCGCCTCCCGGGCACCAAGCGCTAGTGCCGCAATGGCGAGGATGCCGCTGCCGCAACCCAGATCAGCGACAAGAGCTCCCTGCAAGGCGATCTGCTCCAGCGCCTCAAGACACAGTCGGGTGGTGGGATGACTCCCTGTTCCGAAAGCACTCCCTGGATCAATCAGCAGCGCCTGACGTGTCGCATGCTCAGGCGGTTGCTCCAGCCAGGCCGGAAGGATCAGCAGGTTTTGCCCAACAGGATCCGGCTGCCAGTGCTGCTTCCAGCTCAGAGCCCAGTCCTCCTCAGGCTGTAGATGCCAGCGCAGCGGAGGCAATGACAGCCCAAAGGGCTCAGCCATTTCAACCAGGGCACCAGCCAGACGCTCGCGCTCTGCCTCAGGCCAGTCGGCCTGAGGCAGCCATGCGACCAGGGTGCGCCGTTGGGGGTCTTCAGGCCGGTAACGCAGCGCAACGCGCTGAATGCCCAAACTCTCCAGTCGCCAAGTCAGTGACTCCTCAAGCTCTCCTGGTGGCTCCAGCTCAAGGCACCACCAGGAGAGCTGTATGGAATCGGCCATGGATGAGCTCAGAGGGTGACTGGGTGAGCCTCCTGAATACCGTTGATCTCCTTGATGCTCACCAAGGTGCTCGCCGGGATGGGGTCATCCAGGCTCAGCACCATGACGGCATCACCACGAACAATGCGGCGTCCAACCTGCATGGAGGCGATGTTCACATTGTGCTCACCGAGCAGAGACCCAAGATGGCCAATGATTCCGGGCATATCCCGGTGACGAGTGAACAGCATGTGCTGGCTGGGGGGCACGTTGAGGGGGAACTCATCAATGCTGGTGATGCGCAGCTCTCCATCAGCGAAGACTGCGCCGGTGGCGGTGTGACTGCCGTTGGCATTGCGACAGGTCAGACGCAGGGAACCGCCGGCGAAATCGCGGCTGGCGTCATCCTTCACCTCGAGCACATGGATGCCACGGCTCTTGGCCTCCAGGGACGCATTTACATAGTTGATTCGATCACCAAGGGCTGAGCTGAGCAGGCCCTTGAGGGAGGCCACCACAAGCGGCTGGCTGGGATGTTCGGCGAATTCACCCTGCAGAAGCACCTCGAGCTCCTGCACAGAACCCCCAGAAAGCTGGCTAACCAGCAGCCCGAGAGTTTCAGCCAGCTGCAGATGGGGCTTGAGGCGCTCCATCACCTCAGGAGTCAGGCCCGGAATATTGACGGCACTGCGAGCCGGCAGCCCCAACAGCACATCCCGAATCTGTTCGGCGACGTCAACGGCCACATTGGCCTGAGCCTCAGCGGTGGATGCCCCCAAGTGGGGAGTGAGAATCAGACGCTCTTCGACGCTGCGCAGCGGTGAATCAGCCTCGAGGGGCTCATTGGCATACACATCAAGAGCGGCTCCAGCAATCACGCCGTTCTTGAGTGCCTCCGCCAAATCAGCTTCCTGGATGATGCCTCCGCGAGCGCAGTTCACCAGCCGCGAAGTGGGCTTCATGCTGGCCAGCAGATCAGCATTGACCAGGTTTTCAGTGTCAGGTGTGCGCGGCAAATGCAGGGTGATGTAGTCGGCCTCCTTGAACAGAGACTCCAAGGAGCTGAGGCGGACCCGTAGCTGCTGTGCTCGGTCGCTGGAGATGAAAGGGTCGTAGGCGATCACTTCCATGCCCATGGCCTGAGCTACGCGTGCCACGTGGGATCCGATCTTGCCGAGGCCCACCACGCCCAAACACTTCTTATAAAGCTCGTTGCCCACATAGGCCTTGCGGTTCCAGCCTCCTCCTGCGGTGTTGCTGTGGGCCGCGGGAATATGGCGAGAAAGGGCCAGCATCATCGCCAGAGCGTGCTCAGCCGCCGCGATGGTGTTGCCCTCAGGGGAATTGACGACAATTACCCCGTGCTTTGTGGCGGTGGGGACGTCAACGTTGTCCACACCAACGCCGGCACGGCCGATGATCTTGAGACGGCTGGCGGCCTCGATGAGTGGCGCGGTCACTTGAGTGCCAGAGCGAATCATCAGAGCGTCGTACTCACCAATGATCTGCTGGAGCTCCTCTGGTGGCAGCCCGGTGCGCACATCCACCTGGGCTACCTGGGACAGGATGTCAATCCCCAGCTGATCAATGGGGTCCGACACCAGTACTTTCGTCATCGTCCGCAGGCATGCGGCTGTGCAGTGTAGTGACCACTCCTAGAGGGAACTGAACCGATGGGCTTGTGTGTGGCAGTGGTGCTCGAGGAGCAGTCGCAGAGGCGTGATCTTGAGGTGGCGCTCGGGGAGAGGGCCCCAGGGCTACAGCTGCGCCGGGTGGGGACCGGAGGCCTTGATCCACTGACCGTGGTCGAGCTGAACCCTGCATTGCAGCGTCAGGCGCGGCAGAAGGGCATGGCCACATGGCTTCTGCCGTTTGGCTTTGGGGCCGGGCTGGTGTTCACCTTCATCACCAACCTGGACACGTTCGCCTTCGCTGGCCCAATCGGTCAGCCGCTGATCGGCGGTCTCCTGGGACTGGGTTCCGGCTGGATGGGCAGCTACGCCGCAGCCGCCAGCGTCACACCGGAAGGGGGTGATCAGGTGCGCACGGTGCGCAACCGGCTGGACGAGGGGAAGTTCATTTTGCTGGTGGATGCCCCTTTGGGGGTCTCCATTCCCTGGGCCACGATCCAGGCCAGCCGCCCCAGCAGCGTGGTGCGACTCAAGGACGACTGAGCGATGCTTCCACGACGTTCATTGCTCGAGGGTGCAAATCACCCTGAGGTTCTCTCAGAACTGATTGAGCAGGCCGAAACCGTTCTACGCACTTACCAGCCCAGCTGGAGTGGCTTTCTCAGCGCGCCTGAGCGGGAGGAAGCGGAAGCCCGGCTGGGGGAACTCGAGGAACTGCAATTACGCAGCAACGGCGGTTTTCCGCAGGCCGAGCGACGGTGCCTTGAGATCAGCCGAGTGCTTGCTGGTGGTAGCGAGGCCGAGGAGGACAACGCCGCCCCATTACAGCTGCTGGGGCTTAATGGAAACTTCCTTTTCGATCCCGCTGATCCATCCACCATTCGACAGGTCCTTTTGGATCAAGGGCATCAAGCCAGGGACCTGGGAGATGTCCTCATCCGGGGCGATCGCGGCGCCCTGTTGGTCACCAGGGAGGAGGTTGCGGCACAGCTACTGGAGCAGAGGCTGCAGGTACGCACCGTGAGCTGCTCATTTGAGCCCGCGGAATGGACCCAGCTTCCAGCACAGCCCCAGCGGCAGAAGCGGCTGACCACAGTTGAAGCCTCACTGCGGCTCGATGCCGTGGCTTCTGCGGGTTTCGGCGTCTCCCGCAGCCGCATGGCCGAGCTGATCCGGCAGGGCAAAGTGCGCCTCAACTGGCACCCGGTGAGCAACCCGAGCAGAGAATTGAAAGTGGGCGAGAGAGTCCAGCTCGAGGGCCGTGGCGAGCTCGTTATGGAAAGCGCTGATCTCACCAAGCGTGAGAGATGGCGGCTGCAACTAACGCGAACACTTTGAGGAGCTCTTAATCAGCCAACCGTGGTGTAGGGTCCATTTTCGGCTGAAGCCGACCAACCCCAGGCAAGGGCGATTAGCTCAGAGGTAGAGCACTACCTTGACACGGTAGGAGTCACTGGTTCGATTCCAGTATCGCCCATCGATATGGTTCCCGAGCATGCAAGATCCAGTGGTGGTCGTGGGTCTCGGGCGATCCGGCATGGGTGCAGCCCGGCTGCTTGCGGCTCGTGGTGCGGATGTCTGGGTTCTGGACAGCGGCAAAGGTGAAGGCCTGCAGCAGCGAGCTGAATTGCTCGCTAACGATGGCGTCCAAGTGGAGCTGGGCCAGCCGCTTGAACTAGCAAGTTTCACTGCCCTACCGCGATGGCCTGCGCGGGCTGTTGTGAGTCCGGGAATTCCCTTTGACCATCCCGTGCTTGATCAATTACGCGATCGTGGCTGCCCCGTGGTGGGGGAGATGGAAGTGGCCTGGGAGGCCCGTGATGGGGTGCCATGGGTCGGGATTACCGGCACCAATGGCAAGACCACTGTCACGTCCTTGGTGGGGCATCTACTCAAGACTGGGGGATTGGACGCTCCGGTGAGCGGCAACATTGGCGCTTCAGCCGCGGAGCAGGCCTTGGCCTGCCTGGAGGGGGAACGCCCTGACTGGTCCGTGGTGGAACTGAGCAGCTATCAGATCGAAGCCGCTCCATCGGTCAGCCCGCGCATCGGCGTCTGGACCACCCTCACCCCCGATCACCTCGATCGTCACGTCACCCTCGAGCGCTATCGCAGCATCAAGGCTGGACTGCTCCACCGCAGTGCACTTCAGATCCTCAATGGCGATGATCCTGATCTGCTCCAACACGCCGCGGAATGGCACCAGGCCTGCTGGGTGACGGCCGGTGCTCGCAATGGGCTCAAGGGAATCGATCCAGAGCTCTGGGTGGAAGCCGATCAGGTCTGCAACTCAAGTGGAGCTTTATTCGAGGCCTCGGCACTCGCCATGCCGGGGAAACACAACCGCCAGAACCTGATGCTGGCGATTGCCGTGGCCTTGGAATGCGGACTCTCGGCCCAACAGATTGAGATCGGCTGCCGTAGCTTTCCCGGGGTGCCACACCGGCTCGAGCCCCTGAGGGAACTCAGCGGGGTGACTTATTACAACGACAGCAAAGCGACCAATTACGACGCAGCTCTGGTGGCACTGCAAGCCCTCGAGGGCCCGTTGGTGGTTCTGGCTGGCGGCCAAGCCAAACGCGGAGAGCCTGGCAACTGGCTGAATGCCCTGAAGCAGAAAAGTGCAGCCGTGGTGCTATTTGGGGAAGCAATCCCCACCTTTAGGGAGCTAATGGGAGCCAGTGGTTACGGCGGGCGAGTCGAGCAGCGCGAACATCTCGAGCAGGCCGTTCCCTTGGCAGCAGAGCTGGCTCAGGAGCTGGGGGCAACAGCGGTGCTGCTCTCGCCAGCCTGTGCGAGTTTTGATCAGTACCGCGACTTTGAAGTCCGCGGCGATCACTTCCGCCAGCTTGTGGAGGACCTGGCATGAGTTCAAAGCCCCAATGGTGGCTGATGAAAAGCGAGCCAGACGTTTACGGAATCGATCACCTCAAGGCCGAGGGAACCACGCTGTGGGATGGCATCCGCAACTACCAAGCGCGCAACTTCATGCGCTCAATGGCCGTAGGTGATCGAGCCTTTTTTTATCACTCCAACGCCAAACCTCCTGGCATCGTTGGGCTAATGGAGGTGGTGGAAACCTCCCAAACAGACCCAAGCCAGTTCGAGCCGAACAACAAATACTTCGACCCCAAATCCAAGCCGGATGCCCCTCGATGGGACTGCGTCAGGCTCCGTTACATCGGCCGCTACGACGAGATGCTCAGTCTTGAGCAACTGCGGGAACTGTTTAGTGAAGAAGAGCTTGGCGTGGTCAAACGGGGGAACCGACTCTCGATCCTGCCTGTGCCTGAGAACAGCGCGGCGAGGCTGCAACAGCTGCTGGGGGCCGTGAGGGCCTGAAAAGCTTCATGGCAGGAGCTGCAACGGCCAGCTACTTTCCGCCAGTGAGGGTCAATTAAGCCATGAGCACCGAGGGCCAGAGTCAACCGCTTCCAATCGGCGGGGTGATCAGTCTTGGCTGGAAGGCCTTTGCGCGAACACCATGGCTGTTCATTGGTTTTACGCTGCTCGGCTTGGTGCTGAGCTTCATCTCCCAGTGGCTCCAGGATCTAGCCAGTGACGGCTTTGAAGGCGACGGCACCCCCTTCGGGTGGATTCTGCTCTTCCTGGTGGGTCTGACCCTCAACATCATCGTCAGCCTCTGGATGAACATCGGGCTCTTCCGCGGAGCCTGGCTCTCCCTCGAAGGGACCCGCCCCAGCTGGAAGGACTTCACCCGCTGGGATGGCCTAGCTATGCGAAGGCTTTTCCTGATGGCCCTGCTGCTGCTAGGTGTAAACGTCCTGATCCTGGTTATTGCAGGTCTCTCCGGCGCGCTACTGAGCCTGATCCGCTTTGAGCTCAGTGCCCTCCCTCTTCTGGCGGGGATGCTTGTCATCCTCTATGTGGCTGTCACACAGATCTTCCACCTACCTCTAGTCGTTGCACGGGCAGAAGCACCCTTGCAGGCCTTTCAGTCTGGCCGCCGAGTGGTGGATCCTCAGTTCTTCCGTCTACTCGGTTTTGGTGTTCTGATGATGCTGATTGGCCTGGTGGGGCTATTGATCGTTGGCGTGGGTGTCCTGGTAGCAGCGCCTGTGGTGGCATGCAGCCTGGTGGCGGCCTACCAACACCTTTACGGCCGAGACAATCTCAGCGGCTTTCTAAAGGCTGACTGACATAAGGACATCAGAAGCACTCCAGTTGCGCCAGCGCCAGAACAAATGCGCTGCTGGCTGGCTTTCTCCAACTGCCCTCAGCGCCGCGGATACCCAGGCCAGTGAGCACAAACCGGAGATCCCACTGCTCTCGATCCCCGCAGAGCTCAAGCCACCAGAAGTCCTGTTCCAGAGTGATTTCTATGACCTCCTCAGCCATCAGCTGATCAGCGATGGCCGCATGCTGCTCAAGGAGACGCAGGCAGAGCTCACGAAAAAGTTGGAGCTCTGAGTGACTGAGCTCCAGTGCCCATCCCTCACCGCCAATCAAGGCCTGGTGGCCTTCACGGGAACGATCAAAGGCCAGGCGCCAGCCTGTGCCCTCTCGCTTCATCAACCAGGGAGCAGGTCAGGTTGATCCTGCTCGTCGCTGAGCTCGATAATGGCCCGCTGCACGGGCTTCACCATTGAATCCTCGAGAAGGCCTTCAAAGTCATCAAAGCGACGCTGCTTGGCGCGAAAGGCAATCCGTACGGTCGTGAGATAGCGGTTGCTGGACTTGCGGATCAGGCTCTCGGCGCGCTTGGCCAGGTCCTTTGAATCCGGTTGCTGGGTCAGAAACATCGGCGTCCGTCCGGCTCGACCGGTTGCAACGTAGTAATCAATCTTACCTTTACCTGTCTTTGCCGACTTACTCAGCAGTGGAGGCCTGGCCGTCCTGCAACAGCGGGATCCTCACGGGATAGACACGCTCCGGCACCCCTGGAGCAATCAGCCGGATCTGACGCACCAACTGCAAGGCATCCAACGGAGGCCTCAGCAGCTCGATCAGATCGTTGACCTGCTCCAAATGAACGCGATCACTGCAATCGATGCGAAGGGCGGACCAACCCCGGCTGAGGCGGCAGCTCAGAAGGGGTTCCAGACTGCAGAGGCAATCAGGCTCCTCTCGGTAGAAGGACAGCACAGCCTTCAGCAACCGCTCCCCAGCCATTAAAACTAACTAGACACGCTGGTCTCAATCTGCGGCCGCTGTAGGGATAGCCGCCCTGCCGCCTGTAATGGTTTCAGCATTCACGAAGGTTTTCTGCCTTGAGCCAGGGAACGCTTGCGATCGACCTAGGCAGCTCCAGCACGCTCGTCGGCTGGCAGGCAGAAGCTGGTCAACCTGGAGAGCTACTGGCCCTGCCGCCCATTTGCCGCAGCGCCGTCGACCCGGTGATCCCCAGCCTGGTAAGTCCTACTGCCAGCCATCCGTTGCTGGGCCAACAGGTCCTCGATGCCGGCCTGGATCAGAGTGCAGAGCGGGATTTCAAGGCACTACTCAGCCAGGCCGCACCGCCACCAGCAGCGCGTCAGGCCGCAGAAGCCCTGCTTGACGGCATCTGGGCGCGCCTGCCTGAAACGATCAGCCCTGAAAGGCTGGTGCTAACAGCACCCGTGAACGGCTTTATCCACTACCGGCAGTGGCTACAGAACTGGGCTGAGCGACAGCAGGTGAACGAGGTGGCCTTGGTGGATGAGCCCACCGCCGCAGCCCTCGGGGCGGGCCTACCACCTGGAAGCCTGGTGTTGGTGCTGGATATGGGAGCAGGCACTACCGACCTGTCCCTGGTACGCCTGGAGGGGGGCCAGGGCCGCGCCATGCCAATGGCTCAGCTGGTGCGATTTGCCGGTAACTCCGTACCCCAGTCGCAGCGGAGCCTGCGCACCGCCAGGGTGATCGGCAAAGCCGGAGCGACGGTGGGAGGACGCAGCATCGACCGTTGGTGGGCAGCCGCCCTGGGAGCGCCTCAAGCGCCTGCGATTGCCTGGCTAGATGCAGCAGAGCAGCTGAAGTGCGAGCTGAGCCAGATGGAGCAGTCCCAGGTGGTGTTGCAGATCAACGGCCAGACCCGAGCCCTAAAGGGCACACGACGCCAGCTCGAAGCGGTACTCATGGAGCATGGGCTACCAGACCTGCTCCAGGACCTGCTGGATCAGGTAGAGGCCGCAGCGCGGCGTAGCGGCGAGGCAATGGACGAAATCGACGCCGTGATGGCGGTCGGAGGCGGCAGCGAACTGCCCTGGTTGCAGAACTGGCTGAAAAGCCATCTACCCGGTCGGCCGCTGGCCGTTAGTCAACCGCTGGCCGCCGTGGTGCAAGGAGCTCTTGCCATGACCCCGGCGCTGCAGGTGATAGATGTTCTGCAGTCAGGCGTAAGCCTGCGCTGCTGGGACCAGCGCCTGGAGCGGCAACGCTGGCATCCACTGTTCTGGCCAGGCCAGGCCTGGCCAACACCTCAGCCCCTGGAATTGATCCTTGCAAGCCGGGCCGGGCAGAACAGCCTCGAGCTGCAGCTGGGCACACCTCAGCCAGCCTCACGCTCAGAGGTGGTCTTTGTCGATGGGATGCCAACACTGCGGCGGGCAGCAGCCGGCGATCCGGGTGTGACCCTTTGGCCAGGAGGGGAGACGGAGCTACCGCTAAGCGCGCCTGTCCAGGACGGGCAGGACCGGCTTGCACTGCGCTTTGGAATCGACCGGGAGCGCCAGCTTTGGATGGAGGGGGAGGATCTGGCCACGCACGAGCTGCTGCCGCGCCGCATCCTCGGCATCGTGGAATGAGAAGACGCATCAGCCGTTGACACCCCGCCGCTCGCGGCTACCCAAGGTCTGGATCTGGACCTCCATCGGCCTGGTCGGGTCCGTGATGTTGGCGCTTGCATGGTGGCAGCAGCAACTGCCGACCAGGCTCAAAGGAGCCGTGGAGCGCGACGAGCTCGAACGCTGTCTGCAATTGGGCAGCCAGCTCGCGGCTCTGCGCCAACTCAATGCCCATGAGCAAGCTCTCCTGGCTGAATGCCTGCGTCAGCAGGCGCAACGAAGCTGGGAGCAACAGCGCTGGCGCGCAGCCCTGGATCAGCAGCGGGGGCTGGTGCTGCGCAGCGCCAACCCCGCCATGGAAGAACGGCAACTGCAGGCTTGGCGCGATCTAATCCGCCAGCGCACCCTTGAGCTCTATCAGCAAGGCGAAGCCAGAGAGGCGCTGAATTTGCTGCAGCTCAGTGGTGAGACCCGATACCCCAGCGGTCAGCAGCTTCATTCCGCGCTGGCCGAAAACTGGGCGGCCAACCGCTACGCCTTCAGCAACGCCCGGGAGGCGGCAGGGGGAGAGAACTGGTGGGTGGCCCTCGATCAACTCAACCAACTGGATCATCCCTGGTGGCAACAGCAGGCCATGACCTTGCGAGAGCGAGTGGAAAGCGAAGCAGCAGCACTGCAGCAGGCCAACAGCCCCAAAGACAGTCATGGCGAAAAGAAGATGCGAACTGTTCCAGATCTGCTGCTCGATGCAGCCGTGAGACACCACCTCAGCGAAGGCCTCTCGGATTGGCTCGCGTTCGAGCAAGCCTGCGCCGAGCTGGGCGGCCAGGTGATTGAGGAGGGGCCTGAGAGCAGCTGCAGGCGCTGAGTGAGAAACTATCTGCCAGGTAAGCAGCCGTCATGCAGCAAGGGGACCGCGTTCGTGTGAAGGAATCAGTGGTGGTGTTCACCCACCCTGAGCACCGCGGCAAGGCCTTTGACATGCAGGGCCAAGAAGGTGAAATCGCCAAAGTGCTGGATGACTGGAAAGGCCGCACCATCAGCCCCACGTTGCCGGTGATCGTTGCCTTTGGTCGCTACAAGGCGCACTTCCGCAGCGACGAGCTTGAAGGCATCGCCTGAGTTAACTCAGTCTTCGGCACTCAAAGGGCGCAGCAGTACTACCCCCTCTTCCCCGTCCACCTCATCGAGCATGAGATGGATAAATTCGTGTCGGCTGGTAGGAACAACCCGGCCGACGAAATCAGGCTGGATCGGCAGCTCACGATGGCCCCGATCGACCATGGCCAAAAGCTTGACGCTGGCAGGACGTCCCCAGCCGTGGAGGGCCTCAAGAGCGGCCCGGACCGTACGGCCCGTAAAGACCACATCATCGACCAGCACCACATGGCGACCATCGATGGGGACTGGTAGATGTGTGGCTTCCGACAGCCTGGTGCCGACCCGCTCAAGATCGTCGCGGTGAAACGTGGGATCAAGCACCCCCTGGTCCACAGGATGACCTGACTCCCGTTCCAGCTCACGGACCAGGACACGAGAGAGCGCCGCCCCCCGGGTTGGAATCCCCAGAAGCAGCAGCTGATGGCTATCTGACACGCCCTCCAGCACCTGGGAGCACAAGCGGATCACAGTGCGGTGAAGCTCCTTAGCATCAAGAATCGTGCGCCGCTCGCAAACCTGATCCGGCAAGGATGAACGCTCCACAACCACTTGCCGGGAGGATGATCAATTTTAGTCCAGTGGTGCTCAAAGCCTGACGGACGAGCTCTAAGCAGTGGTGATGAGTCGGGTGGGATGTAACTTGCCCTCAGATCAAGGAGCTTCCGGTTGACAGCGGCCTCTCCTCCTAGTACTGATCAAGCCTTGAGCGGGACATCCCTTCCACCTGTTGCTCCTGTGGTGCTGGTGGTCCTCGATGGCTGGGGCAACTCTCCGGACCAGCAGCACAATGC
>NHBY01000018.1 GCA_002168155.1 Synechococcus sp. TMED19 | reverse complement strand
ACGCCGCTGGCGCGGCTGGCTGGCTGGCCTGAGCCCCCAGCCCCCTAGCAGCAGGGCCAAAACAGCGGGGAGCAACACCGGTCTGTAAGCCAGCAGCGGGCCTGCTGCGACGAGCAGCAGTGTCCCCAGCAGCAGCCACAGCCAGGGGATACGTCGCAGCCAGCCCGCTGCCGGCTGGGGCTGGAGCTCGCCTGGATCGATTAAGGCCGCCAGCGTGGGGCCGCAGAGCAAGGCAAACGGCAGCCAGAGGCTGTGGCTGTACCAGGGCAGTTGGGTGCGCAGTGGTAGCACCATGGCTGCGGTGGCCAGCTGCAGCCCTAAGGGCCAGCGGCCGCAGGGCCGCCGCCGTTCCCTCCAGGCGGCAGCGACGGCCAGGGGCCACAGCGGCAACCAGGGCCAGCCTCCTTCCAGTACCTCCAGCAGCGGCACCCTCCAGCCCAGGTCGCTTCCTTCCCCGGCATCCAGCAGCACCCGTCCGGCACCGTCGCCGCCCCACAGCAACAGGGCCCCAGCTCCGCGCTGCAGCCCGTGGAACAGATGCCAGCCGATTCCGGGCAGCAGTCCCAGTCCCAACCCCAGCAGCAGCCAGCACCAGCCTTTCTGACTCAAGGCGCGGTCCATGGCCAGCAGCATTAGCCCCGCCAGTAGCACTGGCAGCAGTAGTGGTGCTTTGAGCAGCATCAGGGCGCTGCTGGCCAGCCCTGCGACCAGTCCGGGCAGTAGCGCTTGAATACCCGAGCGCCATCGGCAGCGCAGCAGCTGCCACCACAGGAGGCCGGATGCGCTGACCAGGGCCCCATCAAGCATGGCCAGGCGTCCGTGACGCATCAATGGCAGCAAGGTCAAGGTGATGGCCGCGCTGGCGATGGCTGCACGGCGGTTGGTGGGCCGCAGTTCGTGGCTGATCACGCCAGCCAGCGGCACCACTGCGCTGGCCAGCAGGGCTGGCATCAGCCGCACGCTCCAGGGGGGAGGCAAGTGCTCAGCAGCCAGCCAGGGGATCTGGGGCAGGGCGCTGAGCAGGTGTAACCCTGGGGGCTTGTTGAGATAGGGAGCGCCCCAATAGGTCGGCAGCAACAGCTCAGTCAGGGATCCATCACCGCGCAGCAGCGCTTGCAAGGCCTCAGCGCGCTCGAGTGCCACCTGGGCCACGATGCCCTCATCCCAGTCCCTCAGGGGAAGGTCGAGCCCTGGGGTGAGCAGNAGNNCCANGGCNGCCAGCCAGANCAGNAGNAGNGAGGTCAATTCACAGACNGGCGNAGGNNGGACTGNNTNAACGCNNGTTGTGTATCACNNGTAACNNCATTTGTTTGGTTAAGGAAGAATTATCAGNTCGGCGCATTGCGCCCCTTTTTCTGTGTGTGAGAACCATGAACGCATTCCGCAAGCTGNTGCTTGCCCCGGCGCTNCTCGGTCTGGNATCGCCNATGGCGGTCCAGGCNCAGAGCNTCGATATGGGCACAGTNGANCGCTACACCCAACAGCAGGACATCGACCGCATGCGGGCCCTTGAGGCTCANATGGGTCAGGTGACCAGCGTCAGCCAATTCTCTGACGTNCAGCCCACCGACTGGGCNTANCAGGCTCTNTCCAANCTGGTNGAGCAGTACGGCTGCGTNGCCGGCTATCCCGATGGCACCTTCAAGGGCNNCATCGCGATGACCCGCTANGAAGCNGCTGCCCTGCTGAANGCNTGNCTCGATCGCGTCACTGAGATGACNGAAGAGNTCAAGCGCNTGGTTAANGAGTTCGANNAGGAACTCTCNGTGCTGAAGGCCAAGGTTGACGGCCTTGAGGCGAAGACGGCTGAGNTGGCTGCAACCCAGTTCTCCACCACCACCAAGTTGNNAGTTGCNCAGTACTTCTGGATTGGTGGCGCNACTTACTCCGGCNNCAAGCAAGGTGAAAGCCCNTACGCNCANAAGGGTANNCAAACAAACACTTTCGCCGCGGCAATTAAGTCCAANGGCGAGCTCATGACTCCTGGCATGGGCAACAACTTTGCTTCTGTTGCNNNTAGCTCANTCAATGCTGGTGATGCCANANTCATCACCAANGGTGCAACCTGGTCTGGTGCCACCGGTTCCACNGGNACATTNTCNNNGACGGCCAACAACAACGTCTACACCGGCNATGGCNCTTANGNCNNCGCTTCGNTGGCCAACATCACTTGGGGTACAGGTCCTAACAACAACCTCTCTCCNTACACCGGTGGTGCAGNCGGCCAGCTGTCTGTAAGCGGTCTGCAGGAGAACGGTTTGAACGTTGGTTCTCTTGGCTTTGGCAGCAACCTCTTGNNTGACGGCACGGCCCTTTCTGCTGGCGTCATCAAGAAGAATGCCAATCCTACAGGCGCTACTTTTGGTGGCTTCAGCGTTGANAAGAATGACCTGGCTGCACTGGTTGCCTTGGGCAACGCAGCACGCCGCGTCAAGGGTCACGACCTCTTTGTCTACAAGAATGACGTAGTTGGTTCAACCACCAACCCGNATCGTTCCACCACGACCACTCAGGGTTACTCCATCTCCACTGGTGGTTACTTTGAGAACGCCAACATCTACACCGACCCNTACAACGCANCCATTGCTGAGTACGGAACGCTTTCTNNGGCNCAGGCCAANACNAAGTANGTGAAGAAAGCTGGTNAGAAGNTGCTCAAGGAGCTCTTCANGGNTGATCTGGCTGATNCNGNCTTCGGTGAAGCTGTGAGCTTCAACTANGACACTCGTATGTTCTTCAATACGAGCTTCACTGGTAAGGACCTGATGCGCATCATGNTGCGCGCAGGNAACTTCGNNGACACCACNTGGGGTGGCNNNCCTTTCGCCATGACAGGTGCTGAAATCGCCTACGAGGAAGGCGCNCCTAACAACGTCAACGTCAACCGCGCGTTNTATCAATTCCCCGTTGGCGATGACTTCACCGTCACCGCTGGCGCAAGGGTTCGTCAGGACGACATGATGGCCGTGTGGCCCAGCCAATATCCGGCTGAGACCATCATGGACTTCTTCACCTATGCAGGTGCTCCCGGTACTTACAGCCTGAACCTGGGNGCNGGTGCAGGTGCTTGGTGGGCCAAGGATGGTTGGAGCGTCAGNGGCAACTATGTNGCTNCCAATGGCCAAAGCAGCTTCACCCAAAAGGGTGGNCTNCTNAACGAGGCCTCAGGCGGNACCTCAACTGCTCANATCGCCTACACGGNTGATGAGTGGAACCTGACCGCGGCCTANGCCTACAACCANAACGGCACCTACGGCTACATCCCCCTTGGCACCCCACTGGCGGGCGATCCCTTTGNTGGTNTGTCNGCCTTTGACTCCAGTTCAGTNGCCNTCAGCGGTTGGTTCGCACCTTCTGACTATGGCGATTGGATGCCNTCCATCAGTGCTGGTTGGGGTCTGAACACCATGACCGCCAAGCAGGATGCTTCCATCTGGGGCATCAGCGCCGTNTCTAAAGACGACANNGCTACGAGCCAGTCTTGGTACGTTGGNATCCAGTGGGATGATGNNTTCCTCGAAGGCAACTANCTCGGTACTGCAGTTGGTCAGCCCACCTTCGTGAGCGCCAANGANTCCTTTATGGANACCGACGACTCCACTTTTGCTTGGGAGCTCTGGTACAGGTTCCAGGTCACCGACAACATCGCTGTGACCCCTGCGTTCTTCTACATCAGCAACCCCTCGGGNCTCGGAAGCAACAGTGTTTCCGGNGGTGTCTTGAAGACCTCCATCAGCTTCTGATCCAAACGGATCCACTCCTCACACCTTTTCCTCACACCTGGCGCCATCGGCGCCCTTTTACAAGGAGCCCTGAGGGGCTCCTTTTTTGTGGCTCAAAATGAGTCTTATGGGATGCAATCGGCTGGACGCCGCAGCAGCTGTCCCATCAAGTCNNCTTGNTCGTTGGTGTTTTNGCCCGCTGTGGGTATTTTTCGTATGTTGGCNATCTGCGTNCGGNCCNTTGNGTCCGTTCACGGTGAGCCTTCATCCATCCTCTTATTTGGTGTGAGGACCTAATGAAACTCTTCCAGCAACTGCTGCTGGCTCCAGCTGCTCTCGGCCTGGTTGCCCCTATGGGCGCCATGGCTGCTGAGCTCAACCTGGACGGCGTCAACAAGTACGCCGCTTCCGAGGAGCAAGTCACCAGCATCAGCCAATTCTCTGATGTGTATCCCACCGACTGGGCATATCAGGCACTGTCGAACCTGATCGAGCGTTACGGCTGCGTCGCCGGCTACCCCAACGGCACTTTCCGTGGCAACCGCGCCATGAGCCGTTATGAAGCCGCTGCTCTGCTGAACGCTTGCCTCGATCGCGTCACTGAGATGACCGACGAGATCAAGCGCCTGGTGAAGGCCTTTGAAAAGGAACTCGCCATCGTCAAGGCTCGCGTGGACGGCCTCGAGGCCAAGGTTGGTGAGCTCGAAGCCACCCAGTTCTCCACCACCACCAAACTGAAGGGCAAGGTGCGCTTCGTGATGGGCAGTGCCTATCGCGGTGACGGCATGGTTCGCTTTGGCAACCTCAGCAAGCTGATCAAGGCTGCCAAGCAGTACGGCCCTCGTGTGTACGACGGTTATTCCTCCGTACAGGATGCTTCCATCAATGGCCGTAAGCCCAGCAAGTCCGTTGGCACGGCCTATTACTACTACCGCTACGGCACAGCCTTCGGTAACGACGGCACTCTTGCTGCTAATGGCAGCAGCGTTGGCAACCAGGCCAATGCAGGTATGTCCTCGCGTTCTGCGCGTCAGGTGGCCTTCTCGACCAGCTGGACTGGCTTGGTTCCTGAGTATGACCTTGATGGAGGTGCCTCCCCCGTCATGGCGTCCAAGATGAATACAGGTAACTCCCTGTATGCCCTTAACGCCAACGGCACGATCGATTCTTCAGCCGACTCCAGCTCAGACGGTGTTGGTGGTAAGAACACCTACATTATTTCTTCCTTGCAGGGCGGAATAGTCGGTGATGCTGCGACATTGTTTAGTCCTGACAAGTCACGCTTGAGCGTTTACTTCAAGGACCCAATCAAGAGTGACAACTCTTTCTATATTCCTGGAGAAACTGCATCTCCGGATACGCAGGTCCTGATTGATGCCGAGGGCGTTCGCCCGATTGGCTCATCGGCTTATCTCAATGGCAAGAGCTTCTACGTGCGTGATAAGTACGGTGGCAACCAAAAGTTCCGTGTTCAGAACTCAGCAAGTACCAGCAGCAACTTTAAGTCCAAAACGATTCTGATGGATCGTGCCGACTACGGCGCGTTGGTCAACCTTGCTAACAAGTCCCGTAAGGTCAAGGCGTACAGCTACTACGTCTTCACCAACAATGACAACGGCAATGGAGCCACCAGTGACACCACTGCAGGCCTAGCACTTGTTTCTAAGGCGGCAGGTGTTCCTGACCCGATTCGTTATCAAGACGTTCTGCGCGGTTATGTCGCCACAACAGGTCAACCTGTTAACAACACCAATGGCGCAATCCTGAGCGGCAAGAACAAGTTTGTTGTTACTCCTGGTGGATTTGGCCAAAACAACACGTCCTATGGCAACGTCGCGAACTATCTGATCGCTGAGTATGGCTCACTCTCTGAGTCCCAGCGCAATACTCCCTACGTCAAGAAAGCTGCTCAGGCTTTAGTGCGTAGTCTCGCGGCTTCTCCTGCCAACACAAACCGCGTTGCTGATAAGAACGCCTTCACCTTTGCCCATGACGCTCAACTGAACTTCAACACCAGCTTCACTGGTAAGGATGTTCTGAACTTCCGCATTCGTAGCAATACCATTTACGGCTTTGGCAAACGGGTTAATGCCCCTTATGCCGACCTGGCTTTCGATGGCTCCAAGCCCAAGAGTGCCAAGGCCAAGCTGTATCTGGACAAGCTCTACTACCGCTTCCCTGTTGGCGACTGGGGTGTGATCGCAGCTGGTACACGTGCTCCTCAGAGCAAGTTCACCACACGTGGTTCCATGTACAACAAGGACTCTCTGCTTGAGTTCTTCAACAATGCTGCTGGTGTGTATCCCTCCTACACCGGTGCCGGTGCTGGTATCCAGATCGGTCAGCTTGGCGGTAAGAAGAGCAAGATGAAGAAAGGCACCTTTGCTTTTGGTATTGGCTACCTGGCCAGCGAAAAGCAGGCGATGAATCCTGATTCTTACAACGCTGCTCAGTACGGTCTGATTGGCACAGATACATCCTTCCGTGTTCCCGTTCAGTTGGCTTGGAAGTCCAGCGACAAAAAGTGGCTGGCTACCCTNAACTATGCCTATGAGCGTGGTGGCAACNCCATGGGNAAGGTTGGNACCGAGCTGTCATCTAANCCCTTCGGCTACAAGAGCCTGATGGAGTCCAACCAATATGGTNTGACTCTGGCTTATAAGTGGAGCAAGCAAGCCAGCATCACTGCTGCTTGGGGTGGAGCNTCGATCANTTCCCGNTANGATAGCTCTGTACTCGGCATCAAGATGACCGATGAAGGTGACACTGCTCAGTTGAATAGCTGGATGGTTGGCTTCAGCTTCAAGGATGTCTTCCTNCAAGGCAACAAGGCNGGNTTNGCNATNGGNGGTGTTCCTACNGTCACNAGCAANGACTCTGGCTGGGGNACAGANAAGAGCNCNCCGATTGCTCTTGAAACCTGGTACCAGTTCCAGGTCACTGACAACATCAGCGTCACCCCCGGTGTCTTCTGGATTTCTGGTCAGCGACTGGATAATGACAATGCCGGCAAGTATGGCGGCAAGTTTGATAACTCCAACGGCGATGTCTGGGGGGGCATCATCAAGACAGAGTTCAAGTTCTGATGACTTGATTTAGCGTTCAGCACTCTTCTCACATCACACTTCAAAAGCCTCTCCTTCTGGAGAGGCTTTTTTTGTCAGAGCCGTCAGCGGCTTGGTGTTGATACCACGCTGGTTTTGCTCTGATGCGGGAGATCGTAAATTTTGCACTTGCCCTCCTCGCCTCTGCCATCTAGGAATGACATCAACTATTCTTTGGCAATGAATTCAGTTCTGACGCAGCATGAGATTAACCAGCTACTTGGCTGGGAGGAATTAGATCTTGCCCATCTTGATGCCTCTGGTCTTAGTCACGCACAGGAGGTTATCCTTTCAAGGTTGAAGTGCATGCATGAGGAGATATCGGCACTTAATCAGTTGCTTCACAGGCGAATAATCACCGCTAATATCACAGCGGCCAGTCTAAAAAGTCTCTTCTCTTCGTAGATGATTGTTTGGAGTTTGGTCTTGGACTCTGATTGTTTAGAAGTAAACGCAGTTTGCGATCGCGCAGTTGTCTGCGCTTCGGATTCAGCAAATAGCGTCGGATAAAACGAAGAATCGTCATTAGATTCTGTATCCCCGTTCATCATGGGCAGCTTCGATTGGGCGTACAGGGAAATCACTACAGCTAGAAGAATCAAATGATGCGTCTCTTGGTGCTTGATGTTGCCATTGCCGTGACTGGGCCTTGCGAGGCTCTCCTGGCAATTGAGAAGCACTTGCAAAAAGAGCCCCATTGCCCTACGTTGAGACGAATTCTCAATTGCAATACCAGTTCTGATGTCGTTTCGGTTCTTGCCGGATGAGCCCGTTGCATCGATCAAGCTGAGATCTGGTCAGACCGTGATGGTTGATCCCTCGGCAAGGCAGGGCGGCACCTGCCTTGAGGTGATTGATGGGGTTGCAAGGGTCTACTGCCCTTGCGAGGAGACCGAGGGCATGACCCTTGCCTTCCTTCAAGAAGGAGATCAGCTCTGCACTGACCGTCTTTGCAGTGAAGGTATTTGCGTCGAAGCCCTCACGGCTCTCTGCTTTCGCAGCGATGCTGATGCCAATCCGGACACGGGATATGACCCCGTCAATGAGTGGACCTTGCAGCTACTGAGAATTCGCCATCTCGGCAGCGCTGAAAAGCGCTTGCATGCCTTGCTCGCGCTGTTGGTGAACCGACTTGGTCGTCGCTGTGGAGATTGGTGTGACCTGCCCTTTCGAATCACCCATGACCGTATTGGTGAGCTGATCGGCTCCACTCGGGTCACTTCAACACGTCTGATCTCGAAGCTGCGCAGTGGCAATCAGCTCGACACTCCCCCTGGTGAGTCGAGCCTCCGCCTTGCCGCCACGTTGATTGAATCCGCGCCTGCCGTTGGTTAAGTGAATCAGCTCTACTCCCACACCATCTCCTGCTCCGATACGCTTATCGGCAATTTATGCAGGGAATTTGACTGCATTTTGTGCCAACACCGCTCAACTTGTGCGCTTGTTGGCCAATGCACGGATGCGCCGTTGCTGAAGCGACTCGAGGGAGAATTAGGCCTGTTAAAGGATCAGGCCATGAGCCTGCAGAAGATTGCCTTATCCCCGTCGATGGACGTGATGTCAGATCAGCTCTCGATTGCCTTCCTTCGGGAGGTCAGCCGCCGAACCATGCAAGTGTTCAGTCGTTACTGAACCGTTCGCCTAAGTAGAACGGGTTGTATTGGCTGTTGGTGAACTCTGCATCAAGGATCAAAAGAGCTGCTTGTTGCTCTCCGGCAAAGCGAACTCGTCCAAGCAAGTGAGCAAACAGGTTCTCCGATTGGATTTGACCCTCCATGATTGGGTCAAGAAAAACGCTCGTCCGATTATCGGAAGCCCGTTCAGCTTGCGAATAAAGCTGTTGCAATGACGCTGTCACATCAGCTTCTAAGAGGAAGGATGCGGCCATGATGTCTTCAAAGCTTGCCCAGCTTTGACGGGGTGCGGCAACCTCCTCCAGTTGAACGGTCTGTCCACGGCTAATCAGATAATCGGCAAAACTGGCTGCATGTGTCGCCTCTGACTGCGACTCGTGCATGAAAAAACGAGAGAAACCACGAAGTTCACGTTCGCCAAACCAGAGTGAATTGGCAAAGTAAAAGGCGCTGGCTCGCCGCTCCATGGTCAAATGCTGGAGCAATCCCTCCAGCAGTCCTGGTTCCATGGGCTGGGCCATGGCGCGTCCTGATGGACCAACTGCAACAGAAGGGACAGTGGTGCTGCCTTGAGCCTGCAAATTGGTCATCGCTTTAGCCTCAAATCAGTGAGTGGAGCTGTTTGTCCTCCAACTCATAGAGATTAGAAACAGAACCGAAAAGGCGCATGTATCAAATGTACATTGACGTGAGGGCTGATATCTGTATAATTTGATGTTGCTATATGGCTAAAACCGTTGGCTAAGGAGTTCAAGGCTGAAGTTCAGCTTGTGAGCAGCAAGCGTAAGAAAGGTTGTAAAAAGCAGAAATGTTCGAAGTGGAAAGGAGGTAAATGCCGCTGTGGGCGAGAGTGAGTTAAGGATCTGTCTTTTTTGATTTAATTGCCAAAATGTCTGTCAATTATCATTGCATTGACGTCCATAAGTCGGCTTGAGATGAAGAAGCCGCCATGTTCTTCGTCGATGATGAGGTCTTGATTCTTTCTAAGTAAGGTGATCTGCCTTGTAATTGTTCCTCGGCTTGTGGCTGCCATTTCTGCCATGCGCGAATGGCTAATCCAGAATGGCAAGCTGTAGTTCTCCTTGTGCCTGTAGCCAAATTTGGCAACAAGGAGTTGAAACAATGCAATGATCCTGGCGTCTGCGCCTACGAGCTGCCGCAGGAGGTGCATATCAATCAACCAGTCGTGGATGATCGATGTCTGATTGGTGGGTTGAACTTTCTGGAAGTGGCTATCTGTGAGGGCTTCAAGGGTGAGGCTTGCCCCAGAGATTGGCTGGATGCACTGAACCTCGCCGGGCGAACAAAGGGCCAGGGTGACATCTTCCGCGTCGTTGCCGAAGTCTCCGTAGACGCGAAGAATGCCCTGCTGCAGGCGAAAGCAGAAGGGTTCCTCGATTCCTGTAAGTTGCAGGACGTCTTTCTCCCCAAGTTGGTGGGTGACACCAGGCAATACTTAAAGCAGCAAAGAGATCGCGCTTATTGTGTTTTGCTTTTCGATCTTTTGCTCAAGCAGGGATACAGAAAAAAGCTATAAATGCTACTGGTAAGTGTATGAAATGCTACTTAGTGGTACCTAGCGCTGGTTCTTGCCGGTCGTTTCATTGTTAATCCACAATGTCGTGCCTTGGTCAAGGATCCGCAGGGACTCAAGATGCTCTGCGGTCAGCGCCGTTGCGTCTTCAATTGAGTGCTCAAGAGAGAGGTATGAAATT
Organism: Synechococcus sp. TMED19; assembly: GCA_002168155.1. Lineage (GTDB taxonomy): Bacteria > Cyanobacteriota > Cyanobacteriia > PCC-6307 > Cyanobiaceae > RCC307. Next base: position 73,150 of record NHBY01000018.1, on the reverse strand, counting down.
CGACTGAGGCACCAGTCTTGCAAGATTTCCAGTTGATCCATGCGCTGGGCCTGGATGGTCTTAGAGGAATCCACAGTCATTTTTCACTGTATATCAAAACTGTACGTAGGTATGTTCCTTGATCATGTGCAGGCTGCACGGTTTGGCTTTATTGATGATGAAAGTTCATGTCATGGTTGATACTTAAACACAGGTGGTCTCACTGGGGTGGCTTTCGCTACGGCTCCCAGGGCCTTACGAAGGGGTTGGCCTTCTCTCAATAAGCCCTACTATTAAGAACAGGCGCGACCTTCCGTGGCTGTTTCGGGCAATCTCCGCCAGGACTTGCATGGTCGTGGACAGCGGCTGACTCCTCAGCGTCAGCGCGTTCTTGACCTGTTTGAGCGCATGGGCGCTGGGCATCACCTCAGCGCTGAGGACGTGCATCAGCAGCTTCTCAAGGGAGATGCGCGGGTTTCGTTGGCGACGGTTTATCGGACCCTGCGTCTGCTCTCGTCCATGGATCTTCTCCATGAGTTGGAGCTGCCAGAGGGAAGCCGCCGTTTTGAGCTTGCAAATGCAGAAGACGACGAGCACCACCATCTGGTGTGTGCCGTATGCGGCCGAACAGAAGAGTTTGAAAGTCAAGCAGTCCTCGATGCGGGAGCCAGTGCAGCGGACCTCAAAGGTTTCAAGCTGCTCAGCTCCCGACTTACGGTGAGAGGTTTGTGCCCCTCCTGCGCCGCCTTGCAGGGTGGCGGGAGCAGTGGATCTTGACCCCGTTTTTAGATGTTGACGACCTCTGGCATCGGTATCAAACCAACGAGTGGTCACTGCAGAACATCAGTTTTCAGTTGCCAGCTGGTCAACTCCTCGGTTTGTTGGGCCCCTCCGGTTGCGGGAAGACCACCCTGCTGCGATTGATCGCCGGTTTTGAGCGCCCTTCTCATGGCGCGATCGCGATTGATGGACGCGAGGTTGCTTCCGCTAAGCGCTGGTTGACGCCTGAGCGTCGCGGCGTTGGCATGTTGTTCCAGGACTATGCGCTCTTCCCCCATCTCAGCGCCTGGCAGAACGCCTGTTTTGGGCTCAAGCCACGTGAGGATCAGGCCCGTGTGGCCTGGCTCATGGAGTTGCTGGGTCTTTCAGGCCTTGGCAAGCGGTTTCCACACGAGCTCTCAGGCGGGCAGCGGCAGCGACTTGCCTTGGTCCGGGCACTGGCGCCTAATCCTCAGTTGCTTTTGCTTGATGAACCCTTCTCGAACCTTGATGTGGACGTGCGTCTGCGGCTCCGTGGAGAGTTGCCTCGTGTATTGAGGGAGTGTGGCGTCACGGCGGTCATGGTCACCCATGATCCGGAGGAAGCCCTGGCGATTTGTGATCAGGTGGCCGTCATTTCCGGTGGTCATTGGCATCAGTGCGCTCCGCCCCGTCAACTCGTGGCCAGTCCCGCAACGAGTTTTGTGGCGCGCTTTGTGCTGCAGGCCAATGTGATGAAACCGTCGGATCTGATTCCCTTACTCTCCAGCCAGCAACAGGATGAGCTGAATCGTTTAGATCAACTCGCCGCCAGCGCGTTGCTTGTACGTCTTGAGGATTGCCGCGTTGAACCCAATCCGTCAGGCTCTGCCGAAGTTCTTTCCCGAGAATTTCTTGGCCACGAGTGGATGTATCAAGTCGGGCTCAGCAATGGCCAGCGCTTAAGGCTCAAAGTAGGGCTTGATCAAGATATTGCTCCTGGCCAGCGCTGTGATGTCAGCCTGCAAGGGTGCTGGACTCCCCAGCTGATCCATTGCCAAGCCGGGGAACCAGAAGCACCGTTGCAGCCAGCCCCAGCAGCATGATCAATAGGGCCGGGGCGATTGCCGCACCAAGACGTTCATCACCGGCATATTGAAAAACTCTGACCGCCAGGGTGTCGAAATCAAATGGGCGCAAAGCAAAGGTCAATGGCAGTTCTTTGACTGTGTCGACAAAAATCAGTAGCCCGCCCAAGATCATTGGGCTTCTCAGTAAGGGAAGGTGAATTCGCCTAAGGATGCCGGGCCATTTTTCTCCAAGGCTTGTGGCTGCTTCTTCCACGCTGGGAGGTAGACGCTCCAAGCCAGCATCAAGCCCGCCTTTGGCGACGGCGATAAAACGATTGCCATAGCCAAAGAGCAGCAACAGCATCGGAGGCACGCCTAATGGAGCGAACAGCAACAGCATGGCGATGGCCAGAACGGTCCCAGGTACGGCGTAGCCCAGGCTTGCGGTAAACATCAGACGTTTGAGAACTCCTGGTGCTGTCCAGCGGTTCCCAATTGAAAAAATCACTGCCATCGAGGTGGCGATTACTGCCCCAAGCAGGGCCAGCGTCAGGCTGTGAGTGCTGAGGGTCAGCAGTTCAGTTAGTGATTCATTCCGTAACTGATCGAGGCTGCGAAGCAGCCATACCAGCGGCAGGCCAAGACTGATGCAAGGGGGGATAAGGCAGAGCAATTGCGCCGATAGTGCCCTCCAACCTTGGAGATCCCAGCCTTCTACTGAGTCCGTGGGCCCTCCCATGTCCCAGCGTCGGCTCCGCCGGCGTTGCCATCGCTCAGCAATGATCAGCACCGCTACCACCATCAGGGCCATTAAGGCCAGTGCCACTGCGCCTTGAGGGTCGTCTTCTCCTTGCCAGCGCTCTAGTAGCCCCGTAGAGAGGGTTGGCAAGCTGAGCAGTTCGACGGCGCCAAATTCATTGATCACCTCCATACCCGTTAGCGCAACTCCAGCGGCAACGGCGGGTATGGCCATCGGCAGACTGACCCTGAGAAAACTTCTCCAAGGGCCGAGTCCAAGACTGCGGGCCGCTTCCAGCTGGCGCCGACCACTGAGTCGAAAACTGTCCCGAGTCAGCAGGACGACGTACGGAAGATTCGCCAGGGTGAGCACTGCGACGCACCAGCCCAGCCCGTAAATTTGAGTGCCCTCGCGGCTGCCTAGATCCAGTAACACCGCTGCCTGCAGATAGGCGGGGGTTGCCAGGGGCAGCAGTTGCCCGAAGGTCAGAAGAGGTCTACCGGGAAAGCGACAACTCGCTGTCAGCCAACCGATCGCCGTCCCAAGGACGGCCACTCCCATCCCAACAAACAGGACTAAAAACACCGTGTTGCTGAATTGTTCAGCTCCGTCGGTGCCGATGCTCAGAAGATTGCCGTCCCCGCTGAGGCTGAAGCCCAGCAAAGCCACGAACGGCAGAAGATTGATGCATGCAGTGGTTGCCAGAATCAGGCTGAGTCCTGGCCTTGCAGGGACCCAGGGCCTTTCGAGGGGTGTTTCCAGGCGAATGCCTCCATCTGAACTTCGGCCTGCTGCCTTGTGGCTCCCTGGTCCTGGCTTCTGAGCTGACACCACCTGGTTTAACGGTGTCAGACCTCTTGAGATTGGTCGGTTTGATGAATCCGAGTCGAGGATGGTGCTCAGTTCATGCAAGTGCCTCTCAATTGTATTAGGTGGCACTTCATCGTTTTGGCCAAGCAGCAGCTCTGGTTAGGGGAGGCGCCCCGATCAGTCAGCCGTTTGGCTCGATCGGGGCGCTCTAGCTCACTTCCAGCCGTTGGCTTTCATGAGCTCCTTGGCCTGCTTGTTGTTGGCACCGAGCTGCTCGACTGAAACCCCATCTGCTTTGAAGGTTCCCCAGGCTTTCAGGATCCGATTGTCGCCATAGCCCTTGACGGGATATTCAAGGTTGGCGGCGGCATATCCTCTGCCTGCATCCGGGGATGCCAGGAACTCAATCAGCTTCAGGGCTGCTTTGGGGTTATCGGAAGAGGCGGTGACACCAGCCCCGCTGACGTTGATATGCGTCGGGTTGGGGAAGACGACGGTCACGTTCTCAGCCAAAGCTTTGTTCTCCGCTCCCTTGCGCCCGGCCAGCATGCGTCCGACGTAGTAGGTGTTCACCACAGCTACGCCACAGGTGCCTTTGCCAACCGCCTGAACCTGAGGCGTGTCTTTGGGAAAGAATTCCTGGCTGACGTTTGCGGCCATTCCGCGAATCCATTTTGCGGTGGCAGCTTCGCCTCGCAGAATGATCTGATCAGCTACGAGTGATTGGTTGTAAGGGCTCTTGCGGTTGCGTAAGCAAAGCTTTCCTTTGAGCTTGGNGTCGGCGAGGTCGGCGTAAGTCTTGATGCTGGATGGATCAACGATGTCCGCGTTGACGATGGGCACCCTGGCACGACGCGTTAACGCATACCACTTGCCATTAGGGTCGCGCAGATTTGCTGGNACAAGGTTGTTCAGCTTGGCTGAGCTCGAGGGTCGATAAAGGCCCATTTTTGTGGCTTTCACCAAACGGGCTGCATCGGCCAGAACAAGNACATCAGCAGGACTGCCATCACCTTCNTCTTCCAGTCGCTTGAGAAGGACTTTGTCTTTGGCTTCGAGAAGCTTGATTTTGATACCAGTCTGCTTGGTGAATTCCTTGTAGAGCTCCTTGTCCGTGTTGTAGTGCCGGCCGCTGTAGACACCAAGTTCGATGTTCTGCTGAGCCTGCAGAGGTCGGAGTGAAGGGGACAGGATCAAGGCGGTTGCTGTCAGACCGCTGAGAGCCAGAAAGGATGTGGACAGGCGCAACAAAAGATCAATTGCGAATCATTCGCAACGTACACAGAGCGCCGGGGTTTGTGCAAGTATTTCTAAATAGCTTTTTAATGATTANNGGGTTCGCTTTTTAAAAACTTATTTGCCGTATCATCTGCTTGGCGAGCAAGTCGCTTAAAAGTAATCATGACAGCGNACATATGATGCTANTNNNTGTATCAAAANATACACNATNGCTCCACATCCCCTGCNGGGCAACAGGCTTGAGTTCGTCCAATTGTTGATATTGACGTAGCGATAGCAGCCACTGACTGCTTAAAAGCACACCTGATGCTATATCAAATGTCCTCGTTTTTAGGGCTTGATTCGATTGAATAGAGATGCATGGTCATTCTCTATGGCACCAACAATTTTCTTCGCCACTTCAACAGGTAAAACAGAAGACATTGCCGATCAAATCAATGCACTTCTGCCAGGCTCTGTTCTCAAAGATGTCGATGATCTCTCGTCTGCTGATGAGCTTGAAGCTGCTGAGGCCTTAATCTGCTGTATACCTACGTGGAATACAGGTGCCGATGAGGACCGCTCTGGAACTGCTTGGGACCAGCACATAAAAGATATCCCAACAATGAACTTTGCCGGCAAAACTGTTGCCATCGTTGGCCTCGGTGACTCAGCATCTTATGGAGACTTCTTCTGTGATGCTATGGAAGAGCTCTANACTGCATTCGTCCAGTCTGGCGCAAAGCTTGTCGGAAAGGTTCCNACTGACGGCTACACCTTTAATGAGTCAAAAAGCGTTGTAGATGGTATGTTCTGTGGATTGCCGATTGATGAAGATAACGAGTCTGACCTGACCTCTGAGAGGCTTAAGAAGTGGATCACAGATATTAAGGCTCAGCTCTGATNCTCAGCCCNCTAATGAAGCGCCACAATGTTGTGGCGCTTTTTATTGGTGAACCCAATCAACCAATACACCATCTCGTTGATTGAGATACTTGTCGATTGACATNGCTGCAATGCATCCATCAGAACATGCAACCACAGCTTGTTTGTATGGTGTATTGCGAATATCGCCTATTGCCCANACACCGGGAATGGAGGTCATCATATTGGCATCTACTTCNACTCCCCCTGCCTCGGTAAGCTCTAATTGATCCTGTAAGTAATCAGTAATTGGTTTTGAGCCGGAAGAATAAATGAATACGCCTNTTAATGCGAGATTAGTGGCCTCACCATCTGTTTTTGATTTCACAACAATTCCAGTAACTCCATCTTCGTCACCGATGACCTCATCGATCTTAGAGCGTTTCCATTGCTTGACTTGAGCCAAGCTCTCAAGTTGCTCCAAGCCTNGTAGTTTTTGCTTGGGAGGTCGTGTTGTNATCCAATGAATCTTTGAGGCAAACTTACTAAGGTGAATCGCTTCATCAATTGCTTCTTGGTTCTCTCCATAAACAGCAACTTCTTGCTGTTTGTAGAATGCACCGTCACATGTTGCGCAATAGCTTACGCCGCGACCAAGAAAAGTNTCTTCCCCTTTGACAAGTGAGGAACGTCCCATGGCGCCAGTGGCCAATACAAGTGCTCGGCTGCTAAAGCAGCCATCTGGCGTATAAACTAGTTTCTGCTCACCATCTACAGCCACTCCATAGACTTGTGTCTTGAGATATTCTGTTCCATATTCCACGGCCTGTGACCGCATTTGATCAAGCAGCTGTGCGCCACTGAGTTTCACTGGTGTGCCAGGATAATTGGCAATTTTGTGCGTGATTGCAAGCGCACCGGCAGATGGATTCTTGTCAAGGATTACAGTCTTCAGTGATGATCTTGATGTGTAGAGTGCACATGAACATCCAGCAGGCCCGCCTCCAATAATCAATACATCTGAATAAATAATGCCTTCCATTTAGTCCTTAGTTCCTTAGGCGACTTAAAGAGCTGATGCACTCATCAAGCTTTTTCTCGCTTGAGAGCATTTCTGTAAAATTCATGATTTCATCTGCAAGCTGTTCTGCATGTGTGTGCTGATGAAAATGTCGACCACCCTTGATCGAGAGATAACGATCTCCATCCTTGAGTAGATGACTCCACCTGTTTTTGCTATTTCTATCAATGATAAAGTCATTATCACCATTCACGACAAGAATTGGCCGCTTCGCTTTTGTGTATGGAGCTGCTGATTCCGAATCTCCAATGGAGCTTAAGCAGAATTCACTGTCAACACTCTTCTCGAGCAATTTGGTCGTAGCAGCAAGAAAGTGTGGGCAGTTATGGCCTGTTAATAGATGGCTAAGGTGAGTCAGGATATTCTTACGGCTGCATGGCAACATTTTTCTGATCTTATGATATTGATCCTGCCATGTAGAGTGTTTAGATGCATCTGCCGATAGAAGAACCAAGGCTTTTACGTGATCTGGATGAGCAGCAGTTAGCTGATAGGCAATGACGCTGCTTATCCCATGTGCTATTAGCACAGTTGGCTCTCCTGACTCCGTCAGACTATTCTGCAGAAGTTGTACAATCTCGTTGCTCTGGCAGGCTTCATCAGGGTCCATATTGAAGCACCATCGCTGTACTTCTGCGCCTTGACTTACCAGTTTCTTTGCCAGTTTGTTGGTGAAGCAGGCCAGGCTTTGATTTAGCTCAATGATTAAGTACTTGGTTGTACTTTTAGGTGCTGTGGTCTGCATCTCAACGGATTGTCTTGGTGTGGATAATGTTGATCGCTTTGTTATGGATCTCTTTGATTAAGCATGTATGCAGCTTCTTTTCGGCTGATGTCATGGATTGCTTCTTTGATTCAAGCCAAGAAAGCTGTTCATAGTTGATTTTACGGGTTTTGATTGAGTCCAAATAAATCAAAGCAATCTGACTTTGCTTGTGAGATTCGGGGTGTCGCATACATCGACTAAGTGGTGAGAACAGGTCTGAGTGCCTTGGTCTGCCCATGACTACTGATTTGAAGGCAGTCACTTCTGCTTTTCTCTCTGTGCATTAGAGCCTAGATCTTGGGCGGACCTGACTTAACTATCGCTTCTTAGTGGATTGAGTAGTCATCAGATGAATAGCAGCGATGTAGCGATTGTTTGGGTCGTACCGTTCAATTGAGCTTCCTTCTGACGCATTTTGCGGGAATCTTGCCTTGCTTGATAAATCCGTATTTGGGTAGTGACTAAATGAGTTGCTTCGTGGTTTGATCCGAAGTCTGCCATTGTCTAACTTGCCTGCTCTGATAGTGATTGTCAGCCTCATTCTTGGGATCGTGCTTGTCTATTGTTTTTGACATCTTGGCACTCTCAATGGATCCCACGTTTCTTGATCGGCTTGCTTGGATTCTCCTGTTCCAGTTCTTAAGTGTAATTTCTTTGCAGGCATATATGATCTCTGCTGAAACGTGTGGCTATACAAAAGGTGGTGAATTTCGCGAGTACCGGCGTATGCAGAAGAGGCTTCACCGTCTGTTGAATGATGCTTGAAATCACACAGGGTTACTTCTTTTGTTATGGAGCTTCTACTTTGATAGTCCCAGCTTTGATTATTTCTCTCTCTGCGCCACGCTCTTCTGCTCCAATGGTTTCAGAATCCAAGGCACATGAATGCCTCTGGCTCTAGTGAATTAAAAATAGCTCCGCTTTTGATGGTCTCCTGGTTTGTCTTTTGTACAGGTATTGCTTCCCAGGTCCATCTCTTGGCCGCCTTGGCTTGCGGCTAAGACTTGACTGCCTTTGTGATTGCCTTGCTTTTTGTGCTGGGTGACTCTTGCTCTTTGGCGTTCTCTTCCGTCGAGTCCTCAGCTTCTTTTGATTGTCCTTGGACCGTTTTGTCGGCTATCAAGGCAATGACAACTAGGACGGGTATTGATGTTAACCCGCCGATTGTCACGTCAACAGCAGAAAGCATGCCTTGATCAGTATCAATCTTTCATTCTTGCTCCTTAAGCCCTCTTGGCTTGATACATATGATCTTAGTCCTGCTGTCACTCTTTATGATTTGGGTGTTCAATCTTTCTGGTATGCAGTGGCTATTCCATAAAAAGCTCCCTCTTGGCATGGCCAGGAGGGAGCGCTGATTGATTGTGTTTAAGGCTGACTCTGTTATGCAGAGATGCGTGTTGTATCCATGTTTTCGAGCGCCTGGGATACCTTTTTGAAATCAAATCCCATGCCCCTAAGAGCGTGCCAAAGATGTCCTTGCAAGAAGAAGAATGCTAGGAACAAGTGTGTATTACAAAGCCAGGCGCGGGAACTGTACACATCTGTTCCCAGGGACACACTGTCTTGGAAGTATGGGGCAACCCCAAAGCTGAGTTTTAAGGCATCTCCGTATAGCTCTACAGGATAAATGGTTGTGTTCTGTGAGCACCAGAGAGCAGTCACAAAACCCATTAAGGCCAGTCCTGCGAGAGAATACGAAAGAATGGCTTCGCCTGAGTAGACCAAGACGCGTTTGAAAATTCCATACGGCTTGGATGCGATATGCCATGCTCCGCCAGAGATCAAAATAAAGGCGAGAACTGCGTGGCCTCCCATTACATCTTCAAGGCTGTTAATGCTCAGGAAGCTTGTTTGGTAGTTCCAAACCATGCCAAAGTCAATGTTTGGCTCAACGGTCCTGACAGCTCCTGCGGCTGTGTCGTAGATGCCATGACGTTTGGCCCACTCGACAAACGCAATAGCCCCTAGGCCAAGGAAAATCAGGTGGTGACCAAGGATAAAGGTCAATTTATTCGGATCATCCCATGTGAAATGGAATTTTTTGGCCCGACCCTCTGCCTCTGAAAGGTCTTTTGGGGATCTGAACAGATGCCAGAATCCCGCAGCTCCTAGAACCGCTGAGGAAACCATATGAAATGCGGCAATCGCGATATATGGCTCGGTGTCGAGGATTACCCCATTTTCGCCAAGGCCAAAGCCGAGCCCAGCCAAGTGAGGTAGGACAATCAATCCTTGCTCGCCCATTGGGATTCCCGCGTTATAGCGCGATAGCTCAAACAGGGTGAAAGCCCCTCCCCAAAACATGATCAAGCCCGCATGTGCTGCGTGAGCTGCGATGAAAGATCCTGATCGGTTTGCGACTCCTGAGTTGCCGGCCCACCATCCGTAGGTGACACCAGGAGATCCATAAGACTGCACAGGTGAATTGCGGTTCTTCGCCAAGTTATTGGCTGTTCTTCCTTGTTCTCCGCCTGGCTTTACATAATTCAGGCCAGATGTTCATAATCTGCGGCTTGTTTGATTCATTCGTTACCTTGCGATGTCCCATGGCATTTTCTGATTGATCTTGCTCTGCTTTGTTTTGGCAGAGCGAACAATTCAATGTTGTCTATTTGGCTCTGTGATGTATTCATTGTCTCTGGTGTCTCCTGCTTCCCCCCTTCATGGGAGGAGGGTCTGCCTCCACCAAGGCTGATGCCCAAGGGCATCCAGCAGGGATTGATAAGCCCCAACTTCGACCCAGCCCCAGTCCGCTGGGTAGGTTTTTGCAGTTTTTAGAATCTGTTGGTCCAATCTCGCCAGCGTCGGTGGGAGTTCGCTGAGTCCGAAGTGGGCCAGTGCCTGCTTTTGAGTGGGCGTTAGGTCTCCATTCATTCCCGAGCCCGTCAGTTCATTTTTATCTTGGCAAAACTTTTCTTATGGGCTGTAAAAAATGATTCTCTGGGCAGTAAAGCTTCTCGTTTGTGCCGGGTTTGACCCGGCTGACTTCTTCTTCTGGGCTGGCAATCAGGATGTTTCCAATGCAGCTAATGAGTCTGGTGACTTTGGATACCAAGCGATGTGTGGCTTTGTTGATTAGCGCTTGATCCTCGACCACCGGTAGCAATCAGCACACGGGGAAGAAGCGCAAACCACATTCATTTGCGCAGTGCTGATCGACACTTTCATGGCTCAGAGCAGGGAGCGCTTGTTCTGAGAAGTCAGGGGAGTCGTTCACCCCAGGCGTCGCACTTGGTCTCTGGGTCGACCAATGCAGAAGTCCCGGGGCTCCTCGACTCCGGGCACCTCATCTTGACTAAATCAGCGTCTCTGGTCTCTTACAGGAATAGGAACCAAGACCGGCTGGCGTAAACCACCGCTGGAATCATCGTCATCAGAATCAGCCGAGAGCCATAGGGCCAACCCGACCAACAGGAAAACTGTGCCCAGAAGCGAAAGCTCCAGCATGGCTGCCCAGGAGTTGCCAAGAACTCTAATCAGCTTTTGCCGTCAGTGTGATTTGGCGCACCCCCAGTCCCATAACACTGCCGACCATGACTCCTGCCATGGCATGTCCCTTGAGCACTCCTGCGGTGATCAGTAAGGGCAGCAACGCCTGACCTAGCACCGCGCTCTGAATCGCTGCAGCCATTGTGCTCACTGCCACTTGGCCTGGAATTAGGTCTGGCCAGCAGAGGGCCAGACCCTCTCCGATGGCGGTGGCTGAAAAGATCAGCGGGAAGAACACCCCTCCAATCCATCCGCAGCTCAGACAAAAGCCGCAGACCATCAGTTTGAGCAAGCCGAGCACGATCATGGCGTTACCGCTCAACTCCAGATCCCCTTGCAGCAATGGGGTGATCTGTTGCTCGCCTGAAAACAGTGTCAGAGGCTGCAACAGGCTCATGCTGGCCAGCACTACAGCGCTCAACAGGGCTTTGGCTAATGGGCCTTGGTGATAACGCGCCAGCAGGATCGTGCTCCAACGTCGCCAGCTCACAAAAAGCATGCCCAGACAGCCGCCGACAATCCCCAGCAGCAGCGCCCACAGCAGGTGCGTCAGCAGTTGCTGTCCGTTGTCTGGCCAGGCGTAGGGAACGCCTTGTTCACCCACTCCAAACCGGCTGAATCCCTGGAAGACAGCAAATCCGGCGATGCCGCTTGAGACCCCCGGTAGCCATCTCCAAATCCCGCTTGGCAATGGTCGATCTGAACGTTCGACAAGAGCCACGCCGCCAATCAGCGGTAGCCCGAACAGCCCAAGTCCCCCGCTGATGGCGCAGCCAGCTCTTGATGGAATGTCCTTGAGCCAGCGCCAGCGCGAAAGAGCCAGGGTCCACTCGGCTAGGGCCCGGCTCAGCAAAGCTTCCGGGCCGAGACTGCCTCCCCCAACCAGGGCCAGGAGCCCTAGCAGTAGATGGCTTCCTCTCGGCTGGATCTTCAGGGCTCCCTTGTCATGGAGCTCTTCCAAAGTCGAGTGCAGCTCTGGAAGAGGTTCAGCACCCCGTCGGCGCAATAGGCCTATGGCAAGTCCTGCCAGAAGGGGTAGGGCCAGCCGTAATGGAACGGGAGCTGTTGATGGGAAACCGGCAATGACGGCCTCCCCCCAACCCAGTTCGGTGCCCCAGCTGATCAGGCCCATCAGTAGGGCGCCAAGACAACCGGCCAAAGCCCCGATCAGGGCGCTGCTGATCGCAACGGAAAGTGCCTCTGCGCCCTTCACCCGATGCTGGCGTCCTCGTCCTCAATCACGCAGGCCTGCAACTGCTGGCGCAAGGTTTCATGCTCTAGATCACGACCAATCACCACCAGCTGATTGCTGCGTTTCCCTTCCCAGTCGCTGTCGTCGATGGAGAAACGCTTGCCAGCAAGGTGAAACACATGGCGCCGCTCACTCTCTTTGAACCAGAGAATTCCCTTGGCCCGGAAGACTGTCGAGGGCAGTTGGTTGTCGAGAAAATTTTGAAATTTGCGTAGGTCTAACGGTTTCTCTGTCCGGAATGACAGTGACGTGAAGCCTTCGATGGAGCCGTCGTGGCTGTGATCGTGATCATGGTCGTGATGATCTGAGCCATGGCTGTGCCCATGGCCATCGTGGTCATGGTGGTGATGGGCATGGTCGTGGGAATGCCCATGGTCGTGGTCGTTATGGGCCTGGTCGTGGGAATGCCCATGGCCATGCGCATCGGTTCCTTCAGTCGCGACCCGGTCCGATTCAAATAACCCGACACTCAGCAGCAGCGGTAACTGAACATCACCTTTGACGGAGTGAAGAATTCGCGGATCACTCTTCACATCTGAAATCATCTGCTCGACTTGCTGCACTCGTTCACTACTGACTAGATCAGTTTTGTTCAGCAGCAGGATGTCGCCATAAACCACTTGGGCTCTGCCGACGGACGTATCAAGAATTTCTTCGCCGAAGTTTTCAGCATCAATGACAGTAATGATTGAATCCAGCCGTGTCAGATCGCGTAGGTCGCTACCGAGAAATGTCATCGCCACCGGTAGAGGGTCGGCAAGTCCCGTGGTTTCCACCACCATGTAGTCCAGCGGCTCAGGGCGTTCGAGCACTTTGTAGATCGTGTTCAGCAGCTCATCGTTGATGGTGCAGCAGATGCAGCCATTCGTAAGCTCCACCATGTCGTCGCCTGTGCTGATGATCAGCTCATTGTCGATGCCGATTTCGCCGAACTCGTTGACCAGGACTGCGGTCTTGAGGCCTTCCTGGTTCGCCAGGATGTGGTTCATCAACGTGGTTTTCCCGGCTCCCAGAAAGCCAGTCAGGATCGTCACGGGTACCGGTGGCCGGCTTGTCATCGCCGTCATGCAATCGCTTTAAGACACTCCCCTTCATTCTGGCGCTCTTAATCAGAGCTCGGCAGCACGGCCTTCAGGATTCGACAGCATCTGTACNGATTCAGGCTCCANCNANTGTTGANTCACGCCAAAATTGGTATCAGATCAGCTTTGGCATCGCTTGAGATNACCTGCTCACCTCTTTGGCTCAGAACTCAATAGATGTCTCGCTTCCTTGTCATTGCTGCCGTGATCGCCCTCGTGCCGTCACCTCTGTGGGCCCATGGCAAGGGCCTCTACAAAACGCCGGCCGAGGCCAGGGCTCGCGCAGAGCAATTGGGGTGTCAGTCCATCCATGAAAACAAAGGGCGCTGGATGCCCTGCTCTGATGAAGCCGAGCTGCATCGCATGCTCAGACGTCAATGAAAGCTCGTGTTCTGCATCGTTTTGTGGTCATCATTGCCGCAGCTCCATTGATGCTGACGTCAGCCACTGGGACGCTTTACAGCCTGCTGCTGGAACAAGGTGTCGATGCGTTCTGGTTGCTGAAGATTCATACCGGACGTTTCGGCGTAATTAACCTTCAGCCCTATTACTCCTGGCTTCTGGGGCTGCTCACTTTGGTGGCGATAGGGTCAGGGCTTGCGTTGCTGAGACCCAGGCGCGGTCGCTTTTTTAAAAGCTGAAGACCACTCCGCCTTTGAGAACATGCTCCAGCCCTTGGCTGGTATTTACAAAGATGTAGGTGGGCTCATATTCCATAAATAGTTCCCAGTNCTCCGATGGANNNACGCTGAAATCAACTTTGCCCAGCAGGTTGGTCTGAGGGGTTGTTGAGTCACTCCAGGCAAATCCTGGTCCTATTTCAAAAGCCATTGTCATCTGTCCGGCTTCAAAGCCGTAGCCCAGACGCGGGCTCGCTTGTATCTGTTCTTGATGACCGCCGACGGCCCACTCACCGTCCTGCTCAAGCTTGAGATAGATGCCACTGGCATCGGCAAAGCCTTGAAGCAGATCAAAGCGAGGGCTGCCGCTCTCGAGAAGGGGGATGACTAGTCCTGCCTTCGCTGCTTGATAGAAGCCCTCATTGCCATTTTCAGTGCTGAGTGCGGGTTCGTATTCGCCGTAGAACTCGAGCTTGGACCCTTCTGGTACCCAAGCGGCTTCGAGTTTGGCGCTCCAGTCCGTTCGCTGCTCAACGTCAAAGCCCGTGATGATGCGAGCACCGGCCTCGGCCGCCCAGCTGAACTGTGACTGCTCCTGGCCATAGCCCAGTCGCAGTGAGGTCCAAGCTTCAGCGGGTTGGCCTTCATCCCAGCGCCCATCCTGTTCGCTGAACAAGAAGAACCCCTCACNGAAGTTCTCCCCATCNATCTNATCAGCGCTGGCNACTACCGGCAGCAGAATGGATCCGATCAGGAGGATTCGAGCCAGGGAGGGGAACACGAGTTGCACATTGCAGAGCTGTTTGTAACTGGCGAGGTGAGGTGTTGGCCTCACCTCGCGTGCCAGCTCAGAAGCTGAAGCTCACGCCGGTGCCGACGTGGTGGGAAAAGCCGGTGCCCCAACCTTCACCGCCTTTTGTGCTGTACATCGGCTCCCAGTGAGCAAACACCACAGCCTTATCGCTAATGGGGTACTCGAGCGCCAGTTCGCCGCCCCAGTCGGTGCGTTGAGAGAGCTTGGCGTAGTCACCAGGCACATAGAAACGCGGACCAACCGTGAGGGTCACGTTCAATTTGTCGTAGTTGAAGCCAAATCCTGGACGGACATCGGTGTAGTTACCGACGTAAAGGCCATCGCTCTCCCAGCCTGTGGCGTTCTTGGCCGAGATGAAGATTCCATCGACGATGTCCTCAAGGCCATCGCCGAGGGCGAAGTTCACATCGCCATCGCCAAAGGCGTAGATCGCACCGAAATGCATTTCATTCTTAAGTCCCTTCTTCTCGTCCTCACCTTGATTGGCTGTGACGTAATAGGGCTTCCAGGTGGCGGAGAGAGCTAGCTGCTCACTGGGCTCGTAGCGAACTTGCAGGTAACCCTTGAGATCGGTGCGGCGGTAGGGGGCGCCATCGCTGTGGCTGTGGGCATGCTTCTCATGTTCATGCTCTTCTTCGGCGTGCTCTTCGCCCTCATGCTCCTCTTCTTCGTGCTCTTCGTGCTCTTCGTGTTTTGCGTGGTTGTCTTTGTGGACGAGGCCGTAGAAGTGCTCGGCTTCTCCCCAGACCGCAGCTGCACCCACCTGGGCTTCGATGGCGAGGCTGCCGTTGTTGGACAGGCCCCATTCGAAAACAGCCCCGGCCATGGCGTCGATGGCGTAGTGCTGCGGCTGGCCGAGTTCAACGAGGTTGTTCTCAAAACCGCCGTGGCCTTCGATGGTGATCACGGGGCGCACATTGAATTCGCCAGGGGCGAGTTCCTCGCCACCGGCAGCGCCATGGGCATGGGCTGATGAGAGGAGCGCGTCTGGGATGCCGAAGCTGAGGCCGACGCTGGCACCGAGGAGACAGGTCGTGAGGCGGGGGAAGCGGATGTTCATCGTTTGAGGCGCAGAGGTGTTAACGCGTGTTGGTCAGGAGAAAGGGAACGAATCCCCTCAGGAAATGGCTGCCCAGCGGGCTTGCAGTTGTTCAGCGGACTTGGTGTCGCAACGGCCCCCTTGGGCATCGACGAAGTTGCAGACGTTGTCCGTAGCGGTCTGCACAAGGCTGCGGCCNGGAGCAGTGCCTTCGCTGTANAGGGGCTTAGATGCAATCGGTACGCCAGAGCTGCGGCTGATACGCCTCATGGTTTTTGAGGGCGGCAGGCTGTCGGCAAAGATTGCCTTGCTACCGGAAGCCTTGATGGCTGCAGTGATGCTGCGCAGGCTGGAGGGACGCAGGGTGCCGCCGGTGGTGAATTCATCCAGAAGGGGAAGCTCTTTGATGCCGTAACGACGAGCCATTGGGGCGAAGCTCTTGTGGCTGGTGACCAGAACGCGTTGAGCGGCAGGAACGGTCTGGATCTGAGNTTTGATCCAGCCATCGAGATCCTTGAGCACAGCACTGGCTTGCTTCTGACGTTTGCTGATGGCTGAGCTGGCGGAGCCTTGGGTCACACCCTGCAGCTTGCTGCTGACCACCCCGCCCATGGCGATCACCTGTTGAGGGTCATGCCAGAGGTGAGGGTCGTTGCCAGGGTGATTTGGCACCGCAATCTCGCCAACGCGGATCACCGTGGCTTTGGTGTTGATGTCATCGAGGGCGGGGGTCAAGCTGTAGCCGTTGATCAACACCAAGTCGGCTTCCGCGAGCTGTTGTCGTTCACTGGGCCGGAGCCTGAGGCTGTGAGGGTCGCTTCCCGGTTTGACGATGCATTCGACGTCGGCCTGATCCGCGGCAATGGTCTGGGTCAGGTTGCACAGGACGCCGTCAGCGCCGATGACCAGCGGGGCTGCAACACCAGTGGTTGGAGCCAGCGTTGCTGCCACCACAGGCACCAATGCCGCCAGACGAACAAGGCGCATGAATTTCGCTTCAAGAAACGATAATCATTCTCATTTTTGGTAGGCGCTGGCGCTAGCTTTCGTGTTCAGTTCTGTCTGTGGCCTTTTTTCGGTAGCAACAGAAGCAGCAGGCACAGCCAGCCGATCAATGGGCCAGGCGGGAGGTCGAGGACCAAGGCGAGTCCGAAGCCCCCGACGCTGCAGCTGGCGCCAATGAGTGAAGAGCGCACCATGGCGCCCGACAGGCTGTTGGCCCGTTGCAGCGCGAGCACAGCAGGGGCGCAGAGCAGTGAGATCACCAGGATGATTCCTACCGCTGCGATGGCGCTGACTACAACGAGGGTGGTCACAACCGCCAGAACCGTCCGCAGCCGTTGCACGGGCAGACCGGCTGATTCGGCTCCATCGGGATCGACGCCGCTGAACACCAGCGGTCTGTATTGAGTGCTGATGAACACCAGGCTCACGCCTGCTGCCACAACCGTCTGGAGTAGATCCCGCCAGCCGGCGGTCAGCAGATCACCGAAGAGCAGGGCTTCCAGTTCCACTCGCCGCTCCAGCAGCGCCAGCAGCAACACACCCGTTGCCAGTGCACCAGCAAGAACGGTGTTGATCACCGCTTCCTGTTGCTCGTTGTGGGAGCGGATCAGCCGTTCGGCTAGCAGCGCAGCAGCCAGGCCGCTCAGCCAGCCGCCCAGAGCCGGATCCAGCTGTAGGGCGATGGCGATCGCCAGGCCTGGAAGGACGCCATGGGCAATCAGATTGGCCTGCAGGATGCGCCGCTGCGTCAGCAGAACGGTTCCCACCGTGGAGCACAGGGCTCCTTCCAGGACGGCGAAGATCAGCGGCAGGGCCCACCAGGGCAGCGCTTCCATCGAATTAGTGCGGGCAGCGCGTTGCGCTGCTCATCAAATCATTCAGCTGCTGCCCGACATCAGCTGGGCAGCCGTCAAACAACATCTCCCGGTCCAGCACGATCACTCGGTCGTACTGCAACAGNGCTGAACCCCAATCGTGACTGGTCAAGCAGATGCTGCGCCCCTCTCGGGCGAGCTGCTGGAGCAAATCGATCACCCTGGCGCGCGCCGGAGGATCGAGCGCTGAACACGGCTCATCCAACAGCAGAGTGTCCACGTTTTGAGCAATGGCAGCAGCCAGCAGAACCCGCTGCTGCTGGCCGCCAGAGAGCATGCCTAGACGGTCCTTGGCGCGATGGCCAAGGCCCACTCGNTCGAGAGCCTCTTGGGCCGNCATGCAATNNCTGNTNGNNTGCCGNCGNGGNTGTCGCAGACGCACCATCTCCAGCGCNGTGATTGGGAAGGACCAGTCGATNCGTCCCCGCTGCGGCATCAGAGCGATCTGCTGGCGGCAGGATTGAATCAANGCTTCTCCGATCAGCACGTTGCCAGCNCTGGGGATGAGCATGCCTTGCATGATCTGTAGCAAGGTTGATTTGCCGGCGCCGTTAGGCCCGATTAATGCCGTCAGTTCGCCTCTTCGCAGCTTGAGGTTGATCTCCTGCAGCACCGTATTGCGGCCATAGCAGTGGCTNATGCCTCGGGCTTCGAGGCTTGCCTTATCGGAAAACTCAGGGCTCAAGGTCGGCACTTGATGCAGTGACCAAACACCTCAAGGGTGTGGAACAGGGGGGTGAATCCTGCGGGGGTGTGCAGATGCAGTCCTTGTTGTTCTACCGGGCATTCCGGCAGCGGCATGCTCTGGCCGCACTCCAGACAGGTGAGGTGATGCACATCACGTTCCAGCGGCGCATAAAGAGCTTCACCCGAGGGAAGATGACGGCAGCGCACCTCTCCCTTTTGCTGCAGCACGCGCAGATTGCGGTAGACGGTTGCTAATCCCATTGATTGGGCTNGATCCTTCAACAGCCCGTGTAAAGCCTGTCCGCTCAACTCATCCTTACTGCTTTCGAGGATGGCGAGAATCTGTTGTTGACGTGCGCTGAGGCTTTTGGCCATAGCGAAGGTTTAAGCGTCAGCAGNTTAGGCGTGATGTTCGGTAGCCCAGCTGGGCCTGGCTTCCCAGCAGGCGGCATTGCTGCTGTTCTCGCGAGCTTCCACTTTCCAGCACCANGANCGCCCACCATCGTGTTCCAGCAGNAGCTCATTGGCTCGCTCCCACACCCAGCGNGCACTGCCTTCCATGCCCACATTCGGCATGACGCGCAGATCAAGAGCCCCGAGCTCATGAAGGCGCTGCCATTCGGTTAACAGCGGATCGTTGGCATTGGCCAGAAAAGTGTGGTCGAACTGTTCAGTCAGCTGTGCTCGCAGCTGCTTGAGACTTGAGAAATCCACAACAAAGCCTGTGCGATCTAGTTCCTCTGCCGCAAACCAACAGGTGAAGCTGCGGCTGTAGCCATGCACAAAGCGGCAGTGGCCAGGGTGGTTGGGCTGGCGGTGGCAGCAGGGAAATCCCTCGAAGCTTTTGGAGCAGGTGTACATGGCGCTGCCGTGCGCTGCGAAGCTGTTCATTCAGTGTCCCCTGTGCCATGGCCGAGCCACTGCAACTGCCGCTCGATCAGCTCCGTTTCAATGCCGATGGACTCATCCCCGCCATTGCTCAGGACTGGCTCGATGGTGCGGTGCTCATGGTGGCCTGGATGAACCGCGAAGCCCTCGAGCAGACGCTGTCGACCCGCGAGGTGCACTACTGGAGCCGATCGCGCCAGGAGCTCTGGCACAAGGGGGCGACCAGTGGTCACTTTCAGGATCTCCGTGAGATCCGCTACGACTGCGATGCCGATGTGTTGCTGTTGACGATTGAGCAGCGTGGTGATGTGGCCTGCCACACCGGAGCCCGCAGCTGCTTTTACGAGGCTGGGCCGCTTCCCACTGCCGGCGGTCCTGCCGCTCTGCCTCCCCCGGCAGATGCCTGCACTGAACTGGCCAGGGTCATCAGTGGGCGTCGTGATCAGCCTGACGAAGGCAGCTATACCAACAAGCTGTTGGCCGGTGGTGACAACCGCATCCTCAAGAAGATCGGAGAGGAGAGTGCCGAGTTCGTCATGGCCTGCAAGGACGACGACCCCGAGCAGATTGCTGGGGAGGCGGCTGACGTCATTTATCACCTGCAAGTGGCGCTGGCTCATCACGGTGTGGATTGGCGACGCGTCCAAGAGGTGCTTGCTGCCCGACGCGGTGCTCCGCGGCGGGAGTAGTTGACCTATCGCAATTGCTCAAGCTGCCGTGATGGAAGCCAGCCCGCATGGCCCACGGCGCCCGGGATGGCCGTCAAGCTCTGGTCATCGACCTGCAGCAGGTAGGCCTGCGGTAGGCGAAGGGGCTCCAGTTTCAGCCGCAAGGGCCGCAGTAGTAGCAGCAGGGCTCGTCGGCTGGGGTCGTAATGCATGGAGCTGCCCGGGTCAAGTTCATAGCCGCTCAGTGGCTGGCGTAGCAGCGTTTCCCCCTGGCGGTTCAGCTCCACCAGTTCGAGCAGCGGTGTGCGGATCCCGCTTAGAAGCAGGATCCAGATGCGATCTGCAGCGCCGGCGCAAGCACTTGCTACGAGGGCTTCATTGCCGATCCAAAGCTGCTGTGGTGCCTTGCCGGGCTCCAGTAGCTCCAGGGAACGTCGGTAGTCAGGCCAATGGCGCACCAGCAGGGCGCGGCCGGCCTGGGGACAGAAGCTGCTGAGGTCCCGCAGGCCGGGCAATACATCCCGNCGCGGNGGCAGCGGCGGCAGGGATTGCAGCACGAGCCCATCGCGTTCGGGTACCACCGCCAGGCCTCCTTGAGGTACCAGACGGATGGGTCCGCCGGCGCTGATGGCCAGCTCGCGTTGCTGGCCACCGGCGGACCAGAGCTTNACTGAGGCCTGGCGCTGCTCCAGGGTTGAGCGCTGCACCAGCAGATCGCCTGGGTTGTTGGTGCTGAGGCTGGCGAAGACCACCGGTTCTCGCTCCAGTTCCTGCGGTGTTCCGGCCTGCAGTTGGGGCGAGAGCGGCAGGCGCCAGACCCGTTTCTCCAAAGGATCACGGGCACTGACCAGGGCCACCCCGCTGCCATCACCCAGAGGAAGCAGGTCGTGAACCTCCCCGGGAAACCGTTTCAGCACCCGCCAGCCACGGCCTTCTTGCCAGCTCAGGAGCTGTTCGTCCCTGCCTTTGGGGCGGCTGGCCACCAGGGCAGGCCGAGGCTCCCAACGCCAGCGGGTTGGAGCCAGNTCCTGGCCGCGCTGATCTCGGCCGCCGAGGCGCAGTTCCACCGGCCCCTTAATGGACTGGGTACCGGTCAGTTGCAGGCGCCAGCGGGTGCCTTCCCCCAGCAGTTCATGGGGTAGGTCGGGAACCAGCTCAAGCTGTTGCCGCAGGCTGGCGCCATCCATCGGCCGGCTGAAGCGCAGGCCCAGGGCCGCCAGGGCAGAGCCGGGTTCT
Source organism: Synechococcus sp. TMED19 (assembly GCA_002168155.1). Taxonomy (GTDB): domain Bacteria; phylum Cyanobacteriota; class Cyanobacteriia; order PCC-6307; family Cyanobiaceae; genus RCC307. The sequence continues at coordinate 52,227 of NHBY01000018.1, read as the reverse complement.
TCCGCCTCCAGGTGCTTCAGCCGCGGTGGACGTCGCTGCAGCAGTTGCTGCTGGATCAAGGCCAGCCCTAGACCGGCCAGCAGCAGGACACCCCAGCGTTTCATGGCTCCAGGGGGCGCTCCGGTTTAGGGATTAATTCGGTTGCATCGGCCACCACAATGCTGCGCAATCCACCTTGATGGCGTTCAACTCCCATTGAGCCAGTGACTTGAAACCACTGGTCTGCTTTGGGCTGGATGCCGCTGGGCCAGACGATCGGCAGGCCGACGGGGGTTGCATCGGCCAGGCAGCACCGCACGGTCAGTCGCGCCAGCTGCGGGGGGGCGCCCGCCACTGGCAGGACAAATCCGCTGATGCGAACTGGCTCGCCGCGGTAAAGCTCAGGGTCGGGCTGGCTGCGCAGCAGACGCACCCAGTCCGTGAGGCTGCGTTGCTCGGGCGGTGAGAAAAAGGTCAGGGCCTGATCCCCATCGCCCAGATCACTGGAGGAGCGGTTGGCGGCNAGGGTGGAGAGAGAGGGCCTTGGTGGCAGGACCAGCAAAAGTGGTGCAGCCAGCAGCATGACCAATGCAGGCCTTTGACCGCTGCGCCGCGGTGGCGGGAATCGCAGGGCCAGCAGCGCCAGGCCAATCAGCAGCAGAGCAGCCACAAAGACCAGCCAGTGGAAATCAGCCTGCAGCAGAAGGTTGAGTCGGCCGCTGCTCCAGGCCTGCAGAAGCACAGCGCCCCAGAAGCCCAAGGCCAGAGGAGGGAGCCAGTTCACAGCAGCACCAGGTTGAGCCATTGGCCGATCAGCAGCACCGCCAGCAGAACGCCGGCGAGCATGAGCAGGATGCCGCGGCGGCGAAAGAGTCGCGCAAAGAGGCTCAGGCTTTTGAGGTCGATCACCGGGCCCAGCAGCAGAAAGGCCAGGAGAGCTCCTGGGGTTACTAGGGCAGCAAAGCCCAGGGCCAGAAAAGCATCGACGCTGGAGCAGACGCTCACTACGACCGCCAGCACCATCAGGCTGATGACCGAGAGGGTGGGTGCCTGTCCCACCGTGAGGAACAGATCCCTGGGAATGAGGGTCTGAATCGTGGCGGCAATGGCACAGCCCAGTAGCAGCAGGCTGCCCAGTTCAAGGAATTCCCGCAGTCCATGGTCCAGGAGCACCGATAGCGGAGGCCGTGCTGGCTCCACCACTGGCGCTGCTGGCGTCATGGGGGGCTGGCCGATCAGGCCGCCCCGGCGCTCAAGCAGGCTGGCGCGCTCCAGTGGCTGTCCCATGCGCCGCTCCTCCAGCAGATCGGGCGCCAGTAGGGCGGCTTCACTGAGCTGTTGCAGTAGGGCGGTCAGGGCCAGGGCGATGAGCACGCTGCCCAGTGGACGCAGCAGCAACAACCAGGGACGATCAGGGAAGGCTGCCCAGGTGCTGAGCAGCACGATCGGATTGAGCACCGGGGCGGCAAAGAGGAATCCCAGCGATGCCCCCATCGGAGCCCCCTGGGCCAGTAGCCGCCTCGCTACCGGCACATTGCCGCACTCACAGGCTGGCAGGGCAAAGCCCAGAGCGGCACCACTGAGTGGGCCGAGCAGTGGATGTGTCGGGAGTTTCTGCAGCCAGCGGCCGCGCGGGTCCCAGGCACGCGCCACCGTCGCAATCGCCACACCGATCAGTAAAAAAGGTATCGCCTCCAGCAGCAGACCCTGGAACACGGCCCAGACGGTCTGCAGCTGAGGGCCAAACGGCAGATTCACCCCTAGCTTGAGAACGATTCCCATTTAGGTTGATCTGGCGTGGCGCGTGTGTTGAACAGGATCGCTGGGACTTTGGCATCTGTCCCCCTCCTGACGCTGCTTGTTGCTTGTGGTTCCGGCTCCCAGCAGGCATCAGCTCCCACGGCGGAGAGTTCAGCGTCGCCTGAAGAACCGCTGCAGGTGGTGACCACTGTTCTGCCGGTCAATCTCTTCACTCAGGCGGTGGCTGGAGATTGCGCCACGGTTACTTCTCTTCTTCCTGCTGGAGCTGACACCCACGCCTTCCAGGCCCGTCCCCAGGATGTGGCCACCTTGCGCAAGGCGCAGGTACTGGTGATCAATGGCCTCGGTCTTGAGGCATTTCTCAAACCACTCCTGGAGAGTGCCGAAAATCCTGCCCTGATTGAGATCGACAGCAGCAAGGGCATCACCCCTGTGAAACTCGAAGCTGAAGAGGAGGGTGGACATCACCACGGGCACGACCATGGTCATGGGGAGGGGGAAGAAGCCGTCGATCCCCATATCTGGCTGGATCCGATGCTGGCCTCCAAACAGGTGGAGAACATTCGTGATGGTCTGAGTGAGGCTGATCCAGGCTGCGCTGATGGCTATCGCCAGCGAGCAGCGGACTACCTGGCTGAGTTGAAGCAGTTGGATCGTGGNCTGGCCACGAAGCTTGAGCCGTTCAAGGGANGCACGGTGGTGAGCTATCACGAGGCTCTGGGTTATTTCGTACGCCGCTACGACCTCAAGGCTGAGGCGCTGGTGACCCTGCCTGAGGACCAGCCCACCCCTGCCGATGTCAAGCGTGTCAGTGCTGCGCTGAAACAAGCCAAGGCTAAGGCTGTGTTGACTGAACCTGGTGGCGGTAGTGCTGCCCTGCAGGCCCTGGCCAAGGATCTCGATTTGCCATTGGAGGTGTTTGATCCAATGGAGCTGGTGCCCGCCGATCAGCAGCGCACCCCGCAGCTCTACGTCAAGATGATGCAGAGCAACGGTGCAGCGGTGGCAGCTACCTTCCAGCCTTGAATCCACCCCTGCTTGCCGTTCGTGATTTGCAGGTCCGGCGCGGTGAAGCCCTGGTCATTGATGGGGTCAGCTTTGCGCTTGAGGCTGGCTGCGATACGGCCTTAATCGGCCCCAATGGTGCTGGTAAAAGCACCTTGGTGCAGGCGCTGCTGGGCCTTTTGCCCCATCACGGTGGGACCATCGAGCTGCTTGGTCATCCCCTGTCGCGCAGCGGTCGTCTGCCGGCTGCCATCCGTGATCAGGTGGCTTACCTCCCACAGAAGCTGCTGCTTGATGGTCGCTTCCCTTTGGCCGTCCAGGAGTTTGTGCGGTTGGGCTGCAGCCCTTGCTGCAACCACCGCCGGGCGGTACCCGCAGTGCTGGAGAGGCTGCAGGTGAGTCATCTGCGCCGCCGCCTGCTCAGTGAACTCTCCGGAGGTGAGTTGCAGCGAGTGCTGTTGGCGTTCTGCACGGTTCATCCCAGGCGNTTGCTGGTTTTTGATGAGCCCCGAACTGGCCTTGACCCTCAGGCTGCTGAGCAGTTTCACGAGCTCCTTCAGCAGCTGCGCCTCGAGCAGGGGTTGACGATCCTGCAGATCACCCATGACCTTCAAATGGTCCGTCGCAGTTGTGACTGGGTGCTGTGTCTCAACCGCAGGCTCTGTTGCCAGGGCCCGCCCCAACAGACCCTTAGCCGCGACGAACTGGAGCGCCTCTACGGCGGTGATTTCGTCCTCTATGAGCACAGCCATCACCATTTTCGATGAGTTCTGATCTGAGCGGCAGCCTGGTCCTGCTGCAGGAGCCGTTTATGCAGCGGGCCTTGCTGGGTGGGCTGATCACCGGCGTGCTCGGTGGCTGGGTGGGCAGCTTGGCAGTGCTGCGTCAGCTGTCTTTCTTTGCGGAGGCCTTGGGTCAGGCCTCGTTGCTGGGCATCAGCCTCGCCTTGCTGCTGAGCTTGAGCCCTTCGTTATTGCTGCTGCCGTTTGCACTTGGTTTTGCGGTTTTGCTGCGGTTGCTGCTCACGCGCAGTTCACTNTCAGCTGATGCNCTTTTGAGCTTGATGTGCTCCAGCGCCCTAGCGCTGTCGGTGGTGTTGCTGAGTTCTTTGCCTGGGGCGCGGTTNAGCCTGCAGCAGCTTCTCTTTGGAGACATCCTCGGCATCGGCTGGAGTGATCTGGTGCCGATGCTGCTACTGCTGATCATTACCTTGATCTACGGCGTGGTCAGTCGCCGCGCCCAGATCCTCATCAGTGTGGATCCGTTGCTGGCGCGTTCGCGGGGGGTGGNGGTCGAGGCCCATCGCATGGCCTTGCTAGGGCTTTTGGCGTTGGTGGTGGCAGTGTCGATTAAGGCCGTCGGTGTCCTACTGATCAGCGGCTTTGTAGTGATTCCAGCCTGTACAGCGCGGCTTCTGAGTCGAAGTTTCACGGCTTATGTGCTTCTTGCTTCCGGNATCGGTGCCCTCTCCGCNGTGCTGGGTCTGCTGGGGTCAGCTGTGTTCAATCAGCCTTCTGGGCCGATGGTGGTGCTGATGCAGGCGTTTCTTTTTGGGTTGACCCTTGCTCTGGCAGGCCTCTGGGCACAGCGCTGGGCTGGCGCAACAGCCACTGCAGCGTCTGCAGATCACGGGGGCTGAGTTTCAGCGGTGGGGTCGATCCCTGGCTGGTGGCCATGACATCTCCGCTTTCGCTGCTGTGACCCCAAAGGCCAAAGCCATGGCCCAGTTCATGTAGGGCAGTGGACTGCAGTACCTCTCGGCGTAGCCCAGGGCTGAGCAACACTTCCACCTGGGGCTCGAGCATCGGATTGCTGTAGTTCTGTCGCAGCACCCGTTGCAGACGGAGATAGGCGCGGCCATTGCTGGCCCGGCCCTCACGCAGCGGTGGCCGTCGCCGCCACAGTCGAAGGTGAGCATCCTCTGCTGAGTCGACGCGTTGGATCTTGATGTGATCACCCCATTCCGTTAGGGCACCCTCCACAGCCTGGCTCCAACGACGGCTCCAACGATCGCCGCTGCCAGGTTCGACCCAAACGCACCATCGCGGCAATGTGATCCAACCGGCCCTCGATGGCTTGAGGCTGGCGGCATAGCCCGGAGCCGAAGCGGCTGCTGGAGCTGGTGCCTGCTGAGGTGGGTCCGGAGTTGGCTGGCGCCACTGCACTGGAGCACAGGGAATCATCCGGGCAGACCAACTCCGCGCGCCATCAGGCTGGCCATGAAGGGGAGACTGCCGAACGCCAGTAGTTCGATATTGATGATCCAGCCGATGCGCCCAGCTGTGCCCTCGCTGACGCTCGGCGCCTCTCCTTTGCGCAGCGGGATGGCCCAGAGGATGTAAGTGATGGTTGGGTATAGCGAGAGAGCCCCGGCGCTGAGGTACAGCCCGACTTTCCACCAGAACAGAGGATTCTCGGTGTAGAACTCGCTGCCCTGCCCGAAATAGAGCACCCGCAGGATGCCGCTGCCCAGCAGGATCAGGGCCGCCAGGCCGTAGATCACATCGGTGATGATCAACTTCGTGGCTGTGCCCTGATCGGGATTGGGGCGGATCATCAGGCGCTCCGCGGTCAGGGCTGCAAAGCAGACCATGAAGCTGAGTTCGTGGGCATAGGCCATGCCGGCCCGGCTGAGAATCTCCTGGGGCATCACTGCGTTACAGAGAGCGTGACGGTACCCCGGAGCGGCCGTCCGCTGCGGCATCGCTGCATGCCCCCTTATGCAGGCCCTGGNCGAAGCGATTGAAGAACTAAAGGTTTGCCACTGAATGTGTTGCCGATTCGTTGCACAAANNGGAAGGGAATGTTCAGTTGTTACGAGCGTATTAACTACGAACNAAATANAAACTTGGAAGCCTTTATGAGAGCTGCCAAGAAGGGAAAGTTGTCCCCTAGTTTCAAAACATGCAACCGCATGGGAGACGTTATGACAACCAGTTCACTGAGCGCATTTCTCGGAGAAATTGGTCGCCACAAACTTCTCACGCCTGAACANGAACTGACTTTGGGTCGCAAGGTGCAGGCCATGGTTCCTTTGCTGGAAAAGCCTGCCTCAGAGTTGACCGATGAGGAGAGAAAGCTTCTGAGGCAAGGGGAGCGGGCCAAGAATCAGATGATCACGGCCAACCTCCGTTTGGTGGTCAATCTGGCCAAGCGTTATCAGGGAAAAGGTCTTGAACTGCTCGATCTGATTCAGGAAGGGACCTTGGGGCTGACTCGCGCGGTTGAGAAATTTGATCCCACACGTGGACACCGTTTCAGTACATATGCCTATTGGTGGATTCGTCAGGGATTGAACCGTGCACTCTCTACTCAAAGCCGCACGATTCGCATTCCGGTGAATATCAATGAAAAGCTCACCAAGCTGCGGGCAGCCAAAGCGCGTCTGTTCCAGCAAAGCGGCCGTCAGCCTGGAGCAAATGAGTTAGCAGAAGCTCTCAACCTTCCTCTAGATGAAGTGGAGGATCTGCTGGGCTGTGAACTGCGCAGCGTCACCGTCAGCCTCCAGGGGGTGGTGAAGTCCAAATCCGATCCATCCGAATTGGTGGATGTCCTCCCCAGTGAGGAGATGCCGCCGATGGAGCGCGCGGAACTCGATGAGCGCACTCAGACGGTCTGGAAGTTGCTGGATCAGGCCAATCTCACGCCTAAGGAGCGCACCGTGGTGATGCTGCGCTTTGGCCTCGATGGCACTAATGAGTGGCGCACTNTGGCGGAGGTGGCCCGGCAGATGAGCTGCAGTCGCGAGTACTGCCGTCAGGTTGTGCAGCGATCCCTGCGCAAACTGCGCCGCGCCGGCATCCAGTCCGGTCTGGTGGAGGCCAGCTGAAATTGACCTAACGCCGCGGAATGGCAATCTGGAAGCCGTCGGGGCATCCAATGGACCATGGCCTCCAGCAGCACCAGCCTCAATCCCGACCAGCTTGAGCAGCTGGAGTCCTTCCTCAAGGATTGGCTGAGACACAGCGGGCGCACTCAGTCGGACTTGCGCCGCGCCCTTCATGCTGGATCGATCCGGATGCCGGTGCTGCTGCAAGAGCTGCAACGCACCGTGGCAACAGGAGGGGTTCGTGCCTTGGCCGAGCGTCTCTGCGGTATCGAGGCCAAGTGGTTAAGTGGCAGTGATGACCATGCGGCTGACTCGTCTTCTTTGGTCGATGACATGTCTCAGCTGGATCTGTTGTTGAAATCAATCCAGAACGACGCCGCTTAATGGTCATTTGGGGCAGAGTGATCGGAGATTTCAACTGCGGGATGTCGCGATTGCTCACCCTGGCCCTGGCATTTGCGGCACTGATGCAGGCACCAGCCTTGGCCCAGTCGGGCAGCTACATGCTCGGGCCAGGCTCCAATGTTGGTGAGGCCACGGAAGTTAAGGAAGACAATTGTGTGACCGCAGCCGATGGTTCGATCACCTGCAATACCAAGCTTGTGAACCCTGCTACCGATACCAAGGCCAAGCCACAGTTCGAACCGTTTTCCAACTGATCCCCTCAGCCAGTGGCACCTCTGCGGCGTTTGCTCGATGACGATGGCCTCTTCCAGCAGGGGCTGCTGCGTTTTCAGCGGGTACTGGCCAAGGTGCTGGCCGCGGCGATGGTGCTCGTCATCGTTGCAGCCACAGTCCAGTTGCTGATCGTCATCGGCTACGAGATGTCGCCGGCAGAGTTCCCATTCCTGGTCGATGAATTAGAGACCGTCCTGGGCCAGGTGCTCGAGTTGCTGATTGCCATCGAGGTGCTGGAGAACATCACCGCTTACCTCAAGGATCACCAGATCCAGGTGGAATTAGTCCTGGCCACCGCGATTACAGCGCTGGCCCGCAAGATCATCGTGATGCCGGAGGCCACTGCTGCATCCGATAAACCGCTGTTGGTGCTCGCTCTGGGGGTGAGTTGCGTCAGCCTCAGCGCCGCCTATTGGTTGGTGCAGCGCAGCAGATCGCGGATGCGCTCTAGTTCCCGCTGAGGCGATTCCAGATCCTGTCTCCTGTGTTCCAGTCGCTCCTGCAATCAGTTCGAGGCCATTGCAGCGCTGTTCGGGTTCGAGGTCCTGACTCACGGTGCTGAGGTGGACGCAGCAAAAGTGCGTCTTCAGCTTTTCTTGATGCTGGCTTACGGCTTGCCCGGCTCCAGTAATGGACCCATTCCCTGCTGCTGCAGAACANTGCGAACCCCCTGGTGGAAGCTGCTCCAGTTGCGTGGCATTTCTCTCTCCAGTACCCCCTGGCTGCATCCCATGGCGATCCATTGCCCCTCTTTGCGCATCTCCTGGCTGTAAGCACGCACCATGGCCTGCAGCAGCTCATCTCGGGGCAGGGCCTCCTCAGCCGCTGTTGGGGCTGAGTCAAGCCAGGCCTGCGCCGCTTGCCGGCCGACTTTCTCGTCGCGATCGTTTTTGGCAATCTGGCGACAGACCTTGAAGGCATTGGCGGCATCCTTCATGGTCTGCCGCGCGGGTTGGGCCTGCGCCCCTGCAGTCATCACCAGTATCAGCAGCACGGCAAGGCGGGCCATGGCAACGCGGGGCTCAGCTGGGCGACAACTTACGGGGCTTTGGGGCTGTTGTCGGCATTGAGAAACAGGGCAAGCCAGAGGCAGCCGCGCCCGCCATCGGTGGCTTCTACCCGGTGGCGGCGGCNCGGTTCGATCCAGAGCCAATCGCCGGGATGCAACTGGCGGGGCTCGGTCTCATCGGCAAAGCGAAGCTGGGCGCTGCCCTGTAGCAGAGCCACCCATTCCCCCTGGTGCTGCTCGTACCACTGGCCCGGGGCGGTCGCGGCAGCGCAGGAGTGGATCCGCTCCAGCCGTATGGGGCCTTGCTGCAACAGAACATCAACGCGTTCTTGTCCCGGCAGTGGTGGCTCACTCGCAAGCAGGTTGGCTGAGTCGCCGGGTTTGGGCGGTTCGCTTTCGCCCCAGCGTCGGCTGATCTCCAGCCCTAGCCCTTTTGCCAGATCAACTACCTCTTGATGGGTGTCGCAGGAAGCCAGCCGCTGCCTCAGCGCCGGATCGGCATCGACCAGTGCCACCAAGTCATTGAGCTGTTTTATCTTGTCAAGGAAGCGCTGCAGTTGCTCTTCTGCCATGGGAGCTCGTGACGCACTTGGACGATGATGGCTCTGTGCCTGCCCGTGTAATCCAATTGGCAGAGATAGGCGACTTAAAATCGCTCCAGTGCGGGTTCGAATCCCGCCACGGGCACTGAACCTTCGCTCACGCGCTCTTGCTGGACTCCCTTCTGACGTTTTTCACNGGCCCGGCCCTGCCTGTACTGCTGGCCTATGGCGCCATTGGCGGGGCCTACCTGCTGGTGATGCCCCTGGCGCTGATCCTCTGGATGAACCGTCGGTGGCACCAGATGGGCAAGTTCGAGCGCACCGCCATCTACGGGCTGGTGTTTCTGTTCTTCCCCGGCATGATCCTTTTTGCCCCTTTCATCAACCTGCGTATGGCGGGGCAGGGCGAGGTTTGATCGGATGACAAGGGCCAAGGCACTGCTTCTCACCCTGGCTGTGTTCCTGCTGGGAGCTGTGGGCTACTGGGGGTTTGCAGCAGCAGGATTTGAGGACTTCGATGCCGGCATTGCTGCTTCTGTTGTGCTGCTGGTGGTGGTGCTGGGCTGGACAGCCACCTACCTCACTCGTGTGCTGACAGGAAAGATGACCTTCATGGAGCAGCGCCGCCGCTATCGCAGCGCCTACGACGCTATCGAGACCGAGGCGATGAGAGAGAAGTTCAACAGCCTTAGCCCCGAGGAGCAGGAAGCGCTACTTAAAGAAGTCGGCCAGCTGGAGCCATAGGCTGCGCCGCAGCAACCTGCGCCTGCTCCGATGACCGTGGCCCCTGGCTCCAGTGCGATCTCCCGCTGCTTTGCCGGCCTTAAGCAGCAGGGCCGCTGCGCGTTGATGCCGTTTCTCACTGCCGGTGATCCGGACCTGGCCACCACCTCGGCGGCCCTGCTGGCCCTGCAGGCCAACGGTGCTGATCTGGTGGAACTGGGGATCCCCTATAGCGATCCGCTGGCTGATGGTCCGGTGATCCAGGCTGCCGCGAGCCGTGCCCTTGCAGCTGGTACAACCCCTGGCGCTGTGCTGGAGATGCTCAGGGCACTGCAAGGACAACTCACCATGCCAGTGGTGCTCTTCACTTACAGCAACCCGTTGCTCAATGTGGGCATGGAGGCGTTCTGCGCTCAGGCTGCTGAAGCCGGTGCAGCGGGTCTGGTGGTGCCTGATCTGCCCCTGGAGGAGGCCGAGAAACTNTCCCCCATNGCTGCNNCTGCNGGNTTGGATCTGGTGCTGTTGGTGGCACCCACNACCCCAGCTGAGCGCATGGCCCGNATCGCTGCGGCCAGCCGCGGCTTCACTTATTTGGTCAGCGTCACTGGGGTGACCGGTGAGCGTGTCCAGATGGAATCACGGGTGGCGGGTCTGGTGGGCCAGCTCAAGGGACTGGGACCCACCCCGGTCGCGGTGGGCTTTGGCATCTCCGGACCGANGCAAGCGATTGAGGTGCGTAATTGGGGCGCTGATGGCGCNATTGTCGGCAGTGCCCTGGTCAAGCGCATGGCCCAGGCCAAAGCGGAGGGCGGCGATGCTGTGGTTACCGCCGGGGCCTTCTGCGCCGAGCTGCGCAGCGCCCTCGATAGCTGAGCCGTAGGCTCCGCAGACCTACTGAACAGGCCATGCGTTTTGTCCTCTGGGGCACCTACTGCGATAACGCCTTGGAAAGGCGCACTCCTTACCGGGAGAAGCATCTGGCCGGCCTGCAGCTACAGAAGGATGAAGGTGTGCTGATCACGCTTGGTCCCACCGAAGGCAGCACCCACGTGTTTGCGATCTACGAGGCCGAGAGCCTTGAGCAAGTGGAAACCCTCGTCAAAGGAGACATCTACTGGCTTAACGGCATCTGGACGTCAGTCGAGATTTACCCTTGGATCCAGGCCTTTTAATTAGAACTGGAAGCTGATGCCTCCGGAGGTGCGCCAGTCAGCAGCTTTGTTGACCCAGAGCTTGGCACCACCTTTTGCATAGAACTTCCAAGCTGTTGTGGGCCCTTTGGCGATGGCGTAGTCAAAACCACCTTCTACGAGCAAGCCATTTTGAGTTTCTTGATTGGAAGGAATTCTCCCGATCACATTGGCCTTGCTGTAAGCGCGTTTGAACTTCACNGCACNATTGTTGGTGTCCCAATCAGCAAGCCAAGCGACTTTGATGTTGGGAACCAGTAGCTTGCGNTCACCTTGCTTGATGGGCCAAGAGAGCTTGGCNCCAAGGGCGGTGCGAATGAAATTATCGGAATAAGAGTTCAGCTTGAGAGCAAAGGCTTTGTACCGGCCTGATTCGGTGTACGACGAATCTTCATTGCCGTTCCAGACGGCCGTGGCTTGAGGTTCAAGGATCAAGCTGCCCCAGGTAAAGGGAGCACCGACGCGGACGGTGCCCATGTAGGAGGTGGTGTCTTTGGTAGCGGTATAGGTCTCATCAAGGACTCCAGNGACTTTGACTTGGCGCTTGTTGTCACCAGAGAAAGCTGTGATGCCGAAGGCNCCTTGCNCGTAGAAGTTGTTGTCCCAATAGCTCGCCATGACGCCGCCGCCATAGCCATTGGGTGTCCAGGAGCCACCACCGGTATCGCTGGTGGCGAACTGCTGCAGGTTGATGTTGCCGTAGTTGCCAAAGATGCCGAGTTGAACGTTCTCAGAGATCGAAGTATCCACACCAACAACAAGACCACCATGGGTGGAATAGAAGTTGTTGTAGACATCGGGGTAATAGACCAATCCCCTTTTGCCGTAAGCGCCACCGGTTTGATAGGGGCTCATGGAACCACCGAAGCCACGCACCCAGGCGCGGGTGCCAAGGCTTTCAGCATAAACAGAGGTGAGATTGGGGTTGTCGGTATAGACGGTGCCATCAATTTCGATGGTGGCGATTTCAACGTCGACCTCGTCAGAGCTCGATGTTTTCCACATCCCGCGGACGGGCTCAGTGAGGGTTTCTTTGATTTCACCTTCGGTGATGTCTTCTTCTACCTGCAGTCTCTGGAATTGACGCGTGGGTAAGCGTTCAAGAATGGTGTCAGCCAGGTCGTTGACGTAAGCCTGAGTAGCAAGACCGCCTGCAGCAACAACGTTGCGCGGGAAAAGGAGTGCGCTTAGGAGCTTTCCGATCTTTCTGCGGTCTGCGCCCCTTAGTTTGTTGATGAGGCCAGGTATTTGCAGGTTGTCAAATGCGCCTTCGCCAGGGGTTTCGCCGACGCAGGCGTATTCGAAGCCCTCTGCAAAATTCCAGTATTTCTGATCGGCCGTGTAATACTGTGTGCGAACTTTATTTCTGGCGTAATACCAAGTATTCAGGGCGTCTGTTTGGCCGTTGTTGTTGTTTCCACTGGTTGCTTGCCATGCAAATCTCCAGGTTTGACCTCCTGTTGCTTCCCAGAACTTGGTTGCAGCTATTTCAGTGGTTGCTTGATCTCCATACCATGGGTTTTCTTCAAGCAGTGCTTGGCTGTAGGCTCCTCGATTGTAATCAAGCTCTTGGTTATTCTCGATGAAATAGCACTTGCCATCCCCAGGGTATGGGTCAATTTCAATGGCTTTGGCTGCTGGTGTTGAACTAAAGCTATAAAGCGCAGCCCCGCAAATCAAAGATGTTGCTTTGAAAATATTCTTGCTGGTCACGGAAGTGTTGTTGACGCGCGCACGAAGGATAAGGAGTCGCAGGCTTTTGTCATTACTTTATTGCGCTCTGTGGGCTGGGATTGATCCTTATGGTTTGTGTTGAGCTGAATGCTCTCAAGAGGCATCGCTTTTCCAGTCGCTTTGCACTTGCTGCCAGATCCATTCGGCAACGGCTTCTGCGCCATCGGCTCCAAGCACTTCGCCATAGCCGCTCATCTGGCCGCGACCTTCGGTGGCGATCATTGCGATGTCCACTGGGCCATGAATGCCATATCGCTCTAGTGCCTTGAGCTTGAGCGTCTTCCCGCGGCGAATGATGTTGCCGCCATTGAGATGGCAGCCTGCGCAATGGGCCTCAAATAAATTGGCCCCGTCAGTTTCGGCAAAGGCGGGCTGGGCCCAGATTCCCAGCAGTAACGCCAAGGCTATTAATCCACGCAGCAGAACCATCACCAGTTTGAGAAGGTGGGCTGGGAATACTTTGCCGTCTCCAGCACCCAGCCCCTGCCGGCCAGCTGACGCAGCCCTTGCACTAATGAGGTTGTGTCGCCGCTCTTGATCCACTGGGATTTGAGCTTGGGCAGTGCCTCAATGAAGCAGTCCATCGGCAGCTCGAGCAGCAGCAGGCTCTGCAGTCCATCCCGGCGCTGGATGGCACCGTCATCACTCTGCTGCCACAGCCGCAGCAGCAGGTCCAAGGCCATCGCCCGGCCGGAATCTCCCGGGTCGGCACCGTCGGCGATCGGTTCAGCCAGGCTGCCGCCACCAATAGGCAGGCGGCGTTGTCCGTTCTGCTCGATCAAAGCCATGCACACCAAATAAGGACTCTCTGCCATGGTTCGCTCACCGAGCTGTTGACTGGCCGAAACTAGAGGTCTGCAGTCCCCTTGCTGCTGTGGTTAGGCCTAGCGCGCGTCCTCTGGTGCTGGTGCATGGGTTGTGGGATACACCCCATGTCTTTCGCCGGTTGCGGCAGCACCTTGACCCGTATCCCGGCGAGATCCTGGCGCCACACCTGCCCCATCGCTTGGGCTGTACACCTCTATTGACCCTGGCTCAGGACCTGGATGAGGCCATCGGGGTTCGCTTTGGCCCAGACCAATCCATTGATCTGCTGGGTTTTTCAATGGGCGCCATCATTGCACGCACCTGGATTCAGTTGCTGGGGGGACAGAGCCGCACTCGTTGCTTCATTTCACTGGGCAGCCCGCAAAATGGAACTCTTTTGGCGCAACCTTGGCCGCGTGTCCTGCTACCAGGTGTGGCGGATATGAAGATCGGTAGTGAACTGTTGCGGCGACTTAATCGTGACGTCTCCCCCCTGGGCGGCATTGACTGCATGAGCTTCTATTGCCCGCTGGATTTGATGGTGATCCCGGCCTGGACGGGCGTACTTCCTGTCGGTCCAAGGCAAACGCTGCCGGTTTGGAATCATCGTCAGCTGATTCAATCGACGCGCTCGCTGGAGCCGGTCACAGCTCATCTGCTGGAGTGCGCCCAGCGCGGGGCTTAAGAAAACCGCACTCGATGGCTCGCTGTAGTTGTTGTTACTAGTTTGAGGCGGAACATTCCATTCCCATGTGCTTTTCCGCTTCCGCCAGCTTCACGGCGGCTGCTGTGCTGGTCCCAATCGGTCTGTACGGCACTCACGTCGCCCGCAGCACGGATCAGAAGGCCTATGTGCCGCTGGCGATGACTCCGGCTTTCTTTGGTACACAGCAGTTTGTTGAAGGTTTGCAGTGGACTGCCATTAACAACGGCGGTCTTGAGCCTCTAGGCACGATCACGGCACGAGGTTTTCTGTTCTTTGCCTACTGCTTCTGGATGGTCTGGATTCCTTTTTGCGCTTACCGCATCAGTCAGGCCACCGAAACTGAAGCGATGCAGAATCGTTTGAAATGGGTCTGGCTGGTGGCTTCACTATTGGGGATTGGTTTCTATATCCCTGTTTTATTTCAGCCAGATTTGGTCCAGCCAGCGATCACGGCTGGAAATATATCCTATAACGTAAATACAGTCTGGCACAATTTTATTAATACTGAGCCGGTTGGTCAGCTTGTGTATTGGGGCTTCATCGTGCTTCCTTTGGTGGCTTTGCGTGATAAGGCTGTGCGCCTGTTTGGTGTGATGATCTTGATCTCAATTTTCCTGACCTGGTTCACTCATAGCCTGGCCTTCAATTCAGTCTGGTGCTTCTACTCAGCCGTGCTTTCGATCATGATCCTTTGGATTATCAACCGTCCTCGACTCAAGAATGTTTGAGCAGCATCTGGAGCATCTTGTCGAGAGTTCTGTTTTGGCAATTCCCCAGGCCCACAGGGGCCTGGGGCTCACTATTGCCGTGGGCTTCTCCTTCTCCCTGGCCCATGTGTTCTCGCTAATGGCGAACCGGCTGCGGCCTCGTCAGATCTTGGTGCATGTAATTCTTGATTCCTTAGTCCTTGGTGCAGCCCTTCTGATCGGTAGCTTTCTCAATCTGTTGATGATTGCGCTACTGGCTGGTCAGGTGCTTGAGCCCCACGTTTTCTTTAATGCAATCGGTGGTGCTCTAGCACCGGGACTTTTCTATGTGTTGGTGGCAGCTCCTTACATCAGCGATTTGATTGCCATCGTGATCTGGTTCCTGGTTCATCTCAACGTCGTCACCCTGGTGCATCTGCGCTTTGGTCTGCCCTACGAGCAGGTGCTGCTAATCACCGCTCCGGGTTACATCCTCACCTTGGTGATGGTGGGGCTGGTGTTTCGCCAAAGTTGGCGCCGCAGCTATCTGCGTCTGGCCTCAGCGCTGCAGGACTGAACCATGGCAGCGTTTGACCATGTCCGGGATCTGGCTAAGCAGAACCGGCGCAACTTCCGCGGGCTGATCTTGACCGTTGTGCTGGTCGTCTTTGGCACAGCCCTGCTCACCCTTCCTCGCTCTTGGCTGCAACCACTGGATCAAGGTGTTGGAGCTCTGATGCTCTTGGGTCGTGATCTTTTGCTAGCGCTGCTGCTGATCATTCCGATTGCAGGGATCTATTCGCTTGTAAATCAATTTGCTTTCTGGGAGGGATGGCTTGATGGAATCCCCCAACCGTCCGAGGTGTTGGCCAGCGGCAGGACTGAGGCGAGGCGAAAGGTACGCCGTTTTGTTGTCTATCTCGATGGCATTCACCAGCTCGAGCGCGATCACCCGCCCCGGGTCAGCGCGTTCCTCGAAGAACTTCAAGCCCGCCTGCAGCATGATCACCATCTTGTGCGAGGCCTTGAGACCTACACCGTGTTTCAGGTCGATCTAGCTGAAGACCATGGCACTGCTTGGTTTTGGCGTCGTCTTTTTGCCTTGCAGGAGCATCACCCCAGTGCCGTGATCTGCCTGTTGGCCAGCGTGCTGGTGCAGGCCAATAATGTCATCAAGGTGGGGATTTCCTCGGATCGCCGTTATGGACCGATCCTCAACTATGAGCTTGCTTTGAAGATNACGCTTCGCTTAGTGGAGGAGGGCTTTGATCCGGCCCATGGTTCTGAACTGGTGCTTCTGGGCTATAGCGGTGGTGGGGAGATGGCCATGGGTGTGGCCGACTATCTACGCCGCATCTG
Organism: Synechococcus sp. TMED19; assembly: GCA_002168155.1. Lineage (GTDB taxonomy): Bacteria > Cyanobacteriota > Cyanobacteriia > PCC-6307 > Cyanobiaceae > RCC307. Next base: position 36,219 of record NHBY01000018.1, on the reverse strand, counting down.
TGGTGTGCCGGTGCAGATCATTACCTTCTGCGGGGTATTCAGCGGCAATCAGTGGTTGCTTGATCTCAAAAGGNTCACGATGATCCTTGGCACCGTGGATCCAGTTGCCGCNCTCGGCCAGATTGCTTACCCGGGGCGTCTTGGCATCTTGCCCTTCACGAAGTGGAACCGCGCGCGCCGTTGTGGTTTGGTGCATCGCTCCATGGTCAAGGGCATGACCCACAACGGCGCAAGCGGTCCTTTTTCAGATCGATACCGCAGCGAGGTCGTCGGGCGCATCCTGCAGGTTCTCGACCAGNAACAGGGGACTTGAGTTCGGTTGAGTTGCTTTAAGGCGCCCCCAGGCGGCCTGGGCTGTGNCTCCCTGAAGCGAAAGATCCAGGGGAAGGTCTTTCAGCGCGAGCAGGTAACGATCAATGGCTGGGCCATGGCTTGATGGCAGATGCGAGCGCAGCGCTATGGCGCAGCGACCCAGCCGCTCGCGCCACAGGCCACTGATGACTACGGGAAATAGNTCGCAATGGCCCCAGCTGGCTTGCTGAATCAGGGCTGTGGTGTCAATGCAGTAGCCCAAGGTGCCGTAGCCCCCCAAGCGCAGATGCTGCTCATCGGCGACCGTGTTGTGCACCCAACCCATCACATCGGTGAGNTCCATCAGCTCCAGTAGCGCTTCTCCNTGCCATGGCTCCCCTTGGTAGCGAACGGTTCCATTGCTGCGATCGTTTTGCCAGGGGCGATGCAGATCATTCATCGCTTCCCAGCCGCAGAGGCCCTCAGTGCCTTGATAAAACTGCAACAGCAAGTAGGCGTTCTCCCCCTGTAGCTCCAGCTCGATGCTGCTGTGGGGCAGCACGGCGTGGATCTCATGGCCATCGCGATCAATCAGTCCGGTGCGCAGGGGCAGGCCGATCGGNACTTGGCTCCAGCTGCCATCGTCCTCGCGCAGGCTGGCTCCCAAACCGAAGCTTGCAACACTGGCGCGGCAGCGGGCTCTGGCNTGCCAGCCCTTCTCGAGAAGTTCAGCGAGCCAGGCTCGGCTGCCCGCCCCAGCCGCTGAGCTGGCTCTGAGCTCGCTTGCCGCCTGGTTCAGAGCTTTGGCTAAGGCGCCATTGGCCTGCCGTTGGTTGGTGTTCTGGCTGTGGCGCAGNCCNACGTTTTGCCACACCAGTCCCTGGCCCAACTGGCTCNCCNGCTTTGGGGGGGCGATTGGATCGGGCGTGCCCTGCTGCTGCGCCAGCTGCAGCACATCNNGCCAGGGCGGGATCGGCCCACCCTCATCGCCGCGCCAACGCTTCAGGGCAGTCGGTNCACTGCCGGAAGCAGGCAGCATTCCGGCCAGCTCATCGCCAAGTACCGCCAGGAGCGCTGGGGTTAGCAGTCCCTGTTCCAGCAGTTGAGCTAGGCCATGGAGCTGAGCTGGTAGCTGGGCTGGTGCCAGCCGCCAGCGGCGCGGCAGCANCCANAGCAAAGGCTGCAACNTCGGATGCTGCAGATCCACGACAAGACGCCGCAGATAGTCCTCGCGACTAAGGCCGCTCTGCAGCAAGCTGCGCTCGAGTGCAGCTTCGAGGCTGATCAGGGCAACCTCAAACTGAGTTGAGGTGCTGATCTCCAGCAGGTCGTATGCCATGGCCCTCGATGCCTGACCNCACTGTGGCCACAGCATTGCGAATTGGGGAGAACCACTCATGACCGGATCTTTTGCTCCGGGTAGGTTCAAAAACCAACCGCCGCAGGAGCCATGAGCAGTCTTCCCGTTGTTGCCGGTTTTGCNTCAGTCCTGTTGTTGCTGGTGATCAGCTCCCNGCGTTTCTGATCCCTCTAANGGGGTTGTGTAAGGCACCACTACCAGNAACAACCCCCACCAGGCCAGNACCAGCAACGCGACTGGNGCTGTGACCCACCATCGCCCGAGCAGCATCCAGCTGCCCGCAATGGCTGTGNTGCCGCTCAGCAATATTGACCATGGCTGACACCACCACGGTTTCAGCGACCAGAAACCCTGGGCCATCGTGGGGAACGTNCTCTANGGCAAGGCTGGCATGGATGCGCGGCTCTGGTTTCCTGCCACCCAACGCAATCGTGATCATCTGGCGGCGGTGCTGCAGCCGCTGCTGCCGAACTCCGGCCTGGTCCTGGAGATCGCCAGTGGCAGCGGAGAACACCTTTGCCATTTCCAGCAGCATTTTGCGGCTAGCCATCCNNAGCTGCGCTGGCAGGGCAGTGATCCCCTCGAAGAGCACCGCGCCAGCTTGGTGGCATGGGGTGAGCATCTCAATTTGATGGCCATGGAACCGCCGCTGGCTCTTGATGCCACCTGCCGTCCCTGGCCATCTCTGAACCCTGCGCTGATGCTCTGCATCAACATGATTCACATCGCTCCCTGGCAGGCCTGCGAGGGATTGATGGCTGAGGCCAGTGCCCAGCTCTTGCCAGGTGGACGATTGGTGCTCTACGGCCCCTTTATTGAAGATGCTGTCCCCACCAGCCCCAGTAATGAGGCCTTTGATGCCAGCCTGCNCAGCCGCGATGCCCGGTGGGGGTTACGCCGGCTTGAGGAGGTCACCGCGCTGGCGGCACGCTTTGGTCTTCAAGGGGATGGTCGCTGGTCGATGCCGTCCAACAACCTGACAGTGGCGTTTAGTCGGCTTGGCTGACGATGCTGCTCCACTGCACCGCCTTGACCTGATCGCGGCGCCAGGAGTGGAACAGCTCTGCTTCGGTCACGGTGCACAGGGGGCATCGATGGATCTGCCACTCCTTCAGACCCAGTTGGCTCAGCTGCTGAGCCGCAGCGATGCGGATGTCGAGCCGGTCTCGTCCCGGCTGCGGGTCATGGAGTACGGCTCCTGCAGCCTGGAGCCTCTCAATGGAGCCGAGCTGTTCGCTGACGCTGCGCTTGACCTGGTAATTCGTGCCACTCACGGCAGGTCCCAGGGCTACCTGTAGATGCTCGCGTCGACTGCCTTTGCGCTCCAGATGCTCGATGGCCTCCTCCAGGATGCCCGCTGCTACGCCGCGCCAGCCGGCATGGCATGCCGCCACGCGGCCGCTGTGCGGATCGGCGAGCAGGGCAGGTGTGCAGTCGGCCCCGGCGACCCAGAGGCTTTGGCCTGGCTGATCACTTACTAGGCCGTCCGCTTCTGGCCAGGGCTCCGACGTCGCCTGACTGGCTTCGATAACGGTGCCGCTATGTACCTGCTTGAGACGGTGCACACTCACACCGGCACTGACATAACCCACCAGTTCCTCGGGCTCGCGGCCCTGCCATTGGCGTGTGAAGAAGCCGTGTTCAAAGCTCTGCAGCGCATCGCACTGCAGGTAATAGCCGCCGTAGGTGCCGATCCAGGTCCATCCCTGCAGATCGTTGAAGCCCTTATCAGGCCGAGCAAACGGTGCCGGCTTTTCAGACATCGGGGAGGTCGCGCAGCAGCCAGAAACCAGCAAAGTCGTTGGCTTCAGCGTTGCGCTGTACGGCCAGGAACTGCAGCCCACCAGCCTGCTGCCGAGCTGCCGCGAGGGCCTCGGCGGCGGAGCTGGCCTCATCTTCTTTGAGATCGCTTACCAGCCAGCGATCCTCCATGCCGGCCTCCAGAACCAGCTGACGTCCGCTCACCTCAAGTCGAACCGGCTCGAGCCCGCTGAGCCAGCCGGCGAGGGCTAGGGCACGGCTGCTGCTGAACAGACGTAGTCCGGGCACCATTGCCTCTCCATCGCAGGAGGGCAGAGGGACCAGCCCGCGGAAATCAATGGGCCAGTCGGCTGCCTCGGCCAGGCTGGCAGCCGGCAAGCTGGCCCAGCCCCAGCTATCGCCGCGCACGGCTTCCGGCAGCGGCAGCGCCACAGGTTGAAGCGCACTTGGCGGTGGTGCGAGTGGGCCGCTCATGTGGCCTTCCATTTCCGGATAGACCTGGGCCTCACGCTGCAGCAACCACTCGATCAGGGCGTAGCAGCGCCGGCTGGGCACCATCTCGATCCCCAACTGCTCGGCGGCCCTTTGCACCATGGTGCGCATCGAATTTCGCCAGCAGCGCAGTCGCCGAGGCGCATCGGCTCCCTCTTCGCTGGCCTGCTCAAGGGCATCGCTGAGTGCCTGTTTCAGCCAGAGAGAGTTGACGCTGCTGGCACCGCAGAATCGTTGCCAGCGGAAGCTCCCGTCACCATTGCTGATGAGAAGCTCCCAGCGTTTCTTGCCGTCCTCATCAAGCAGGGGGCGGGAGTAATAGTCCAACTCCCAGACGTCGGTAGGGACGCTCATCCGGCGTTCTGTTCCTCGATGCGCATCATGTTGCGGGCACGGTTGGCCCGATCCTGGGCCTCAGCCATCAGGGCGTCCTTGCTTACCAGCAGCTCACCGGGCTGATTCTCGAGCAATGCGGTGTTGAGCCCAATGCGTCCGCGTCCAGGGTCAAGTTCAGTGACCAGCGCCTTCACCTCGTCACCCTGCTGGAAGGCCTCGCGGAGGTCGCGCATGGTGCCGCCGGTGACGCAGCTCTGATGCAGCAGGCCGCTGACGCCGCCGAGATCAACAAAGAAGCCGTAGGGCTTGATGCTGGCGACATGGCCGCTGACGAGTTGGCCTACCTCAAGTTCAGAGAAACGGGCGGCCAGGGCTGCCTTCTTCTCGGAGAGAACGAGCTTTCGAGTGTCTGGGTTGACCTCTAAGAAGGCTGCCCCGAGGGTCTTACCCACCAGGGCTTCATGGTTCTCACCCTCGTTGAGTTGGGAACGCGGGATGAAACCTCGTAGACCTTCGAGATCACAGGTACAGCCACCCCGGTTGAAACCGCTGATCTTGACCTGCACTACCTTTCCGTCTTTCTCAAGCTGTCGAACTTTTTCCCATGCCTGACGCAGGGCAAGAGCGCGACAACTGATGGTCACCATGCCATCGGCGTTCTGTTCACGGGTGACCAGCACCTGAACCTCTATCCCTTTGGGGAAGCGGTTCTTGAGGTCGGTAATCACGCCAAGTCCACATTCGCTCTTGGGCATGAAACCAGGAGCTTTTCCGCCGATGTCTACATAGATCCCATCGCTTTCATGCTCAATGACCTTGCCGGTGACCACATCACCGGTGGTTCCGATCGGCTCGTTCTCATCAAGGGCTGCCAGGAAGGCTTCTTCGTCGAAATCAAAGTCATCGACTTGGCGATTTTTCGCCTGCTCTGGGACCTGCTGCTGAGGCGGATCTTGACGGCGGCGCTTCTGATCAGCTGGTCCGAGCAGATCAGCCATCGTCATGCCGGCCATCGGGTCGGCAACCTCTAGATCGCCTGCATTGGGACGGGCAGCTTGCGTGGGCCCGTCCAGACGTGCCTGGGTTTGCGGCTTGGAGGCCTCCTCGCTCTGCCTGCGCTCTTCTGCTGCGCGCTGCCGGCGCTCCTCTTCTTCCTTTTTGTTGATCGCCAGGATGGCGAGGGGCTTCTGCAGGGACCCCGGTGAAAAGGGCTTGTTGGGGCTGTCGCTGCCGGGGCCGCTCATGACCTGATTCATGCGATTTCACACTGTAGGCAGCATTCACATGGTTGAGCTGTGTTCCCAAGGCGACTTGATCATCTGTCCTGGCCAGCGCTCGAGCGCTGGGCCGGCCGGCCCGGGGCTACAGCTGTGCTGCCGGTGGGTGCGGTGGAGCAGCACGGACCACACCTTCCCCTGGGCACGGACCATCTGTTCGCTGAAGCGGTTCTTGATCGCGTTCTCCAGCGCGTGCCACCTGAGTTGCCACTCGCCCGACTCCCAGCTCTGAGCTACGGCTTCTCGCCGGAGCATCTGGGCTTTCCAGGCACGGTCACTCTCTCGGCGGAGACGCTGTTGGCCCAGCTCGAAGCAGTCGGGGCAGGGCTTTCAGAGGCGGGCGTGCGTCGATTAGTACTTTTTAATGCTCATGGCGGTCAGATCGCTTTGATGCAGGTGGCAGCACGGCAGCTGCAGCAGCGCTGGCCGGCTTTGGCCGTGTTGCCCTGGTTTCTCTGGAGCGGTCCACCTGGGGTGATTGAGCAGATCCCGGAACCTGAGCGAAGCCAGGGCCTTCATGCTGGCCGGTTGGAGACCAGTCTGATGCTGGCCCTTCATCCCGAGCTGGTCGGAGCGCTGCCCGCGCCAGAACCGCTGCCACAGCCCCCCGCTGGCCTCTCACTGGAGGGCAGTGTCCCCAGCGCCTGGCGCACGCGCACCATCAGTCAAAACGGGGTGGTGGGTGATCCTGCCGGTGCCTCGGCCGAAGAGGGAGAGGTGCTTTTGGAAGGGCTGGTGAAGGGCTGGTGTGAGCTCTTCCAGACCTTGGTGGAATCGAACTGGCCACATGATTCGGCTGGCATCGGTACAGTGCAGCGTCAATAACTCGCTGCGCAGCTGAAATGGCCTCCTCCGTTCTGGATTCCTGCGTCGACGGCACTCCCGCCCTCGAGGTTGAACTGCCGGATTTCACTACGGAGGCCTACAAGTCCGCCTACAGCCGCATTAACGCCATCGTCATCGAGGGGGAGCAGGAGGCCCATGACAACTACATCTCCCTGGGCACGCTGATCCCCGAGCAGGCCGATGAGCTGGCTGGTCTGGCTCGGATGGAGATGAAGCACATGAAAGGTTTTCAGGCTTGTGGCCGCAACCTCAGCGTCGAGCCGGACATGGTCTTTGCCAAGACCTTCTTCTCCGATCTGCACGGCAATTTCCGTACGGCTCTTGATCAGAACAAAGTCGTCACCTGTCTGGTCATTCAGGCGCTGATGATCGAAGCTTTCGCCATCGCCGCGTATCACATCTATATCCCGGTTGCTGATCCCTTCGCCCGCAAGATCACTGAGGGCGTGGTCAAGGATGAGTACACCCATCTCAACTACGGCCAGGAATGGCTCAAGGCCAATTTCGAGGCCTCCCGTGAGGAGATTGAGCAGGCCAATCGCCAGAACCTGCCCATCATCCGCCGCATGCTCGAGGAGGTGGCTGACGATGCCGCTGTTTTGAAGATGGAGAAGGAAAGCCTGATCGAGGACTTTCTGATCGCTTACCAGGAAGCACTGATGGAAATCGGCTTCGGTCCCCGCGATCTCGCACGCATGAGTGCAGCTGCACTAGCGGTCTGAGAGTGCTCCGTCCTGCGCGGTGTCGTGGGACACTTTTTGAATCTCTTTGCTCCCGGTGATTGCTCCCGGGCGTAGTGCTTAAGGCATGTTTGGTCTGATCGGTCACTCCAGCAGCTTTCGTGATGCGCGCATCACGGCCCGTGACCTCGGATATGAGGACCTGGCCGACGGCGAGCTTGATCTTTGGTGCAGTGCACCGCCGCAGCTGGTAGAGACCTTTGAGGTCACTAGCAATACCGGCAAGGTGATCGAAGGCACCTACATCGATTCCTGCTTTGTGCCGGAGATGCTGAGTCGCTTCAAGACAGCCACTCGCAAGGTGCAGAACGCCATGGAGCTGGCTCAGAAGCGGGGCATCAACATCACGGCCCTTGGCGGTTTTACTTCGATCATTTTCGAGAATTTCAGCCTGGCCAAGTTCCAGCAGATCCGCTCGACCCTGTTGCAGTGGGACAGGTTCACCACGGGCAATACCCACACGGCCTGGGTGATCTGTCGTCAAGTCGAGCAGAACGCCCCACGCCTGGGCATTGACCTTTCAGCCGCCAAGGTGGCCGTGGTGGGAGCGACCGGAGATATCGGCAGTGCGGTCTGCCGCTGGATGGCGAATCGCACTGGTGTCGGTGAGCTGCTGCTCGTGGCGCGTCAACAGCAGCGCCTGGAGTCTCTTCAGCAGGAACTTGGCGGTGGGCGAATCCTGGGCCTTGAGGATGCGCTGCCGCAAGCCGATGTGGTGGTCTGGGTGGCCTCTCTTCCCCAGACCCTGAGTCTGGACGGGATGGCCTTGCGCAAGCCCTGTCTGATGATTGACGGTGGTTACCCCAAGAACCTCGACAGCAAGGTGATGGCAGAACACGTCACCGTGCTCAAAGGGGGAATCGTTGAATTTGCCCGGGACATTGGCTGGCAGATGATGGCTGTGGCAGATATGGCTGATCCGCGCCGCCAGCTCTTCGCCTGCTTCGCTGAAGCGATGTTGTTGGAGTTCGAGGGCTGGCATACCAACTTCAGTTGGGGCCGCAACAACATCACCCTTGAAGCCATGGAACAGATCGGGGCAGCCTCCCTGCGCCATGGGTTCTCCGCCCTGGGTCTTGGCCCTTCTTCCTCGCCTGCGGCCCCTATCGCCGCCTGATCATCCATGGCTCCCCGCCGCATCCTGCTGGACTTTGAAAAGCCTCTGGTGGATCTGGAGGAGCAGATCGAGCAGATTCGCCAGCTGGCTCGAGATTCAGAAGTTGATGTGAGTCAGCAGCTTCTCCAGCTCGAGACCTTGGCTACACGCCGGCGTGAGGAGATCTTTGGGGCCTTAACGCCAGCCCAGAAGATTCAGGTGGCCCGCCATCCCCAGCGCCCTAGTTGCCTGGATTACATCCAACTCATCAGCGATGAGTGGATCGAGCTGCATGGCGATCGTGCTGGCTCCGACGACATGGCCTTGGTGGGTGGTTTGGGCCGCATAGATGGACGTCCTGTGCTCTTCCTTGGCCACCAGAAGGGCCGTGACACGAAGGAAAACGTTGCTCGCAACTTCGGCATGGCTTCGCCCGGCGGTTACCGCAAGGCGCTGCGTCTGATGAAGCACGCTGCTCGCTTCGCTCTGCCGGTGGTCAGCTTCATTGATACCCCTGGGGCCTATGCCGGCCTTAAGGCTGAGGAGCTTGGTCAGGGGGAGGCCATCGCTGTCAATCTGCGTGAGATGTTCGGCCTGCAGGTCCCAGTGGTGGCCACCGTGATCGGCGAAGGTGGCTCTGGCGGAGCGCTGGGCATCGGCGTGGCAGACCGGCTGATGATGTTCGAGCACTCGGTGTACACCGTGGCCAGTCCCGAAGCCTGCGCTTCGATCCTTTGGCGCGATGCCGCCAAGGCCGCCACAGCCGCCGAAGCCCTCAAGATCACGGCCCGTGATCTCAGCCAGCTCGGCATCATCGACCGAGTGATGGCAGAACCTTCCGGTGGCAATCACTGGGCGCCCCTCGAAGCGGCTGAGACGCTTAAGGCGGCTCTTGCTGAGGAGCTCGGTGTCCTTTGCGGCCTGTCGACTAGGGATTTGATCGATCAGCGTTACGCCAAGTACCGACGCATCGGTCAGTTCCTGGAGTCCAGCGAGTTGAATCCCGTTCCGCTGCCTTAACCGAGAAATCCTGCCGGAAGTTGTAGTATTTCTTAAGGAGCCGGTTCGCTGGCTCTCGATTCAACGCCAACACCATTTGTCTTCCACTGCTTTGATCACCGGGGCCTCCCGTGGCATCGGCGCAGCGACAGCCCAGCGTTTCGCCGATGCCGGCTGGAATCTCCAGCTCCTCGCTCGTAACGCTGACCAGCTGGAAGCCGTCGCCACTAGCTGCCGCTCCAAGGGCGTCATGGTGTCCACCACGACTGCTGATCTCAGCGACTCCGCTGCCATCAGCGCAGCCGTTGCTGCTCTGCAGGACCAAGGGGGCTGCCCCGATGTGGTGATCAACAACGCCGGTGCCGCCCTTACGGCGCCGCTGGCCGATGTCAGCTTGGAGCAGTGGCAATGGCTGTTTCAGCTCAATGTCACCAGTGTTTTTCAGGTGTGTCAGGCCGTCCTTCCCGGGCTTCGTGCTCGAGGTGGTGGCTTGATCATCAATATCAGCAGCCATGCTGCCCGCAATGCCTTCCCGACCTGGGGGGTGTACTGCACCACCAAGGCAGCGCTTCAGGCGTTCACCCGGTGCCTGGCTGAAGAGGAGCGCGCTCATGGCATCCGTGCCACCACCCTCACCTTGGGCTCGGTGGACACGCCTCTCTACGACACCCCAACGGTGCACGCCGATTTTGATCGTTGTGCCATGCTCCCCGTTGCCCGGGTTGCCGACACCCTGCTGCATATTGCGCAGCAGCCTCGCCAGCTCTTGCTGGAAGATCTCACCCTCATGCCCGCTGCAGGCGCGCTCTGAGTTTCATGACTGCACTCGACGACTTCAGCTCCGCAACCTCATCAGCGGCCAGCACATCCCCGGTGCTGGCCGGCTCCAGCCTGGGCCGTATCCCCACTAGTGGAAGCACTGCCCGCAGCATCAGCAGCGTCATTCGGGCGCGTCTTGAGACCGCCGGTGCTCCATACCTGGCTAACGACAATGTGGCCGACTACCTGCTCGACGGCGAGCTGGATCTGCTTCAAAAAGAAGTGGCTGACCGCGTGCGGGAATTGCTACGCACTCTTTTGATCGATATTGATCGCGATCACAACACTGAGGAGACCGCTGAACGGGTCGCCAAGATGTACTTGCAGGAGGTATTCAAAGGCCGATACCACCGTCAGCCCAAGATCGCTAGCTTCCCCAACGTCAAGCAGCTCGATGAGATCTACACCGTGGGTCCCATCAGCGTCCGCTCCGCCTGCTCTCACCACTTAGTGCCGATCCTTGGCAACTGCTGGATCGGGATCAAGCCCGGCGATCGCGTTATCGGCCTCAGCAAATTTGCTCGCGTCGCTGACTGGGTCTTTTCCCGTCCCCACATCCAGGAAGAGGCAGTGATGATCCTGGCTGATGAAATCGAGCGTCTGTGTGAGCCCCAGGGTCTGGCGATCCTCATCAAGGCGCAGCACTACTGCATGAAGTGGCGCGGAGTGAAGGAGCCCCAGACCAGCATGGTCAACTCTGTAGTGCGAGGTGACTTCCGACTCGACCCCAACCTCAAGGCCGAGTTCTTTGAGCTGGTTAAGCAGCAGCAGTCAGTGCTCGGTTGAACGGCCTATTCGGTGGTTTGCACCGGACCGATGGCCGTTGAAGCGACACGGCGGTGACCATCTGGAGTGATGACAATGGCCACCGCCATCAACTCAAGCCCCACATCACTGGCTTGTGGGGTGTAGGTCACGGTCTCGCTCTCTGAGATCAGGATCCAGCCTTCAGGGCCGGAGCGATACCAATGGATGGCACTTGGTTCTAGTGAGCCGCCGTTCAGATTGAGCCACTGCGCCTGAATCAACTGACCTTCGATTGCCTCGCCTTGCAGGACTAACTTGCCCAGGGCATTGATTTGTCCCTGAATGCGATCGGCTTGCTGAATTGAGGCATCGGTTTGCTGTTTGAGCACCTTGATTTCCTGCTGCGGGGTGAGGTTGTTCATCCCTGGCACGCATTCCAGCTGTCCGCTGATGAGCTGGCAGCCAAACAACATCCCCTGGGCCAGCAAAGGAGCCATTGAGGCAGGCAAGGGCATGGAAAGACGGTCTCTGTATGGATTCTGCTGAGTTCAGCCCCGCACCGCCGCTACAAGGCGCGCCACTGCTGCAAGATCTTTGTCTCCAGGTGCATACTCCACCGAGCTGGAGGCATCCAGTCCAGTGGGTTGCAATCCGGCCACGGCTAAGGCCTCGAGCACAGAAGCTGCGTTGTCCGGACCGATGCCTCCGGCAAGCCACCACGGTATATCCGGTGAAAAGCGCTGCAGCCACTGCAACGGCAGCCGTTCGCCGGTACCACCGTGCTGTGCTGCACTCCAGGCATCGAGCAGCAGTGCATCCACACAGCCCCTGTAGCGATTGGCCTGCTCCAGATCCTCAGGTCCCCGCACGCGCAGCGCCTTCCACACCGGTAGAGCTAGCTCCTGCCGCAGTTGCCGGCAGCGCTCAGGACTCTCCTCCCCATGCAGCTGCAGGAGTTGATGCCCGCAGCAGCCCTCCAGTTCGTTGAGCTGGGCATCGGTGGGGTTCACCAGAACCAGCACCCGCAGCACTGTTGGATCTGCAGCTGCAACGGCTTGCCACAGGGCCGCCCGTTGGGCGACAGGCAAGAAGCGAGCTGAGCGTTCTACGGCAATCACACCGATGGCATTGACCCCCAGCCCTGCGACGGCAGCCGCCTGGCAGGGCTGGGTCAGTCCGCAGATTTTCAGATGTGCACCCATGCCAGCGTTTCTAGGATGATGCGAGAACAAGGGGGCAGGAATTGAGTAACGCCCCTAGTGGACAGGGTTGGCGAGTGTTCAAGCTTGCTGGCATTCCGCTGTACATCCATCCCAGCTGGCTATTCGTCCTGCTGTTGACCACCCTGCTGTTCCAACGGCAGCTGGACGGCAATCTTGCCCTCGGCCTACTGACTGCATTGCTGCTGTTCCTCTCAGTGGTGCTTCATGAGCTGGGACATTCGTTGATGTCCCAGCGTGTCGGGGTCAAGGTCCGCAGTATCACCCTGTTCATGCTGGGCGGTGTGGCCACGATGGAGCGTGACCCAGCCACTCCTGTTGGGGCCTTGCTAGTGGCTGCTGCAGGGCCTGCGGTCAGTGCCCTGCTTGCCATTGGGCTTGGCCTGTCGGTTCATCCTTTGAGCCATTGGCAACCTGAGCTGGGACAGGTCGCGTTCTTTCTGGCCAGCCTCAACGGCTTTCTGGCACTGTTCAATCTGCTGCCTGGGTTGCCTCTTGATGGCGGCCAGATCCTTAAAGCGCTGGTGTGGCAATCGAGCGGCAGCCGCGAAAAAGGTGTGCGCATTGCCACCCGTAGCGGCCAAGTGTTGGCCTGGCTGGCCATCGTTCTGGGCATTTACACCTTTCTGCAAAACGGCTCGTTTGGTGGGCTCTGGCTGGTCCTGATTGGTTGGTTCTTCCTTGGCTCTTCTCGCAATCAGCTGCAATTGCTTGCTCTACAGCGGGCTCTGCAGCATCTGCAGGTGCGCGATGCCGTCAGTCGCCGGCTGCGGGTGCTGGAGCCCACTGCGACGTTGCGACAACTCAGCCAGATGCGTCTCTCCAGTGATGAACCTCGTCCTGACTGGGTGTTGCTCTGTCAGGGGGGGCGCTGGAAGGGGTTCGTCGATGATGGCGCCCTTAAGCAGGTGCCTGTTCAGCGCTGGGATGTGGAGACTGTGGCCGAGCACCAGCGCCCCCTGACTGATTTGCCGTCGATCAAGGAGACCGCTGCCCTGTGGCAGGCGGTTCTTGCCTTGGAGGAAGCGCCCCAGGGGCGTTTGTTGGTAATGAATCCAGCCGGCCTGCCCGTCGGCACGCTGGAGCGTCCCGAGCTCTCTGAGGCCGTGATGGGACGTCTCTCGGTGCGCTTGCCCCAGGCGTTGTTGGAACAAGCTCGGCGCCAAGGGGCCTATCCCCTAGGCCTTTCGTTAGGGCCAATCGCCGAGACGGTGGCAGCGTTGCCGGAGGTGCGCGCCGCCAGCGGCCAGGGTTCCGGCCAGGTCAACTGATCAGGCGACTGGCCAAACAACCAGCTCTCGGCCTGCTGCAGCAGAACCTGCTCCAGCAACTCTCCGCTCCCCTGGGCCAGGGCTGGAGGCGGGGCTTCGTCAAACAGCGCACCCCACAGCGTCGGATCAGGGTCCAGTTGGATTGAACCGTGCTGCAGCAGCTGCCCTCGCCGCCAAAGTTGGGCGCTGCCGATGCGCTTGCGTCCGCTGCGGTCCACTAGATCAGCGGCGGTGGCACTGGAAAAGCAATGGCGCTCCTGCCTGCTCTGATGTTCCTCCCCAGTTCGTAGTACTGAGCCAAGAGCTTCAAAACTGTGCTGCAGCCAGCGGTTCAGATCCAGGTAGGTTCGTCGCCCTCCTCGCGGTGGCTGTGCCAGGGCAATCGCGTAGCAAAGGTCACCACCGTGCAGGACTGCAGCGCCGCCGCTGGGGCGTCGCACGACTGGCAGCCCTGATGCTGCAGCCGTGTCGGGAGCGTTCTGGTGATGGCCCAGGGAGAGCGTCGGCTCGCTCCAGCGGTAGAAACGCAGCAAGGCCTGAGGCCCATCGCCAGCAGCCATGGCGAGTTGATCGAGCATCCAGCGGTCACGCTGCATCTGCTCATCGCCGCCGGCTTGCAGGCTGGGCAGCAAACCCCACTGCTGACCAGCCATCAACGAAGCTGGTGCCGATATCGGATCCCCTGGATGCTCCAGCTGTTGCTGCTGCTGCCTCTCGGCATCCTCGCCGGTCTGCTCTCTGGTCTGCTGGGTATCGGCGGGGGGCTGATCTTCTCGCCGTTGCTGCTGGCGCTGGGTCTTGAGCCCCATCAGGCCCTATCCACCAGCACCTTGGCAATCGTCCTCACCACGGCGGGTGGGGCATGGGCGCACTTCCGCCAGGGGCGCCTGCCCCTGCAGCCAAGCTTGGCGATTGGTCTGGCGGCTCTGATCAGTGCACCGCTTTTTGGGGGGCTGGGCCGCTTGCTCTCCGGCTGGGAGTTACTGGGGCTTCAGGGGCTGATGTATGCGGTAGTCGCCTTCAGCGTGCGGCCCCGGCAGCAAGGGAAATCGGCGGAGGACCAGGTGCCGCAGGTCCGCTTGGGGCCCCTAATGCTGCTCGGGGCTCTGGCAGGTTTATTTGGTGGTCTGCTGGGCCTTGGCGGCGGGCTTGTGATGGTGCCTGTGATGGTGGGGCTGCTGAAGCTTCCGATTCATCTCGCGATCCGGCTCAGCACCGTGGCGGTGTTTTTGGCTTCCATCGGTGCTGGCACCTTGTTCCTCGTGGAGGGCCGCGGTCAGCTTCTGCCTGCAGTCCTGCTGGGCAGCCTGGCTTCAATATCAGCACGTTGGGCGGCCTCTCAGTTGCAAACCATCAGCCCCCGCAAACTCGCGTGGCTGCTGCGTCTTTTGGCCCTGGCCCTGGCGGTCGACAGCAGCCGTCGTGCAGTGGCCTTGCTGCTGCTGAGCTGATCAGGTGTGATTCAGGTAGCCGGCCAGAAGCCTGGTTCCACGCTGAATCCCAATACTGCCGCCATCAGCGCGAGGCGCCCGCGCAACTCCAGTTGGTGCTGTTTGCCCCAGTGATCGAGGCCAAACAGCCTGTGGCTCATCCAGAGGCTTAGGGCATCAGGATCAAATCGCATCCCCTCGCTGCGACTGAAACTGTGCGGGACCAGCATCGCAACATGGCGTGCCAGCTGTCCGCTGCTGCGCTGCAGCAGTAGTGGCAGCCAGGGGCAGTGAGCATCAACACGCAGACTCCAGAGCCGGCATTCGCTCACCTCACTGAGCTCACGCGGGTCCTCGGCTGCCCGCGGCCAATCCAACTGCAGCTCCAGACAGTCATCCAGCCGTAGCAGTTGAGCTGGGGCTTCGGTTGTCAGTGATGCGAGGGGACTGAGATCCAGATCACGGATCTGTGCGGCACTGACCTTGATCAGCAACTGTTCGCTCATGGTTCGCGGCGGGCCACCCGCTGGCTGACGTTGACTGCATGGTCGGCCATCCGCTCGATGCAGCGCAGAACCAGCACAAGTAGAAGCTGATGTTCCCGCGACTCGGGCGCGTTGTCGCCGCATTCGCGCAGCTGCGCCACCAGTCGCTCGTAGTCACGATCCACCAGATCATCAAGATCCTGCAGGCGCTCCCCGGCGCTGCTGTCCTCCTCGCTGACACAGTTCAGAGCAAGGGCCAGCAATGAGCGACAGCGATCCAACATGGTGAGCACGTCATCGCGCTGGCTGACTGGCTGGGCGGGGAGTAGCTGTTCCCCCAGGCNGGCCAGCTCTTTGCAGTAGTCCCCAAAGCGNTCGAGATCCCGAAGGCAGTGGAGGTAGCTGAGCACCTCGCGCACTTCCCCTGAGCTGCGCGGNTGCTCGCTGAGCAANATNGCGCAGCGNTCTTCNAGCTGGCGGTAGAGCTGGTCGATGCGGTCATCACCACGGCGAATCTGNGGAGCTGCCTCCATATCGGGCACCGCGAGCACGGCCCGGGCGAGCACAGCGGATTCCTCCACCATGGATCCCAGCAGCAGCAGCTGCTGCTTGAGGTTGCTGATCGGGTTGTGATCGGCCCTGAGGTCGCGGCGGTCGCCGGCCAGACGGCGCCAGGCATTGAGCAGCACAGGCGTTGATGAGCAGACCTCAAGCTAAGGACCGTCTGCCATCAAGACCTGTGACATCACAGTGCCAGACGGGACAGGGCAGAGAAAAATGGTCAGTGTTGCCTTGGCTCATCGATGTCCCAAACCGAGATTTTCATTGCTCTGGTGGTGGCTGCACACGCAGCGGTCCTGGCCTTGCGCTTGAGCATCAGCTTGTACCGCGCCTGATCGCATTCCGCTTGGCAGCAGCGGTGACGTGCGCTACAAGCGGATGTCGTCGTGCTTCCGGTGCGCCAGGTCTCCCCTCCTCCAGCACGTTCCCGGGTTGCCAATCGCGCATCACTGCGCGGTGAGGGTTCCCATCTACGTCCTCTGGATTCCAGTCCCTCGGCCGTAGTTTTGCCGTCTTCAGGTGCTATCGCCCGTGAGGAGATGGCCTTTGCTGGTCTGGGCTTGGGGTTAAAGATCGCTGGTCTGCTTCTGGCCTTGATCACGCTCACCAAGCTCGCCTTAGCCCATCAGCAACGGCTTGAGCGGCATGGTGAGATCCATGCGGTTCTGCAGATCCAGCTTGATCGTCTTGCCCGCCAGAAGCGTGAGCTTGACCGTCTGTTCTCCAGCGACGGTCATCAGGTCTTGTTCCGCCGCGAGGAACAGTGGATTGCCCCCAACCGGCGTCGCATCATCTGGCTGCCGCCAGATTCTTCTTCTCCTTAGTCCCGAACTGTCAGCCTCATGACCAGTGCCACGACTTCCACTGCGGATCGGCTGGCCATCGTCACCGGGGCGTCCTCCGGGGTAGGCCTCTGGACCACAAAGTCGCTGATTGATCGTGGCTGGACCGTGGTCATGGCCTGCCGCGATGTTGCCAAGGCCCAGAGGGCTCTCAATGAGCTGAAGTTGGATCGCTCCGCTGCAGCGATCATCCTGACGCTGGATCTGGAAGATCTCGAATCGGTCAAGGTTTTTGTTGAAGTCTTCCGCGGCCTACAGCGTCCGCTGAGTGCCTTGGTGATTAATGCCGCGGTCTACAAACCCCTGCTCAAAGAACCCGAGCGCAGTCCCCAGGGCTATGAGCTTTCGATGGCCACCAACCATCTGGGCCATTTTTTGCTTGCCCGACTTCTACTGCAGGATCTGCAGGCGTCCCCGCATCAGGACAAGCGCCTGATCACCCTCGGCACGGTGACTGCGAATTCCAAGGAGCTGGGAGGCAAGATTCCCATTCCTGCTCCCGCTGATCTTGGCGATCTCTCCGGCTTTGCTGCTGGTTTCCTGACTCCGATCAGCATGGCCAACGGCAAGCCTTTCAAGCCTGGCAAGGCCTACAAGGACAGCAAGCTCTGCAACATGATCACCAGCCTGGAGCTGCACCGTCGATTCCACAGTTCAACGGGGATTTGCTTCAGCTCGCTCTACCCCGGGTGCGTTGCTGACACCCCCCTGTTCCGAAACAGCCTGCCAGCTTTCCAGCGCATCTTCCCCTGGTTCCAGAAAAACCTGACGGGCGGTTATGTCTCTCAGCCCCTCGCTGGTGAGCGTGTGGCTCAGGTGGTTGCCGACGCCCAGTTCAAGGCCTCAGGCGCGCATTGGAGCTGGGGTAACCGTCAGCGCAAGGACGGACGCGAGTTCCAGCAGGAGCTCTCCGATAAGGCGACCGATCCGGCCACGGCCCTTCGCATGTGGGAACTCTCTAGTCAGTTGGTGGGCCTCCCCGCCTGAGTTTCACTCCTGTGGCAAGGCAGCCAGGGATTCCTTGTTGCCCATGACCACTAGGCGTTCCCCCTCTTGCAACACCTGCGAGCCGGGGGGGTTCACGGTGAAGGAATGCTGGGGGCCTGCGGCTAGCACTGTGACGTGATGGTTGCGGCGCAGATTCAGTTGGCGCAGAGACTGGCCGGCAAATGTCGAGGGCACCAAGATTTCTTCGATGCTGTGTTCGGCATCCAGCTCAAGACGTTCGAGCAGGTTTGGCCGCACGAGCTCCTCACCCAGTCGCTGGCCCTGCATTTTGAGCGGGTAGACCACACGGTCAGCTCCGACCCGCTGCAGCATCTTCATATGGATGTCGCTGGTGGCTCGAGCGATCACTTGTTTGACCCGGCTGCCTGGGGCGTCCTTGGCAATCAAGGTGGCGGTGATGCTCGCCTCGATGGAACCAGCGATCGCGACCACCACTGTGTCCACCTGCAGCACGCCCGCCTCCCGCATGGCCTCTTCATCCGTGCAGTCCACCAGTCGCGCTTCAATCGAGGGCTCAAGCTGACGCAGGTCGTCAATAGCCCGTTCGTTGTCATCAAGAGCAAGCACTTCAGCGCCCCAGCGCACTAGCTCCTCACACACCGCCACCCCGAAGCGGCCTAGGCCAATAACGGCGTAGCCCTCAGCTAGGCCGCGACGCTTGGTCTGCGGTGCCCAGATCGAGGAGGGAAGCGGGAACTGGCCCATGCTGAAGCGCTCGCTTTAGAGAATGATCTCTTCTTTTGGATAGCGCACCCGGCTCGGGGGGCGCCGACCGAAGAGGGCGGACAACAACAACAGGATGCCGAGTCGGCCGACAAACATCCCCACCAGGAGCACAAGCTGCCCCCAGCGATCGAGTCTGGCTGTGATGCCCAGATCAAAACCGACCGACGCGAAGGCTGAAACACAGGTGAACAGCTTTTCGAGGAAGGTGAACCGCTCCTCCCCAAGCAGACCTACCCCGGTCTGTCCCAGCCCCAGCAGCAGGGTCATCAGTACCACCACACCGGCCGAGGCCAGCGTGATGCCAACCGCTCGCAGCACCTGCTTGCCAGGAATGCGCCGGCGGTTGATCACCACCTCATTGCGATCCTCCAGGGTGGAGCGGGTTGTGCATAGCAACACAGCAAAGGTCGTGGTCTTGATGCCCCCACCTGTGCCGCCAGGGCTGGCGCCGACGAACATCAACAGGATCAGCAGAAACAGTCCGGCGTGNGAGATCGTCTCCTGGGAGAGCGGCACGGACACAAATCCAGCAGTGCGCGCTGAGATCACCTGGAACATGCTCAGCCCCGCTTTGCGTAGCAGGGGCAGTCCGCCCATCACCCCACTTGGAGCAAGGCGCTCAGTGAACAACAGCAGCAGCGTGCCAGCAACGACAAGCAGGGCGCTGCTTCGCAGCACGATCCGGCTGTGAAGGCTGAGGCCTCGCCAGTGCTGCGGGCCGCGTCGGTTGGTCCAGAGGTCCTGCAGCACCCGCCAGCCGATACCTCCAGCTAGCACCAGCGCTGAAACAACGCCGCAGACCACGACGTTGTCCTGGTAGCTCACCAGACTGTCGGACCAGAGGCTGAACCCGGCGTTGTTGAAGGCGCTGATGCTGTGGAACATTGCTGCCCAGAGCCGTTCGCCCCGATTGCTGATATCACGGAAACCGAAGCTGTAGAGCAGCAGCGTGCCGATCAGCATCAGTGCGGTGGCCGAGGCCAGGATCGCTTGAAACGTCGAGCCGATTCCGCCGACACCGAATTCATCGAGAGTCCGACCCTGGTCGATGCGCTGGCGTAGTCCAGAGCGGCCTTGCACAAATCCCTGCAGAAATGTGCTGATGGCCATCAGCCCAAGACCGCCGGTGATGATCAGCGCCGCCAGGACCATCTGTCCCAAGAGAGTGAGCTCGCTGCCGACATCGATGATCGAGAGGCCTGTCACCGTGATGGCTGAGGTGGCGGTGAACAGGGCCTCCCAGAGATCGACGCTCGGGCGCGAGCAAAGAGGAGTGGCTAGCAGCAGGGTGCCGCTCAAGATCACCAGCAGACCACTGATGACCGTGAACTGGGGGACGGTGAGCTGCCGCTGCCAAGCACTCATTGCAGCTCAAACAGCAGGAGATCGGCGTCGCTGGTGCTGCTCACGATGGCTTGCACCTGGTCGCTGTTGAAACCAAGCCCATCACCGCGCTGCATAGCCTGCCCATTCAGCGTGATGCTGCCATTAATCACTTGCAGCCAACTCCTCCGGTCGGCAGCTAGGGGGAGCTCCAGGCAGTCGCCGGGTTGCGGCTGGCTGCGCCAGAGCCGCAGTTGCCGTTGAATCGCCATCGCACCGGCCTCACCTGCGGGATCCAACAGACAGGTCCAGCTTCTAGTGACAGGAAAAGCCTTTTGCTCGTAATGCGGTGATCCGCCTGGGGTTTGCGGTTCCACCCAAATTTGCAGGAGCCGGCAGGGGAGGGAAGACTTGTTTATCTCGCTGTGCACAATGCCGCTGCCTGCGCTCATGCGTTGGACCTCGCCAGCTCGGAGCACCTCGTGGTGATCCATGGAGTCTTCATGGGTGAGCTCTCCTTCCACCATCACAGTGATGATCTCCATGCTCTGGTGCGGGTGCATGCCAAACCCCATGCCGGCGGCAATGGTGTCGTCATTGATGACCCGCAGAGGACCAAACCCCATCCAATCGGGGTCGTGGTGGTGAGAAAAGCTGAAACTGTGCCAGCTGTTGAGCCAGTCCAGTTGGCTATGGAAGCGATCGGCAGCCGGACGGAAACGGCCAACGGCAGGGCGAGATGTCCTTGTCATTGCGGTTTAAGCGCTCAACTCAAGCGGTTGCATCTGCAACAGCCGTTGCAGCAAGTCTTGGATGGATTCGTCTTTGGCGGGCTTAGCGAAATTGCTCAGCAACTGACGCCCCACAACCTGAGCGCCTAGATGGGTGAGTTGAATTCTCAGCGATAGCAGCAGCTCCATGCCACCCCCACCGGAGAAGGTGGAGATNGCAATGGGGCGACCGTTGAACAANGCCCGGAAGTCATCGCCCTGCACCGAGAGCCAGGCCACGGCATTGCTGAACACCGGTGGGATCGAGCCGTTGTATTCCGGTGCGCAGATCACCCAATGGGGAACAGCCATGAGCTGCTCTTGCAAACCTGCAAGATCTGTTGGGTTGCCATTCTTTTCAGCCTTGGGCCGGTACAGAGGTAGATCCAGCAGGGTGAGATCCAGCACTGCAGCNCTACGTCCCAGCTTGCGAGTTTCGTCAGCAAAACGCTCGGCCAGTTTGAGATTTTCGCCATTGCTGGCGGCGATCACCAGCACATCGACTGGTGTGGAGCTGCTCATCGTTGGCCATTAGAGGTGACGTGAGCTCATTGTGTTCAGCGCCGCGCTCCCTCACAAGACGGCACACCAAAGTGGGTTGGTGACTTGTCGGTAACCCATGACTGAGCCCGGCGGATTCACGAGTACCCACGAGCACAGCAATTGTCACGCCGAGCTGGCGATGCGGGTAATCCAGGGACGCTGGAAGCTCCACATCCTGCGGGAGCTGCTGGAGGGCACCCGCCGGTTTTCAGAGTTGCAACGTGCCCTTGAAAGCGTCAGTCAGAAGGTTCTGACTGCTCAGCTGCGTGAGTTGGAGAGAGATGGGGTTGTGACGCGAACGGTCCACCCGGAGGTTCCCCCCAGGGTGGAATACAGCCTCACGGTCCTTGGTCAGGAGCTCCTGCCCGTGCTGGATGGACTCCATGCCTTTGGCGAGGGCTCTAGGTGGGCCCATTCACCAAGCTGATCCAGGCCTGTTGCAAGGTCATGGGGATGGGAAGGGGCCGGTAGTCGCGGGCATCAGGTGCACCGTGGCGCTGCACAGCATTCACCATCAGTGCGGGTGTTGCGCCGCGGTTAATCGCGCCATGGGGGATGCCAGGTGGAATACGCACCCAGCAAGCGTTCTCAACCCGCATCGGAATCGTGTGCAGTTGCTTGTTTTGCAGAACCACCAGATCCACAGCGCCTTGCAACAGCAGCAGCTGATCGGTCTGCTTGCGGTGGCAGAACAGTTCGTGTGCTGGAGCTGTTCCTACCGTCGCGATCAGGGTCTCGTCACTGGGCTGGGCAGATGAGAACAGCGTTGAGCCAGCTTGGCTGGCTTGTATTGGCAGAATTTCAACCCTCGCTGGCGAACGCATGAGAGGTACCTAGTAGTACCCCGATCGTGACGAGCAGATTTTTCGCTTGTTGTGTTGAAACGTACGGATTGAAGCGGCTGTTCTGGGCCGTTGCTGACCCTGACCTTGCCCTTGCCTTAGTCGAAACCCAACAGATCAAAGATCTCACGATCTTTGAGGGATTCTGCTTCTAACGGCTCGACTTTATCGAGCATGTTCTGAGCAAGACGTAGGTACTCGTTTTGCACGGCCACCACGGCTTCATCGTCGNCGTCCATTTCAAAGATNGTGCATTTCTTCAGGCGTGAGCGCCGAATCGCGTCCACATCTCTGAAATGCGCCATGGTGCGGAGCCCAGTGCGCTCGTTGAATTTGTCAATCTGATCGGTATCTGCTGAGCGATTGGCCACAACACCACCAAGACGCACTTTGTAGTTTTTGGCTTTCGCCTGGATCGCCTGAACNATTCGGTTCATGGCAAAGATCGAATCGAAATCGTTGGCGGTAACGATCAGGCAGTAGTTGGCGTGCTGCAGTGGCGCGGCGAAACCGCCGCAGACCACATCACCAAGCACATCGAAGATCACCACATCGGTGTCTTCCAATAAATGGTGTTCTTTGAGCAGCTTTACCGTCTGCCCGGTGACATACCCACCGCAGCCAGTACCAGCAGGGGGTCCGCCGGATTCAACACACTTCACCCCGTTGAAGCCTTCAAAGACGAAGTCATCAGGGCGCAGCTCCTCACTGTGGAAGTCCACTTCCTCAAGGATGTCGATCACCGTCGGCACCATTTTGTGGGTGAGGGTGAAGGTGCTGTCGTGCTTGGGATCGCAACCGATCTGCAGCACCCGTTTGCCCAGCTTGGAAAATGCTGCTGAAAGATTGGATGAGGTGGTGGATTTACCGATGCCCCCCTTCCCATACACAGCAATGACCAGGGCACCTTCTTCAATGTGCATCGAGTCGTCCTGATGCACCTGCACGCTGCCCTCTCCGTCCTCGTGGCGGGAAGTTGGTGGGGTCAGTGTCGTGGTCATTGTGAGAACCGTTCAGGGATGGACAGCGCAGGGAAGCCCACTCCAGCCAACTGCAGCTGAAGCAGATCAAAAACTCCTGCGGCTTGAAAGTTGATACCGCTTAACCGAGATAAAGCTCATCTGGAGAAATGAGCTTTCGCTTCGTAAAGCACCTCGTCGGTGATGGCATGGATGCCGCGCTCTTGGGCATAGGTTTCAGTATTTCGTTTTACCTTTCCGCGAACAAAAAAGGGAATCCGTCCCAGCTCGGCCCGGCCGGAGTCCGTCCAGCTGAGCACATCGGCCTCATCAATTCCTGCTTCAGCAGCAGCGGCTGCAATGGCCTCGTTGGTATCAACAGGCGTAGGAGGCTTCTCGCCTTTGTGGCTCATATGACCCTCCACGAATTCAAAGTCGTGGCGGAACATGCCGATCAAATGCTCCTCCAGGCCCATCATCAGCGGATGCACCCAGCTGTCGAAAATCACATTGGCCCCCTCCCAGCCCATCTGGGGCGCGTAACGGGCTGGAACGTCCTGCACATGCAGCGGAGCTGAAATCACTGCGCAAGGAATACCAAGGCGTTTGGCGCTGTGGCGCTCCATCTGGGTGCCCAGCACCAGTTCGGGTGCGGCCGCTGCCATGGCCGCTTCCACTTCGAGATAGTCGTCGCTGATTAGGGCCTCGAGTCCCAGCTCCTTGGCTGCAGCACGGACCGCGCGCGCTCGCTCGCGGCTGTAGCTGCCAAGGCCCACCACTTGAAAGCCAAGCTCGCTGCTGGCGATGTGGGCCGCGGCGATGGCGTGAGTGGCATCGGCAAAGATGAACACTCTCTTACCGGTCAGATAGGTCGAATCCACTGAGCGCGAATACCAGGGCATGCGGCTGGCACCACCCCCCTCGCTGATCTCATCGAGCTGGAGCACCTGCTGAAGCTCGCGGCGGAAGCGTTCGGTGGCCGCGATCCCGATGGGGATGCTGGTCACCATGGCCATGCTGAACTGGCGCTCCAGCCAGAGGCAACTGCTCTCGGCTACTTCTGGATACAGGCAGACGTTGGCATCAGCCTGCGGGATTCGCAGCAGATCTTCTGGTGTGGCCCCAAGGGGAGCCACCACATGTGTATCGATACCTAGTTCATCNAGTAGCAGCCTCACTTCACGGATGTCATCACGACAGCGGAAGCCCAGCAGACTGGGCCCCAGCAGATTCACCCGCGGTCGGCGGCCCTCACGGCGCCAGGCGGTTGGGTCTGGTTTGGGGCTTCCGGCTGGAGGCACCTTGTCTTTGAGCAGGCCTCGGATCAGTTGATAGAACGTCTCTGCAGCACCCCAGTTCTCCTTTTTGGAGTAAGCGGGCAGTTCAAGGGTTACCACCGGCAGACCTAGTCCCATGCCCTGGGCTAAGGCACCTGGCTGGTCTTGGATGAGCTCGGCAGTGCAGCTTTCCCCCACCAGCAGAGCTTGGGGCTTGAAGCGTTCGACGGCATCGGCGATCGAGCGCTTGACTAGACCAGCGGTGTCGCCACCCAAGTCCCGCGCCTGGAAGGTGGTGTATGTGACTGGCGGCCGTTGGTCGCGCCGCTCAATCATCGTGAACAGCAGATCGGCGTAGGTGTCTCCCTGAGGTGCATGCAGCACGTAGTGCACACCCTCCATCGAAGCGGCGATGCGCATGGCTCCCACATGGGGCGGGCCTTCATAGGTCCAGAGAGTGAGTTCCATGGAATCAGGCGAATGCTAGGGCGGTGCGGCGCCGCAGTGGCCGCGCGAACAGTTCGGCCAGATCACCGGCTTGGTCGCAGCCATGGATCGGGCTAAACACCAGCTCGATCGACCACTTGGTGGCGATTCCCTCGGCCTCTAGGGGATTGGCTAGGCCCATGCCGCAGACCACTAAGTCAGGGCGGCTGGCTCTAACGCGCTCTAGTTGCTGCTCCAAGTGCTGGCCTTCACTGAGCTGCAACTCATCGGGCAGCAGGGCCAGCTCCTGTTCCTGCAGTTTGCGATCCAGGTAAGGCGTACCCACTTCCACNAGTTCCATGCCGCACTCGCGATGGAGGAANCGGCCGAGGGCAAGCTCCATCTGGGAATCCGGCAGCAGGAAAAGGCGCTTGCCCTCGAGTTCGCGCCTGTGCGGTGCAACCGCGGCCCGACCACGTTCTGCCAGGGGATTAAGCACCGAGGCAGTGTGCAGTTCAGTAACTCCGAAAGCAGCAGCGGCGGCTTCAAACCAGCGGCGGCTGCCCTCCACCCCCAGCGGGTAGGGGCTGCTGAGTAGTTCAGCGCCGCGGGCCTGCAGGGCGCGGGCAGTTGTGCCTAAAAACGGCTGCGTGAGAAGCACCTTGGTGTTAGGTCCCACGGCCGGCAGCTCTGTGGAGCGGCGCGGCGGCAGGCTGGTGACAGGCCCGATACCGAGCCGCTCGAAAAGGGTTAGGAAGCGGTCTTCGACCCCATCGGCCAGGGTTCCNACTAAGAGNAATTGCTTCTCTTCCGTGGCCGGCAGCAATGGAACCAGGGCGGTCAGCGCGTTGTCCTCACCCTGGGTGAAGGTGGTTTCAATGCCACTNCCGCTGTAGTTGACGACTCTCACCCGGCCTTGGAGCTGGGCGTTCATACGTTCGGCAGCCTTGGCCAAATCGAGCTTGATCACCTCGCTGGGACATGAGCCAACCAGAAAGAGGGTGCGGATCTCCGGGCGACGGCCCAGTAGATCGGTCACTACTCGATCGAGCTCCTCATTGGCATCGGCCATGCCGGCGAGATCCCTCTCTCCCAGAATCGCTGTGCCGAAGCGGGGTTCCGCGAAGATCATGACCCCCGCAGCGCTTTGAACTAGATGGGCGCAGGTGCGAGACCCCACNACCAGAAAAAACGCATCCGGCATGCGCCGGTGCAGCCAGACGATCGAGGTGAGTCCGCAGAACACCTCGCGCTGACCGCTCTCTTTGAGGATCTCCAACGCCGCCTTGCAACACCCTCCTTACTAGGCACAGTTCCTGCTTTTCGGCCACACGGGTCCTGTTTCCTTCCAGTTCAGAGGCGGCGGCGGAAGGCATCGCCGTACCCGCGCTCAGCTGGCTCACCGCTGCGGCTCAGCTTCCAGACATTGCGGCTGATGCGGCGTGCCACCAGACCTCCTCGCTCAACGATGGGTGTGCCTGGACGGGCACCCAGNAGCGCAGTGACTTCAGCAGTTGTTAGTGGTGCGCTGGTGCGGATGGCGAGGTCGGTGAGTTCAAGCCGCTGACGCAGCGACTGAAGGTCAGCGCTGCCCTCTGTGGCTTCGCTCGCAATGGTGGTGAAGTCGGCTCCGTCGGGATCGCCAAGACGTTGCATCAGCCCTAGGCCGACAAAAGCCAGAGCTTGCTCAGGTTTGACGCCATCAGCCATGGCCTGGTTAATCCAAGCGGTGTAGGCACCGCTAGCTTCCGAAGCGGCGATGGGTTGAGCTTCTGCAGTGTGCCCGTTTGCCTTGGCCATGGTGGAAGCAGCGGTTGGCCGGAAGGTACCGGCTCCTTCCCGTGGTGCAAGGGCCTTTCAGCTGCGGCGTAACCAATCAGGGGCACCGCTAAACCAATCACNGAGGTCGTCATCAGCACCTNGAAGCGGGGAGGTGTCTGGCTCCACATCGCCGAGGTCGAGACCGCTGAGTAGTTGATCGACGCCATTACTGGTCACTGGACGCTGCATACGTCGTGCACGCCTTAACCAGCTGGCGACGGTGGCGTCATGGTCGGCGAATTTCTGCACATAGATGCGCTCGCTAAGCGAAACGCTCTCGTTGTGGCCGATGCGGCGCAGGATCGCTTGGAGTTTCAGCCGGGTGCTTGGTGTGAGCATGACCCCTGTCTGATTACTCCTTTTGATAGGGACGATCAGCGCTAGTGCTGTATCGGTTTAAACGAAAAGAATCCGCAACTTCTGCCGGTAGAGTCCCCCGACCCTTGGGACCAAAACCCCTGGCGGAGCGGGCTGACGATCGATCCATTCGGAACCGCCGGGCAGGTCTTCGCCTNGCTGGATCCAGCGTTGCGATCACGGGAACCCAGGTGGATCCAGGCTCCAGCGGTCCGAGCTGCGTCACGGTCACCACCGATAGCGAAGGCCATCGTCTGGCTGGTCAGAGAGGCGATGTGGGCACGATTGAGCTGCGCACACACGTGTTTCTCGATTCGCTGCAGCCCCAGCTGGCTGCCTACATGGGCACGGTCTCTCAGGGCTTCCTACCGATTCCTGGTGATGCCTGCCTCTGGCTGGAGGTCTCCCCCGGCATGGCCGTTCACCGTGTCACCGACATTGCCCTGAAGGCCAGCACCGTTCGCCTTGGGCAGATGGTGGTGGAGCGTGCCTTCGGCTCGCTGGCGCTCTACCACCGTGATCAGAGCACCGTGCTCCATTCGGGCCAGGTGGTTTTAGAGGCCATTGGCAGCACGGTGGAGCAACGCTCCCCGTGCAAGGTGACCTGGACGGAGATCATTCGTGCGATCACTCCCGATCACGCGGTGCTGATCAACCGTTTGAACCGCCGCGGTTCGATGATCCAGGCCGGGATGAGCATGTTCATCCTTGAAACTGAGCCTGCGGGTTATGTGCTAATCGCAGCCAACGAAGCGGAAAAGGCGTCCAACATCACGGTGGTCGATGTCAAAGCGGTGGGTGCTTTCGGCCGATTGACCCTTGCCGGTCGGGAAGGAGATGTGGAGGAGGCCGCTGCAGCAGCAATGCGTGCGGTTGCAAGCATCAACTAGTGATTAGAAGTTCAGCAATCGGCGCATCGCAGCGGCGATCTGGCGNATAGCTTTACCGCGGCTNCCCAGCTTGCTGAGCTGATGCGAGGTCAGCTCGGCGTAGGTGCAGCCAGCTTCTCTAACCCAGAACACGCTGTCGTAGCCGAATCCATGGCCACGAGGTTCCATGAGGATCTCACCGCGGCAGATGCCCTCTGCTTCCAGCTGGATCGCTCCTGTGGGGTCGGAGACAGCGACTGCACTGTTGAAGCTGCCACTGCGGTACGGGCTGTCGCCAAGCTCTTGCAGTAGGCGCTGGATGCGCTCGTCATCGCTGTCTCCATATCGAGCGGAATAGATCCCAGGAGCGCCGCCTAGGGCGTCAACGGCGATACCAGAGTCATCTGCGAGAGCCCAGTGCCCACTCAGGCGTGCCACTTCTGTGGCTTTCAGGCGTGCATTCTCCAGGTAAGTACTGCCGGTTTCTTCGATGTCGATGCCATCGGGCTGCTGCTGAACCTGCAGGGTCGTGGCATCAAGCATCGAGCGGATCTCAGCCACCTTGGCCGGGTTGCCGCTGGCGATGATCAGCAGATCCGGACTGCGCTCCAAAGGACTCGGTAATTAGAAGGGCGCCCATTGTGGGGTCTGATGTGCCTGCCTGTCGCACGGATCTCACCAACCCCTTGCCCTGTAACGATTCCTACTGAATTGATGAGCGCTGCTTATTAAACCCCCCGCGGACGCTGATTGGTCAGGGGTCCCAAACGTCTTGACGGATGCGCTCTCGTCAAAGCACTGTTAGCCGCGAACTTCCGCCTCTTTCAGGAGTTGGCAATGGCAAGCGAAACCATGGGCATTGCCCTCGGCATGATCGAAACCCGCGGCTTGGTGCCCGCGATTGAAGCGGCTGACGCCATGACCAAGGCGGCTGAAGTGCGTCTGATCGGTCGTGAATTCGTCGGCGGCGGCTACGTGACCGTGCTGGTCCGCGGCGAAACCGGTGCTGTCAACGCTGCCGTGCGCGCTGGCGCCGATGCTTGCGAGCGCGTGGGTGACGGCCTGGTGGCTGCTCACATCATTGCCCGCCCCCACCGCGAAGTTGAGCCTGCACTGGGCGGCAGCAGCAACTTCCTGGGTTCCAAGGACTGAGATACCAGCAGTCCGTTGATCGGACGCTGATCTCATTCATTCATCTGAATCCATAGGAGCTATCCCCCATGAGCAAGAAGTACGACGCCGGGGTCAAGGAGTACAGGGACACGTACTGGACTCCTGATTACGTCCCCCTCGATTCCGACCTGCTGGCCTGTTTCAAGTGCACCGGCCAGGACGGAGTGCCGAAGGAAGAGGTCGCTGCAGCTGTTGCCGCTGAATCCTCTACAGGTACCTGGTCCACCGTGTGGTCCGAGCTCCTCACCGATCTCGATTTCTACAAGGGCCGCTGCTACCGCATCGAAGACGTTCCGGGCGATAAAGAGTCGTTCTACGCCTTCATTGCCTATCCCCTCGACCTGTTTGAGGAAGGCTCAATCACCAACGTTCTGACCTCCCTGGTCGGCAACGTGTTCGGTTTCAAGGCCCTGCGCCACCTGCGCCTTGAGGACATCCGCTTCCCACTGGCCTTCATCAAGACCTGTAGTGGTCCCCCGAACGGCATCGCGGTTGAGCGTGACCGCATGAATAAGTACGGTCGTCCCCTGCTGGGTTGCACCATCAAGCCGAAGCTCGGCCTGAGTGGTAAGAACTACGGCCGTGTGGTCTATGAGTGCCTCCGTGGCGGTCTCGACTTCACCAAGGACGACGAGAACATCAACTCTCAGCCCTTCCAGCGCTGGCAGAACCGTTTTGAGTTCGTTGCCGAAGCCGTCAAGGCTGCTGAGCAGGAGACTGGCGAGCGCAAGGGTCACTACCTCAATTGCACCGCCAATACTCCTGAAGAGATGTATGAGCGTGCCGAGTTCGCCAAAGAACTGGGCCAGCCCATCATCATGCACGACTACATCACTGGTGGCTTCACCGCCAACACCGGTCTTTCCAAGTGGTGCCGCAAGAACGGCATGCTGCTGCACATTCACCGCGCCATGCACGCGGTGATCGACCGTCACCCCAAGCACGGCATTCACTTCCGTGTGCTGGCCAAGTGCCTGCGTCTCTCAGGCGGTGACCAGCTCCACACCGGCACCGTGGTGGGCAAGCTCGAGGGTGACCGTCAGACCACCCTCGGCTATATCGACCAGCTGCGTGAGTCCTTCGTTCCTGAAGACCGCACCCGCGGCAACTTCTTCGATCAGGACTGGGGCTCCATGCCCGGCGTCTTCGCTGTGGCCTCCGGCGGTATCCACGTGTGGCACATGCCCGCACTGGTGGCGATCTTCGGTGATGACTCCGTTCTGCAGTTCGGTGGTGGTACCCACGGTCACCCCTGGGGTTCTGCTGCTGGCGCCGCTGCCAACCGCGTGGCTCTCGAGGCGTGCGTCAAGGCACGCAATGCTGGCCGTGAGATCGAGAAGGAAAGCCGCGACATCCTTACGGAAGCCGCGAAGCACAGCCCCGAGCTGGCCATCGCTCTCGAGACCTGGAAGGAGATCAAGTTCGAGTTCGACACCGTCGACAAGCTCGACGTGAACGCCTGATCGTTAGGCGACACTCTCAAACCCATTACCTAGGTACCCATGCCCTTCAAGAGCACAGTGGGTGACTATCAAACAGTCGCCACCCTGGAGACCTTCGGCTTCCTCCCGCCGATGACCCAGGACGAGATCTACGACCAGATCGCTTACATCATTGCCCAGGGTTGGAGTCCGCTCATCGAGCACACCCACCCCAGCCGTTCCATGGCCACTTACTGGTCTTACTGGAAACTGCCCTTCTTCGGTGAGAAGGATCTGGCTGTGATCGTTAGCGAACTCGAGGCCTGCCATCGCGCCTACCCCGACCACCACGTCCGTTTGGTGGGCTACGACGCCTACACCCAGGGCCAGGGTTCTTGCTTCGTGGTCTTCGAAGCGCGCTGAGCGCTGAGAACGGTTCCCAACAGGTCCCTGCTGCGGCGGGGACCTTTTTCAAAAGCTTTTTCTTCCGGGGGCGGATATGGCAAACAAAACTAGTCGCGAAGCCGCTTTGGCTCGCCGCATGGCGCTCTCCAGCGGTGGCAAGACCGCAGAGAAGCGCCACTCATCGAGTGCCGGTCGGGTGCGCACAGCCTCTGAGGCTCGCCCGAGTCGCACCTCTGCTCCCGTCGTTAATCCCCGTGCTGCATCGTCTGCTCCGGTGGTAGCGGTTGAGCCCACTTCTTCCCTGGACCTGAGCTCCAGCAGCCCTGCCCGACGTCACGGCGGCTCACGGATTGCTAATCCGAGCCGAGACTTGGTGCTGGCTCGCCGTGATGCCCTGTCCAAGCGAGGCAAGCGAGCAGATACGAGCCGTGACCGCAACCGTGCTGATGTTGCGAAAAAAGCTGCCAGCTCCACCCCAGCAACGAGTGATGCAGAGCACAAATGTGGCTGCCAGGAGAAGCGTCCTGAATCTGCCGCTGCTCCATCTCCAATTCGCCTGAGCTTGGAGGCCCCCTCTGCTGGTTCTCGGCCTGCCGCCCCCCGACGCCGCGCCCAGCACAACCCCAGCCGAGCCCTGGTGCTGGCCCGCCGTGAGGCCCTGTCCAAGCGAGGCAAGTCCGCCACAACGTCTCAATCCAGCGGTACTGCCGCTGTTGCGCGTCAGGGCAACCCCGACATGAGCACTCGCGAGCTGGCGCTGAAGGTGCGCGAGCTTCGCAGCAAGACCGGCTCAGCATCGAAGGTCGGAGTCAACGGCAGTGGCAGTCGTACGCGCCCCAGTGGCCCAAACCGCCACGGTGCCAAGCAATCCGCGGCAGCAGCTGATGCCCATTGGAAAGTCGGCGCCAGCGAGACCCTCAGCGGTCAGACCGTGACCGGTACACAGGCCAACCGTTCAGCCAAGACCACCGGCAACGAGGCGTCTACCTGCCGTTCCATCACAGGCACCGAATATCTCGGCGCGGAAGTCTTCAACACCTTCTGCCAGGGCCAACCCTCCCCCCAGCAGCCGGCAAAGGTGCGTGTCACCTCTACAAGCCATGGCAATCGCGTCACCGGCAATGAGGTCGGTCGCAGTGAAAAGGTCACCGGCGATGAGCCTGGCACCTGCAAGACCGTGACCGGTACTGAGTACGTCGGCGCTAATCAGGCCACTGCCTACTGCGGCGGTGTCACTCCCTCGGTGGCCAAAGTTGGCCGCAGTCAGACCGTCGGCGGTCAGTCCGTCTCCGGTGTGATGGTGGGCCGCAGTGAAAAGGTCACCGGCGATGAGCCCGGCTCTGGTCGGCAGCTCACCGGCGATCAGTACATCGGTGGCGAAGCTCCCACACCAGGTCGTGCTCCTAACAAAGTGAGCAGCCTCAATACCCTGCGCGGCACCGGCGTGACCGGCACCCCCGTCGGCCGAGCTGAGCGCATGACCGGAAATGAATCCGGCAGCTGCCGTGAGATCACCGGTGATGAGTACATCGGCTCTCAGCAATACGAGGGTTTCTGTGGCTCTCGCCCAGCCCCTGAGGCGGCCAAGGTTGGCTTCAGCCTTACCAATCGCAATCAGGTCGTGAGTGGCAGTCGCACCGGACGATCCAATGCGGTCACCGGCGATGAGCCCGGCACCTGCAAGGCAGTCACGGGCACTCCCTATGCCGGCCTCGAGCAGGCCGGTGAATTCTGCGGGACCCGTGCTGTTGATTCCATCCGTGAGCGCACCCCCGTGCGCGGCGCCAACCGCATGACCGGCATCCAGCCTGGAATCGGTGGCGTGATGACTGGTGCCGAACGCGGTGCCTGTGAGTCCGTCTCCGGCACTCCCTATGTGGGCGTTGATCAGCAAGCTTCCGCCTGTGGCCGTTCAGTGGCTCAGGACGCTGATTTTCCTCAGCCTCTCCAAGCTCAGCCCTGGCAGGGCTTCAGCGTCCAGTCCCCCTCCCAAGCTGCATTTGACGAGCGTCAGCGAACTGGGTCGGTGACTGGCAGCACCTATGAGCAGGGCGGCCGTATCACCGGTCCTTTCGACATGGCGGGCGGCAAGGTCACTGGCACCGAGCAGTTCCGCTTCGATCGCACAGCCGGACCTGTTCTGCAGCGTGAAGCTCCGGTGTCGATGGATGAGGATCAGCGCCCCGGTTCCAGGGTCACTGGTGAGGGTTCAGGGACCAAGATCACCGGTGATGACTGGGATCGTGGTGAGCGTGTTACTGGCACTGAGGGAGCCTCGGCTCGTCGCCGCAACCCCTCTCGCATTGGATCCATGAACGCTATGGCGATGATGCAGCAGAAGCGCAATGACGAGGTTGAACTGCCCGTCAGCCGGGTCACAGGCTCCAGCGGTAACACTGACAAGGGCTCACTGATCACCGTCTCCGGCGGCGCCCGCGGCTGATGGTTCTCCGTCGCGGCGATCGCCAGCGACCTCTGGCTCCGACGGCGCCCCGTCGTCGACCAAGCCCTGTGGTTGCCTCTACCAAGGTGGTGCCCTCCTCCGTGGTGGCCCCCCGGCCGACTTCAACCGTCTGGCCGAGTGATCAGCACCCCTTGACTGACCCGCGTGCGAACAGTGCGCTGCTCAATTACGAGGAGGAGACCAAGGGTGCGTTTGATCGCATCGTGCCAGTGCTGCAAAAGCTCTCAGCAATGCAGCGAGATCCTGATTTCGTTAGCCGTGCCCAACGACTGGCCAAAGACGAGCTCGGCTACGAACTTCCGCAGCTGATCCTCTCCAACGCCTGGGTGAGCCAGCTGGACATGCGTTCGCTGTTTGCCTGGTGTGTGTTTGAGACCTACGAGCGCACCTCCAACCGTTTTTTCCTTGAGGATCCCCTTGGAGGCAGAGATGGTGAGGCATTTCAGAAGAGGCTGTTCGACTGCGGCTTTCACCTGCTTGACATCACCCCGTGCGCAGATGGTCGGCTGGCCCACACGATTGCCTACACGCTGCGTATCCCCTTCAGTTGCGTGCGTCGCCGTCCCCATGCTGGTGCTCTCTTCGACATCGAAGACACCGTGGATCGCTGGGTCCGCACCGAACATTCCCGTTTCCGAGAGGCCAAACCCAACTCCGCCCATGAGCCGACCCGCTATCTGAAGTGCGTCGTTTATCACTTCAGCTCGCTGGATCCCAGCCATGAGGGTTGCGCTGCCCACGGTTCAGATGATGCTGCTGCCGCTGCGGCAGGGATGTCACGACTCGACTACTTCCGACAGGCCGTAGAAAACGGTTTCTGCTGTGGCGCTTCCGTTGATCTGCTGCTGTTGGGATTGGATACGGACACCGATGCCATTCGGGTTCATGTGCCGGACCGGAATGGTCATGCGTCGCTGGAGCAGTGGCTTGATGGCCGAGACGTCTACGAGGCCACCGCTTCACTGTCCCCTGATCAGGCACGACAACGGATTCTTGAAATCGTTGAAGAGCATTGCCCAGGTGAAGCCGATGAGGGGATGCTGCGTTTCATCGCTCTACTCCTGGAAAACAATCTCTCGCAGATCGACTATGTGCGTCAGTTCCATGGCGGCACCTATAGCGATGCCGGGCACGCTGAGCGTTTCATCGGTGTTGGTATCGGCTTCAAGGAGATTCACCTGCGCAACCTCACTTACTTCGCCCACATGGACACGGTGGAGGAGGGCTCAGCCGACCTTGATGTAGGCGTCAAAATTTTCACTGGTCTCAACGTTTCTCGCGGGTTGCCCATCCCAGTTGTGGTGCGATTCGACTACCGCAGTTCTGTCCCCGGGGCGCGAGAGAGGGCCATTGGCAACGGTGAGCGGGTGATTCAAGCCCTGCAGAACCGCTACAGCGATCTCTACCAGCAGGGGCTGCTTCATCTGCTCCTTTCCGTGCGCGATCGCAACGGCTTTGACCCGAGTGAAACCATCAGCACCACCATCACCACCGTCGCCCCTGGAGGTCATTGATCATGATTATTGTCAAGGTCATCAAGCCCCTGGTCTCCACTAACCGGATTCCGGATTTTGAACACAAGCACCTCCAGGTGGTTCAGGACGGCAGCTCCAAGAAAGTGGCTGTCGATGCGGTGGGTGCCAAGCCCGGTGACTGGGTGATCTGTGTTGGTAGTTCTGCAGCCCGTGAAGCAGCTGGCAGTAAGTCCTATCCCAGTGACCTGACCATCGTTGGGATCATTGACCACTGGGAACCCGATCCACCGAAGGCCTCTAGTTCAAGTGCAGCGGCTCCGGCATCGGCTTCTGCTCCGGCCGTTCCGCCGGCAAAAGGCTGATGGAGATCATGCAGGTGGTCGGTTCTCTGGTGTGCTCCTACCGGGTTGGTGGTCTTGATCACATGCACCTCAGGGTGCTTCGGAACAATTCAGGCAAGAAGCTTGTGGCAGTAGACCCTGTCGGTGCCTCTCCGGGGAACTGGGTCTTCACCGCAAGCGGCTCGGCAGCCCGCTTTGCCTGCCCCGATCCCACGGTCCAGACGGATCTAACCATCGGCGGGATCATCGATTTCTGGGCACCTGACGGCTGACCCAGAGCTGACTCTCTCCTCCCTCGCCTCGCCAATCGTTCATCCCTCACGCCATGGCCACCCCCACTCCCCGTCAGCCCTCCAGCCGTCAGCCCTCCAGCCGCCGCGCCAGTACAGGCCGGGCTTCTGGTTCGAGCTCCAGCGCTGCCAACACACCGGCATCGAGTGAGCCGGCCAAGGCGCTACCCGCCTCTACTGACAAGCCGACTTCTGCTACCAGCAAAGCTGTGCCATCCTCCCCGGCGGCCTCCGGCGGTTCGACCCGATCCGGCAGCAGCGCCCGCAAGCCCCCATCCCCGTCTCCTTCCATAGCCATGACTGACTCCGTGCAGGGAATCGCCCTCGGCATGATCGAAACCCGTGGCCTTGTGCCTGCCATCGAGGCAGCCGATGCCATGACCAAAGCCGCTGAAGTAACCCTGGTGGCCCGCGAATTTGTCGGCGGTGGTTATGTGACCGTCATGGTGCGCGGCGAGACCGGCGCGGTGAATGCTGCAGTGCGGGCCGGCGCTGATGCCTGTGAGCGTGTTGGTGATGGCCTGGTGGCAGCCCACATCATTGCTCGTCCCCATGTCGAGGTAGAGCCTGCCCTGTCCGCCAGCGGCGCACGCCGCAGCTGAGATTGATGACGAGCGCACATCCACGCGTTCTGGCTGCCCTCGGTCAGGCTCTCAGTCTCGAGCTCACCGCCGTTCAGCAGTATCTGACCCACGCCTCTTTGCTCGAGGCGTGGGGCGATCAGTCGTCGTCCGATCGCTTTCGCCGCGAGACGGTGGAAGAGATGCAGCACAGCGAGCGCATCGTCAAGCGCATGATTGCCCTTGGAGTCGCACCCGCTGCTTCCCAGCTTCGATCGGTTTCAACGGCTACAGATCTGCCTGGACTGCTGGAACTAAACAGCCTGCTCGAAGATCAGCTGATTGTTCATTACGCAGAAGCGGCACGCTTTTGCAGACTGATCGGAGACTCCACTCACGCTGAGTTTTTCCAGGCGCTCCTGGAAGAGGAACAACATCACAGTGGGGATATCGCCCGCTGGCTCAGCGAATTGAGTCCGCAGCTGCAACTGCGAGCCCGATTCTGACTCTCGATAGATTTTCCAACCTCACAGCAGACCTGTTCGTTTGACTGCCGAGTTCCCACTTTCAATCCAGCTGGCGTGGTTGATCCCGCT
>NHBY01000017.1 GCA_002168155.1 Synechococcus sp. TMED19 | reverse complement strand
AAAGAGGCAATCTCATCTGATTTCCAGGTCTTAGCCAGAGGGCGCAAAAGGGAGATACTGTTGCCTGCACGCAAGCAGAGAAGGGATGCTTTGAGAAAAAGCATGACTGAAGCGCTTGACGAATTTTGATATCCAAATTTTGATTCTGAGTAGTCTGTAATTAACTTCTTCCGGGTTCAATCTTAGGGACCCCCATTCATGGTTCCGATGACGCTCACCCTCTACGGCGGTGCCCGCACCAGGGCCTCCATGCCGCGCTGGTATCTGGAGGAAAAAGAGATCAGCTACGAATGGCAGATGCTGGATATGCGTGCCGGAGAGCACAGCCGCGAGCCATATCTGAGCATCAATCCCTTTGGAAAGCTGCCTGCGCTGGTGCATGAGGACCCAACATGTCCCGGAGGCAGGCTGCAGCTGTTCGAAAGCGGCGCAATCCTGCTCTACCTGGCTGAGCTCAGCGGCGAGTGCAGCACCCAAGCCAGTCGCAGCCTGGCGGCCCAGTGGGTGCTCTTTGCCAACGCGACGCTGGCCACAGCGCTGTTCGTGCCCAGCAACCGGGAGAAGGAATTCCCGAGGTTGATGGCGGTACTCAATGAACTCCTAAGTCCCGGCCAGCCGCTGATGGGGAATGGATGGGGAGTCGCTGATTGTGCGGTCAATGCCTATCTGGCCTACCTGCCGATGTTCTTCCCGGATCTGGACCTCTCGCCCTACCCGGGTGTGCAGTCCACCATTGCCGCCACCCAGGCCCGACCGGCCTACCGCAAGGTGATGGGCCTGACGTGACACCCGAGCCTGACGATTTTCCGGCGAGGGAAGAAAAATTAAGAGTTGCATAATGTTTGTTTCGGCCAGCCCCGGTTGTCCAAGCCTGCCCCGGATCAACGCCTGCAGCAGCTTTGGCGACGAATGAAGGCAGGCGAGCGGATTCGACGGCGCTGGCCCGACCCAGCAAACGCCGCAGCTGATTCAGCCATGGCTGATCCACTGGCTCCACTGCTGCAGCACCTGCATCGCAGCTGGCAGGAGAGTCCAGCCGACCCATAATTCGGTTTCGCTCAACGGCTCGCTCAGCAGAACATCTATGGGTCTGGCCCTGCGCTTGCTCGCCCTGCTGCTACTGCTGGCCCTGCTGGCCTTCTTTACAGCCTGCGAATTCGCCCTGATCCGGCTGCGAGCCACCAGGGTCGAGGAACTTGCCGAGCAAGGGAACGCCGATGCCCAGGCAGTGGCGCGGCTGCAGCAGCGCCTGCGGCGCACCCTGCTGGCAACGCAACTAGGCCTCAGCCTGGCCCTCCTCGCCCTTGGCTGGGGCTGCCACAACCTGCTGCTGTTGCTCAGTGGTGGGACCTCCCCCGCCTGGCTGGAGCTGGTGGTTTTCCTATTGCTCACCCTCACGACCAGCTTGCTCGGGGGGCTGTTGCCCAAGGCCTGGGTCCTGGCTGATCCGGAGGTGGCAGCCCTAAGACTGGGCCCGGTTCTAGAAGCGATGAACCGAGCGCTCGATCCACTGCTGGCAGTGCTTGGACGCCTCACCGATGCCGTGCTCAGAGCCGCCGGGCTGCCCCGCCGCTGGGGGCGACTAGTGCCGGCCCTATCCGCCGGTGAATTGGAGAACCTGATCGAGAACGATGCGGTCACAGGGCTGGAACCCGATGAGCGCAACATCCTTGAGGGGGTGTTCTCGCTGCGCGACACGCTGGTAAGGGAAGTGATGGTGCCCCGCTCTGGCATGGTCACGCTGCCTCTGGCCGTGCTTTATGGGGAGCTGATGCAGGCGGTCGTGAGCACCAAACACGCCCGCTTCCCGGTTATCGGCGATTCCCTCGACGATGTGCGCGGTCTACTGGACCTGCGCCTGCTGGCTGAGCCCATGGCCCGCGGGGAGCTGCAGCTGGACACCGCCCTAGCCCCCTATATCCGCAGCGTGGCGCGGATCTCCGAAAGCGCTTCCCTAGCCGATCTCCTGCCCCGCATCCGCAGCGGCGAACCGCTTCTAGTGGTCGTCGATGAGCACGGCGGCACGGAGGGGTTAGTAACCATTGCTGATCTCACCGGCGAGATCGTCGGCGATGAAATCGAAGAAAGTGGGGGCCCACCGGATGTTCAGCCCATGGAGGGGGACTGTTGGCTGGTGGCTGCTGATCTGGAGATCTTCGAACTCAACCGCCGCCTTGGCCTAAAGCTGCCCGAAGCCGATGGTCATCACACCCTGGCAGGCTTTCTGCTGGAGCGGCTGCAGCACATCCCCTCCGCCGGAGAGGCCCTGCGCTGGGGCGGTCACCGCTTTGAAGTACTGACCATGGATGGCCCCAGGATCGAGGACGTGAAGATCTGCCTTGGCGATCGTGCCGATGCGTTGATAATGACCCCCCAGCAGGACTGATCCGTTGCACCTACCGCTCTGCCGTCCAGCCCGATGAAACCAGTCAAGGTGGGCGTGATCGGCATCGGCAACATGGGCTGGAATCACGCCCGTGTGCTGAGCCTGCTGCGGGATGCCGAACTGGTGGGCGTTGCCGACCCCGATGCTGCCCGTGGGGTTTTGGCCAAGGAGCAATTCGGTTGCGAGTGGTTTCAGGACTACAACGCCCTAATCCACCAAGTGGAAGCGGTCTGCATTGCCGTGCCCACCCTGCTGCACCATCCGGTCGGGATGGCCTGCCTGCAGGCCGGCGTCCATGCCTTGATCGAAAAGCCAATTGCCGCTAGCGAGCAGGAGGCCAGGGAGCTGATCGCCGCTGCAGAACAGGCCGGCCGACTGCTTCAGGTGGGGCACATCGAGCGGTTCAACCCCGCCTTCCGCGAGCTACTGAACGTAGTGGCCAATGAAGAAGTGGTGGTGCTCGAGGGTCGCCGCCACAGCCCCCATGCCGAGCGCGCCAACGATGTATCGGTGGTTCTGGATCTGATGATCCATGACATCGATTTGGTCTTGGAGCTGGCCGGAGCGCCCGTGGTGGGCTTCGCCGCGGCCGGCGGCCGCAGCGGCGAGGGGCCGATCGATTACGTCACAGCCACCCTCAACTTCGCCAATGGCGTGGCTGCAAGCCTCACCGCCAGCAAGATGAGCCACCGCAAAGTGCGCTGCCTCAGTGCTCACTGCCGNGCCAGTCTTGTAGAAGCTGACTTTTTGCACCGCAATCTGCGCATTCACCGCCGCGCCCAGGAGTCCTATTCCGCAACCCGCGGGGAGCTGCTCTATCGCCACGATGGTTTCATCGAGGAAGTGAGCATCACTCCAACCGAACCGCTTTACGCCGAACTGGAGCATTTCCTCCAATGCGTGCGGGGGGCCGCNAGGCCAGCCGTGGACGGCCTGCAAGCCTCACGNGCCCTGCGGNTAGCCGACCTGATCGAGCANGCTGTAGAGCAACCTCAGCAAAGCCTGCTGCAGCTGCCCCAGCCGCTTTAGACNCCAGCGAGCTGGCGCAGGGCATCNACACANAGCTCACGGCAACGGGTGGGTGAGCGACGGTAAAAACCATCCCAGGCAGCGGCTTTTTGTAGTGGATACTGGCCGGGATCTCGGTCCGGATGGTCGGTCTGCCAACCCAGACGTACGGCATGGCCGATAACAACATCGAGGGACAGATGATCTTCAAAGCAGACGCTGGGATTGGCCTCAAAGAAGGCCATCAGTGAAAGCAGAGCTTCAATCGAAAGCTGGCGGTACTCCGGCGCCTCGATCTTGCTGAGCAGATGNTCCACCACAGCAGCAAAATTCTGCTCCCCAGGGGTCTTCTCCGCGAGCAGATNGCTATCGAGCCTGTTGCGACGTTCGAGCTTGTCGCCGATCAGCAGGCCGCGGCAATGCTGCAGGAGCCCCCAAACCCCGGCATAGAAGTTGCGCGGCACCCGCTGCAATGCCCCCTGGCGCAAACGGTGCTGCAGCCAACACCCCCCCATCGGTCGCTCCGCCGCTGGTGGGGGGGCCTGCCAAAGCGCCTGTCCCCGTAGATGCAATTGCTCGCAACGCTCCAAGGCCGCCCTGGCCCGGTTGAGATCCGCCAGCACCAGCCCGAGCCTGCGGAAGATGCCATGGGGAGGCAAGGCGCAGAGGGCTTCAAAGGCCTCTGAGGAGCTGAGCTTGCGCTCGGCGGCCAGCTCGCTGGTCAACAGAAGTAGCAACTGACCGAGCTGAAAGGTGAGCGTTCCATCCAGCAGGGCCGGCCGCTGGCGAGCCAGTCCTT
The DNA here is from genome assembly GCA_002168155.1 of Synechococcus sp. TMED19. Classification (GTDB taxonomy): domain Bacteria; phylum Cyanobacteriota; class Cyanobacteriia; order PCC-6307; family Cyanobiaceae; genus RCC307. The sequence goes on along the minus strand of NHBY01000017.1, from coordinate 46,355 downwards.
CCAGAGCCAGCAGCAGCTCCTGCTGCAGCAGCGTTTCGCGGCCGTCCTCACCGCTGAAGCGGCGCATGCGCGCAGCAATGGCACTGCTGTCGAGCGGTTCGCTGATCCGGGACTGATCGGTGTAGTTGCGTCCCACCACCAGCTGGCGGTTGCGCACCAACAGGTCATCGAGGGCATCCTCCAAGTGAGGATGGACCAGCCCAAGCAGGCCGGCACAGCGGCGTACAGGCTCCCAGTCCCCGGCCTCCAGGCTGCGGCGATACACCGCTTCCAGCAGCTTTCGCAGGGGCATGGGCTGCGGTTGATCCGGCGCCTGGATCTGGCCGGTGGCCCCGAGACGTAGCTGCAACTGCTCCAACAGCTCNGCCTGCTCTCTCAAAGAGGTGCTGTTCCAGAGCTGACCGGCCAAATCCAGAACCGAAGTGGATTCCAGCTCAAGCTCCTGCTCACGGGCAACGGTCAGTGAGCGGTGACCGCTGGCCTCAGCCAGCCGTAGTGGCGTCGCTGGCACTGGCACCGCAGATGCCAGAGGCGGCAACTGCAGGCGCTCACAGCCCAGATAAGGAAGGTGCTGCTCCAGCGTGCCGAGCACCACCTCCACACCACCCACCGCACCNGAGGCGAGGCTGCGAGCCAGCGACAGCATCTGCTTGCGTCGCCGTGCAAAGGGTGCCGACGCCAAGGGCACTAACAGCAGTGGCTCNCCCTGGGCCTGCCAATGGCGCTGCAGCAGGCGCAGCTCTCCGAGCACCGCATCAGCCAGCTGCTCAGGATCATCTGCCAAATAGAACGTGCCCTCCTCAAGCACCGGAGGCAGGAACGCCGTGAGCCGCTCCCCGCAGCGATAAAGCCGCGTGACCGACAGCGTGGCCAGCCCCCCTTCAGCTGGTCCACTTAGGCCCAAAGCTGGACAGGCTCCAACTCCTTGCAGCGCCTCGGCCAGACGGTGGGAAGGCTCGACAGCCACACCTCCATCTCCGGGGGTGACCATTGGCAGACCCTCTGCGGCCAGGGCCTCAGCAACAGCGGCATCACCAGGCACCAGGGCCACACGCACCCGCTGGCAGCCAGGGGCAATCGGCTGGCGGCGCCTACACGGGTCCAGTTCGGCCGGCGTGATTAGACCTTCCAACAGCAGCTGGCCCAACAGCCAAAGGCTCTGGCTCCAAAGCAGAGGGACATTCTCATTCGCCTCGCGCGGCTGACTGCGCGGAAAACGGCGCTCCGCCTCGACGCNGGCCTCTGGGACCCGATAGAGCTCCGGCAGTACGGCATCAGGACCCTGCTCCACAGCAAGACCTCTCAAGCGCAGCTCAAGGGCGCGAGCCTCCTCCCAGCGCTCTTCGAGACAAGCAGTCAGCAACTCAAAGGCCAGAAAAAGGGGCCACTGGCACTCAATGTTCTCGAAACAAGCCAGCTCCTCCGGTTCGTAGTGGAGCCGCGAGCTGTCCTCNACAACGGTCTGGTGACCATCGCGGCGGAATCNGGCGTAGCCGTAGCGTCCGCCCAGCTCACGGCGGATGGCCTCGAGAGTGCGGCGCCTCAATTCAGGGCGCTCCACCGCCCAGGCCGGATAGCCAATCACTGCCAGACAGCCGCTATCCACCTCCTTGCTGGCAGATTCTCGCGGCAGCAGAGCCTCGAGCGAGCGGCGCAACCGCACCACTGAATCTGGGGGCACCCACAACAGCTGACGGCCCTCTCCTTTCGGCCCAAAAGGATCCAGCCCATCAACCGCCTCAAGGGCGGCCTTGACCAGTCCAATGGAACTGGCATTGCGCTCGGGGGCGCCGTTGTTTCCCTTATCGCCCCGCTCCCAGATGCCGTAATCAGCCACCCGGTAGGCACGGCTGAGATAAAAGATCAGGTTCTGCAAAAAGGCGACCTGGGCCTGACTGGCCACCACCACCAGACCTGAGCGCGTCAGCTGAGCGAGCTGGAGCAGAAAAAGCGCTGTGGCATCGAGCTGCAGATGGCCCCAGGCGTTATCGGCGACCACCGGCTGCCCGGTGGCGGTGTCGTACTTGGCATGCAAGGCATTGAGCAACTCCTGATCCGCCTTGAAGCGCTCCACCTTGGCCGCCTGGCCCATCATCGAGCGCAACAGACCACGCATCAACGCCAGCACGCTCTGCTCAAGTTCAAACACGCGCTGGGGCCGACCCCCCTGCCGGCGCCAGGCGAGAGCCATGCCCCAGACCGCCTGAATCGTGTAAATCCCATCGCGCACCCAGGCATCGCTGTAGTCCCCATGCACGGTGACGGCGGTGCTGGCCGGCATCAGGCCAGAGATGGGGTGCTGGCGCGCCAGAAAGACGCGATCCAGCTGAGCGTCGAGCTGGACCAGAGACGTCGGCGCCGTTGTCAGGCTGGTCTTCATCGATCAGATTCTCTCCCGTCAGCCGTTCCCCCCCATGACCAGCGCGGTCAGCCAGAACAAGCGCCGCCAGGTGCTCGGCCTGCCCATCGATGCCTGCAGCAATGTGCTGGAAGCAGCTCTGGCATTACACAGCCAGGGTGGAGGCCAGCTGGTCACCCTCAACGCCGAGATGGCCATGACGGCCCTAGAACGGCCAGAGCTGGAGCAGACGATTCGTCAGGCCGACCTGGTGATCCCTGACGGTGCGGGCGTGGTCTGGGCCCTGCGGCGCCAGGGAGTCTGGGTGCGCCGCAGTCCTGGGATTGAGCTTGCCCATGAGCTCCTAGCCCACAGCGCTCGCCAGGGCTGGCGCGTGGCCTTGGTGGGGGCATCCCCGCAGGTCATGGAGACCCTGGTGCAGCGCCTGCCGGAGCAGCATCCCGGCCTGCAGTTCGTCATGGCGCTGCATGGATATCAGCCCGCAGAGGTCTGGCCCGAACTGGAGCGGCAGCTACTGAGCCTTAAACCCGATCTGGTGCTGGCAGCCCTTGGAGTCCCTCGACAGGAAACCTGGATCGCCAGACTCAGTAGCGGTCAGCCCGGCCTCTGGATGGGCGTGGGCGGTAGTTTTGATGTCTGGTCTGGACAAAAGAAAAGGGCCCCACGCTGGATGGGAACCCTGCAAATCGAATGGCTCTATCGGCTCATCCAGGAGCCCAGCCGCTGGCGACGAATGTTGTCCCTGCCGAGGTTCGCTTTAGCGGTGATTAGCGGAAGCCAACCGAAGCCTGCCAAACGAAAGCAAGCAACAGGAAGAACAACGGAATAAGTGGAAGAATATCCACCAAGGGAGAGAAGGCGCGGTAAGCCTCGGGAAGCTGGGCCATCAGGGGCAGAACAGCGTTCACCATTGGAGTCGCAACCAAGCACTCGCTGGACGCTACCACGTGTGTGCGGCAGGAGAGCCGGGCTCCCAGGGAGCGAAACGCTCTGAAAAGACCCCATCGCGAATGGCCTGACCCATGGCAGTGGTGAAGCGCACCAGCTGGGTGATGTTGTGCAGGCTGAGCAGGGTCAGACCAAGAATTTCATCGCTCTTGATCAGGTGATGCAGATAGGCACGGGTGTGATGCTGACAGCAGAAGCAGGAGCAGCTGGGATCGAGGGGCCTGTGGTCTTCGCGAAAGCGCGCGTTTTTAAGGTTCCAGCGCTCACCACCAACGAGGGCCGCTCCGTGACGGCCAAGCCGCGTAGGCAGGACGCAATCAAAGAGGTCGATGCCATGGGCCACTGCTTGGGCCATCTCCGGCAACGTACCCACACCCATCAAATAACGAGGCTTGTGCTCAGGTAACAGCGGAGTGCACCAGCGCACAACCTCATGCATTGCTGCTGCCGGTTCCCCCACACTGACTCCACCGATGGCGCACCCTGGCAGATCAAAGCCAGCCACCACCCTGGCTGACTCCCGTCTGAGATCCTCATAGACCCCTCCCTGAACGATGCCGAACAGGGCCTGATTGGCCCGCTGATGGGAACTAACGCAACGCTCGAGCCAGCGATGGGTGCGCCCGCAGGCCTCACGAACATCCTCATGACTGGCGGGGTAGGGCGGGCACTGGTCAAATGCCATCGCCACATCGGCACCAAGCTTCTCCTGAATGGCCATTGCCCGCTCAGGCGTCAGCTCCACCACAGCCCCGTCACGAGGCGACTGGAAGGTGACACCACGCTCCTTGATTGCATTGAGGCTGGCTAGAGAGAAGACCTGAAACCCGCCGGAGTCCGTGAGCATCGGACCATCCCAGCCCATGAAGCGGTGCAGTCCCCCAGCGTTGGCAACGATTTCTTCACCAGGCTGCAGATGCAAATGGAAGGTGTTGGAGAGCACCATCTGCGCCCCAGTGGTGCGCAGCTGCTCAATGCTGATTCCCTTCACCGTGGCAGCTGTACCCACCGGCATGAAGCGTGGGGTTTCCACCACACCGTGGGGGGTGTGAAAGCGTCCAACCCGAGCACCGGTGTTGGCGCAGCGCTGCAGCAGCTCAAAGCGGAAAGGTGCAGCTGAGGCGTTCAAATACCGGAGGAAGCATTCCTCACCCTATGGCGCGCCCCAGGATGGAGAGCAGTCGCGCGGCGCTGCCATGCCCCGCTGGTGGCCTGACCTGGCAGGCAGCTGGATCTTTTACAGCACCCTGCCACCGCTGCCAGGAGTGAGTCCGCGCTTTGAGCGCATTGCTCGCTTTGCACCCCTGCTGGGGTTGGTGATCGGCGGTGCCCAGGCCGCGCTCTGGTGGTTGGGGCAGCAGTTAGGTCTGCCGATCGCCGCCTGTACCGCCCTGGTTCTGGCTGTCGGGCTCATCCTCAGCGGCGGACTGCACCTGGATGGTGTGATGGACACCGGCGACGGTCTGGCGGCCGGGCCACGCCAGCTGGAGGCGATGGCGGACAGTCGCATTGGCGCCAGCGGCCTTTTGGCTGTTGTTCTGGTGCTGCTGCTCAAAACCGCTGCGCTGCTGAGCCTCGGACCACTGGCTCCTGCGCTGTTGATCTGGAGTGCTGTCTGGGGGCGGATGGCACCGCTACCCGCCATGGCCTGGTTCCCCTATTTAAGGAAGGAGGGCAGTGCTGCATTTCATCGCCTGCAGAGACAGGAGCTAGCGATGGAGCTGATGCCAGGCGCGCTGCTGATCGGGTTGCTTGCGGGGCTATGCCTCAGCAGCAATCCCACCGATCTGAGGGGGGTGGCCCTGGTGGCCGGTCTCTCAGGGTTCCTGCCCTCGGTCCTGGTGCCCCTGGAACTGGGCCGTCGACTCGGCGGCCACACTGGTGACAGCTATGGCGCCTGCGTGGAGTGGTCAGAAGCGCTGGCGTTGTGGTGCGGTTGGTTCAGCTGGTGGTTGCTGAACTGACTGGCACGGTGAGCACGAAAGCATTACCGCTGCCGGCCAGCTCAGGCGCCAACTGTGAGGCCGGCACCACCAGATCGAGTCGTCCACCACAAGCCTCCGCCTGATCACGGGCCAGGGCCAACCCCAGCCCTGTGCCGCTCAGCCCGGCGCCGCGCTGTCCACGTTCACCACGCTGAAAGATGCGCTCACGCTCTTCAGGGGCAATAGGTGGGCCACTATCCCAGACCGCCAGGCGCAGCATCCCGTCGTGCTGCAGGCACCAAAGCCCCAGTTCGCCACTGGCGTCGCTGTAGCGGAAGGCATTTTCAAGCAAATTGGCCAGGATTTCAGCCACTGAAGCGGCAGGCAGCCGGACCTCAGGCAGCACTTCTGGGGGACACCAGCCTCTGCCCTGAAGGCTGGCGGTGGCAGCAGCCCGTGCCAGCAAGCTCTGGAGCCTGGGTTTCAGCGGCTCGTCTTGATCCGCCGCGAGCGCTGGCGGCAACAGCAGCGGCGCCTCATCAGCAACCTCCCCAGGCAGTGCCGTCGCCGATTCGCTCTGGCTAAGGGCATCGAGGTAGCGATCGAGGGCCAGCTCCTCCTCGAGCAAGTGCTCCACCAGTTCACGGCGAGTGTCATCAGGCTCCACCCGCCGCAGCAGTAACTGGGTGAAGGTGCGCAGTGCGGCGAGTGGGTTGCGCATCTGATGGACCAGCAGGGAACGCTGGCGACGCTCCTGCTGCAGCTGACCTTGAAGGCGCTGCTGCTCAAGGTCCAACAACAGCGCATCGCTAAGCAGCAGCGCAGCCCCTTGCAATCGCTCGCGCAGCGCGTCGGACCAGGGATCAGCGCTGCTGTCGACCCGAAGGGCACCGACCACGGCCGCATCGCGGCGCAGGGGCAACCAACGCCGCTGCTGATCAGGCAACAGCATTGGCTCTTCACTAGCGACTGGCTCGAGCTGCGCGGCGCGCTCAGGCCAGGTATGAATTAGCTGCAGTTGCAGCTCCCCGGACGCAGCCGGCAGGGCCACATAGACACCGAGGCCAACCAGTTGAGCGCAATCACTGAACTGATTGAGCTGCTGAGCCACCAGATGGCGGAAGCGGGAGGAGATCATCAGCCGCGCGTCAGAGGCAGGTTGGCGCGAAAGCCTCCCGAGGTCTTGCCAAATTCGGAGAAAGTCTTAAGATCGGTGTTACGACCGATACTTCACAGTCCCGGGGCACTGGTGCTGAGGAGTTGGATCCATCACGCAACCGTGGCTTTTCTGGCACTTCCCTGCTGGAAAGGCTACAGCAGGGGGTAGTTCAAACCCCCTGCGTTTCTCGTCACCTTGGTGGCGACGATCGGTGGAGCCAACCTCCCAGCCACGGATTCTCTGAATCCGTGTTCCGGTCGATAAGACGTATGGGCGCTGCAGGGATACCTGCGCCTGAGCCGAATCCGCTGACGCATCTGCGCCAGCGGGGGGCTTGTCCTGTCCGATCCACCCACCCCAGAGCTGGGGTCCTGCCATGTCGAAGAAGAGAAAGCGCATCAGCCGTCGGCGTCTGGCCGGTCAACGAGTGCTAGCCCATGTCCCGACCTTCAACCTTGAAACCGGTGAACACAAACCGGTCACAGCAGCTCGCCGGTACATCGCCGAGTCCCATCTCGTCGCACCGGCACTAATCAACGTGCGCCGCAACGAGCACACCACTGACCGCTTCTTCTGGGGCGAGAAAGGTCTGTTTAGTGCCCAGTACGCCGAGGAGAACCATTTCCTGTTCCCCTCTCTGCGCTTGATCGTTGATTCCGTGGGTGAGGACACCATCTTCGCGGGCCTTGAAGCCATCGCCGATGACTGGGAGGAGATGGAGGAGTACGAGTACGCCTTCGTCTAAGTCAGACGGCTCAGATGTCCGTCTTGACAGGGCTCAGCCCTAGATCCTGGAGGAACCTTGCCATGTGGTGCAAGGCCTCCGGGCTAATGGTGTGACCACCGCTCAGCACATGGCAGTCCACCCTGCCGCCTGTTGATCTCACTACTGTCGCGATCGCCTCGACTGCTGCCACCGGCACCACAGGATCATCCTGGCCATGCAGAACGAGCAACGGCACTGACACTGACCCATCCAGGCTCCAGCCTGGATGGGGGTAGCCGCTGCATGCGATCACAGCAGCACAAGGGCGCGCCATGGCCGCCTCCAGCGCCATAGCAGCCCCCTGGGAAAAACCCAGGACCACCACCGGTTCATCACCAGCAGCTGCCAGTTCCTGATCCAGCCGACGGCCAAGGTCGGCCACAGCCTCAGGAATGCCTGGCCAGCCAGGCGTATTGAGGTCGTACCACTGGCGGGCACGACCTCCGGCGGGATGAACATCGGGCGCCTCAAGGGCCCGCAGGGTGAGGTCGCCCTCAGATAGCCCCAACGCGCGGGTGAGTTCCTGGCCCACAGGCAGCAGGTCATCGCCGCTGGCACCCCAGCCGTGCAGAAGGATCAGATGCAATGGCCAAGGTGGTGAAGTCAGCCCCATACCATCAGAGTCGGCCATCCCCGTCCATGGCCACCTGCAATCTGATCCCAAGCCCATGGCCCGTCTGGCACTGCTGAGTGTGTCCAACAAGGAGGGACTGGAGCCCCTTGCGCGAGCTCTGGTGGAGCAGCACGGCTTTCAGTTGCTCTCCAGCGGCGGCACAGCGAAAAGCATTGCGGATGCAGGCCTGCCTGTGACCAAGGTGGCAGAGCACACCGGTGCTCCGGAAATCCTCGGCGGACGGGTCAAGACGCTGCACCCACGGGTACATGGAGGCATCCTGGCGCGCCCCAGCGAAGCTGCCGATCAGGCCGACCTGGAGGCACAGCACATCCCTCCAATTGAACTGGTGGTGGTGAACCTCTACCCGTTTGAAGCCACGATCGCCAGGTCGGATGTGCGCTGGGAGGAAGCGATTGAGAAGATCGACATCGGCGGGCCAGCCATGGTGCGGGCGGCCGCCAAGAACCATGCCCACGTCAGTGTTCTGACCAGCCCCACTCAATACGACCGCCTCCTGGCAGCGCTTGAAGCAGGTCCCATACCGCTGGCCCTACGCAAACAGCTGGCGCTGGAGGCCTTCCAACACACCGCCAGCTATGACCATGCCATCAGTACCTGGCTGGAGCAGCAACTGCAGGGCGATGGCGGAGCTGATCAGGCCACTGCACTGAACCTGAGACTGCCTCTGCGCCAGAGCCTGCGCTACGGCGAGAACCCGCATCAGAGCGCTGGCTGGTTCAGCAGCAGCCAGGGCTGGGGAGCAGCCAAACAGTTGCAGGGCAAAGAGCTCAGCTACAACAACCTGCTGGACCTCGATGCGGCCCAGGCTGCTGTGGAGCGATTCCCGGCAGCCGATGGGCCAGCGGCAGTGGTGATCAAACACACCAACCCCTGCGGAGTTGCCACCGGCAGCAACAGCGCCGATGCCCTTGCCCGCGCGATCGCCGCTGATCCGGTCTCGGCCTTCGGGGGGATCGTCGCCCTCAACCACCCGCTAGACGAGGCCGCATGCGCGAGCTTGGAGGGACTATTCCTTGAATGCATCGTCGCCCCCGCAATCACCTCAGAAGCCCGCGAACTGCTCAGTGCCAAGAAGAACCTGCGCTTGCTTGAGCTGCCCTCTACGGCCAGCGCCCAGGCCAGCAATCAGCATCTGCGCTCGGTCCTCGGAGGCGTACTGATGCAAGAACGCGATCAGATCGGTGATGCACCCGAGGACTGGGAGGTGGCGACCGAGCGCCATCCAGATAGCGAGGAGATGAAGGATCTGCGCTTTGCCTGGCGCGTGGTGCGCCACGTGCGCTCCAACGCGATCGTCGTAGCCAAAGCTGGCCAGAGCCTGGGGGTGGGAGCCGGTCAGATGAACCGGGTGGGGTCAGCGGAGATTGCCCTGGCGGCAGCAGGAGAAAACGTCAGCGGTGCCGTACTGGCCAGCGACGGCTTCTTCCCATTCGACGACACCGTCAAGCTGGCGGCCAGTCACGGCATTCGTGCAGTCATTCAGCCTGGGGGCAGCAAACGCGACGCAGACTCAATCGCAGCCTGCAATGCCGCCGGTATGGCGATGGTGCTGACTGGCCGGCGACACTTCCTGCACTGAACCGGCGGCCCGGTAGCGTCGCCTGATCCGACCCCGATCTCATGCCCGAGGCTCTGGTCTTCAATCTCAATTTCCTGCACCCGCTGCTAATGGGGGCGCTGCTCGCCGGCTCAACCTATGCCCTCTACCTAGGCATCAAAGCCAAGAAAACCAGGACAGCCTCCCCCGAGGATCGAAAGACCTTAATCAAGGGGAAGTTCGCGCAGCGTCATTACCTCATGGGCAGCGTGGTCCTTGCAGTGATGGTCTCCGGCAGCCTTGGCGGGATGGCCGTGACCTACCTGAACAACGGCAAGCTATTCGTCGGCTCACACTTGCTGGTGGGCCTAGGCATGACCGGCATGATCGCTCTGGCTGCGTCACTTTCCCCGCTGATGCAGCAAGGGAATCTGATCGCCCGTAAGGTTCACGTTGGCCTCAACATGCTGGTGATGACCCTGTTTCTCTGGCAGGGAGTCAGCGGTCTGCAGATCCTCAACAAGATCTGGACAGACCGTTAGAAAGAGGCCCAATCAGAACAAAGCACGGCGGCGAGGAGGGCAACTGAGCCCAGCGTGGGCGTGAAAGTCCTCCTGCACCTTCCAGGTCAGCCGCCGCGAGACTTGGCGCACGATCTGTCGCAGCAAGTGATCTCCGCTCGACTGAACCAATGATTCAGGCAGAACACCGATGAAGGCAGGCAGGCGGATTGCAACCTCCAAATCGAGATTCCATTGCACCAAGGTGTGATCGTCTTCGGGACGTAGCTCCAGTGCCGCCTGAAAATCAACCGTATAACCATCAGCCACCACGTCGGTACTGGGCTCCACGATGGTTTCAATCCTGTAGATGCCCTGTTGCTGAGGAAGCAGCTCCAAAGCAATGGTGGGCTCCAGCTCAAAGCCAAAGTTGCCGAAACGCCCCAGGGTGAGTCGGTACCCGTTGATGCCCAGCGGTGTCACCTGCATCGGAGCAGCACAACGACGAAACCAGCCTTGATGGGCATCGAGGTAGGAGGACACCTCCCTGACGGGGGCACGCATCTCCATCACGTCAGCAAAGCGACTGGAGTAGGTGCGCAGAGCGCCCTCATCCATCGGACGACGCGGCTGTCGCGGTAATTGATAGGGAAGCGTGAGCGTCACGGCGACCGTCCTGTCCCATGTCAGCGCCCAATGTAACGGAGCGTTAAGCCCCAGTTTGTGCCTCCGCACTCACTTCCAGAGGTTGCTCGGCAGCCAAGAAGAGCAAACGATCAATCACCCCCTCCACCACGCGGTCAGGCGTCGACGCCCCCGAGGTGATGCCGATGCGCAGCTGCCCCTGAGGCAGGAAAGGCTCCATTCGCGTGAGGTCCTGACCGAGGGGCTTGTGCTCAACGCTGTTGCCCGGCCCAATGCGCTCCGGCGCATCAATGTGCACCGAGGCGATGCCCCGGCTGATAGCGATCTCCTGCAGATGGGTGGTGTTGGAGGAGTTGTAACCACCGATCACCACCATCAGATCCAGTGGCTCATCGACCAGCGAGAACATGGCGTCCTGGCGCTCCTGAGTCGCATCGCAGATGGTGTTGAACGCCAAGAAGTGATCGTTGATCTCATCGGGTCCGTAGCGACGCAGCAAAGTGCGCTCAAACAGGCGGCCGATTTCCTCGGTTTCGCTTTTCAGCATCGTCGTCTGGTTCGCCACGCCGATGCGACCCAGGTCCCTGTCGGGATCAAAACCCGGTGAGGTGGCTCCCGCGAAGCGGCGCACAAAGGTCTCTCGATCGCCGTTACCGAGGATGTAGTCACAAACAAGCTGCGCTTCCTCCAGATCCAGCACAACCAGGTAAGTCCCGGCAAAAGAGCTGGTAGCCAGGGTCTCCTCGTGCTTGACCTTGCCGTGGATCACCGAGGTGAAGGACTGCTTCTTATGTCGCTCAACGCTGTTCCAGACCTTCGACACCCAAGGGCAGGTGGTGTCAACGATGTGGCACCCACGCTCATTGAGCAGCTGCATTTCCTGAACTGTGGCGCCGAAAGCCGGCAGGATCACCACATCCCCGCTCTCCACCTCGGAAAAATCCTTCACCCCCTCATCGACAGCGATGAAAAGGACATCCATCTCTCGCAAGTGGGCATTCACAGAGGGGTTGTGAATGATCTCGTTGGTGATCCAGATGCGCTCGGTTGGGTAGTGGCGCCGGGTCTCATAAGCGATGGCAACCGCCCGCTCGACCCCCCAGCAGAACCCAAAGGCCTCGGCGAGTCGGATCGTCACACGACCCTCTTCAAGGACATAACCGTTGTCCCTGATGCTCTGAATGAGATCGCTCTTATAAGCCTCTTCAAGGCTGCCGGCCACCTCTTCTGCGCGGCCGAAGCCCCGACGGTTGTAGCGCTCGGAATGATGCAGAGAACGCTTGAACGCGCGGGTGTCCATAACGAAGGGGCTGCACCGGTCGCGACCAATCTATGGGTCCTGCAGCCATAAAAAAGCACCCGCCCAAAGGCGGGTGCCGATGAACTCAACTGCAGTCAGCTGAAAACGTTGTCAGATCACTTGGCAGAAGCAAAGTCTGGGTATGCCTCCATGCCGTGCTCCCCAATATCAAGACCTTCAATTTCTTCTTTCTCAGTGACGCGAATACCACCAAACAACCCACCAATGATTGACCAGGCAATCCAGCAGGTAATCAATGTCCAAATCGCGTAGGCAGCACAGCCAACAGCTTGGATTCCGAGCTGACTGATGCCACCACCGTTGAGAAGACCGATGCCTGCAGAACCAGGATCCATCCCATCAACGCCCCAAAGGCCGATGACAAGCGTGCCCCAAACACCACACACTCCGTGAACAGAGAAAGCCCCCACAGGATCATCAATTCCTGCTGAATCCAGAGCGGCGACGGAGAAAACAACGATAATTCCACCTACGGCTCCAGCAATCCAGGAACCGACCAGAGTCATGTTGCCGCAACCAGCGGTAATACTCACAAGCCCGGCAAGGATGCCGTTAATGATCATGGTTAGATCAGGCTTGCCTGAAGTCATTGTGGAAACAACAGTTGCAGCAATGGCACCGCCAGCAGCTGCCAGCGTTGTGGTTACAGCGACGTAGGGAACGTATTGGTCCATCGCCAGCTCAGAGCCAGGGTTGAAGCCATACCAACCGATCCAAAGGATCAGAGCACCGAGAGTTGCAATGGCCATGTTGTGGCCAGGAATCGCTTGCGGGCGACCTTCAACGAACTTGCCGATCCGGGGTCCAAGCAGCATGGCGCCGACAAGACCAGCCCAGGCACCCACCGAGTGAACAATGGATGAACCAGCAAAATCAATGAAACCAAGCTCGCTCAGCCAACCACCATTCCATTGCCAGGAACCGGAAATGGGGTAGATGAATGCCGTCAGGACGAGAGCGAATACGACAAATTCGCCAAACTTGACTCGCTCAGCAACCAGACCAGAAACGATTGTTGCTGCAGTTCCAGCGAATGCAGCCTGGAAGAGAAAATCGACTGTCGGCACAAGTGCCGCTTCTTCGATCATCTCGGCTGTCACTGCTGGATCAAAGAACAACCCAGCAAAGTAGAACCATCCATTATCGCCATTGCCATACATCAGCGAATAGCCGATGACCCAATAGGCGGTAACCGCCAAAGCGAAGACAAAGAGATTTTTGGCGAGGATATTGACAGCATTTTTCTGCCGACACATACCGGCTTCCACCATGGCGAAGCCGGCATTCATGAAAATGACCAGGATCGTTGCGATGAACAACCAGAGGTTGTTGGCAAGGAACGCTGCGTTCAGCTCAGGAAGTTCAGCCGCCTTAGCGGACAAGTTGAAAACCCCTAAACCAAAAAGGGCAACTGGCACACAGGCCAGCCAGGTCAGGGAGTGGGTTGAGGAGAGTCCGCGCACCTTGCCAAGCAAAAGCTGAGGAGCTTCAAGCAAGGTGGCCTCCCGCAAGGACCGCGGGCGGGGCCGCGGCAAGGGTTGGACAGTCATAAAAAAAGCGAGCAGTCAACAGACGGATCACCGCCATAGACCAAATCTGTTCACGAGAGAGGTCCTGGACTGTTTGCATTGATACAAAAACAGCCATCGGTTGGGCAAAAACCAATACATTCGTCAACAAATAAACCAAATCCCGTATCAGCTAGATACCGAAATTAAAAAAAATCAGGCCAATTTTCAAAAAAGTTCGCTGTGGACATCCTGCTTGAGCTAAANATGNNNCNGAAAGACAAAACGTTGGAAGCGNCNNCCNNGGGCCCTGNCGNTTCGGAAGTAGCCCACCGCACGGCGAAGCAACGCTCTTTCTCTTGAAGCGGATCTCCCCCCTTCTTGGCCCCTCACCATGACGAAACTGCAATTCCTCGGCGTCAGCTACGACTCCTCCCGTCGCGAACAACCAGCAACAACGCCGGTTGAACACACCTACCGCGGTCAACAGTTCGAAGCTCCTCTGCGCCATGAAGAATCGCCGAAAGCCGAAGTGAAAACCCTTTATTACCGCGGTCGCGCCTACCAGCGCCGTGTCGCGGAAGCCGCCGCCCAAGTCCAGGCNGACTGAGACACAACCCAATCCGGCATTCGGTCACTGTTGTTACGCCAGATTTATGCTCCTGCCTCTCCAATGGTGGCAGGAGCTTTTGGCACATGGACCTGACGCTGGCATGTCTGGGGACCACCTACAGGCTGATGCCTTTGTCAGCTCTCGGCATGCTTTGGCTTCAGACCCATTTCGAGGATGAGCACTGGGAGCTGCTGAGCTGCGGTGGTATTCAGCTCGAATTGGATTGTGCNGATGATCTCTGCAGTGATGCAAGAGAGGCCGGCCTGACCGTCAGCAGGATTCCCGCTCCTGCGCAGGCANAACCTTTTCAAACAGCACCGCATCAGGCCTGAAGCTGAACTGGCAGGGCAACACTTCCACGCCTGCAGCNACCGCTTGTCGGAACAGTTCCCCATACCTCGGGTCAGCGCTGTCACCTGGAGCGAAGACCTCCACGTCATTGCGACTGACGCAGGGCAACAGAACCGCCCTGGCCTNAGACAACACACCCATCAACTCGTTGAGGTGTTTCTGGCCGCGCTCGGTCACGGTGTCGGGGAAAAGGCCGACGCTGTCGTTGCTCCAGGTGGTGTTCTTGATCTCCACATAGATCGGGCGGGAATCTGACGCATCCGCCGCTGGGGTCAGCAGCAAGTCAATGCGGCTACGCCGCTCCTTTCCGTAAGGGACTTCGGCACGGATCGATGCGACCTGGCCCAGCCATGGCTCCAGTAGTCCAGATTCAATCGTGGCGCGCAGCAACTTATTGGGTAGCGCCGTGTTCACGCCGGCCCAGCAAGAACCACCCCCAGCGGCTGGTACTTCAGCCTGCTCCCAGGTGTAAGCAAGCTTGCGNTTNGGGGATGGGTCATNACGCAGTCTCACCCGCTGTCCGGGATGGAGAACACCGATCATTGGACCTGTGTTGGCGCAGTGGGCGGTGACGAGCTGACCGTCGTCGAGCTCGACTTCCGCCAGAAAGCGCTTCCAGCGGCGTTTGAGCACGCCCTCGAGCAGCGGCTCGAAACGCATCACCTCAGTGGGAGACATCGGGGCAGGCCGGGGACCGGGCCATGGTGACCGATCAGACGCGGCTGGCTCCCCCACAATCAGCGTTCCAGCGCCTTCTCCATGGCCAAGACCCCGGGCAGCGGCGGCAGGAGTCTGCGCAGCATCGCCCTGCTAGTGGCCCTTGCAACCGGATTAAGCAAGGTGGCCGGTCTGCTCCGGCAGCAGGCGATCGCAGCGGCCTTCGGGGTGGGCGCGGCCTACGACGCCTTCAATTACGCCTATGTGCTGCCTGGCTTTTTACTGATCTTGCTGGGGGGCATCAACGGCCCCTTTCACAGCGCCATGGTCAGCGTCATGGCCAAGCAGAAGCGGCAGGACAGTGCCCGGCTATTAGCTGCAGTCAACACTCTGCTGGGCCTTGGGCTGCTGCTGATCACCGTCTTAATGGTGGTGCTAGCCGATCCATTGATCACCCTTGTGGGGCCTGGTCTAGACCCTGAGATCCATGCGCTGGCAGCGTTGCAGCTGCGCCTGATGGCACCCATGGCGCTGCTAGCCGGCCTCATCGGCTTGGGCTTCGGAGCGCTCAACGCAGCTGATGTGTACTGGCTACCAGCCATCAGTCCGCTGCTTTCAAGCCTGGCGGTGCTGGTGGGTCTTGGTCTGCTTTGGCTGCAAGCTGGCAGTGGCATCGGTACTCCCGCCTGGGCCCTGATCGGCGGTGCCGTTTTGGCCCTCAGCACCCTGGCTGGAGCCGTTCTGCAATGGCTGATCCAGTTACCGGCTCTAGCCCGTCAGGGGCTCGGTCAGCTGCGACTGAATTTCGCCTGGCGGCAGCCTGGGGTGCGGGAGGTACTGCAGGTCATGTGGCCCGCCACCCTCTCCTCGGGAATGCTGCAGATCAACGTCTACACGGACTTGTTCTTCGCCAGTGGCATAAGCGGTGCTGCAGCAGGACTGGGCTATGCGGGACTGCTGGTGCAAACACCGCTGGGCATCCTCTCCAACATGCTGCTGGTGCCTCTGCTGCCGGTGTTCGCGCGGCTCAGCGCGCCAGAACANCGCGATGAACTGATCAGCCGCATCCGCCAGGGGGTGATGCTCAGCAACGCCAGCATGCTGCCACTGGGGGCCTTGATGATCGCCCTGGCAGCCCCGATCGTGGCGCTTATCTATGAGCGGGGCAGCTTTGATGCAGCAGCGGCTCAGCTCGTTGTCGGGATCCTGATGGCGTACGGCCTTGGCATGCCGGCTTATCTGGCCAGAGATGTACTCGTGCGGGTCTTCTATGCCCTGGGCGACGGGCAGACCCCGTTTCGCATCTCCCTGGCCGGCATCGGTCTCAATGTGATCTTCGATTGGCTTCTGGTCGGAGGGCCCACCCCATCAGGACTGTTCCTGCCAGCTCTAAACAGCGGTGCACCTGGTTTGGTGCTCGCCACCGTGGTGGTCAATCTGGTGAGCTGCATTGTGCTGCTGCTGGCCCTGCGGCAACGACTGGGCCGGCTGCCTCTGATCAGTTGGGGGCGTGACACGCTCCTGCTTGGAGTGGCCGCCTTGGTCGCAGCCCTGGCCGCCTGGGGTCTGGCCAGTGGCATCCAGTGGCCCGACGATCTGCTGGGTCTCATGCTCCAGGTGGGCCTGTGCGGGGCCGTGGGCGCTGTGCTTTACGGCNTGATCGCCAGTGCTCTGGGNGTGGCGGAGGCCCGTCAGCTCGGCCAACAGCTGCGCGCGAAGCTACCTCTCTAAAGCGCTATTCGACCAAGCGCTGATCGCGCACATGAATCGGCAGCTCCAGATGACTGCGGCCAATCATCTGGGGACCGTCCACGGAATAGATCCTGGCCTGAATGCCGAAATCGCGGAACGCAGTCTCGAGTTCCTGGAGTAAGGCCTTCTCCACCTGCGCCTCAGCATCAACAACGGTGCCAATAAGCCGCTCACCTAGACGGCCGACCCTTTGACGCACCACCTCACGGGCGTTGGTCACTTCAATGACAAGCATCCGACGCCGACGACGGTGCCCCAGTATCGCCGCAGAAGGCACTGCCGCTCAGGAAAACAACGATTCGACGACTTCNTCAAGGTCAACCAACTGCCCGGGGGGAATCAAACGGGCCAGTGGCAAACGGGTGCTGCCGCCTCCGAGGGGCACCTGAAGTCGCTCGAGCGCCTGGCGAACTGCAGCGGCAGCACCCTGATCGACCACAGCAGCCAGCTCTTCAGCGAGCGGCCGCGCCAGCTTGGCGTCACCCAGATAGAGATTCCAACCCGCCACCTGCAGATAGATCCGATCGGCGAGCGCCTGGGTGAGCTCCTCGAGCTGCGCGGGAGAGAGCGACATGAAAGAGGGCAGCAGCCGACATCCTTTGTCTAGCTCTCCTGGACGCTCCCAGCAGGACGCAGCCGCAACACCAACAGCAAATGGACCAGCAACGCAGCAGCCCAGATGCCGGTGAGCCATCCCAGCTGTGGGAAGAAACCGGGATGAAGACCGCGCCAGACCCAGAGGCCACTNTTGAAGGCCGCAAACGCAGCTCCATGAACGGCAAAATTAATGAGCCGCTCAAGGTGCCGGTAGTCAGGATCCTGGGGATCCGGTGGCCGGTTNATCACCANGGGCATGGGCCGGCGCATCAGCTGAGTTGATTCTGCGTACCGAGAAGCAAGGCTTGACGGAAGACAGCCTTTGATGGGCAGAATGGATCTTTCAGGCGCTTGTAGCTCAGCGGATTAGAGCATCTGACTACGGATCAGAGGGTCGGGAGTTCGAATCTCTCCAGGCGCGTCATTCCATTCCAACCGCCCCCTCCAGGGGCGGCTTTTTTTTGTCTCCGTCCCTGGAAGATCGACCACCTGCAGCTGCGTTTCTACGATTGATGACAACAACCGCAAAANACTGCTGCCCGTGAACGAGCCGACGATGACCGCACCCCAGGCCCTGCAGCAGGGCGATCCGCAGGTGGCTGGCCTAATCAACTGCGAACTGGAACGCCAGCAGAGCCACCTTGAGCTGATTGCCAGTGAGAACTTCGCCTCGCCAGCAGTGATGGCAGCCCAGGGATCGGTGCTCACGAACAAGTACGCCGAAGGCCTGCCTCACCGCCGCTACTACGGCGGCTGCGAGCACGTCGACGCGATTGAGGAGCTGGCGATCGAGCGAGCTAAACAGCTGTTTGGAGCAGCCTGGGCCAACGTTCAGCCCCACAGTGGAGCCCAAGCCAACTTCGCCGTTTTCCTGGCTCTGCTCAAGCCCGGCGACACGATCATGGGCATGGACCTCTCCCACGGGGGCCACCTCACCCATGGCTCACCGGTGAACGTCAGTGGCAAGTGGTTCAAGGCTGTCCACTACGGCGTCGATCCCGACAGCCAACAACTCAATCTCGATGCAATCCGGCAGCTGGCGCTGGAACACAAACCCAAGCTGATCGTCTGCGGGTATTCGGCTTACCCACGCACCATCGATTTCGCTGGCTTCCGTGCCATCGCCGATGAAGTCGGTGCCTACCTCCTGGCCGACATGGCCCACATCGCCGGGCTTGTGGCCGCCGGCATCCACCCCAACCCAGTGCCCCACTGCCATGTGGTGACCACCACCACTCACAAAACCCTCCGCGGTCCGCGAGGTGGCCTCATCCTCTGCAATGACGCCGAGTTCGCCAAGCAATTCGACAAAGCAGTCTTCCCTGGCTCGCAAGGTGGACCACTCGAGCACGTNGTGGCCGCCAAGGCCGTGGCCTTTGGGGAAGCACTGGAGCCGAGTTTCAAGGATTACAGCCAGCAGGTGGTGGCGAATGCCCAGGCGTTGGCTGCCCGCATCCAGGAGCGNGGCATTGCCGTCGTCAGTGGCGGCACCGACAACCACATCGTGCTGCTGGACCTGCGCGGAATCAACATGACCGGCAAGGTGGCTGATCTATTGGTCAGTGAGGTGAACATCACTGCCAACAAAAACACCGTCCCCTTCGACCCGGAATCCCCNTTCGTCACCAGTGGACTCAGGCTNGGCACAGCGGCACTGACCAGCCGGGGATTCGACGAGACCGCCTTCAGCGAGGTCGCTGATGTCATCGCCGATCGTCTGTTGAACCCCGAGGACAGCGCCATCGAGCAGCGTTGCCGCGACCGTGTCGCCAGCCTCTGCGAGCGTCATCCGCTTTACAGAGCGGCCTCCCCCGTGCTTACCGGAAGTCCCGCCTAAACTGTTGATTAAAGATCAGTCCATGTGGACACCAGCCCGCTGATGCCTGCGCTGGCCACCCTTGCCGGGGCTGGCCTGTTTACTTCGGCGATCGTGCCGCAAGTNCGTCAGATCGGGCTGCGTTTNGGTCTGACTGATCAGCCCGATCCTCGGAAGCAGCACCTCACGCCAATGGTGCGGCTCGGCGGCATCGGCATCGTCATNGGTTTCGTGCTGGCACTTGGCGTGACTTGGCTGGTTGGTGGCTTTGGAGCCATCCCAGCCAGTCGTGACCAGCTCATCTGGAGCAGCCTTTTTGGTTCNATAGCTTTTTTTACCATCGGCCTCAGCGACGATCTGTTGCAGTTGCCACCCCTGCCGCGTCTCGCCCTACAGATCGGAGTGGCGATGGCGGTCTGGAGCCAGGGGGTGAAAATCGGCACAATCACCCTTCCTTTCGACAGCAGCCTTGCTCTGACCCTGCCTGATTGGCTCAGTCTGATCGCCACAGTGATCTGGCTGGTGGGCATCACCAATGCCATCAATTGGCTCGATGGTCTCGATGGACTGGCTGCCGGAGTGAGCGCCATCGCAGCAGTGGCTCTGCTGTCAGTGAGCTTCAGCCTGCATCAGCCCGGCGCTGGTCTGCTGGCTGCCGCGCTGGCNGGATCCTGCATGGGCTTTTTACGCCACAATTTCAATCCAGCCCGCATCTTCATGGGGGATGGCGGTTCCTATTTCCTAGGTTTCAGCCTGGCGGCCATCAGCCTGATCGGTCCGGCCAAAGAGCTCACCACCGTGAGCCTGCTTCTGCCCCTGCTGATCCTCTCTCTGCCCTTAGCGGATATGTCCGCGGTGATCATGGGCCGCGTCAGCGACGGCCGATCTCCCTTTTATCCAGATCGTCGCCATCTTCATCACCGTCTGCTGCGGGCTGGCTTCAGCCACCGCCGCACGGTGCTGCTGATTTATGCCTTCACCCAGTGGCTGGCCGCACTAGCCCTTGTGGCCGCTAACGCTGAGATGCGCTTCCTCTGGCTGGCTCTGGCCACAGCCGTGCTGGTTTGGGTGATCGTGCGCAGCCGTCAGCAACGTTCCCCTCTGGAAGCATCCACACTCAACGCATCTCAAAATCCCGGCCGAGCTGCGAAGCAGGCGCTACGGCGCCCAACGAGGCCCTGATCCACCGTGAGTGCTCCACGCAGTGGCTGCGAGATCCTCTGCATCGGCACCGAGCTCTTGCTCGGCAACATTCTGAACAGCAACGCCCGCTGGATTGCTGAAGAGCTGGCCCGACTCGGGCTGCCCCATTTCCGTCAGGGCGTGGTGGGCGATAACCCCAAACGTTTGCGTGATGCAGTGCTCGAGGCCGCAGGTCGCAGCCGCGTGCTGATCTGCACTGGCGGCCTGGGTCCCACCCCGGATGACCTCACCACCGAGACACTGGCAGCCACCTTCAGCATGCCGCTGCAACATCGCCCGGAGGTGATGGCCGACATCGAAGCCAAATTGCAGGCGCGCGGCCGCACCATGGCAGCAGGCACGGAGAAGCAGGCCCTACTGCCGCAGGGTGCCGCCGTGCTGCCCAACCCAACGGGGACAGCCCCGGGGATGATCTGGACACCGCAGCCCGACTTCACCGTGCTCACCTTCCCAGGTGTGCCCTCGGAGATGCAGGCCATGTGGCACCAGACGGCCGAACCCTGGCTTCAGCAGCAGGGGCTTGCCCAAGGCACATTTCGCAGTCGGCTGCTGCGCTTCTGGGGGATTGGTGAATCAACCCTGGCCGAGCGTGTAGCCCCATATCTCGAATGCACCAACCCCACCGTGGCCCCCTATGCCGGACTGGGAGAGGTGAAGTTGCGCATCACCGCCTGCGCCGATGACGGCGACGGCGCTGACGCACTGATTGCTCCTGTGGAGCAGGCACTCAGACAGATTGGCGGCCGCGACTGCTTTGGGGGCGACAGCGACAGCCTTGCCTCTGTTGTTCTGGATCAACTGCGCCAGCGCGGCCAGACCCTGGCAGTGGCAGAAAGCTGCACGGGCGGTGGTGTTGGCGCCGCTCTCACTGCAGTTAGCGGCAGCTCTGATGTCCTATTGGGCGGGGTGATCGCCTATGCGAACCGGATCAAGCAAGAGCTCCTAGCCGTTCCAGCCGAGCTGCTGGAACGCGAGGGGGCCGTGAGCGCGCCAGTGGTGGAAGCAATGGCGCAAGGTGCCCGGCAGCAGCTCAACAGCGACTGGGCGATCGCTGTCAGTGGAATTGCCGGTCCCGGCGGCGGCAGTGCCGCCAAGCCCGTGGGTCTGGTNCATCTGGCGGTAGCAGGACCGGAAGGCTGCACAACNTTGGAGAAGCACTACGGATGCAGCCGGGGACGCGACTGGATCCGCGGCCTGAGTGTGGGAGATGCCCTCAACTTGCTGCGGCTGCAACTGATCTAAGTCCTTCCCGTTTTAGGGTGGCTGTTTGCCGTAGGGGCCAAACGCTTGAGTTCCGCCACCCTGTACGACAAGGTCTGGGCCCTGCATCAGGTCGCTGAACTGCCTAGTGGGGCCACTCAGCTGTTTATTGGCCTGCACCTGATCCATGAGGTGACGAGTCCGCAGGCATTCGCAGCGCTCAATGATCTGGGCCTGACGGTGAGGCACCCGGAGCGCACCGTGGCCACGGTGGATCACATCGTGCCCACCACCAGCCAGGCCAGACCCTTTGCTGATCCCCTGGCCGAGGAGATGCTCACGACTCTGGAGCGCAATTGCAATGAGAACGGCATCAACCTGAACGCCCTGGGCAGCGGGCGACAGGGNATCGTGCATGTGATGGCACCCGAACTGGGCCTGACCCAACCCGGAATGACCGTGGTTTGCGGTGACTCGCACACCTCCACCCACGGCGCTTTCGGGGCCATCGCCTTCGGGATCGGCACCAGCCAGGTCCGCGATGTGCTGGCCAGCCAAAGCCTGGCGCTGAACAAGCTCAAGGTGCGCCGCATCTGGGTGGACGGCTCCCTGCCGCCAGGCGTCTATGCCAAGGATCTAGTGCTGCACATCATTCGGACGCTGGGGGTCAAAGGAGGCGTAGGCCACGCTTACGAATTTGCTGGTCCCGCCGTTGCAGCCCTCTCGATGGAGGAGCGCATGACCGTTTGCAACATGGCCATCGAGGGCGGTGCCCGCTGCGGCTATGTGAACCCCGACGCGACCACCTTCGCCTACCTCAAAGGACGCCCCCATGCTCCAGCCGGGGAAGCCTGGGAGAGAGCGGTGGAGTGGTGGCAGAACCTTGCCAGTGGACCTGATGCAGTCTTTGACGATGAGGTGCGCTTCGATGCCGCTGCGATCGCGCCAACCATTACCTGGGGCATCACACCAGGTCAGGGCATCGGGGTAGATGAAGCTGTCCCAACTCTGGAGCAGACCCCTGAAGAGGATCGCCCCCTGGCCCAGGAGGCCTATCGCTATATGGAACTCGAACCGGGACAGAGGATTGCGGGTTTGCCAGTGGATGTCTGCTTCATCGGCAGCTGCACCAACGGCCGCTTGAGCGATCTGCGCGCTGCCGCGGTGGTGGCAGATGGACGCCAAGTGGCAGCTGGCATCAAAGCCTTCGTGGTACCTGGATCGGAGCAAGTGGCAGCTGCTGCAGAAGCAGAAGGACTCGATGCAGTGTTCAGGGCAGCGGGATTTGAATGGCGAGAACCAGGCTGCTCCATGTGTCTGGCGATGAACCCGGACCGATTGGAAGGTCGCCAGATCAGTGCCAGCTCAAGCAACCGAAACTTCAAGGGCCGACAGGGATCAGCCAGCGGACGCACCTTGTTGATGAGTCCAGCGATGGTGGCGGCGGCGGCAGTCGCCGGCCATGTCACTGATGTCCGCACCATGCTGCCTGCCTAAACGATGACCACCGCTCCTTTCCCCGCTGGCTCAATTGTTCACGTGCAAGGGCGCGCAGTGGTTCTACGTGGAAATGACATCGACACGGATCGGATCATCCCAGCTCGCTTTCTCAAGTGCGTCACGTTCGACGGCCTAGGCGCACAGGTATTCGCCGATGACCGCAGCGAGCAAAAGGGCCGACACCCCTTTGACCGGCCGGAATACCAGGGAGCTTCCGTACTGGTGGTGAACCGTAACTTCGGCTGCGGCTCCAGCCGCGAGCACGCTCCCCAGGCCCTGCTGCGCTGGGGAATCCGGGCTGTATTGGGGGAGAGCTTCGCCGAAATTTTCTACGGAAACTGCCTCGCCCTGGGAATCCCCTGCCTACAAGCCAGCAGCACTGACATCGACCAGATCCAGCAGGCGGCAGAGGCCTCTTGCNGTGACCAGCTCAGCATCAGCCTGGACCCAGCAGCGGTTGAGCTGGCGGGGCAGCNCTGGAAGTTGCAGCTTGCTTCCGATGCTCAGAAGATGCTGGCCAGCGGCCAGTGGGATGCCACCNGCCAGCTGCTGTTACAAGATCAGGAACTGACGGCCACGGCAGCCCGGTTGCCATACATGCAGGGCTTCGCTGCGGGNTGAGATTTTTTTGTCTACAAATGAGATAGAGATGCGACAACTGCGATGGAATCATCGAGCAATGTGTCGCCNCNAAGCCGCTGGGCCACTCTCAGCCTGCTGATCTTCCTAGCTCCGCTGGCNATACTCAATCCAAGCCTGGCTGATCCCATGAAGCAGCTGGAAACTGGATTCTGCGGCGGCTGCGCTCTCAGCGGCGCTGATCTACGCGGCCGCGATCTGCGCGGCGCCTATCTGATTGGGGCTGACCTGCGCGGGGCTGATCTACAGGGTGCTGATCTCAGTGAGGCCAACCTTGAGGGCGCTGATCTCAGCGGCGCCAACCTCGAAAGCGCCCAGCTCATCGGCAGCCGATTAAGCAACGCTGATTTGCGGGGTGCCAACCTGCGCTGGGCCGATTTGAGCGGTGCCATCGCCATTCAAGCCATTACTGAAGGTGCCCAAGTGGAGGGTCTTCAGTTTGCAGGGGCTGAGCTTTACCGCAGCAATCTGATCGTGGGCGGCGGCGACGATGATCAGCGCACCGCAGGCTCGGCGCCTGGAACTGAGCGCAGGACTGGGCTGTAGTCGTAGGGAACGAATGGCACACCTGTGCCCNTGAAGCCGAAATCATTGAGGCGAACCCGCAGACCGCCCATCCCTGTGTAAGGACTGAAATAAGCCTCGATCTGATAAGCCCGCCGCTGCCAGTTCAGCCCGAACAAGGCATTGGTGACCTCGCCGTAATACCCCGAGTCGCCGGCGACGTTGTAGTTGATCGACGCCTGCAGCACGAGAGGACCAACAAGCTGTTGGGTGAGGTTGATCCCTAAGGTGCCGATGTCAACGAATTCATCAAATGAGAAGGGACTCTGCCCGGATTTAGCCGTGGCGCTGCCGTAGAGGGCAAGTTTCGTGTAATCGAGGAAGGGGCGACTGAAATGACCCAGAGTGATGCTGGGGCCGCCAGAGATACCCAACAGATTCTGGTTATCACCATCGGCATAGCTGGAGAGGCTGGCGTAGGGCACCACCTCAAAATTCAGACCAGGAACGATCGGCACCGAGGAGTAGCGGTACGCCCCCTCTGGAGTTAGCGGCAGAGCTTCACCACGCCAAATCGGCCAGTTCAACCTCAAGGTGGCGTAGGCCGTACCTCGGAACTGCTCTGTGAAATCCTTGGTCTGGAACGCATTGCTCTGATAATTGCCGGCCTCCACACGCCAGAAGTAGATCGACTGCAATCCAGCCAGCTCCGGGAGACGGCCCGATTTCTCAATGGATCCGCCAAAAGCGGAATAGATGTTCTGCAACCCCAGCGAACCGTTCCAGACTCTGTAGCGGTAGGCGCTGAAGGCGCGCCCCTGAACATTGCCCAGCAGTGGCAGCTCAAGGGGCTGGGTATAGATACCTGAAGCCCGCACTGCATTAGGCAGATGGTTGGGGTTAAAGCTGGAAATACTGGTGCGCAGGTTATAGATGCCATCCGCGATCCCACCATCGAGACGCGCATCGAGACCAAAGAAATCAGCGGCATCCGTTGGCTGCCGGATATCTGGAGCACCGGGCTTGGCGTTGGGCTCCGGGTAACTCTCGGTCTCGCCTTCAAAGGCGCGCTGGATGAGGAACTGGGGTCGCAGCGAAAGCGTGCCGCGCTCACCAATCCGCCGATTCGGCAGGGCGTACTGGATGTAAATGCCGTCCCTGTCCCGCTCATCCACCATCAGCGCCCAACGGTTGCTGACGCTCTCCTCATCCTCCTCAGGGCTGAAGCGCACGGTGCGTGAAAGGGGGATTGGCAGCTTGTTTTCCAGCAGCAATCGGTTGCGCTTAGCCACGATCACCGTGGTGCCGTCCTCCTCTTGGCTGGCGACCACCTGCTCGGCATCAACCCAGGCCTGGGCCGGAGTGAAGGGATCACTGGTGAAGCTCAGACGACCCGCACGCCAGCCATCTGGGGTGATGACCATACGGGGAGACTGGAAACGCCAGTGGGTGATGGTGCCGGAGACCAGATCAGCCTTTTGACTCAGTTGCCGTAACTGGTTCTGGGGCGTGTTGATACTGAATTGCTGCTCGCGGCGACTGAGGCGATCAAAATCACTTGAACCCAGACTGGTAGAGATGCCCAGCCCTTCGCGGGGGGTGACGTCACTGACCCGCTGATCAATTGCCGCGATGGCTNCACGGCGCTGGCGCAGTTGCTCGGAGGCTGAAACCACTTCTTNAGCCTCNTCCGGACGCACTGGAAGAGNAGTNGGAGCCTGCTGAGCTGAGGGGCCATCAAAGACCACAGCCTCAAGTTGCTCCTCTAGAGGCAGTCGGCGCTGGCGTGCACTGCGGTTNGGATCTGGGCACCCCAGGGCAGGTGGCTGCTCTTCTTGAAGACGCGGCTGCGGCGGTTCGCCAAAGCTATATCGCACACCGATCAGATAACCATTGCTGCCCTCCTCCACACCGCTGTAGGTGCCATAAGCGCCGGAACGGTGGTGAATACGACCCACGACGGACCAACGCGGGTTGATATCGACAGCGATTTCAGCNGCTAAGTAGTTGAGGAACTGGGTGGAATTAGGCCATGACTTGCGCTCGTAGTCACTGACCGTGGTGTTGAGGCTCACACCCTCCACGACCGCCAGGCTGATCCAGGGNTGAATCCACCAGCGCAAGCCAATGCCAAGGGTGCCCTCCCAAAAATTCTGAGGATTGGTGCTGGCGTTATCGCGCTCATCCTCAGGCACGCCAAGGGCGTACTTGAGATTGTTGTCGCGTGATGCGCTGTGAAACAGGACATTGGCATCAAGCTCGAGCGCCAGCGGGTCTGCATCGAGCAGGCGCCGCGTAAAACCAAGCCCGCCAAGATATTCAGGCCGCTGCGCACCTGAGAACATAAAAGTCTCACCGAAGGTGGCATCGGTCATCTGACCACCCCAGGCCGTCACCGCCCAAGGCCCTGGCAAACGAGAGCGCAGGGTCGGCAGATCCGGCGGACAGGCCATGGGCTCCGATGGACCTAGGGGCTGAACCTCGGTTGCACTGCGCTTGGCCTCGCGCTCACGCCTTAATTGTTCAAGATCCGAGCTGGCCAGCTCCTCCTGCAGACGTTCCCGTTCGCGACGGCGTTGACGGGCGCTAAGCGCAGCCCCACGCGGGCCTTGAGGTCCAACCGCCACGGGAGCATCGGGGTCGAAGTCCAGCTCACTGCTGAGCAGATCAACAACCCCATAGGCATCCTCCAGCTCTCCTTCCCCTTGGAGAAGGTTGTAGCGGAGCAAACTCGCCTGCAAATACTGATTACCTCGAGCAAAGCGCACAGCGCCCCTGGCCCAGATGACCTGATTACGACTGTCGTACTCGAGCCGATCGGCCTGCAAGCGCCCACCAGCAATCAGAAGGGTGACGTTGCCTCTAGCGGTGAAGCGCTGCAGCGCGGCGTCAAAACCTTGCTGATCAGCGTCAAGTTCCAGTTCCTTGGGCAGACCCGTAGGAGTTGACATAGACCCTCGAACTAAGGGTCTGGAAGTAGGTGCAGATGTGGGGGAATCAGGATCAGCAAAGGGATCAACATCCCCGATCTCGACTGATCCCGGCACATCTGCAGGAGCATCCTCAAAGGATTGCGCTGCTACTGGAGCCTGAGATGCAGGAGCCAAAGACCCTGCAACGGCTGCCATGACGGCTGCAAGCGGAGCCAGGTATTGGGCGGTGAAGCGCGTCCTCAAACCTAGCTTTCAACTGGGGCGGCGATCCTGACACGCCTGCCCGAGTGAATCACTCTTCGAGGTCCTTTCGGCTAGGCGTCCGGCTGGGGTCGCTAGCCAGGAAGCCAAAGACGAAAATCCCGATGAAAAAGAAAACGACCGAATAAACGGAGATCTTGAGGGCAAGCATGGTCCAGCCGGGGGTCGGGGGATTAGGCGCCGCACCCGTAGCGGCGCAGCCATCCTATGGGGCACCTGCGCGACATCGGATGGCTGCGGGCCTGGATCGGCTGCTTCAGGGGTGGATTGAAACGTTTTCAGCTGAGCGAGAGATGGACCTGCTGCCGCTACTGCGGCGCAGGAACGGCCAACCCGGCCTTCATCACCCTTGGGGCGCCCGGCAGCGACCGGACTGGGAGGCTCGTGGCCTGTTGATCTGGCCCCGTGGCGGCCAGACCGTCGTACTGCAGCACCAACTGCAGTGCCCCATCAGCTGGCAGGAGCACAGCAGCGATAGCTGTGCCCGACTGGCCTTGCGCTGGTGGGCAGAAGCCGCTGAGCTCCGCTGCAATGGAGCGGTGGTGCACCGCGGCGATCTCTTTGATGCCGCCTGCCGCTGGAAACTTCCGCAGAGCTTCTGGCAGGGGGAGGTGCTCGAACTGGAGCTGGAGCTGCAAAGTCCGCGCCATGACGACGGCGCCCTGCTGCTGGCCCGAGTGGAACGTGAGCCCACCGATCCCAATGACCCAGAAGGACTGTTGCTACTGGCACCATTGCGCCAGCTACTGAACGGGATCGGGNAATCCCTCCCTGATGAGCTGCTTCAGGCCCTGNAACANGACCCGACTCGGCCTGGAGCAAAGCATCANCTCCAGGAGGAGCTACGAGCGCTGCCACGGCCAGCACCACTAACCCTGGTCGCTCACGCCCATCTCGATCTGGCCTGGCTGTGGCCNGTAGCAGATACCTGGCAAGCCGCCGAGCGCACCTTCAGCTCGGTACTGAAGCTGATAGATGAATGCAATGAGCTGCGCTTTGGCCATTCGACGCCTGCGCTTTATCACTGGCTAGAGCAGAACCGGCCTGCCCTGTTTGCTGCGATCTGCAGCGCGATGAGGGCCGGGCGCTGGGAGGCCCTCAATGGCCCCTGGGTCGAGACCGACTGCACATTGGTGGGTAGCAGTTCACTGCTGCGCCAGTTTCATGAAGGTCAGCACTACAGCCATCAAGCCCTGCCTGGCGGTAACCACACCCTGGCCTGGCTCCCTGACAGCTTCGGGTTCAGCCAGGGCCTTCCGGCGGTGTGCCGCGCCAGCGGTGTGGCTTGGTTCATCACCCACAAGCTGTTCTGGAATGCCGATCAGCCCTTCCCCCACCGCCTGTTCCGCTGGCGCCACCCCAGTGGGGAGGAGGTACTGGCGCTCATGAGTGCGCCAATCGGCACCGATGGTGACCCTTTGGCCATGGCNGACTACAGCCGCAGCTGGCAGGGCGCCACCGGAATCGAGCAAGGCCTATGGCTACCCGGTGTGGGAGATCACGGCGGNGGCCCTAGCCGNGAAATGCTTGAACAACTGGCCTTGTGGGAGGACCAGCCTCTGAGCNCACCGCGACGCTTCGGGTCGGTGCGGAANTATTTGCAGGAGCTTGAGCCTCTGGCTCCGCAGCTGCCGGTGTGGCGCGATGAGCTGTATCTGGAACTGCATCGCGCCTGCCCCACCAGCCGGCCGGATCAAAAACGCCACAACCGCAGCCTTGAGCGGCTACTGCTGGAAGCTGATCTNGCTGAGGCNCTCGCCGGCATCAACCCCAGCGGCCGCGACGAATGGCGCAGCCTGCTGTTCCATCAGTTCCACGACATCCTTCCTGGCACCTCAGTACCGGAAGTGTTCGAGCAAGCCGAGAACCAATGGAGGAGAGCTCGGCGCCGCAGCCGCAGCCGCCGCGACCGTGCCCTGGCCGCACTAGTGCCGCTGTGTTCCGGCGCCAGCACACACTGGTGGGTGGGTCAGCTGCTGCCTGCACCTGCTGGCAAGCAGGTGGTGCGACTACCAAAACCTGAACCTGGCCTGCAATGGTGCANCAAGGATGGAGCCCTGCCCNATCAAACCGCCAGCGGNGGAGGCTNCTGGCTGCAGCTAGAGATGCCAAGCGATGGTGTGATGCTGCAACGGTTAAGCCAGCAGCAGCAGACCACCCCGCCACCTGAGACCAAGGGTGCCGTGCAGCTCCTGAGCTGCGACAAAAACAGCTGGTGGCTGCAGAACAGCCTCCTACGCGCTCACGTAGGGGCTGCTGGATTACTGCAACTTCAGGGATGCAACGGAGAGTTCTGGGGTGATGAACTTATGGCCGGGCCTCTGGCCTGGAGGCGATTTGGTGATCGCGGCGAATTCTGGGATGCCTGGGATCTGGCCAGCAACTACCGCCAGCAGCCGCTGGATTTCAACTGGCAGCAGTGTCCGGAAGTCATCGAGGCAGGGCCGCTAAGCACCCGGCTGCGATGGCGCGGCAGCTGCGGCGGTAGTCCTGTGCAACTGGAGATGCGTCTGCAAGCCGAAAGGCCCTGGCTGGAACTGATCATTAGCGCCGACTGGCGTCAGCTCCATGAGCTCTGGCGCTGCGAGCTGACCCTGGCTGCACCTGGCGGCTTCTGGGCCGCCGATGCTCCGGGGGGGGTGATGGAGCGTCCCAATCAGCCCCGCACGGATCGCGAGCGAAGTCGCTGGGAAGCTGCTGCCATCAGCTGGCTCTGCGGCGGGACCGCAGCGCAATCAGTGGCGGTCTTGCTAGATGGGCCCCAAGGGGTCAGCGGCCACAATGGACGCCTCGGTGTATCTCTGCTGCGAGGCCCAACCTGGCCAGATCCCGGCGCCGATTCCGGCTGGCACCGAATGCGCCTGGGAGTGATGCCCACACCAGATGGTTGGTGGCAGTCCCAGGTACCAGCTCAGGCCAGAGCATTCCGGCAACCTCTATGGCGCCATCCAGGAGAGCAGGGAACGCCTTGCCAACACGAACTACTTCCCTGGAAAGACCAAAACCAACAATGGCTTGGGTTTCGCGCCGATCAGGATCCTGGCGCTCGCCAGCATTGCTGCGTGCAAAACATCAGCCCTGCCCGCTCATCGTGGCCGAAGTCCTCTGGGCCCTGGAGCATCAGCAGTATCAACTGGGCTGAGATGAAAGATCAGTCGTCGTGATCATCAAAAGGGTCGTCCAGCGTTCGAGAGGGGGGACCAAAGGCGGTGTAGATCCCAAAGCCTGTCAGAGCCAGCAGAGCGGTAAGTACCGCGATGGAAATCGATAGGGCAGGAGAGGTGTTTTCCATCAAGACTCCCAACAGGGGCCAGCGGGTAACTGATTCGGGTCATTACAGTAACCACTCATTTCACCGCCGGAGAGGTTCACCCGATGGCCCAACGCACCCGCCTAGGGGACCTGCTGCGTCCGCTGAACTCCGAGTACGGCAAGGTGGTTCCTGGCTGGGGCACCACGCCGGTAATGGGTGTCTTCATGGCCCTTTTCCTGGTGTTCCTGCTTGTCATCCTTCAGCTCTACAACCGTTCACTGCTGCTTGATGGCATCACGGTGAACTGGAACGGCCTCGGCTGATCCATGAATGTGTTCGGGGTAGGCCTGCCAGAGATGGTGGTCATTGCCGTCATCGGTTTACTGGTGTTCGGTCCTAAGAAGCTGCCTGAACTCGGCCGGACCCTGGGGCGAAGCCTCAAGGGCTTTCAATCCGCGTCATCTGAATTCGAACGAGAATTCCGCAAAGCGGTTGATTCAACTGAACTCCCGGCAGCAGGAAGTAGCGCAGCGCCCTTGAGCACAGCCGAAGAAGCCGCTGATGACTCCATTGATGCTGCTGGCCGGCCTGGGTAATCCAGGCAGCAAATACGACGGAACACGCCACAACGTCGGCTTCATGGTGCTGGACCGCATGGCGGAGTCCGCACGTTGTCCCTTCAAGGCCAACAGCAAGCTGCACGGTGATTTGGCCGATATCGGAAGCGGTGATCAAAGGCTACGGCTGCTCAAGCCGCAGACCTATATGAATGACAGCGGCCGATCGATCGGTGCAACCCTCAACTGGTTCGGCTGGTCGACAGATCAGGTGCTGGTGATCGTGGACGACATGGACCTGCCGCTTGGACGGCTGCGACTTCGGGCCAGTGGCAGCGCCGGTGGTCACAACGGACTACGCAGCACCATCGCCCACCTTGGTGGCGAAGACTTCCCACGTCTGCGCATCGGTATCGGCGCACCCGGGCAATCCGCACAGGAGCGGAGAGAACGCACGGTCGGCCATGTCCTCGGTGCATTCAGCAAAGAGGAGCAACCGTTGCTGGAGAAGGTTCTGGAGGAGGTGGAGCACGGCATCAGCCTCATCCAACGCCTTGGCCTTGAGCGGGCCGGCAACCGCATCAACAGCTTCCGGCCCGAGCTCTGATGGCGAGGCTTCCCAGCACCACAGCACATTTGCGGGTGCTGCAGCAGAGCTTCAGCCGGCAGATCGTGGAAGGCGAAGTTGCAGCCGGTGGATTCCGCTGGGAATTCCGCTGGCACTTTGATCGAGGCGAGCTAGTGGTGGAGCCATCCCTCGGCCGCGCCCTGATCCAGGACGCCCTGCTGCGATTTCTGGTCAAAAGTGACTATCAACTTGAAGCTGGAGGCGACTACGTATTCACGGTGAGGGCAGCCTTTTAATCAGCCGCCAGATGGAGCGAACGGCCCACATGCGCTTCCAGCAGCACCAGCGCTGCGACATCATCAACAGCACGAGGTGGAAGCCTGAGGCCTTTGGGGAGCAACCGTCGCCAGCCCCGCGGCGGGAACAACTCCCAGTAACGCGTGCGTGCTGCCAGGGTGCTGCCGTGCTCGGCCTGCAGCACCAACGGCACTGAAACCGGCAGCTCGCTCAAGGCCCGATGCCAGTCATGGCCAGTGGTGCCATCACCGATCACCACACCCTGGAGCGGTTCAAGACAGATCCAGTGCTGAAGCCAGTCCCAGCATTCACGGGGACTGCAGATCAGCAAGTCAGAAATGCACTCGCCCTCCGCATCACTACGCACTAGGCCGCATTTGCAACGACCGGGATCCAGCGCGATCCAAGCGCCTTGATTAAGGCTCATGTGCCCGTGAGGGAGTTAGCCCGCAGCTCCACAAGCACCGGATCAGCTGTATCGCTATCCCTCTGAGCGAGCACCTCAAGCAGCACTTGATCGTTACCAGGACGATCCACCAATTCCTGTGCTGCTGCCTGCAGAGCCAGTCGGTCCACCTGCAAGCTCGGCGCCAGGGAACCGCGGCGCCGAGCTTCCGTGCGAGCGGCCGCCAGCAGCAGCTGCAGGCGGCCATCCACCTGTGCCACCTCCCGTTCATCGGGATCAAGGATCACACTGGCAAGCACATCACCGCGGCTGAACACCTGCCGGCTAGGGCGAACATCAGCGAAAGCAAGCACCTGCTTTTCACCGCGCAGCACATTGCCGGCTGAAAGGATGCTCACCACCCAAGCACCGCCCTGTCGCAAAGCTTTCTCGACTTTGCTCACCTCACTGCGAGGGATCAGAAGCAGCTGTCGCTCAGGAGGCAAGCCAGGTAGCACCTGCTGATAAGCCTGAACATTGGCCTGCCGCAGCACATCCTCAGTGGCCTGCCGGGCCAATCCAGGCTTAGGGATCGACACCTTCGCCATGGTCAAAGGCTGGCCGGTACTAAGCACCACATCACCGCTACGCAATGCCAATACATTCCGCTCCAGCTGGCGCAGCTCTTGTTGTCCCTGAGCCGTGCGCTTCTGCAGGGCACGTAACTCCTGATCACGGGCTTCGACTTCCTTACCGAGGCGCTCGCGTTCCTGCTCCAGGTCCTGGCGCCGTTGATTGAGACTCTGCAATTGACGTTCGGCGGTCTGACGTTCACGTCTGGCCTGCTCCAGCTCACTCTGGTTGGCCCCGAGCTGAGTGAGGCTGACTTGAAGCGCCTTGCGTGAGGTTCTCAACTTGTCTTCCAGCTGATCAAGCTGAAAGAGGCCCACACGCAGTTGCTCACTGACAGCCACCATCAGGCCCAGGGTCAGAGCACTGATCAGGCTGCCGGTAAACACCGTAATCAGAACGGCCGTTTTCTTAGGCCGCATACGAAACAGACTCAGGCGTGCCTTACCAATGCGGCTTCCAAGACGATCGCCGAGATTGGAGAGCACGCCCCCCAACAGCAGAACAGCGAGAATCAGCAGCCAGCCCGTCACTGCCGAGACCCAAAAGGTGGCGACAGTATCGCCGAAGAGATGGTCAGAACCGGGCTCAAGGGGTCAGCTGAACCGTTTGGCCAGGGCAAGAGGATCAAAAACAGTGATGCGCTTGCGATCAATCTCCAGCAGCCCAGCGCTACGCAGATCTCCCAGCAGCCGAGTGATCGTGACGCGGGTAGAGCCGATGGCCTCAGCGATGGCCTGGTGCGACAACTTGAGATCGATCGTGATGCCCTGAGAGCCAGGCACTCCGAAATCCCGGCAAAGCACCAGCAAAAAGCTCACCAACCGCGACGACATGTCGCGGTGCGTGAGGGTCTCGATCATCGTCTCGGTCTGAAGGATGCGGGAAGAAAGACCCTGCAACAGCAGCAGACCGACCCTGGCGTCCTGCTCAATAGCCCGACGCACTGAACCAGCCGGTGCGCTCACCATCTCCACGCGGGTGAACGCCACAGAGTGATAAAAACGATCAGATTTCTGACCGGTCAGCAGGGAGAGGACACCAAAGATGCTGTTCTCCCTGAGCAGAGCAACGGTAATTTCCTCACCGGACTCGTAGACGCGAGAGAGCCTTACCGCACCGCGACGCAGCAAATACATCCGCTCAGCGGGATCGCCGGGGAAAAAGATCGTCTTTCCACGCTCCACAGATTCCGCCGTACTTCCGGAGAGGCCGCGAATCACCTCAAGCAGGGTGGGCTGAGGTGCTGGAGCTGAGGTGGTGCCGATCATGGCGACTACAGCGCTGGTTGGAACCTAAGGAGCGGGCCGGAATATCCATGTAGCCGTTGACACCGTAGTGGCCCAACTCCATCAACCGGTAGTACAGGCATTCACACCACAGATGGTGTGCAGGGCTTGTTGAACGGCATATGGCCGCTACATTCAGATTCGTTCTCCCCTAGGCGCGGTCATGCTCAGCCCTGTCGCTGAACGCCATCTACGGCCCGCCATGGCGCCAATGCGGCTGCTGGTGCGCGAACCGGAAGGGTTGCTGCAAGTGCACACCTCCGGCTTTCGCGGCAGCTTCGCCAGTGTCTTCAGCGAGGCCCTGCGCAGTGCAGGTCTGGGCAGCCGGGTGCTAATCAGCCAGCTCCTGCGGGGCGGTGTTGAACAAGGGCCCCACCGCCCAGTGCAGATGTGCGGCCGTCTCACCTGGCTGCGACCAGCTCTCGAGCAGTGCCTACAAGCTCCCGGCACAATTGAGCAAAAAGCAGCTGTGCAGCAGCTCTGGCAAGAAACCCAGCGTCAGATGCTGGAGGGAGAGGCAGATTTAGTGGTACTCGACGAACTGGGACTGGCTCTTTCCTACGGACTGCTGGATTCCGATGAAGTGCTCACCACCCTGAGGCAGCGTCCAGCGCGGATGGATGTGATCCTGACAGGACCCTCAATGCCCGAGTCCCTCATGGCGATGGCGGATCAGGTCACCGAACTACGCCGCGACCGATGCTGAAAAACGACCGCTGGATTAACGAGCAGGCCAAAAGTGGTCTGTTGAATCCCTTCCAACCCAACCTGGTTCGCCACCTCGATCCAGATGCCCGCACAAATCCAGTGCTGAGCTTTGGGTGCTCCTCCTATGGCTACGACCTGCGTCTTTCTCCCAAAGAGTTCTTGGTCTTTCGGCATGTCCCCGGCACGGTCATGAATCCCAAGCGGTTCAATCCAGCCAACCTCGAACCGGTGGAGCTACACCATGATGAAGACGGCGATTACTTCATCCTTCCGGCGCACTCCTATGGCCTTGGTGTAGCCCTTGAGCACATGAAGGTGCCCGGCAATATCACCGTGATCTGTCTGGGCAAAAGCACATATGCCCGACTGGGCATCATCGTTAACACCACACCTGCGGAAGCCGGTTGGCAAGGCCACCTCACCTTGGAGTTCAGCAACAGCTCCGGTGCCGATTGCCGCATCTACGCCAATGAAGGCATCTGCCAGTTGCTGTTCTTTGAGGGCGATCCTTGTGACACCACTTACCAAGACCGCTCCGGCAAGTACCAACACCAACCCGAACGTGTGACCCTGGCTCGGATCTGAAGCTCAGGGTGCCAAGCGCGCCTTATGCAGGCGTGTCTTCTCGTACCAGGCGGCGATCTCAGGTGCCCAGCTCACCATATGGGGCCACATCAGATCGCACATGCGTCGGATTTCTTCTTGGGCATCAAGCTTGGCCCTTAGATCCATGAAGTGCAGAAACGCCCGCAGCGTGAAACTCACCACAAAGTGCTGTCGGTAATCGAAAGGAAGGATGCCTCGAGCATGCTCCTCAGCAAAACCGGCCTGGAGCATTTCGTCGTAACGCGCGGCAGCAAGACGGCAGTGCTCAAGATCCTTGGCGCGTTCAGACTCGCTGTAGGTGTATTTCTTTCCCTGTCGGTCGCTGTAGGTACCTACAGGGCGCAGGTAGAAGACTTCTTCGAGATCCAGCCCCCCGCTTGCAGCCCGGCAAATTCGCTCGCCGGTGTAGCGCATCGACTGCACATCAAAGCTGACTCCCACCCGGTGGGTGCGGGCCTGCTGCATCACCGAATGGGGAAACCAACCCACATTCAGAACGATCTGGGCATGCTCCAGCGGGCCGTAGTGACCCCGCTCACCGGCCAGAAGCCGTTTGACGCAGACCTCACCGGCTCGGGTTTCATCGGGCCATTCGTCCCGATCAGCAGCCACATAACCCTCGGAATAGTCCTGGTGCATGGCCGCATAAATGCACTGCTGCGGATTCGGAGTGGCCGCGATCAGGTCAATCCGGAAACGGTCCATGCCTTCATTGGCTCTGGCGCCGACCCTAGGCGCGATCCAACGTCAGAGCTTGATCCAAGGCCCGCAGCAGCTGCTGGTTACGCGCGCGATCCAACACAGCCAGCCGCAACCAGCACTCATTGAGTCCCTCAAAGCTGCGGCAGTCGCGCAACAGGATGCGGTGTCGCTGCTCCAGCTCAAGGCGCAGCGGCTGCAGCGACTGCTCTGAGGAAATGAGCAAGTAATTCGCCGCTGTTGGACCAACCTGCAGACCAGGCCTGCGGCCTAGGGCCTGCTGCAACCGGGGCCCTTCCTCACCCAGCCAGCGATGCACCCGGCGCTGCCAGGACTGATCGGTAATCAGCGCTATGCCCGCAGCAGCAGCCAGGCCATTGACCGGCCAAGGATCGCGCCATTGCGCCCACTGATGCAGACGCTGCGGCGTCGCCACCGCGTAACCAAGGCGTACACCAGCGATGGCGCAGAGCTTGGTGAGACTGCGGATCACCACCAAGCGCGGATGATGCGCAGCAAGGGGCAATAGCGACTGCTGCTCACCGTGGGGCAGCAGCGGTAGAAAAGCCTCATCAACAACCAGCAGCGGCACCTGCTCAAGCAGCTGCAGCAACGACTCACGGCTCCAGAGCTGACCGGTGGGATTGTGTGGATTGGTGATCCAAAGCGGTCCAGGCAGAGGCGGCAACGGTTCAGCCAGGGCCTCCACCAAAGCCTGCGGTCCAGCCTCTCGGTGGGGCAACTGCAACAACTGACTGCGCCAACGGCCGTGCCAGCAGGCCAGGGCCCGCTGGTAGTCCACAAAGCCAGGCGCCAGCAACGTGTTGACACCGAGTCCAGCCGCATCTCGAGCTGCCCAGGTGAATAACTCGGCAGCACCGTTACCGGGCAGCACCGCTGAGGCATCAATGCCGTGATGCAGGGCAATGACCTCTCGAAGCTCGCAATAGCTGCGATCGGGGTAAGCCACCAACGCGGCTGCCGGCCCACCGCTCAAAGCGCGGCGCAACACCCCACGCAATCGGGCAGGCGGCCCAAAGGGCACCAGCGAGGCACTGAAATCCAGCAGCTGCTGCGGCCGGCAGCCCAGCCGCCGTGCCGCCTGATGCAAATTGCCGCCGTGGCGGGGCGGATTCTGGGCCATCGCCCCATGGTGACCCAGTCTCGAGACCGATAAAACAGGGGACTGCCTGTCCCGTCATGCTCCGGCCCCTGCTGCTAACCCTGCTGCTGGCGAGTCCAGCGGCGGCGGCTGATTTGCTTGATTTGCAGCAGCTACTTGAGCGTGGAGACTGCGCCGGTTGCCTGCTGCAGGACGCTGATCTGGTGCATGCCGAGCTGAAGCAAGCCGACCTGCGGGATGCCCGTCTTGGCGGGGCCAACCTGAGTCGAGCCAACCTGCGCCAGGCCGATCTCACAGGAGCTGATCTGCGCCAGGCGGTCCTGCTGGGGGCTGACCTCTCAGGGGCTGACCTACGCGGAGCAAACCTGACCGGCGCCGACCTACGCCAGGCTGATCTCTCAGGCGCTCGTCTCGACCAAGAAGCCCTAAGCCACAGCCACTGGGAGGGAGCCCGCGGAATCCCATCCAGTGCCAGCAGTTATGCCGATCTGCACAACCGCGGCGTGGATGCCGCCATCAAAGGCAAACATCCAGAAGCGGAGCAGCGCTTCAGCGACGCCATCGGGCGCCGGCCGGATGCCGCGATCAGTTGGCTGGCGAGGGGCATTGCTCGCGGCGAGCAAGGCCGAGGACTTCAAGCAGCAGCTGATCTGAACCAAGCCGCTCGCCTGTACCGCCAAGGAGGGGAAGAAACACTGGCCGATGAGCTCGATGAAGCGGCAGACAAGCTGAGGGAGGCACCAAAGCGCCAGAGGGGCAACGGCTGGGGCAGCGCGGTACTTGGAGGCGCCGCCGGCGTGCTCAAGCAGCTGGCTCCTTACGCCCTGAAGGTGATGGGTCAGGGTCTGCTGTAGTGCCGCGGCTGTAGGCCGTCAGCGTGAACTTCAAGACAGTCGGCTCCTGAACGGCTGACTCATCAGCAGGAGCCGGATGGGTGAGGTTGAGGTCAGAGACCACCGCCAGAGGTGAAAGGCTCTCCAGCCGCCGCAGGAACGTCAGCAGCTGGGGGAAGCTGCCAGAAGCGAGCACCAACTGACTGCGCTTCTGCAAACCTTCCACCAGCAGGGAATCCGCTGGAGGCTGGTCCTT
This sequence comes from Synechococcus sp. TMED19, assembly GCA_002168155.1. Classification (GTDB taxonomy): domain Bacteria; phylum Cyanobacteriota; class Cyanobacteriia; order PCC-6307; family Cyanobiaceae; genus RCC307. The sequence goes on along the minus strand of NHBY01000017.1, from coordinate 7,820 downwards.
GTCTTGATCGCGGGATCGGCTGTTGCGGCGCGAGCGGGTGGGGGGGGTCTCAGATTCAGCCGCGCTGGCCTGGGGTTCAAAGCTGTCGAGCGTGACACCTGCTGCAGCCGCCTCCACCGCCAGCTGAGCCAGCAATGTATCGAGCTGATCGGTGCCAGCCACCAACTGCAGCAGCCTGGCCTGATCCTCGCGGGCCTGAGCCAGCTTCTGCTGCGATTTGGCAAGCAGCACCCGGTTAGCAGCAAGGGCATCGCGCTGGGCCTCGAGCACAGCACTCTCAGTCGCAAGCTCAGTGAGCTGACGGCTCAGCGGCAGCAGCCACGCTCCTCCGAGCAGTGCGCTGATCAGGAGGGCCAAGGCAATTGGAGCCAGCTGCAATAGCCGCTCTGGGGTTAGGCCAAAACGGGGCGCCTCCTGAGGCTGGAAGTTGGTCATGGCAGCACCCTCAGCTTCTGCACCACGCGGAGTCGATGGGCCATGCCTGCAGCACCCAGAGCCTGCAGCTGCTGTTCATTCAGCAAAGGCACCTGATCACCAAATCGGGCCTTGAGCCGGAAGCGAATGCTGCCGCTGGGCTCAGCCTGCCCGGGGTTAAGGCGTCGGGCATCCTGCAGGGCGACCGCATCAGCCACAAACAGTGGCGAGCGCTGCAGACCCAGCTGCAGCGCATTGATCCGAATAAAACCATTGGGGTCAGAAGCCACACCCTCCAAACTGAGCTCGCGGCCGCTGACGATCGCACTGGTGAGCTGCAAACCGCTGGGCACGATTTGCGCCAGCGCCGACAGCCAGGCCGAGCCTGAGGGCACAGCGACCAGCGCTTCTGCCAACTTGCTGTTTGCCTGCTTGAGGCTGCGGCCCAGGCGACTTTGGGCCTCCCCCTCGAGGCGCAGTCGCTCGCTGGCTGCCGCCTGAGGCTCAAGCTCATCCACCGCTTGACGGAGCTGAGCCTGACGCAAGCTGAGCAACACTCCTGCAGCCAGTAGAAAGGCGATCAAACCACCTCCGATCGCACCACTTCGCAGCAACAAGGGCCGTATGGCCAGAGGACGATCCGGAGCAATGCCCAGCTGCAAGCGGCGCTGTTCGAGCAGATCAAGCGTCATGGCTTAAGCCTCCCGAGCGCGAGCCCCACCAACCTGTCGACAGCCGCAGGTGGCGGAGTGGCCCAGGCACCTTCAACTCGAAGTTGAGCAAGAGCCAGAGGATCAAGTAGCTCGAGACTGCAGCCCAGTTGCTCCCCCCAGCGCTCCAACGGTGGCGAAGCTTCTGCCAGATCAGCAAGCAACCACAGTGGACTGGGCAGGATGCCTGACTCAGTCAGGTAGGGAAATAAACCCTCCACTCCACTACTGGAATCAATGCTGCATTGCAGCTGCGGAGCATCGCCCTGCCAGAGCATCAGCTGCCAGCTGGGACCCTGCAAATCAAGGCAACCGCACCACTGATCAGCCGGCTGATCAGCCAGCGCTCGGGGCAATAGCCGCTCTACGGCCAAGGCTTCCGGCTCGAGTCCGTAAAGCTCAAGACCGGCGATTGCAACAGCATCAATCCAACGATCCAGGCAGTCCTGAGCCGTAAAAGCCGCGAGCCAGCGGCTGCCTCTTCGCTGCAGGTTCAAGCTGGCCTGCTCGAGAGGAAAGGGCAGCTCCAGGGCTGCTTCATGGGGCTGAAGCCAACTAAGAAGGTCCTCTGCATCGCCTCCTGCCGCTGCAAGGCCGGCGGGGAGATCCAGCAGACGCAGCACAACGGCGGGCGCCGGCACCAGCGCTGTGGCCCCGGGAGCCTGAATTCCCCCCTGCAGCAACAGATCACCGATCAGATCGCCTAGGGCCTCCGGCTGCTGCGGCACCCCCATGTGCACCAGATCTGGAGGAAGGGGCACCTGCTGCCAACTCTCCAGCTCTAAGCAGCCGNCCGCAGTGCGGTGGGTGAGAAGCGTGAGCTGATCGTGAGCAACCGAGAGGGCCACCCGCGAACGAATCAGAGGTTTGAGCAGCTGTTGCCGCAGGGGGGACAACCGCTCGGTCAGACCAGAGAACACCCCAGCCACCCCTGCTGCTGGGCTGAAGGTAGGCCCCCCTTAGTCCTCCTGCCAGGGAAGGCCGCAGCCCACCGCCGCCGAAAGATGGGGCAAACGGTGGCGCTCCAGCTGCAGCAGCAGACCATCAAGGATGCGGGGCACCAGCTCGGGGCCCTGATAGATCCAGCCTGTGTAGAGCTGCACCAGCGAAGCTCCTGCAGCAATGCGCTCCCAGGCCACCTCAGGGCTATCGATGCCACCGACTCCGATCAACGGCAACTGTGGTCCTGCGGAGGCCCGCAGCCGGCGCAGCACCTCCAGCGCACGGCGCCTGAGCGGCGCACCACTCAGACCGCCGGATTCCTCTGCCAACGTTCGGCCGCTCTGGACGAGCCGGCGACCAGACAGCTCAAAGCGATCAAGACTGGTGTTCGTGGCAATGACAGCGGCAAGACCCTCGGCGTAGGCCAGCCGTGCCAGCGAATCGATCGCCTCATCAGCCAGATCCGGAGCAATTTTGACCAGCAGCGGTGGGCAGCCCTGCTGGCCCCTGAGACGCTCCACCAGCTGGCGCATCAGGGTCTCCTCCTGCAGCTCCCGCAGCCCCGGNGTGTTCGGCGATGAGACGTTGATGACGATGTAATCGGCATAGGGAGCCAGCCGCTCAAGCGAAACGGCGTAATCCGACGCAGCCCGCTCCAATGGAGTGAGCTTGGACTTCCCAAGGTTGATACCCAGCACGAGCGGCCGCTGCCCAGGCGGCGGCAGCTGCTGCGCTTGCAGGATGGCCTCCACCGCTGCCGCACCTTGGTTGTTGAAGCCCATGCGGTTCAGCGCTGCCTGCTCCGCGGCGAGGCGGAAGAGGCGCGGGCGTGGGTTCCCGGGTTGAGCCAGGGCCGTGACCGTCCCCAGCTCAGCAAAACCGAAACCGAACACCTGCCAGATGCCTGCCGCCACAGCGTTCTTGTCAAAGCCAGCCGCCAAGCCAACTGGATTCGAGAAACGACAGCCAAACAGGGTCTGCTCAAGCCGCGGATCCAGACGCTGCAGCGTGGCAGCGGTGGCTTCAAGGGTGGTTCGCACCGGCGTCAACTGACGCCAACGGCTGGCCTGGGCCAAGGCCATCAGGCTCACCTGACTCATCCACTCGGCATCGGTGCCGGTGTCGTTGGACAGCAGTGGCCCAAGGAAGCGTTGCCAGGGGTCAGAGCCGGCTGTAGGCCTGGGGCTCATGGCTGGACCTCGCTGCGCTGCAGGCGCCAGCGCCCATCATCAAGGGGTAATACCTGCCAGTCGCGCCAGCGCCAGGGGCCATCGCGGGCCTCAAGCTGCTTTAGAGGCTGCTCCACCAGCTGGGCCAACTCCACCAGAGTGAGGCCGTAACCGGCACTCGCCAGCCGTTCGGCCACGTCAAGGCGAGTCACCAATGCCGTGAGCTCAACGGGTGCGGCATCAGCAACAGGCACGGCAGCGGTAGAAACCATCGCCGCTGGCACCTCACCGCGGGAATGGGCCACAGCCAAGGCATCACAGCGTTCGTTGTCAGGATCACCGCTGTGTCCTTTGACGTGCTGCAGCGCCACATCCGGCAGTCGAGCTGCATCGAGAGCCTCCCAGAGGTCACGGTTGAGGACTGCCCCACCGGATGCCGTGCGCCAACCCTTGCGCTTCCAGCCATTAATCCAGCGGGTGAAGCCGTCGATCAAATATTTGCTGTCGGTGCGGATCGCTAGTCCTGAACTGCGAGGCAGCTCCTGCAAACGCTCCAGAAGAGCCAGACAGGCCGTGAGCTCCATCCGGTTATTCGTCGTCTGCCCGTCACTGCCGCCGAGCTCTTCCACACTGCCGTCATCAAAGCGAAGCAGGGCCCCCCATCCACCCGGGCCTGGATTACCTCGGCAGGCACCGTCACAGGCGGCGGCGATCACAGTGCGCTGGTGGGAATCAGCGTTCGGCTTGGTTGGCATGCCTTGAACCTAACCAGCAGAGGCAGACCACTCNCCAAACCGTCTCTGGTGGGGGTAGCGNATTTTCCTCTGACGGAATATTTTTATCTCGTGTGAGGAGTGCAGACGCTCCTCAGGGTCGAAACAAGGACAGACTCCTGAGGTTGTCTGAATTCCCAGCCCCGCTTTGCGGGGCTTTTTTCTTGGGAATTTTCAGGCAATAAAAAACCCCCCGCAGCAGCGGAGGGCAAATCGTCATCGGCAAAGCGACGCGGAGATCACTTGATCGTGACCTTGCCGCCCGCTTCTTCGATGGCCTTCTTGAGCTCCTCAGCAGCCTCTTTGGCGACACCTTCCTTGACGGGGGTGGGAGCTTTTTCCACCAGACCCTTGGCTTCAGCCAGACCGAGGCCGGTGGCCTCGCGCACAGCCTTCAGCACCTTGATCTTGGCGGCAGCATCGAAACCTTCGAGGATGACGTCGAATTCGGTCTTTTCCTCGGCAGCTTCACCACCANCACCAGCGGCNGGGGCGGCCATCACCACAGCGCCAGCAGAGGCGGCNGCAGAGACACCAAAGGCTTCCTCGATCTGCTTGACGAGCTCGGAGGCCTCAAGCAGAGAAAGAGTCTTCAACGACTCGAGAATTTCGTCGGTTTTTGCGGACATGGTTCAGGGAGAGCAACAGAACGGGTGATCGGTGGGACTCAGCTGTTTTCGCTTTCGGCGTGCTGCTTGAGCGCGCGGGCGAGACCAGATGGAACCTCGTTGATGCCCACGGCCAGCTTGGTGGCCAGAGCATTAATGGACCCGGCGATCTGAGCCATGAGCACCTCTTTCGAGGGCAGGTCTCCGATGGCCTTGATGTCGTTTTGATCAAGCAGGCGGCCTTCGAACAGGCCTCCTTTGATCTCAGACTTCTTGCTGTCCTTCTGGAAGGACTGCACGGCCTTCACCGCACCGCCAACGTCCCCTTTAACAAGGACAAAGGCATTGGTACCAGTGAGCAGGGGGTCGAGGCTGGACCAGGTGTCGTCGCCATCGATGGCGCGGCGCATCAAGGTGTTCTTGGTCACCTTGCAGATGCCGTTCTGAGCCAGGCGACCGCGAAGGTCGCTCATCTCCTTGATGGAGAGGCCTTTGTAATCGAGCACCAGGGCCATTTCGGCCTCGCCGAGCAACTGCTTGAGCTCCTCGACGATCTGTTGCTTGTTCTCCAGCGTGCGGCCCATAGGTTGAGGAACGGATCAGGGAACAAGCCGGGTTGTGCGGACCGGTGGGAGGTCGCAACAACCGATCCGCACCCCGTAGGGCGAAACCGATGCGCAAACCTCGGCAGGACTTAAGGCTGCAGAAACTGCACCCACCTGCTGTCTTCGGTTGCGATGGCCACTGAAGCAAGCCTCAGGGCCGGACGCTGGGTGCAAAACCCGTATTCCGGCAAATGCCGGATTATTCACGTTATCAGCTCACAGAGCTGGTCCCACTCACTCCCCGAACTGGAGATCCTGAAGCGCGGAGTAATCAACTTCCACCGAGGGGCCCATGGTTGAGGTGATAAAAAGGCTGCGCCAGTAGCGACCCTTGGCACCACTGGGCTTGTTGCGATCGACAGTCTCCTGAACCGCCTTGAGGTTCTCGAGCAGATCTTCAGGCGCAAAGCTGGCCTTGCCGAACTGGACGTGAACAATGCCGCTCCGGTCGGCGCGGAACTCCAGCTTGCCGGCCTGGAACTCCTTGATTGCACCGGCCAGATCCGTGGTGACGGTGCCGGTCTTGGGGTTGGGCATCAAACCGCGAGGACCGAGGACCCGGCCCAGCTTGGCCACCTTGGGCATCATGTCCGGGGTGGCGATCAGCAGGTCGAAATCCATCATTCCGCCGGCGATCTTCTCCACCAATTCCTCATCACCAACCAGTTCAGCACCGGCAGCTTTGGCATCAGCAACCTTCTCACCACGGGTGATCACAGCAATGCGAATGCTGCGGCCAGTGCCCTTGGGAAGCGCCACGGTCGTGCGCAACTGCTGATCGGTGTATTTGGGATCGATGCCGAGGCGCACATGGGCCTCGACGGTTTCATCAAACTTGGCAGTGGCGTTGGTTTTGACCAGCTTGACGGCCTCAAGCGGCTCGTAGGCCTTCTCCTCCACGGTGGCCTGGGCGGCCTTGAAGCGTTTGGAATTGGTTTTCATGACGGGGATGGGGTGCAGGCGAGACCAGCTGATCTCTCCCCCGGGTAATTGGATGAATGGATGCGAGCCGCGATCAGTCGCTGACAGCAACGCCCATGTTGCGGGCGGTGCCCTCGATGATCCGCATGGCGGATTCAACGCTGGTGCAGTTCAGGTCAGGGAGTTTGGTGTTGGCGATCTCCTCGAGCTGAGCCCGGGTGATGGAGCCAACACTGCCCTTGGCGGACTGACCGGAGCCCTTCTCGATCCCGGCTGCCTTGGTAATCAGCACGGAAGCGGGAGGGGTTTTGGTAATGAAGGTGAAGCTGCGATCTTCAAAGACCGAGATCTCCACCGGAATCACAAATCCGGCCTTGTCCTGGGTACGGGCGTTGTACTCCTTGCAGAAGGCCATGATGTTGACCCCGTGCTGACCGAGGGCAGGACCCACGGGAGGCGCCGGGTTGGCCTTGCCAGCCTGCAGGGCCAGCTTGATGACGGCGGTGACTTTTTTAGCCATCGATTTGACGGACGGGACAGTGCTGCGGTGCACCCGAAGAAGGGCGCTGGACGAAAGGCCGACCCCCGCAGCGGGACGGCCCTGAGATCAGCTGTCTTTGCTGATCTGGGAGAACTCGAGCTCCACCGGGGTTTCCCGGCCAAAGATCGACAGCAAGGCTTTGAGCTTGCTGCGATCGCCTGAGATCTCGATGACCTCGCCGGAGAAGTCCTTGAAGGGACCAGCGGTGACGCTGATCCGATCGCCTTCGGCCAGATCGACCTTGACGACAGGCTTTTTCTCTTGAGCCCGCTTGAAGATGCGATTCACCTCCGAGCGGCTCAGGGGGCGAGGCTTGATGCGGCCGCGCACACGACCGGTGGTGCGGCGCTCTTCATGACCAACGAAGTTGATCACGTTGGGGGTGCTGCGCACCGCTTGCTCGGTGTCTTCATCCATGACCATGCGAATCAGCACATAGCCGGGGAACACCTTTTCTTCGGTGCTTTGACGGGAGCCGTCTTTTTTGATCTTGACCGCTGGGGTCTGGGGGATCTCAATCTCCAAGATCCGATTGGAGACCCCAAGGGTTACCGCCCGCTGCTCGAGGGTGGCTTTGACCTTCTTCTCGCAACTCGACGCCACTTGGACGGCATACCAGCGAGCAACCTGCGGTTTGCTTTCGGCCTGCTCCTCGCCGGCTGCAGCTGAATCAGCCGTCTCAAGGACGTCTTGATCGTTAAGGGGTTCGGTGAGCTCTGACAAGGCGATCAACGGAAAACGAGCTGGGACATCCAGCGGAAGAAGCGATCCAATGACGCGATCGCAGCAGCCGAGAGGGTGACCATCAACAGAACAGCGACGGACTCACTGATCAGTTGCTGGCGGCTTGGCCAAACCACACGACGCAGCTCAGCCAAGGTGGACTCGATAGGCCCACGCGGCTCCCGAGGGGCGCCAGGGGGCTGAGACGCTGCAGCGTTGCCGTTCTCCGGCTTGGCTTCAGCCTCAATCACCGCCCCCTCAGGGGCCGTGGGATCACCAGATTTGTTCGGCTGGCTGAAAACCACACTCCTCCGTCGCGGGGGATGAACCGCAAACAAATAGCCTACAGAACTGGCCTGAAGCGCAGGCTGCCTTCCTCCAAGCTCACGTGAACCCCCGCGGCGCCTTGGTAGC
>NHBY01000016.1 GCA_002168155.1 Synechococcus sp. TMED19 | reverse complement strand
CAGCCCCAACTGATCAGCAACAGCCTTGGTGGCCCGCAGGCTGTCAATCAAACCGCGATCACCCGTGCAGGCATTGGCCTGCCCGGAGTTGGTCAACACCGCCCGCGCCTTGCCACCGCTCTCCTGTAAGCGCTGGGCGCAGAGATCAACGCAGGCAGCCCGAACCCTGTTGGTGGTGAAGCTGCCCCCGCAGACCGCATCAAGTGGCGCCAACAGCAGTGCCAGATCAGCCCGGCCGCTGGCCTTGAGACCAGCGGTGATGCCAGCTGCCTGAAAACCCTGCGGCGCTGTGATTCCACCGGCGATGGGCAGCCAGGGATGCGTCATCATCCAAACCAGCGCAAGCCCCCATCCTCCCTTGGCCCAGCGCCGCATCGGCCTCACTGGCGGAATCGCCACCGGCAAGAGCACAGCCAGCCAGCTGCTGGAGCAGCGCCATGGCTTACCACTACTGGATGCCGACGTCTTTGCCAGGCAGGCCCTAGAGCCTGAATCACCTGGCTCAGAAGCAGTACTGCAGCGCTATGGCGAGCAGGTAGCTGCCAAGTCCGGAGTGATCGATCGACGCGCCCTTGGGACGTTGGTGTTCAACGATCCGGCGGAGCGGCACTGGCTCGAACAGCTGGTGCATCCGCTGGTGCGTCAACGCTTTGATGCGGAACTGGCGCGGCTAGCGGCCATCCCAACGATGGTTCTGGTGATCCCGCTTCTGTTTGAAGCCGGCCTCACCGACCTCTGCACCGAGACATGGCTTGTTGACTGCGATGAGTCCCAACAGCTGCAGCGGCTGATGCAGCGCGACCGGCTGAGCATCGATGCAGCGCTTGCGCGCACTGCGGCCCAATGGCCGCTTGCACGCAAGCGAACGCTGGCGGATGTCGTGATCAGCAACCGCAGCGACAACGAATGTTTGGCGCAGCAGCTGGCTCTAGCGCTGGAGCAGGGGATCAACCCTTGAGCTTGGCGCTGAGGATCTGATTGGCGAGCTTGGGATCAGCCTTGCCGCCGGTCTTCTTCATCAGCTGCCCAACAAAGAAGCCCTGCAACTTGTTCTTACCGCCGCGGAAGGCCTCTACCTCATCTGGATGAGCCGCCAACAGCTCCTCGACAATCGCCGTGATCGCCACCGGATCACTGATCATTCCCAAACCGCGCTCATCAACAATCGCCTTGGGTGAACCTCCTTTCTCGAGCAGCTCTGGAAGGATCTCCTTGGCAATTTTGCCGCTGATCTTGCCGCCATCAATCAGCTGAACCATCTCGGCGAGCTGCTCAGGGCGGAAGGGCAGCTGGCCATAGCTGAGGCGCTGGGCGTTGACATAGGCGGCGATATCTCCGGTGATCCAGTTGGAGGCTCCTTTGGCATCGGCGCCTGCAGCAACAACCGACTCGAAGTACTCCGCCATCGGCCGCTCATCGGTGAGCACGCGCGCGTCGTACTGGGACAGGCCCAACGCATCGGCGTAGCGGTGACGCTTAGCAGCAGGCAGTTCAGGCAATTCATCCAGCCAGGCCTGCCTCTGCTTTGCCTTCACCTCGATGGGACCCAGGTCCGGCTCGGGGAAGTAGCGGTAATCNCTGGAACCCTCCTTGCTGCGCATGCTCTTGGTGAGCTGCTTACCCTCGTCCCACAGGCGCGTTTCTTGCACCACNGGCTCGCCGTTTTCATAGGCNTTGATCTGGCGCTGAATCTCGTGCTCACAGGCNTTCTGNATNGCCGAGAACGAGTTCATGTTCTTGATCTCCACCTTCGTGCCGAAGGGGGCATCAGGACCGCGCCGTACCGAAATGTTGACGTCGCAGCGCAGCGATCCCTCTTGCATGTTCCCGTCAGACACGCCGAGGTAGCGCATAATCCGGCGGATCTCAGAGGCGTACTCAGCGGCTTCCCGGCCAGTGCGCAGATCAGGCTTGCTGACGATCTCAGCGAGGGCAACNCCGGCGCGGTTGTAATCNACCAGTGAATGGGTGGAGCCNGCGAGGCGATCGCTGCCCGCGTGCACGAGCTTGCCGGCGTCTTCCTCCATGTGCAGACGCTCGATACCGATCCGCTTGAGGTAGGTGTCCTTGCCCTTCTCCGCGACCTCCACCTCAATCCANCCGTTNTCNGCGATCGGNTCATCGAACTGGGAGATCTGGTAGTTCTTCGGCAGATCTGGATAGAAGTACTGCTTGCGGTCGAACTTGCTGTGTTCAGCGATCTCAAGGTTGAGCGCCAGCGCCGCCTTGACCGCATACTCCAGCACCTTCTTGTTCAGCACCGGCAGGGTGCCGGGCAAGCCGCACACCACCGGGTCAATGTGGGTGTTGGGGTCATCGCCGAAGGCCGTCGAGGCCGCGGTGAAAATCTTGCTGTTGGTCCCGAGCTGCACATGGGTCTCCAGACCAATCACGGCTTCCCAGTCGAGCAATGCTGTCGCCGCGCCTGCCATCTGTTTCACCATTACCAAGCCTGGGCCGATCCTATGGACCCAGCGGGCGTTTTACGGTCCTCNTCTAGGCATCGCTACTCAGNGCCTTCACGATGGCGGCTTCTGCNCCGGTTCTGATCCTCGGTGGAGGCCTGATGGGACTGGCCATCGCNCACCAACTAGCCCGCCGCGGCCGGACCGTGACGGTGTTGAGCCGCCGCCGCAGCGAAGCCGCCGGTTTTGTGGCTGCCGGCATGCTGGCGCCCCACGCAGAAGGNCTCAGCGGTGATCTGCTCAGGCTGGGCCAGCGCAGTTTGGAGCTCGTACCGGCCTGGGTCTCCCAGGTGGAAGCCGACAGCGGCCTGGCCTGCGGCCTCCGCCCCAGCGGCATCGTGGTGCCATTCCGCAGCGATGCCGAACGCGACGCCTACCCCACGGCCCGCAGCGGGCTCGTGCTCGAGCGCGGCGAACTGGAGCGGGAGGTGAGCGGCATCGGTAAGGCCTGGACAACTGGGCTGCTGTTTGAACAGGACGGCCAAATCGACAACCGCCGCCAGCTGATGCGAGCCCTTGAGCGAGCCTGCACCTGCGCAGGGGTTCAGTTTGAGGAGGGCGCTGAAGTCCAGGAGCTGCACCANCAAGCTGAGCAGCTCGACGCGGTGACCGTGCGCCGAGCTGATGGCGATCAACAAACCCTGGAATGCANAGAAGCCGTGCTGTGCAGCGGAGCCTGGAGCGCCGANTTACTTCCGCAGCTGCCGGTTTTTCCAGTCAAGGGGCAAATGCTGTCGCTGCAAGCACCGCGCCATGCCTTGCGGCGGGTGGTTTTTGGTCCAGGCACTTATCTGGTGCCGCGGGAGGACGGACTGGTGGTGGTCGGTGCCACCAGCGAACGGGACGCGGGATTNAGTGAGGGGCTGACGCCTGAAGGTCAGAAGCAACTTCAGGCCGGTATCGCTTCCTTGCTACCGGAAGCCGGTGGATGGCCGCCAATGGAGCGCTGGTGGGGCTTTCGGCCCTGCACACCCGATGAAGGCCCNCTGCTGGGCAGCAGTCCACTGGACGGTGTGTGGCTGGCCTGCGGCCACCACCGCAACGGCGTGCTGCTGGCGGCACTGACCGCCCAACTGCTGGGGAAAGTNATCACCAAAGAAAGGNCCAGCAGCACAGATGCAGCGCTGCTGGAGGCTTTCAGCTGGTCACGTTTTGCAGAAGGGGATCAATCTTCGGTACGCCAGCCCTGATCAGACGGGGTCCAGTCGTTGAGCTCGCCGGGCTGGAACCAGAGACCCATCTCGAATTGAGCGGTCTCAGGGGCGTCTGAGCCATGAATCACGTTTCGGCCGATGTTGATGGCCAGATCACCACGGATGGTGCCGGGCTCAGCCTCCAGGGGCTTAGTCGCGCCGATCAGCTTGCGGGCGCTAGCGATCACACCATCGCCTTCCCAGACCATGGCCACCACTGGACCAGAGGTGATGAAGTCAACCAGACCAGCAAAGAAGGGACGCTCCTTGTGAACCCCGTAATGCTGTTCAGCCAGCTCACGACTGGGGGTGAGCTGCTTGAGCCCAACCAGCTTGAAGCCCTTGCGCTCGAAACGGCCGAGGATTTCGCCAACCAGACCGCGTTGGACGCCATCGGGCTTGATCGCAATGAAAGTCCGTTCTGTGGTCATGGTTCCGCCAGAGAAGAGCGGCGCCATCGTCCGTGGCCGCCCTACCGCTTGGCAAGCACAAGCGCATCAAGGCGGGCAGAGGCTGGTGGTGCTCTCTAAATTTTATGCATCAGTGAATTTGCAGGCCCGCGCCGATGGTGGTCGCCCCAACCCAGCCCACGATGGATGCCTGGACTCCGGCCGACAGCAGCAGCCTCTACGGACTGGACCAATGGGGGGAGCCTTATTTCAGCGTCAATGCACGTGGGCACGTCTTGGTACAGCCCCGGGGCGACCGCGGCGGCTCCCTTGACTTGGTGGAGCTGGTGCAAGGTCTGCAGCACCGCGACCTAAGCCTGCCGCTGCTGATCCGTTTTGACGACATCCTCGAGGACCGGCTGGAACGGCTGCACAGCGCCTTTGAACGGGCCATTGCCCAGTACGGCTATGCGGGCCACTACCAAGGCGTCTTCCCAGTCAAGTGCAACCAGCAGCGTCACGTCGTTGAGCAGCTGGTGGAAAGTGGTCGTCGCTGGCACTTCGGACTGGAGGCCGGTAGCAAGGCCGAACTGCTGATCGCCCTCTCGCTACTGGAGGACCCCAAAGCCCTATTGATCTGCAACGGCTACAAGGACCGCCGTTACATCGAAACGGCAATCCTGGCCCGTCAGCTGGGCCGCCAGCCAGTGGTGGTGATTGAGCAGCCCGATGAAGTACCCCGGATCATTGAAGCCAGCCGCAACCTGGGCGCGGCACCGCTGATCGGCGTACGCGCCAAGCTCGCCACCCGCAGCAGCGGCCGCTGGGGCAGTTCGGTGGGCGAGAAAGCCAAATTTGGCCTTTCGATTCCCGATCTGCTCGCCACCGTTGAAGCTTTACGAGAAGCGGATCTGCTGGGGGATCTGCGTCTGCTGCACTTCCACATCGGCAGCCAGATCAGTGACATCGCGGTGCTCAAAGATGCCCTTCAGGAAGCTGGTCAGCTCTATGTCCAGCTGGCAGCCATGGGGGCCCCGATGGGCTTCCTGGATGTGGGCGGCGGTCTGGGTGTTGATTACGACGGCAGCCGCAGTGCCAGCGCGGCATCAACCAACTATTCGCTGCAGAACTACGCCAACGACGTGGTCGCCACCATCCGCGAGTGCTGCGAACCCCACAGCTTGGCGGTGCCAACCCTGGTNAGNGANAGCGGCCGNGCCATCGCCAGCCATTTCTCAGTACTGGTGTTCAACGTGCTGGGCACCGGCGGGGTGGCCAGTTCGGATGTACCCGAGGCAGAAGCCGGTGAGCCCTTGATCGTGCGCAACTTGCGCGAAACGCTCGGTGGCATCAACGGCACCAACCTGCAGGAAGCCTGGAACGATGCCATCAAGTTCAAGCAAGATGCCCTNACGGCCTTCCGGCTGGGCTATCTGAGCCTGGAGGATCGAGGACGGGCCGAGCAGCTCTACTGGGCCTGTTGCCGTGCCATTGCCAGCCGNCTGCCGGCATCAGAGCAACTCCCCGATGACCTGCGCGAGCTGAGCTCCGCCCTGGCNGGCATCTATTACGCCAANCTCTCAGTTTTTCGCTCGGCACCGGATACCTGGGCCATCGATCAGCTATTCCCAGTGATGCCGATCCATCGGCTGGAGGAACGTCCNAAACAACTGGGCAGCTTTGCTGATCTGACCTGTGATTCCGACGGCAAGCTGGCCCGTTTCATTGCCAGCGGCAGCGCCAAACCTTTNTTGGAGCTCCATGAGCTCCGCGAAGGCGAGCCCTACTGGATCGGNCTGTTCCTGGGAGGTGCCTATCAAGAGGTGATGGGCAATCTGCACAACCTGTTTGGCAGCACCAATGCGGTNACGATCCGGCTCAGCCCTGGCGGCAGCTACCAGGTGGAGCACGTCGTACGCGGTCACACGAACGCTGAGGTGCTTGAAGCCATGGAGCACGACCCCGAAGCACTACTGGAGCGCCTGCGCCGAGCCAGCGAGGAAGCGATTCANAGCGGCGACCTAGCCATCAGCGATGCAAGGCGGCTCATGCAGCACCTTGAGNGCAGCTTGGGGCAGACCACCTACCTAGAAGGCTGAATCCGGCGTTAGCACGGTCTCAGCATGATCTGANCCATGTGGGGCGATGAACCNCAACTGGAGGCCTTCCGCGAACGGCTGAAGGTGCTGCTTGAAGCCCATCAGCANGAGCTCAACCCTCAGCGGATCACNGCCTCAGANGGTGAGGTGCTGTTCCGTCAGGGGGAGCCGGTNGAGCGCCTGATGCTGCTCACCAGCGGCCGAGTCGCNGTGGATGTGCACCAAGGTGAGGAATGCCACACCCTGGCGGTCATCGAGGCCGTGGAGCTNCTGGGGGAGGTNGGCTTTTTTGCCAGCGGNNTTCACTACGCCGATTTCCGCGTNGTTGATGGGCCTGCTGAGCTGCTGGCGATGCAGGGCCAGGAGCTNCTCAAGGCGATGCTCTTTGACAGCGATCTGGTGGTGGAGATGCTCTCACTAGTGAGCGAGCGCTGCCGTCGGGGCAACCACGTGATCAGTCTGCTGCTGAGCGGAATCGAAGCCGTGCACGATGACGAAGAAGACCGCCTCNCTACCACCACTGAAGCCTTGGGCGGGATTCATTTCTGCGTCGCCAAGGCTGGTCGTCAGCTGCTGAACCTGCACCGCCAGCAGCACAACTGAGCCCTAGCCCAACGCCTGCTGCAAGGCNACCTTGGCCTGCTCGAGCGCACCATCGAGGGCAGCCCCGTCGCGACCGCCGGCCTGGGCCAAGTTCGGTCTCCCACCACCACCACCGCCGCAAGCTTTAGCGACCGTGCCAATGAACTTGCCAGCCTGCTGACCGCTAGCGATGACTGACTTGCCGAAGGCGGCCACCAGGATCACCTTGCCGAGATCANCGGGATCAGGCAGACCCCCCAGGACCACCGCAGCTCCATCACCAAGCTGATCGGCCAGGCCCTGGGCCCCGCTCTGAAGTGCGGCTCCATCCACCCCATCGAGGCGAGCCACGAGCAGCTGCTTGTCCCCGACCGCCTCAGCCTGAGCGGCCANCGCTGAGGCCTTGGCCACCGCCAGTTCTGCTCGAACCGCCACTAGGGCCTTGCTGGTGCCCTTGAGCTCCTCCTGAAGAGCATTCACCCGCTCGACGATTTCGGTGGGCTGCACCTTGAAGCGGTCGCCGAGCTGCTTAACCACAACATCGCGCTCNTTGAGGTAAGCCAGCACCGCGGGGCCGGCCACAGCTTCAATGCGGCGNATGCCNGAGGCCACCCCCACCTCACTGACGGTCTTGAACAAACCGATCTCGGCGGTGTTGGCCACATGAGTGCCGCCGCAGAGCTCCATGGAGACACCAGGCACATCCACCACCCGCACCACATCCGCNTATTTTTCGCCAAACATGGCCACGGCACCGGCTGCCTTGGCCGCATCNATAGCCATCTCCTGCACCTGGAGGCTGTGAGCCTCAGCGATCCAGCCATTGATCAGCACATCGAGCTGCTCAAGCTCCTCAAGGCTGACGGCACGGGGGCAATGGAAGTCGAAGCGCAAACGATCAAANTCCACCANTGAACCTGCCTGGCTGATGCCCTCATCCACCACCTGTTTGAGGGCCGCCTGCAGCAGGTGAGTAGCGGTGTGGTGGGCCTGGGCACGACGCCGGCAGGTGCGGTCCACCTGAGCGGTCACCACATCGCCGACGGCGAGTCGACCGCGCTCCACCGTGCCGGCATGCACGAACACATCGCGTTGGCGATTCACCGCTTCAATCGCCACGATCAATCCATCACCGGCNAGGCTGCCNCGATCACCAACCTGGCCTCCTCCCTCCCCATAAAAGGGGGTGGAATCGAGAACCACCTGCACTGCATCTCCGGCTGCAGCCTGCTGAGCCGGTTCACCGTTGACCACNAGCGCCACCACGCAGCTTGGATGCTCGAGCGCCTCGTAGCCCTTGAACGCTGTGGCATCAAGCTCTGACGCCATCTGCTCGATGGCTCCTTGCAGNGTCAGATCAATGCTCACAGCCGCGGCCTTGGCCCGCTGACGCTGAGCCTCCATCGCCACCTCAAAACCGGCTAGATCAACGCTGAGCCCGTGTTCCTCAGCGATTTCTTCGGTGAGCTCCAGCGGGAAGCCATAGGTGTCGTACAGCTCGAAGGCCTGCTCACCACTGATCTGACTGGGCCCAGCGGCCAGCACATCAGCCAGCAGCTTTTCACCGCGCTCCAGNGTTTCCAGGAAGCGTGCTTCCTCNCGCTGCAGCTCAGTGAGGATCACATCCTTGCGCTCCTNNAGCTGCGGATAAGCCCCTTGCATCAGAGCGATGGCGGCTTCTCCCATGGCCACCAGAAAAGGCTTGCTGATCCCCAATAGCCGCCCATGACGCACCACTCGCCGTAAAAGACGCCTGAGGATGTAACCGCGTCCAAGGTTGGAGGCGGTGACGCCATCGCAGATCAGCTGGGTCACAGCCCGGCTGTGGTCACCGATCACCTTCAGCGAGGTTCTGCCCTTCTCATCGAGCTCGCGGTAATCGACGCCGGCCAGGGATCCAGCCCGCTCGATCAGCGGATAAATCAAATCGGTCTCGTAGTTATTGGGCACCCCTTGAAGGATTTGGGCCATGCGTTCAAGGCCCAACCCGGTGTCGATGTTTTGATTCGCCAGGGGCGTGAGGGTGCCCTCTGCATCCCGGCTGTACTGCATGAACACCAAGTTGTAGAACTCGATGAAGCGGCTGTCGTCCTCNAGATCNATGNCCNCATCNCCCAGTTCGGGCTTGAAGTCGTAATAGATCTCGGAACACGGCCCGCAGGGACCCGTTGGGCCTGAGGCCCAGAAGTTGTCAGCCTCATCCATGCGGATGATCCGCTCAGGCTTCACCCCGACGACATCGCGCCAAATCTGCTCGGCCTCGTCGTCCTCGCGAAACACACTGACAACCAGATTCCTGGGGTCGATACCAAACACCACGGTGCTGAGCTCCCAAGCCCATTCGATCGCCTGCTGCTTGAAGTAATCACCAAAGGAGAAGTTGCCAAGCATCTCGAAGAATGTGTGATGCCGCGCCGTGCGGCCCACGTTCTCGATGTCGTTGGTGCGGATGCATTTCTGACTGCTGGTCGCCCGCGGCGCCGGCCGCTCTACCTGAGCCAGGAACACCGGCTTGAAGGGCAGCATCCCAGCGATTGTCAGAAGCACGGTCGGATCCTCAGGAATCAACGACGCACTGGGGATGGGCTTGTGACCACGGGCCTCATAGAACCCGAGAAAGGCCGCGCGGATGTCATCGCCGCTGCGGGGTCGGGCAGGTGCGGGGGCCATGGCGGGAGCAGGGAAGCCAGCGGCCATGATCCCGCAGCACCTGCACCTCCATAGTGGAGGAATGGGATCTGCGCCCCAGCCCCAGCCGCCGCAGCCATGAGCCTGCTGCATGCCGTCTGGCTACCGAATGAACCGCAGCCTTGTCTGGGCCTGTGGGCGGACACTTGGCGTGTGGCCAAACCGCGCAAGCATGAAGGTCTTGAAGCACCNCAGGTCCATCCCCTGGCGCTCAACGCNGGTGATCTGACCGCCTGGCTGCAGGAGCAGGGGCGAGAGCCCAAGACAAGCAGCGGCATCGAACTGCAGCTGACCCTGCCNAGCCGCAGCAATGGCCTGCCACTGATGGCCGGGGAGACGCTGCCCAAAACCGTGGAGTGGTGGCCCTGGCGAGTTCCTGCGTTGGCGATGCAGCCAGCAGAGGCCTCGAGCTGGCTTGGAGCCCTGCCCCTGGCCAGCGCACCGCCGGAGCTGGGGGACGACCTGCGCTGGTGGGCCCATCTACAGCGCTGGGTGCTGAGCCTGGTGGCCCGTGGCCGCTGGCTCCCTGTTGCAGAACGGCTGGAACCTGGCCACGTACGCGCCAGCTGGCAGCCGCTGCTGAACCATGAAGAAGACCGTCGGCGGCTGGAAGATCTCGTCGGTCGCATGCCAGCGGTGGTTTGCGCGGCTGACACCCCGGGTTCCCTGGGCTGCCGGCGGCCTGGAGCCCGGCGGCTGCAGGTTGCTGCCATCGCTGCAGCTCTGCTGGATGGACAGCTACGGCAGGGATTCAGCGCCGACGCGGAGGGGCTCGATCCCCTGCTGAACGGATGGCAGCAGGCCCTTGGCCCCGGCGATGGAGTCCTGGCCCTCAATGACGAGGACAGCCAGCGNCTGATCAGCGCCACCTCCCACTGGCGCGAAACCGTGGCCGGGCAGGTAGCCCCGGCCCGAGCCGTGCTGGAGCTGGAGGTGCCNCCNAAAGGCAGCGAACTCTGGCAGCTGCACTTTGGGCTCCAGGCCGAGGCCGATCCAGCCCTGCGTCAGGGAGCTGCAGCGGTTTGGAGCGCCGGCGATGGCAGCTTGCAACTCGGGGAGATCAACGTGTCCCAGCCCAGCGAACTGCTGCTGGAGGGACTGGGACGGGCTCTGGTGGCCTTCGAACCCTTGGCACGCGGCCTGGATTCTGCAGCCCCNACCAGCATGGAACTGGCTGCTGCCGAAGCCTTTGTCCTGGTACGCACCGCCGCCGCCAAGCTTCGTGATGTGGGAGTGGGGGTGGTGCTGCCTCCCAGCCTCAGCGGTGGGCTGGCNAGCCGCCTCGGCCTGGCGATCCAAGCGGAGCTGCCNGCGCAGGGGCGTGGCTTCAGCCTCGGAGAAGACCTCGAATGGTCCTGGGAGCTGATGATTGGCGGGGTCACCTTGACCCTCAAGGACCTCGAGCGACTGGCAGGCAAGCGCAGTCCATTGGTTCAGCACAAGGGCGCCTGGATCGAGCTGCGGCCGGGTGACCTCAAGAACGCAGAGAAGTTCTGCGCCGCCGACCCGCCACTGAGCCTTGATGACGCTCTAAGGCTGACCGCCACCGAGGGCGACACGCTGATGCGCCTGCCGGTGCACCGCTTTGAGGCCGGTCCCCGACTGCAGGCGGTCCTGGAGCAGTACCACCAACAGAAGGCTCCTGACCCGCTGCCAGCACCGGAGGGTTTCGAAGGACAGCTGCGGCCTTATCAGGAGCGTGGCCTGGGCTGGCTGGCCTTCCTGCACCGCTTTGACCAGGGGGCTTGCCTGGCCGATGACATGGGCCTTGGCAAAACGATCCAGTTACTGGCGTTCCTGCAGCACCTCAAAGCCGAGCAGGAACTGAAGCGCCCGGTGCTGCTAATCGCTCCCACCTCGGTGCTCACCAATTGGGCTCGCGAAGCCGCTCAGTTCACCCCTGAATTGGCCGTTCTGGAGCATTACGGGCCCAAGAGAGCCGCGACCGCGACAGCGCTCAAGACAGCGCTGAAAGGCATCGATCTGGTGCTCACAAGCTATGGCCTCATGCAGCGCGACAACGAGCTGCTGGGAAGCTTTGACTGGCAAGGGCTGGTGATTGATGAGGCCCAGGCAATCAAGAACGCCGGCTCCAAGCAGAGCCAGGCCGCACGGACCCTGGCCAGGCCATCGCGCCAGAGCCGTTTCCGCATCGCTCTGACCGGAACCCCAGTGGAGAACAGGGTCAGCGAACTGTGGGCCCTGATGGATTTCCTCAACCCCAAAGTGCTGGGAGAGGAAGACTTCTTTCGCCAGCGCTACCGGCTACCGATTGAGCGCTACGGCGACACTGCGTCACTGAAGGACCTCAAGGCCCGCGTTGGCCCCTTCATCCTGCGGCGGCTGAAGAGCGATAAGAGCATCATCAGCGACCTACCCGACAAGCTGGAACTGCCCGAATGGGTTGGCCTGAGCAGCGAACAGGCCAAGCTCTACCGCAAGACAGTGGATGCCACCCTCGAAGCCATCCAGCGGGCACCACTAGGCCAGCGCCACGGCCAAGTGCTTGGTTTGCTCACCAAGCTCAAGCAAATCTGCAACCATCCGGCGCTGCTGCTGGGAGAGGAGGAGGTAGGCAGCGACTTCGCCAGCCGTTCAGCCAAGTTGATGCGGCTTGATGAAATCCTTGAAGAGGTGGTGGAGGCAGGAGACCGCGCTCTGCTCTTCACCCAATTTGCGGGTTGGGGTCACCTGCTGCAGAGCTTTTTGCAGCAACGCTGGCGGCAGGAGGTGCCCTTCCTGCATGGCGGCACTAGCAAAGTCCAGAGACAAGCGATGGTGGATCGCTTCCAGCAGGACCCCCGCGGCCCGCAACTATTCCTGCTTTCACTCAAGGCAGGCGGTGTCGGCCTCAACCTCACCCGCGCCAGCCATGTCTTCCATATCGATCGATGGTGGAATCCGGCGGTGGAGAACCAAGCCACCGACAGGGCCTACCGGATTGGTCAGACTCAGAGGGTGCTGGTGCACAAATTCATCACCACTGGCTCCTTGGAGGAGAAGATCGACCGCATGATCCGTGAAAAAGCCTCACTGGCAGCGGACATCATTGGCAGCGGCGAAGAATGGCTCGGGGGCCTGGAACTGAAGCAACTGCGCAGCCTTGTCTCGCTTGAGGACAACCCATGACGAGCTCCAACGCCAACACCACCCTCAGCAAGGCAGGACTGGGACAGCAGCCCTGGTGGGTGGCCGAGTGGATGGAACTGATCAACTCCTACCGATACAAGAAACGCCTGGAACGGGCCTGGATCTATGCCCGCGAGGGCAATGTGCTCTCGATCCGCTTTGAAGGCAGGCGGGTTCAAGCGCGTGTACAGGGCACTGAACCGGAGCCTTACAAATCGAAGCTCTGGCTGGATGTCCTCAGCGATGAGGACTGGGATTTTGTGCTGGAGGCCCTCAGCCAGAAGGCCCGTTGGACCTGTCAGCTGCTGGCCGGCGTCATGCCCGATGACATCGAGCGAGCCTTTGCAGCCAGCGGCAAACGCCTCTTCCCCTTCAAGCTGCAGGAAGTGCGTAGTGAATGCACCTGTCCGGATAAAGCCAACCCCTGCAAACACATCAGCGCCGTTTACTACTTGATGGGAGATCGCTTCAGTGAAGATCCCTTCGTGCTGTTCCAGCTCCGCGGCCGCAGCCGCGCTCAGCTGCTACAGGATTTGGCTGAGCGCCGCCGGCAGCAGAACCAATCAGGATCAGCAACTCAGAGCATTGGTGCAGCACCACCAGACGCAGCGGCCTGGTGGAGTTACAGCGCTGCTCTGGATCCCAATCTGGTGGTGATCACCCCCGCAATGGAAGGCAGTACTGGGCTTGATGAAGCCGGTGATCTGCCGATCGCGGCTGAACCCCGTTTCCCCGAGGCCAATCAACGCTTCCTTGACCGGCTGCGACAGCACGGCACGCAGATGGGACAGATGGCGATGGTCCAGGCCATGGCAGCTGGCAGCGATCCATGAGCAGCGATGCCGAGGTGGCCTGGCTTAGCCCTCAGGTGCTGGGGCTGACCGCCTTGCTGCTCGATTCCCACAAGCGGCTGTTTGATCGGCCTTTGCTGCGCAGCAAGGGCGTCCGTCTGGCGGCTCAGGAGCTGTTTGTGCTCGATCAGGTAGTGCTCTGTCACGACGGCAGTGAAGACCCTTGCTTTCTTTATGCCAATCGCGCTGCACTGCAGCTATTCAGCCGCAGCTGGAACGAGATGGTGGGGCTTCCGTCCCGGCTCAGCGCCGCAGCATCACAGCGGCTCAACCGCCGTCAGCTTCTAGAGCGTGTCCGCCGCAACCAGACCATGAGGGACTACTGCGGAGAGCGGATGGACAGCAACGGGCGACGCTTCCGTTTCCGTGGGGCCAGGCTCTGGAATCTGGTTGACGCCGAGCAGCACTACCGCGGGCAGGCGGCATGTTTCAGCGACTGGTGGTGGGAACCATAAAAGGTGAGGAGGGCCGCACCGATCTGATCGGTTGCCCGCCTGGGCACAGGCCTTGGAGCGCAGAACAGTGAGTGCACAGGGGATGCCCCGGCAGCCCCACCACACCACTTGTGAGGAGCACCATGCTTTCCCGTCACACCACCCCATTTGATCTGTTCGATCGCCTTGAACAGCAGCTATCCCAGGCCGAGCGCGTGCCCGCCGCGGAGGTACTGGAGACCGATGAAGGCTTCAGCATCGCCGTTGAAATGCCCGGCATCGATCGCGATTCCATCGATGTCAAGGCCACCGATCGCAGCTTGACCGTGAATGCCGAACGCCCTTGCCCCCAAGAAGATGAAGCAGGCAGTCAGCGCCAACTGAGCGAATTCCGCTACGGCACCTGGAGCCGCAGCTTCCGCTTCCCGCGAGGTATTCAGCGCGATGGGCTTAAAGCCCAGTACCGCGATGGCGTGCTGCGAATCACCGCTCCCAAAGCCGAGAGCAACGCCGCGGTCTCCGTCGCTGTGGACGCCTGAGGTCGCCCTGCGCACAGACAGGGGAGGCTGCGACGCCTGAGACTCAATTCGCCGACAGCCGCAGCCCCCCCCCGTTATGGAACTGGTCCGCGTTCGCACTGCCACAGCCCCCGGGCTGGGTGTCTGGCTCAAAACCCTGCGCAAGGGACTGAACCAACAGGGCCACCACATCGAGATCATCGATAACGGTCCTGTCCATATCGCTCTGCGGGCCAGCCATCCCGAGATCAACGGGGTTCTCTGCATTGATGCCACCCTCCAACCCGACCGGATTCAGGGCGGTATGGAACTGCTCACTCGCCTGCAGTGGCGCGGCGAGCCAGGGACTGATGAAACCCTGGAGCAGATGCGTGACACCGTGGCTGCCCTGGTGCCAGACAACGGGGCCCTGAGCCTGCGCAACAGCAGCCCCGAACCGGAGCTCACGGCTGCCTGAACCGCCGCCTTTCTGGTTGGCGGTCCTAGGTTTGACCTTGGGCCTTTTGACCAGCGAGGTGGCAATGCAACCACGGCTCACCCTTCAGCAAGCGAGCATCGCCGCTGACACAACAACCCTGCGTTCCCTGGACTGGGATCGCAGTCGCTTTGACATTGAATTTGGCCTACGCAACGGCACCACCTACAACGCCTTTCTAGTGCGAGGTGAGCGCACGGCACTGATCGATTCCAGCCATGCCAAGTTCCGCGGTAGCTGGATTCCCGAGCTGCAGCAGCTGATTGACCCAGCCAAAATTGATTACCTGATCGTCTCCCACACCGAGCCTGACCACTCGGGCCTCATTGGCGATCTGCTGGATCTCAACCCCGAGCTGGAAGTCATCGGCTCCAAGGTGGCTCTGAACTACCTCCAGAGCCAAGTGCATCGGCCATTCAATAGCCGTTCCGTCAAAAGCGGAGACAGCATTGAGCTAGGCACCAACCCGAGCAGCGGCATCGAGCACCGCTTTGAGTTCCTCAGCGCACCAAACCTTCATTGGCCCGACACAATTTTCAGTTTCGACCACGGCACCGGTGTGCTCTACACCTGTGATGCCTTTGGACTGCATTACTGCAGCGATGAAGTCTTTGATGTCGATCCCGGCGCCATCGCCCCAGACTTTCGTTACTACTACGACTGCCTGATGGGCCCCAACGCCCGCAGCGTGCTGCAGGCCCTCAAGCGCATGGAGGCTCTACCTGAGCTGCAGATCATCGCGACTGGCCATGGCCCTTTGCTGCGCGATCACCTCAAGCTCTGGGTTAGCGACTACGGCGACTGGAGCCGCGAGCGCAGCAAAGGAGATCGCTATGCCGCCGTGGTGTATGTCAGCCAGTACGGCTTCTGCGATCGCCTCAGCCAAGCCATCGCTCGCGGCATCAGCAAGACGGAGCTGCCGGTGCAGCTCGTGGACCTGCGGGGCACGGACCCCCAAGAACTCACGGCGCTGGTTAGTGACGCCACCGCTGTGGTGCTGCCCACCCCACCTGCCGAGCGCGATAACGACCTGCAAGCCAACTGGGGCACGCTGCTGGCAGCCCTCAAGGCCAAGCAACCGGTGGGCCTCTACGACGCCTATGGCGGCAACGACGAACCAATCGATGCAGTGGCCAGTCAGCTACGCGAGTTAGGTCACCGGAGCGGTTTCCAACCACTGCGCATCCGCTCAGTGCCGGATGCCGCTGCCTACCAGCTCTGCGAAGAAGCCGGCACCGACCTCGGTCAACTCGTGCAGCGCGACAAAGCCATCAAGGCCATGAAGTCCCTCGACGGCGATCTGGACAAGGCCCTGGGACGCCTCAGCGGCGGGCTCTATGTGGTCACGGCCCAACAAGGAGAGGGCAGCGAGCAGCGCCGCGGCGCCATGGTGGCCAGCTGGGTGAGTCAAGCCAGCTTCGAACCACCCGGTCTCACCGTCGCCGTAGCCAAAGACCGCGCCATCGAGGCCCTGATGCAAGTTGGTGATCGCTTCGTGCTGAACGTGCTCGCTGAGGACAACCATCAAAGCCTGCTCCGCCATTTCCTCAAACGCTTCCCCCCCGGCGCCGATCGCTTCGCAGGTGTCGGCACCCTCGAGGGTGCAGCCCAAGGGGGGCCAGTCTTGAGTGAAGCCCTCGCCTATCTCGACTGCCAAGTGCAGCAGCGGATGGAATGTGCCGACCACTGGTTGATCTACGCCGTTGTGCGTGGCGGCAACGTGGCCGACCAGCAAGCACTCACAGCCGTGCATCACCGAAAGGTGGGGAACCACTATTAGACACCTAAGCCAAGCAGACAGAACCAATAACCATTGCTATCACTAGCTTCTCAGGCAAAGATGCTCCCCAAAAACCAGTTCAAAGTCAACTCAAGACCCTCGAACGACGGGGCAAGTCCAGAACACTGGATTCAAGGGGAGTTCAAAAATGCTGCCCTCTTCTGAGCAGCAGAAACACCTAGAAGCACTCAGCCCCCTACTAAGGCATAGGGACTAGGTGCTGCCGATTTACGACAAGCAAATCAGTATTCTTGCTGCCATTAAGCAACAAGAACAAGTCCACAAAGACACAGCACCCAAAAACGAGATATTTGAAAGCAAGAAAGATTTCAGCGCTACGCCTACAAACCCTATTACCAGTGAAGCCAATACGATGCACAGACAAGTTGCCATACATGACAAACACCTTTCACTTACCTTGATGCCTCAAATTGAGAAGACAGAAACACAACCCAATACACGCCCCAAAAGACATATTCTTGAAGTTCACGAGTGGGAGGCACTGGCAACCCACCGCAGAGCAAACAGATGCCTCAAACAAGCAGGTTCATCCAAGTTGAAGCGAGTAGAGAGAAATTTTTTGCGAATATAGAGCAATTGCTTACTCAATAGAGATGAGACAAAACGAATAATTTGGAGTTGCATGGAATGACGCAAGAGAAATACATCAGACAGCAAGCTTGATCAAAAAATTTTCAGATTGCCCAAGGCAAGCGCAAGCAACTCAGAAACCACAAAGAAGAGAGCAATCAATGCTCCAGCTACCCGAAGACTTCAAAGACTTAACAATAG
>NHBY01000015.1 GCA_002168155.1 Synechococcus sp. TMED19 | reverse complement strand
TTGAGGGTATGGGGCAGAACCCAGAGATCCGCGAGCAGCAGACTGATAGCGGGTGGTTGATTGAGGTCACTACTGCCCGGCCCGGCCAGCTGGTCAGTGGTCCTCGTTTTCTGTCCATGCCCGATGCCGGCATGGACAGCATCAGTTTTGATGGCACGGGCAGCCTCTGGCGCCTTGAGGTGACAGGCCTACGGGGCAAAAGCCTGGGTAAGCCGGTGATCACCGCTAATGGCCGTGATGTGGAGGTGAGCTTTAAGGCGCAGGCGCTGCCAGAGATGGTTTCCGGTAGCTACGACCTCACCAAACCCGGAAGGGTGCAGCGCAATGCCTATGTCCCGCCGTTGCGTAAGCGGGCTACGGCACCGCCGGTGGGCGACATGGCCATCGGCACCATTGCGATCAAGGGCAATGAAGTGCGGATGCCTGGTGCCGGCAACTTAGAGCGCCTCACCCTGCGTAATGCACCAGCGCGGGATGTGCTGATGCTGCTGGGCCGCGCTGGGGGCTACAACGTTGCATTTTTCTCCAAGAAATCAGCGGATGGTGAGTCATCAGGAGGCAATCCCATCTCAGTTGACTTCAAAGATGAGCCGATTGAAGAAGCCGTCAATCTGGTGCTGACCCTCGGGGGACTGCAGGCCAAACGTCAAGGCAAAACCTTGATCGTTGGCGAAAAGCTGCCCTCCTTTGCGCGTCAATTGATGAGCCGCACCGTGCGCCTCAATCAGGCATCACCAGCGAGGGCCAGCGAATTTTTGATGAGTCAAGGCGCAACCTTCTACAGGACTCAGGTGTTGGAGGAGAAAAAAGAGGAGGTTAATGCGGTTGATGTTCTTGGTTCTACGGGCTCTCAAGTCAATACCGGCCCCAAGACTGAGCTCACTGGAAAAAGTGTGTCAGTGCAAACAGTAGAAGCGGATGGTAGTGCTTCTGGTGCTTTGCCTCTTAGAGGCCTGACAATCTCGCCGGATGATCGTCTGAACTCCATTACGCTGACAGGTGAACCGAATCTCGTGACAATCGCCGAGGGTTATCTCAAGCAAATTGATTTACGTAAACGCCAGGTGGCAGTCAGGGTGCAAATACTTGATGTTGATCTAAATAATGACAAATCAATTGACAATAGCTTTGCACTGAAAACACAAAATGCATTCATTGTAAATAAAAATGGTCAGATGCTGGTTAATTTTGGCAATCTCAAGCCGCCTTCGGAAAAAATAGCTGGCTTGCCTTCCCAGTATTCAGGCGCAGATGAGAGTCCTTTGGTGGGCAGCGGAAAATTTCTGCTGCCTGGAGGTGAGCAGTTCTTTGTGGACTATCCGCAGACTGCTACCCCATGGGAGGGGCGCAGCACCGTAAATCCCTATCCGGCTTATCGAGACTTGCCGACCTTGCCTGAGGGCCTAGAGGTTACAAGCGCAGTACCTGTAATGATTGATGGTGTTGGACCAGCAACTATTCCTAATAATTGGATCCCTCGATACACTTACGGGAGGCCAGGTTACGGTCCTTATAATAATCCAGGTCAGCCTGGTGTTACTGAGATGGACCCCGCCACAGGTAAACGCACACGCCAAATACCAAAAAACTTTCAATACCCTAAGAATCGATTCTTTGATTTTGTCTCAGCTCAGATCAAGTCAGTCAATACTAAGGTTCTAGCTGATCCGACATTGGTTGTTCAAGAGAGTGAAAGCTCGAGCGTCGGTGTTGGAACAACTGTGTTTACAAATGTCTCGTCCAGTACAACGTCAACGGGTCAGACTAGCTGTGCACCTGAAAAAGAGACTGCCGGCTTGCAGGTTGTTGTTTCAGTGGAACGCATTGACGATAATGGTTTTGTCACCATGAAGGTCGATCCCACATTGAAGACTCAAACAGGGGATTCTCTCTCCACATCCTGTGGAGGCATCCCTCTTGATCTGCAGAATCTTGCAGTCCGTCAGCTCAAGACAGGTGAGTTCAGGGTGCGCGATGGTCAGACATTGATCCTTACTGGTGTAATCGAGGATCGCATCAAGGAAATTGCAACCAAGTGGCCGCTTCTTGGTGACATTCCATTGATCGGCCAGTTGTTCCGCAAATCTCAGTCTGATCGTAAGAAGCGTGAGCTCGTGATGGTCATCACTCCGCGGATAATGAATGATGTTGAAGGAGGTTCTTATGGTTATGGCTATCAGCCCTCAACGCAGGCAGCAAAGAAAATGATTTATTCTCCCTAAGTTTTGGGCTGGCTTCAGTCAAGAGCTTTGTATTCTCCACCCGCTCCAGTACTCATCATCTCCATCCATGGCGACTGACGTCCTACTGAGACTGTATTGACGTCAAGGATATCCCAGCCACGCTTTTCGCGATCATGATTCATTGAAATGTAGGCATTGGCAGTCTTTCTGTAATCTTTTCTGCTCCAGTTGCCGTTGTTGCGGTCATAATTAGGCTCGCCATCTGTCATCAGGAAAACTGAATTTGCATTCGCATTGTCAAATGCTTTGTCCAAAGCACTCCAGGGACGTGTGCCACCCCAGCGCGTTACTGATCCAGCAGAAAGTGAGTTGACGAATTCCAAGGCACTGCTTTTATTGGTGTCGTTGAGTTCCGCCATCTCACCATTATTCCAGCTGCGATGGTTGTTGTATCCAGGCGAGCTGAATGACTGCAGGCTGATGCTTGTATCGCTAGAGAGAGATGCGATCAGGCCACGCAGTTCCTTTTGCAATGACTCCATGCGGGTCATCAAACAGTTTTGTTTGGTGCTGATATAGCGACTGCCATTGTAGTAAGTACGGGCTTGTTCTCCGTAATTACTGCCCCATGAAACGCATGTGCTCATCGAGCCTGAACCATCGACAATGAGCTGTACAGCTTTAGTGGTTACAGGAATGCCAAAGAATGTGCAAGAGTTGTTTGAATCACAACCACTACTGCTTGACTCTTCTTGGTTGTCGTAATCACTGTTTCCTGCTGGGTTGGTCGCAAAGCTTTCATTGTCGCGATTAATCTTGTCAGCTCTTGCATAAGCAACAAAATTCAGATTGACGCGCAAATTGCGTCTCGTCTCGGGTGGTTGCAAAAAACTGGCATCGGCAAGCTCATTGGGTGCGATGATTTTGAGAAGTTTGCGGGGACCATCTGTCTCAATTCCGAAGGCTGGCTCTGGATATGTCCTTAGTTCTGTGGTGTTCTCTGCATTGAGGTTGTTATTCAGATTTTGTACAAGAGTAGGCCGATCCACGGCACGAGTACAGTCTGCTCCCTCACAAGGTGTGATGCCGATGTTCTCAAGGACAGCTGAGAGCACCACATTTTCAACTTCGTAGCGTCCATCCCCGCTCAGTGCTGGACCGCATCGCAATAGGGCATAGTTCACGTCATTTTGTGCCATGCCAAGTCCATAGATCACCGGTTGGTTGAGCTCTGCCATGCGCATTCCAAAGATAGGGTTAAAGACCTTTTTCTTGTCCTCACTGAGTCCTCTGCAGGCATCCATGGCGACGCTGTATAAGCTGTTGTCTAGATCTGTGAAAGCCTGGTCTGGTTCAACAGAGCCTCCTTTGACCATTAAATGCAGGCTTCTTTGGGCTTCTGANCGTAATAACCTCAGACCTGTGATGGCTGAACTTCGCAGGCTGGCGATTTGACCGCTGGCTTTCATGGAGCTATTGACCGATCTCATGGCCATAGCTCCTCCCGCAATTAATAGTGAGCCAGCAAGAACTGAAACGATGATTTCAGGCAGTGTAAAGCCAGCAGACTGACGTCTCTTTACAGGTNTAATTAAACGGGCCATGGCATNAGCTGACCGGTGGAGTGCTCTGCATTGATTGTGGTGGTTCTGCATCGGTTTCGTCATGATGGTGCGCTTGTAAATGTCTGAAGAGTGTGTGAGTGCTCAGGTCGATGTTGAGCATTCTCCCGTTGTGAAATCACCTCCATTCCAGGTTCCTGAAGTGATTTCACCAGTGGTGGGATGCATGTATAAACATCGCTCTAGTCCACTGTCGCCCAGAGCAAGCGATCGAATTCGAACCACCAGGGGCTCGTTGCTAAAAGCCAAACTAGGTCTTGCAACCCCTCCGACAGTGTTGAACGCAATTGCCTCAGGATGAATCATGATTCTGATATTTTGTTCTTCACTTTTTGTCTGCGTATTTTTAATGGCAACNATTCGCATCTTGGTTGATGCCATTGTCCAACCGTCTTTCATGTTGCCTGGCTTGGGNCATTCTGCTTCCTCATCAACTTTTGCCTCTTCATTTACGATCAGATTGTCCAGTTGGCTTGGTGCTACACCGGGCTCCTGTGTCGCCTGAAGAGGGAAGCGGATCACACAGCTGCTTTGTCTTGAGATCATATTTGCCTTGATCTGGTTCAGTCCGCTTTCGAGCTTTTGCGTATAGCTATCAACACTGCTCTGTTGGAATTGCTTGTAAAGACTGGGAATAGCAGATGATGCTCCAATCGAAATGATGGCCACTCCAACCAGCAATTCAACAAGTGTGAAACCAGCCTCGAATTTATGNGTCATGAGATCAGCGGGCATGCCGTTCGAAAGCTGGGGGTGATTTCAATCACTCTGAGCTCGGATTCTTTGTCAGGACCGTTGGGCCAGAAGGTGTATGTGATGACGAGGATGTCTGGATTATCGTTATCTGGATCTTTAGCATTGAGATCACGATTCCATCGNGCTTTTTCTTGCTCCGAACTGTTTCCCTCGACCGCTCTTGCGNTTGAAGAAGCATCCCCGAGCTCATTGGTGACGGCATCCAGCAATGTCTTGCTGCTGCTCTGACTTGACAAGCAGTCGGGANNATTNTTNANNCGTGTGTCGATATTTTGGATGTCTTCAATGTCACCTAGGATTTCCTGCTCAGTCACATAGCGAGAACTGCTGCCGCTGGAACTTGCCATGCCTAGAGCAATCATTCGATTGGTGCCGAGCATCAGGGAGATCATCACAANGGCGGCCACCATGACTTCTACAAGGCTGAACCCCTGTTGNTGATGACTANTGCGTAATNTAGATTTAAAGTGTTTCATCACCATGCAATAAAGGTATCGTGACCTTTGCCTCGAATTCCTCTTCTCAACGTTCGCCCAAATTTGAATAGGTCAGTTTCGCTTTGATGAATCCAAAGTTTTCGGAAGTCAGCAATCACACTATTTCCGCTTGTATTGCTGATATTGAGAGATAGCCCTGGCTGGGCACAAATCGACTGTGCCCAAAGNAGGCCTCGCATTGAGGTCGGCCCATCAAGCACCACCGAACCCGTTGGCATCAGNACTACCGCTGAGGGCAATGAGNTACCACTGATGGTCAGATTGCCGCTGGCTGAACCGCAATCTTTAGCTCCATCACCTGCAGGTGCCGTTATCACCAGTTGCTCTGCTCTNGCCTGGGTGGTCGGATTGCTGCATCCCACGATGCTCGAGCTGGAGCCGCCGCTCTGGGCTTGACAGAGCGTGCCATTGCTGAGGTTGAAGCGTGTCGCACTGCCACGCATACGCAGAATGATTGGCTTTTGTGGGCTGGTCTCAATGCTTAGAACCGCATCGTTTTCCAGATTGATGCTCTGCACCTCAATTTCACACGGGCCTTTGGTGCTACCCGGGCAAAAGTCACTGGAATGGAGGGTCATTCGGACCGAGCTTCCTTCAACCTTCACCTCGCTGCGTCGATCGGTGCAGTCATCAAAATCACCGGAGCCATCTTGTTCACGACAGATGGCACCAGTGGATTTACCTGCTCGTTTGCTGTCAATCTCAATGACTTCAGAATGAACATTTTTTGAATGACCGTTGGCTGTTTGGTTGAGCAGGGATCGACTCGGGAAGCTGTAGTTCACCCTTGGCCAAAGCATGGAAGCAATGTTCCCGCTGCTATCGGTGGCGTTGGCAGCAGCAGCTTTACAACTAAGACTGCTGTCGACCGCCAGTACAGCTGTCTGCTCTGGAGCAATCATCCATAGGGCCACTCCGTCATGCCCAGAGTTATCGCTGATGATTGAGCTATTCCCTAGTTCGAGCACCTCACCAGCAAGAACACCCCAGTGTTTTGGGTCGGCGATGTCATCTTGTGTGTAGAGGGTTCTTTTCAGCAGGGTTCTGCTGAGGACTTGAGTCCCTGTATCTCCATGTTGTGTTGTATAACCCTCGATCTCAAAGACACCTGTGCTGCCATCTGGACCATAGGAGCGAAGTCTATAACTGGTTTCCACGGCACCACCGCGTCCATCAGTACGCACTTTCCCCCCACCGGCAAGACTTCCATCAAAGACACCCAGATCGGTGAGATTTGAGTTGATGGGTAGGCAGGGTTGTAAGAGTTCTTGGCGTATCGCAGCAGGACTGCTTTCACTCAGAGTCCATTCTTCAATGGCACCATTAGGGTCATTATTATTTTCTCTGAGTTCCCATAGGTGACTGAGATCGGTATCGGGTTCATTCATCACAGCAAGGATCCTGTTCATGCCGCTGCTTGAGGCCATGTCAGCGATCTGTTTGTAACTCTCTGCGGCTCCAAGCCGGCGCAGCATGAGTTGCTTGGCCACGATGCCACCGGATGCCAGCATCAGCACCATTCCCACCATCATCGTCAGAGCAAGCGCCATTCCCTGCTCTTGCAACGCTCTGCGTTGATGAGATGTTGAGCGGAAGGAGGATTGCTTCTTNTTACGTAGTGCTTTCATTTCAGGTGGTCCCTCCGCAATTGGCCTTCTCAGCACCTGCTTGACCAGAACCTCGCTCTAATGCTGATGCACCATTGTCAGTATTCAAACAAGCATTGATATCCCATTTGCCTTTAGTGGAATCGACAGGTGTGCCGGTAATTGAGTATTCATCACCATTAGNTGTGATGGATATTGAGTAAAAACCACCATTGGGACTTTTTAAGTCTGGAGAGAAGCTGCTGCCGCTGGTTACTACCCCAGTATTCGTTGGTATGGCAGTAATCTCAGCTAAATCACCCCATCCAGTTGGATTTCTGAGGTATTCCTCGCGATAGCCCTGTATCGATATTGTCAGCTGAGAGATTTGATTGGCCACCTCCGCCTGCCTTGCTTTGTTCACAGAGCGGAGATAGTTGGGTAGGGCGACGGTGCTGAGNACNCCAACAATGGCTACCGTNGCCATCAGCTCAGTAAGCGTGAAGCCTGCTTTGNTGACTATGCTGGTTTTNCTGCCTTTATTCATCTCAGACCTCGCGAAGTAAGGGTGGAAAGNGCTTCTCCNATCACCATGATCTNCCCTNTTGACTGATCNCATATGAAGGCCAATCATCAAACCGATGAATGATGATTGCTGCATTGATGAGAGTTTGATGAGTTCAGGCTCATCGGTAGATGAGCCTGAGAGCGTTCTTCAGACCAGCTGGAGGTTGTTGTGCTTGAGTTCAATGTGCTGTTCTGGTGAGAGAGCAACGCTATGAGCTCGTCGGTGCTGCTCATCAGGCCATTGCCGTCGCTGTCCTGGAATACACCTGTGCCGATCAGGCTTGGGTGATCCAATTGATTAGTGATCACCACTGTTCTGACTCTCAATCCAGCTGTCAGCTCGTTCGCTTTGCTGATGGTCGGAGCTGTGTTCGCCTCGGCTCTGCCATTTGTAGTGATGGTTTTTGAGGCAATCGGCATTATTGATCCCACTGATGTTGGCAATCAGTAATTGGCCCGGCTTGTTGTTTGTGTGGGGTTCCAGTTGTTCTGCTCTTGCCTTGGGCCTTTCCCAAAAGCCAAAGCCCCTCAGCTTTCTGATATCAAAGCTTATGTTCGTCAGCAGTTTGAGTTACTCGACTTCGCTGCATTTGCTGAACCAAATGTTGCGTTCTTCTCCTGCCCGGGTGTTGGTGGCTGGGCCAGTTTCCCTAATTCGACCAAGGTCGTCCGGGGTTTTTGGCAGTGCAGCCGTGATTTCAGCGGCAGTGATGAAGAGACTATGCATAAAAAGCAGGCCATGAATGAATGGCCTGCTTGAAGAGTTGCTTTTCTGTGATTACGAAGTGGTTACGACTGGGGCCTGAAATGTACCATCTTTTAGATTTCCTTCAATTGTAACTTCGGTGCCTTCTGCGTCACCAGTGCCTGTTGCTGTAACTGTGAACTCTGTAGGTTCTGATCCGTCGCATGCATAGCTAAACTGAACATCATCTGGTGCGCCAGCGTCCGTTACTTTTGGACCAGCATAGGCTTCGCAGGTCGTGTCGTTTGGGAAATTTACTGGGCTTTCTAAATAAAGAGCTGCAGCTTGTTTCGCGATTGAGCTGGCCGTTTGTGTTCCCTCAGTAGCTCTTGCTTTCTGGGTTTGGGCCATGAATTGAGGNAGTGCTACAGCGCTCAAGATGCCAACGATCACGATCACCACCATCAGTTCCACAAGGGTGAANCCTTTCTGGANGATGTTCTTGCTGTTGGCCTTCTTGCTGGTCAGTTGANGCAGCAGTTGGTTTTGNANANTNGTAGAAGTCATGTTCNGCGAAGGGGCTGGTTGCTCCCGGTTGGTTCAACACATCAATCGTGCCCCTGCTGAACGATTCGTTGATGAGAGCAGTGCATACACTCTTGGTGATTTGAGCCAAGGCAATCTGAAAACCAAGTGAATCGTTGAGTGAAAAAGTCTGAAAGTCATGCTTTTGGGGGATGACGCCATCACCTGAATGGCGCTGCTGATGCCCTCCGCTACGGTCCTGGCCATGGCAACCCCCTGGCTGCAGCGCTTCTGGGCCTGGCGCCCCCGCACCCTTTCAGCCCGCCTGGCTCGGGTGGGGGTCTGGGTGCTGCTCTTTTACGTGCTGATCGCTTTGCTCAGCCCGCTGCTGTTTCACTCCGGCCTGCTGGTTGATGTGAACAGTGGCCTGGATAACCCCATCAATGCCGCTCCTTCCTTGGATCACTGGTGCGGTACCAACCGCCTGGGGCAGGACGTCTGCGCCCGTACCGTCGCTGGCGCTGGTGTGGCCCTGCAGGTGGTGGTGTTGGCCCTGACCTTGGCCCTGGTGGTGGGCGTGCCCTTGGGCATGCTCAGCGGTTACTTCGGTGGGCCGCTGGATCGGGCCCTAGTGCTGTTGATGGATACGGTCTATTCGCTGCCGGTGATCCTGCTGGCGGTGGTGATGGCCTTTCTCTTGGGGCAAGGCCTGCTCAATGCAGCTGCTGCNNTGTGTGTGGTCTATGTGCCCCAGTACTTCCGCGTGGTGCGCAATCAGACCGCTTCTGTCAAAGCTGAGCTCTATGTAGAAGCAGCCCAGAGCCTTGGGGCCGGGCCGGTGTGGATCATGCGCAAATACCTCTTTCGCAACGTCATCACTTCGGTGCCGGTGGTGCTGACGATGAATGCGGCTGATTCGGTGCTGATGCTGGGCAGCCTTGGTTTTTTGGGTTTGGGCCTGCCGGCGGCGGTGCCGGAATGGGGCGCTGAGCTCAAGCAGGCCCTCACCGCATTGCCCACCGGTATCTGGTGGACGGCGCTCTACCCGGGGCTGGCCATGTTCATCCTGGTGCTGGCGCTTTCCTTTATTGGCGAAGGCCTTGATGCCTGGGTCAGCGGCGAGGAAACCAGNCCCTGAGGCNNTAGCTCCAACGGCAGCAGGCTGCGGCGGAACCAGGTTTCCTTGCGCACGGGCAGCAGGGCANTNAGGGCNACNCGCCAAATCACGCGGCCTTCAAAGGGGGCGCGGCGTCTGGGCCAGCAGCCGCGGCGGCCGTATAGCCGCTGTTGCAGCCATTGCTGTTCTGCCTCTGATAGTGCGCCCCAGCTCATGCCCACCCGCTGGCCTTTGCGGCATTGCAGTTGCAGCGGCAGGCCCCAGTGCTGTTCGGGCGCCAGTGTGCTGTTNAGTCGTGCCTCGAGGCCGTCTTCGCTGATGGCGNTGATNACGCCCCAGCTCACGGGTTGATGCACTGCAAACCAGGGCACGGCACTGCTGCCTGGCCGGTCCCAGCAGCTGCGGATGGAGGTGAGCAGCAGCAGGGTGCTGGTGCTGATCCAGACCAGCGTCAGCACCGTCGTGCTCAGCGGTGGAGACCAGATCAGTAGGCCAGCGGCTGCCAGCAGCTGGATGGAGCTCAGGATCAGCAGCGGCAGCAGCAGACCAGCCGCTGGCGGTTGCCAGCGCTGGTCTGCNTTGGGCGCTTTGGGGGTGACGTGGAAGGTTCTGGGTTTCCCCGCCAGGGTGCTGAGCACTGCTGCCACCAGGGGCACCAGGAAGATCCAGCGGTAGAGCTCCGGCAGCAGGGCGCCGCGGGCGTGGTTGCTGAACCAGCGGGCCAGCAGCATCTGGGCCAGATAAAAAGGCAGCGCTACTTGCAGCAGCCCCGTGGTGGTGAGGAGTAGTGGGTTGCTGCGGCTCAGCACCGCTAGCACTGGCATCATCAGCAGCAGCAGTTGGGGCAGCACATTGAGCCAGTGCAGGATCCCCTCGAGATAGGCCAGCCGTTGCAAGGGGTTGAGCCCCTGGATTGTGAGTGGATTGGCCCCTGTGAAGAGGGTTTGCAGGGTGCCGCTGGCCCAGCGGCAGCGC
Source organism: Synechococcus sp. TMED19 (assembly GCA_002168155.1). GTDB lineage: Bacteria > Cyanobacteriota > Cyanobacteriia > PCC-6307 > Cyanobiaceae > RCC307. Next base: position 29,306 of record NHBY01000015.1, on the reverse strand, counting down.
TGGCGCGCCATCGCGGCGGCGCTGTGGGGTGCCAGGCCAGCGCTGAGCTTTTCGTTGAGAAAGCGCAGACGGTAGCCGTGGGCTGCCAGGCGGATGCCCGTAGCCAGATCCTCTGACGGGGTGCCGGTTTCAAAGCCGCCGACCTCAATCAGGGCCTGGCGTCGCACCACAAAAGACGTGCCGGCGCAGACCACGGCCCCTACTGCCTGTCGGGTGGGTTCCACCCAGCGATAAAAGCTCTCCTCATCGGGCAGCAGCCAGCGCTCCAGGCGCAGGTTGCGCAGCACTGGATCGGCATTCATGTAGCTCTGTGGTGTCTGCACCAGAGCAGTGCGCTGATCGTCCAACAGGGCTGCAACCGTGCGGCGCAGGAAGGCCTGTTGGGGCACGACATCGGCATCAAAGACGGCGATCAGTTCACCGTCGAGTTGGCCCAAGGCGTGGTTGAGGTTGCCGGCCTTGGCGTGCTCGCCGCTACTGCGGCTTAGGTAGTGGCAGCCCAGCTTCGCGGCCAACTCTTCCAACTGCGGGCGAGCGCTGTCATCGAGCAGCCAGACCCTGAAGTTGGGGTAGTCCATGGCGAGGCAAGCCCGGAGGCTGCGTTTCACCACCGGCAGCGGTTCGCCGCAGCAGGGCAGCAGGACATCCACCGCNGGGGTCTCTCTGAGCTCGCCNGGGTTCGGNGGTTCCTCAGGCGCAAGGGAGAACCACAGCTGCAGCAGGTTGGAGCCCAGCAGCAGCAGCTCGCAGGCCAGCAGCAGCAGGCTCAAGCCACTGGCTAGTGGAGTGCTGAGATTCAGTGTCGCNNTAACGCGCCAGAGCAGGTATCTGGCTCCCAGCAGGCTGATCAGCAGCACCGCCCAGCGGTGGCGCTGCAGCCCTGTGGTTCTTGCCATCGGCTTAAGCCTGCGCCCACGGCGTCAGCGGCTGCTTAAAGTAACGAAACAGGCTCACGACCCATGGGGGTTTCACTGCTGTTGATGGCCCTGACGGGGCTCTTCTGGTTTCTGGGGATGCGCAATGCNGATGAAGTCATCGGCATCCTCGAGAAATTGATGGCTGCCGTGCTGCTGGTCCTCACCTTGAGCTTTGGGGGCATGCATCTGGCCGTCTGCATCGGCCTGATGCTGGTGGCCCTGAGCCTGCCCAAAGCCAGTTCTTTCGCCAGTACGCGCAACACCTCCCGCGGTGATGTTTCCGGTGATTCCANCTCCGANGAGCTGTTTCTCAAGTTCTGAGCCCCATTGCGGCGCATCCGGTGGGCAGGGTGTTGATCTGGCCATACCGCCTTGTCGGCTACAGACACCCAGCGCCATTGTGAGCACGATCCTTCGAGGTCTTTGGTGCGTATGTCNAGAAGCAGCTGGTTGAATACTCCGACTCGTTGTTCTTCCGCTTCCACCTGGCGACGGCCTCTGCAGGAGGCNCCCAAAGCTCTGATCCGCCAGTTCGCAGCCGAGCTGGTCGAGCGATCCATCCGCTCAACTCCTAACTCAGCCGCCCCCTCCGCAGCAGCTGGCTGAAGAACGACTGACTGGCCTGCAATCGGTGCAGGGTTTTCAGCTTGATTGGGGACGCTCTGTTTCTCTGAAATGTTTTCAGCGGGAGCGTTGTCTTCTGTTGGTTTTTGTTTTTAAGCCAAGTCTCTTCTGAGGCGCTCGGGCCATGCTCCTGACCACTTTTTGGTGCCAGCCATTCAGTCGCTGCACTGAGGTGATGGCGACTCCGGGGTGATCTCAGAGCCGATCAAGATTCAGTCAAGCCATAAAAAATGTCCCCGACCCCCATCGAGGACACATGCGCGACGCAGACCCCATGAGCTGAGGTCGGGCTCAGTATGCGCTGATGTTCCTGGTCTCTAGGTATTTCTGACTACCAGTCAGTCCGCTGGCTTGGCTTTTGTGGGGATGCCCTCACTCCCAGGTCACAGTGCAGGTCCAGCGGGGGTCCTCATGCACGTCCACTTCGTTGCAGCTCGTTCCGGTGATCTTGGCGTCTTTAGGCGCCTGGCGTTTGGCTTCTCCGATGGCGTGGCCAGCATTCCAAATCGACTGGGCTGTGGCTGAGCCCGCCAGTGCCGGCAGCGGCAGGCTGAGCAGCAGTAGGGCAGGAAGCCAACGCAGCATTGTTGCTCTCTCAATCCGTTGTCGTTTCTCTAGCCACGGTGCGGCTGACTGACTGCTCAGGCCGCCGCAGTGGGTGCCTGGGGCCTGTGCTGCGCTGCCTGAAGCGCCCGTATCTCGCTGCAGACTGTCAAAGCTCTGGAGCAGGACCGGCATGCCGTGGCGTTTTCAGCTCAGCTGGCTGATTGGGCTGGTGGCGGGTACTGCCGCCCTGGCCCAGGTGGATCCTCAGGTGCACCAGCAGTGCCTTGCGGCCAAGGATTACAGCGGCTGCGTGCAGCACCTCAGCGGCAGCACCCCACAGGACTCCGGCTCAAGTCAGCTGCTGGAGCAGCTGCTTAAGCAACAGCAGCTCTATCTGCAGGCGGTGCAGCAGGCCGGTCGGCCCAACCGTTTTGTCGGCACGATCTACAACTGCCAGAGGCTCAAGCGCGCGTTGGCTCAGTTCAATGCCGCTGTGCCCAATGCCTACCAGGTGGATTACCAGGGCCAGTTCGAAGCCGCTGTTTTTGGTGAGGTGGAGGCCTGTGCTCCCCAGAGCGATGACATCGAAGAGCTGATCGAGCCGTTGCGCCGCTAGAGCTAAAGACCGCTCAGCAGCGCAGCTTCACGGTGCGGGGCAGCTCTTCCAGCAGCTCCCCTTCATCGTTGAGTTCCGGGTAGGGCCGGCCGATGTCGCGGCACCAGCGCGCCACTTGGGGGTAGGCCCACTCCAGCAGCGTCGTCTTGTAGAGCTCAGGTCCCAGTCCCTCACCGGCGGTGGGGATTAACCCGGCGGCCTGGCGCTGGCGCAGGGCTTCAAATAGGAGGGTGGCGGCGGCGACGCTCACATTGAGCGACTGCACCATGCCGGTCATGGGAATGAACACGGGCTGGTCGACCGCAGCTCCTGCCGCTGCGGTGAGGCCCCACTTCTCAGCGCCAAGCACAAACGCCGAGGGCTGTGTGAAATCGCAGCTGCGGTAGTCCACCGCATCGACCCCCAGCATCGTTCCGTAGATGCGAAAGCCCTTGGCCCTTAGGGCACTGAAGGCGTCCTCCACCGAGTCGTGATCCCGGATCGGCACCCACTTCTGCGAGCCCTGAGCTGTGCTGTTGAAGGTGCGTGGCCGGCCTTTGAGGCTCACGGCATGGGCTTCAAAGACGCCGGTGGCATCACAGGTGCGCAGAATCGCCGAGAGGTTATGGGGCTTCTCCACCGCCTCCATCAGCACGGTGAGGTCGCCCATGCGGCCGTTCAGCACCGAGCGCAGGCGTTCAAACCGGCGGGGCAGCAGGGGCAAGGCTTGGCAGCAGCGCAATCCACCAGTTTTGACCAGCGTGTGTACGCCCTGGTGCGCCAGATCCCAGCGGGTCGGCTGGCCACCTATGGCCAAGTGGCTGAGTTGTTGGGTTGCTGGGGTCGTGCCCGCCAGGTGGGCTGGGCGTTGCGGCGGCTGCGTGGTCCCACCGATGTGCCCTGGCAGCGGGTGGTCAATGCCGCCGGTCGCATCAGCTTCTCGCCTTCGAGGGAGGGCAGCGACTGGATCCAGCGGCAGCTGCTGCTTGAGGAGGGGATTGAGGTGAGCGAGGACGGCCGTTTGCCGCTGCGGCGCTATCTGTGGACTCCTGTGCCCGATGCCTTCCTTGAGCTCTGATACCCAGGCCACCGGTCTGGCACCTCGACTGGTGGCCTGGCGGGTGCTTGAGGCTGTTGGCGATGGTGCCTATGCCGATTTGGCACTTGAGCGTGAGCTCAAGCGCCAGCCCCTGCCGCCTCGTGATCGGGCCCTGGCCACCGAACTGGCCTATGGCGCCATCCGCCAGCGCCGCTGCCTTGATCTCTGGCTGGACCGCTACGGCAAGGTGCCGGCTGCCAAGCAGCCACCCCGCCTGCGCTGGCTGCTGCACATCGGCCTGCAACAGCTGCTGCATGCCGATCGCGTGCCCACGTCCGCGGCAGTCAGCACCGCTGTGGAGCTGGCCAAACGNCAGCGGCTGGCCAACCTGGCGCCCGTGGTCAATGGCCTGCTGCGTGCGGTGGCCCGTGCCATTGCTGCTGGTGAGACCCTGCCGCTGCCCGTTGAGCCCAAGCAGCGACTGGCCGTTGAACACTCACTGCCCGACTGGTTGGTGAATGAGCTCTGGGAGCAGATCGGTGNGGAGCGCACGGCGGACCTGGCGGCGGCCAGTAACCGCATCCCCAGCCTGGATCTGCGCATCAACCCACTGCGCACCTCCGTTGACGACCAGCTGCAGGCTTTTGCCGATGCCGGTGTGGCCGCCGCTGCCATCGAGGGCCTGCCTCAGGGCATCAGCCTCAGCGGCCGGCCAGGCCCACTGACGCAGCTGCCCGGTTTTGCTGATGGCCACTGGTGCGTGCAGGACCGCAGCGCCCAGCGCATCGGGCCGCTGCTTGAGCTCACCCCTGGCCTGCGGGTGCTCGATGCCTGTGCCGCTCCAGGGGGGAAGTCCACCCACATCGCAGAGCTGATGCGTGATCAAGGCGAGGTGGTTGCCCTTGATGTGGCCCCATCGCGTTTGCGGCAGGTGCAGGCCAATGTGCAGCGTCTCGGGCTGAATTGCATCAAGACAGAAGCTGCTGATGCCACCGATCTGGAGCATCTCGAGGCCGGCTGCTTTGATCGCGTGCTGCTTGATGTGCCCTGCTCAGGGTTGGGCACCTTGGCCCGACACGTCGATGCTCGCTGGAGCCTGCGCCCTGATGTGATCGAGGAGCTGGCCCACCTGCAAGCCCAGCTTTTGGATCAAGGGGCGCGGCTGACGGCCCCCGGTGGCCGGCTGGTTTATGCCACGTGCACCGTGCATCCAGCCGAAAACCGTTCACTCGTGGAGGCTTTCCTGGCCGATGAACCCAGTTGGAAGCTGCAGGAGCCGATGCTTGAGCTTTGGCCCAGACCGGATCAGCCNGGTGATGGCTTCTTTGCTGCGGTGCTCACGCCACCGGGTTGAGCGTGATGCCTTGCAAAAGGTCACGGCAGCCGGTGATCGCCACCACGGCAAAGAGCAAACAGCCCAGCAGCATGGCGCTGACATGCAGGCGACGCAGCCGGCTGATCTGGGGGATCAGCGGTCGGATNGCTAGGGAGAACAGCAGCAGGGCTGTCAGGAGCAGGCCTGACCAGTAGTGGGAGCGCCAGAAATCGGCCTGCCATGGCACATCAGCCAGCCGCTCGATCTGGGGCTGGCTACCGAGGCCGAAGAGGCCTGCCAGGCACAGCCCTGTGAAGCTGGCTCGTAAGGCCGGGTGCTGGACCAGCCACAACGCCAGCANGGCGATCAGCGTTCCGCAGCCGGCCAGCCACAGGACCCAGCCCTGGCCGCCGGCACCGTGACGCAGAAAGCTCTCGAGGTATGCGATCAGGCTGGCTACCACCATGGCGCTCAGCAGCCAGCGGCCGTGCTGCCAGTGCTCGGTGGGCACCGTCTCTGGCAGGGCGGTGTTGTAGCCGGTNCGTTTTTCGCGCGCCAGGATCCCCAGCCGTATGGCCGCACCGGCCACGGGGTAGATGAAAAGAATTGCCAGCACNGGGTGCAGCAGGCCCAACCAATCCAGGGCCGATAAGGGGCCACTCATTCAGCCGATCACTCGAATGGATTCACTGTCGGTTCGATGATCTCAAGTCCTGGGGCCAGCTCGATGATTCGAGGTGCCTGGGGCTGGACCACACGAGGCTGGGGCTGCACCGGCATCGGCGCTGGAGTCGGTGTGACCAACCCATCGACCGGCGGTGGTGCATCGGGTTCAGCCAGTGGGTCATCGCCTTCATCGGGCGGCAGGAAGGCACCCGCTGGAGCCTTGAAGGTGCGCTTGAGATCGGGCTTGTCAGGGAACTGCTGCACCGGCATGTCCTTGACGATCGGAGTCATGAATTGCTTCCAGGCCCAGGCCGCATCACCACTGGAGCCCTTCTGCTCGCGGTTGTCGTCGTAACCCAGCCAGACGCCAGTTGTGAGCTGGGGGATNGAGCCAATGAACCACAGGTCTCTNGCCCCTTCTGAGGTGCCGGTCTTGCCGGCTACCGGCCGGTCTTCCAGCTTGGCGGCGATGCCGGTGCCGCCGCTGACAACACGCTGCAGCATCCAGAGCATGGCGTCTGCGGTGTCACTGTCCACTGCTCGCTTGCCGCGCTCACCCTGACCGGTCCGGCTCCAGATCACTCCGCCATCAGCGCCAGTGATGCTCATGAATGGAGTCGGCGGCACATAGACGCCGCGGTTGTTGATGGCCGCNTAGGCGGCGGTCATATCGAGAACGGTTTGCTCATAGGCGCCGATGGCCAGTGGGTAGTAACGCCCCAGCGGCCGGGTGATNCCCAAGGAGCGGGCGGTGCTGATCACCGCGTCAAAGCCCACCTTGTCGAGCAGCTGCACCGCCACGGTGTTGAGCGAATTTTTGAGCGCATCGGCCAGAGACACCGGCCCGAAGTATTTGTTTTTGAAATTCCTGGGGCAATAGCCACTCCANCACTGGGGTTTATCGATAAAGATGTCTTCTGGCTTGACGCCAGCGGCCACCGCGGCGGTGTAGTCGAACAGCTTGAAGGTGGACCCGGGCGAGCGCAGCGCCTGGGTGGCGCGGTTGAACTGGCTCTTGCTGAAGTCCTGACCGCCGATCATGGTGCGCACCAATCCGGTCCCGGGCTCAATCGACACCACGGCTCCTTGCTGGCCGCCCCAGGTGTTCTGCTTGATCACCTTCTTGGCGATCTTCTGCCAGTCGGCATTAAGGCTGCTGCGGATGGTTAGGCCACCCACTTCCAGCTGTTCAGGGGTGAGCACTAGGGGCAGCTCCTGGGCCACCCAGCTGGTGAAATAGGGCGCCGTGCTGTTCCAGAACTTGGGCAGGGCTGGCTTGAGATCCAGTGGGGCGTCTAGAGCCTCAGCGAGCTGTACCGCATCGATCTGGCGGATCTCATGCATGCGGCGCAAGACGATGGCGCGTCGCTGCAGGGCCAGTTCCGGATTCACCAGTGGTGAATAGATCGAGGGGGCAGGTGGCAGGCCCGCGATCAGGGCGGCTTCCGGCAGCGTCAGCTGATCGACGGATTTGGAGAAATAGACCCACGCCGCATCAGCGACGCCATAGGCACTGGAGCCGAGGTAAACGTTGTTGAGGTACTGGTTGAGGATCTGCTCCTTGCTCAGCTGGCGCTCGAGTTTCAGCGCTAAAGCTGCTTCTTTGGCCTTACGGACAATGGTGCGGTCCTGGTTGAGGAACACCACCCGGGCCAGCTGCTGCGTGATGGTGCTCGCCCCTTGTTCCACCTTGCCGCTGGAGACATTGGTGACCAGGGCCCGGCCAATGCCGACGATGTCGACGCCGTTGTGTTGATAAAAACGGGTGTCTTCCGCAGCGATGAAGGCTTCTTTGACCAGCTCTGGCATTTGCCCTAGAGCGATCTTTTCCCTTGAAGCCGGTCCCAGCTTCTGAAGCACATCCCCATCAGCCGAGAGGATGGTCACCGTGCCCGGCCGGCTGAAGGCGCTGATGCCGCGGGCATCAGGCAGCAGGCCATCGAGCCGCTGCAATACCGATGAGCTACCAAAGGCGGCGGTGGTTCCTGCTCCGGCGGCTACCAGGCCCGCCAGGATCAAACGTCGCCGTCGCCGGTTCACCCCTTTACTGCCACCGGTTTTGCCGGCCCGCACCGTGGTGTCGCTCTGCTGGGGCGAGACGGGCAAAAAGAGTTTCCCTTTGACTGCTGAGAAAACCTAGCCGGCGCTGCTGAAGCCGCTCTGACCAAGGGCCAGTGCCGTGACCAGCATGCCGATCACCAGAAAGGGTTGGGCGCTGGCTTGGTATTTGACGTCAAAGGCCACCGGGTCCCGCAGTAGCCAGATGTCTTGGAAGGTGATCTGGGGAATGATCAGCAGGGTCAGCAGTACCGCCGCGAAGTGCTGCCCCAGCAGCACCAGGGCCACCACCATGGCGATCTGGAACACGTCGATCATGGCGGCGCTGATCCAGCTGGCCCGCGTNACGCCAAAGACCACCGGCAGAGACTGCAATCCCAANGCCCGGTCGCCTTCCACGCTCTTGAAGTCNTTGACCACAGCAATGCCGAGGCCCGCCAGGCTGTAGGCCAGGGTCAGCCAGACCGTNCCCCAGCTNAACTGGCCAAACAGGGCCTGCCCTGCCCACCAGGGCAGGGCGATGTAGCTCGCCCCCAGGGCGTAGTTGCCCAGCCAGCCGTTCTGCTTGAGCTTGAGCGGCGGGGCTGAATAGATGAAGCTCACAAACGAGCCCCCCAGCGCCAACAGCAGCATCACCGGGGTCTGATGACCAGCCCAGAGATCCAGGCCCCAGGCGACGGCGATGCCAGCGATCAGCAGCACCCAGATCTGCACTTTGACCTGCCACAGAGGGATGGCCCCTGAGGGGATCGGCCGGTAGGGCTCATTGATCGCGTCGATCTCGCGGTCGTAGTAGTCGTTGATCGTCTGGGTAAAGCCCGCCAGCAGCGGGCCACTCATCACCATGCAGGNCATCGAGGCCAGCACGTCATTGATCTGCCAGTGGAAGTTGCCGCTGGCGGCCGCGCCGCAAAGCACACCCCAGATCAAGGGGATCCAGGTGACTGGCTTCATCAGCTGCAGTCGCAGCTTCCAGATCGAACTGGAGCCGCTGGCCCCTTTCATGCCGAGCAGCTGGCGGGCACCGCCACCACTGCTCACCTCGGGGTTGGGGCGATCGCTCACAGGNGTGCTCAGGCGGCGGCGATTTCGTCTTCAAAGAACCAGCTTTCGGAGCCGCCTTCGAATTTCACCTGGACGCCGACACCGCTGCCGTCGGTCATCTTGAAGCCGGTGACGACTCCCAAAGGGTTGCTCAGTAGGAGCTTCACCAGGTCGCTATTGATTCGATCGCGCACTCGGGTGACCTTCACCTTTGAGCCAACGGTGATGGCGGTTGAGGTGGCAGCCTGGGACATCGGGGGCGCTGACTGGGTTCCGCGGCAACCTTACCAGCGTCGTCCCGGTCAGTCCCTGCGCCCAGTGCCGTGGTAGCTAAACGGATCATTCCCTGCCTTGACATGGCTGCCGGTCGGGTGGTTAAGGGGGTCAATTTCGTCGGTCTGCGTGATGCCGGTGATCCGGTGGAGCTGGCTTGCCGTTATGACGCCGCCGGCGCTGATGAGNTGGTNTTCCTTGATATCGCTGCAACCCACCAGGGNCGAGAGACCCTGGTGGAACTGGTGGAGCGCACNGCCTCGCAGCTGTTCATTCCCTTCACCGTCGGTGGTGGCATCCGCTCGGTGGAGGGAATTACGGCTTTGCTGCGCGCCGGGGCTGACAAGGTGAGCCTCAATTCCTCCGCGGTGCGTGATCCTGAGTTGATCAGTGCCGGAGCCCGCCAGTTCGGCGCCCAGTGCATCGTCGTGGCCATTGATGCCCGTCGTCGCCCAGGCGGGGGCTGGGATGTGTTTGTCAAAGGAGGCCGTGAGAACACCGGCTTGGATGCCATCGATTGGGCCCGTCAGGCCGTGGAGCGCGGTGCTGGTGAGCTGTTGCTCACCTCCATGGACGGTGATGGCACCCAGGAGGGTTACGACCTCGAACTCACTGCAGCGGTGGCTGATGCGGTGCCGGTGCCTGTGATCGCCTCTGGTGGAGCCGGTTGCCTGGAGCACATTGCCCAGGTGCTGGAGTCCACTGGCGCTGCAGCAGCGTTGCTGGCTTCGTTGCTGCATGACGGGGTGCTGAGCGTCGAGCAGATCAAGGCGGATCTGATTTCGCGGGGTGTGCCTGTGCGCCCTGTCACATGATGTGAGGGTTCGTTAAATTTGAGGCGATTATTTTTGCCTCTTGGCGTTCGGCTTTCTCATCACGAATTTCCCCCCTATCAGCCTGATCGCTCTATTGATCGTGCTGATTGTTGTGGCATTGGTGGCTTGGGGGTTGCAGCTCATGCAGGCCGCCAATGACCGTCGGGAATTTTCGCTGATGTTGGCCGGGTGCCTGGTCTGCTCGGCTGCAGCTGGTCTGGCCACGGTGATGATGATCACCCTGACTGGCCCTGATGCGCCCTTGCTGCATGTGCTCCATGCTGGAGCGCAGGCCATCGAAGAACCGCTGTGGTGAGCGGCGTCCAACCGCAGCAGGTGCGTCAGCTCTTTGAGCAGGTAGCACCGCATTACGACCGACTCAACGATCTGCTCAGCCTGGGATTGCATCGCCTTTGGAAAAGGCAGATGGTGCAGCTGCTGGTCCCCCGGCCAGGTGAAACCTGGCTGGATCTGTGTTGCGGTACCGGCGATCTGGCCCTGCTCCTTGCAGAGCGTCTGCGCCCTGATGGTGGGGTCCTGGCTATCGATGTGGCTGAAGCCCCGCTGCAGCGCGCTCGTCTGCGAGCGGCCTCTCGCCCGTGGCTGGCGATTGATTGGCAGCTCGGTGATGCCCTTGCGGTGGATCGCCCTGATGGCCATTTCGATGGGGCCGTGATGGCCTATGGCTTGCGCAACCTGGCCGATCCCGGCCGTGGATTGCGAGAACTGCGTCGCCTGCTGCATCACGAGGGCCGCGCTGCGGTACTGGATTTCAATCGCACCACCGGAGTGCCAGCCGCTGTTCAGCGTCTCGCTCTTCNGCGCNTGGTGGTGCCAGTGGCCACNCAGTTGGGCTTGGAGTCGGAATATGCCTATCTCGAGGGCAGCATTGATCGCTTCCCCACCGGCACCGAGCAGGAGCAGCTGGCCAGACAGGCGGGGTTTAGCTGGGTGAGGCATCGGCCCATCGCTGGTGGTCTGATGGGATTGCTGGAGCTGCGCTGCTGATCACCAGGTCAGGCTCACCTGCACGCTGGGAGCCACTACATCGGCGAACTGACCGGCGCCACCAGGATTGATGACCCACTGAGCACCGGGCTGGAGCTGCAAGTTCTGGGTGATCTTGAGCAGATAACCGAGCTCGATCACCCCTTCAAAGCTCTGGCGAGCCCCATTCGGTGTGCGGGAGTAGGGCGAAAGGCTGCTGTGGGACGCGCCCAGGATCAACAGATCAAGCGGACGGTTCTGCAGGACACCCTGCACCAGTAGTCCGCCCTGTAGGAACAGTGGGACCTGATTGATGGCGGGCTCCATGCCCACCGCACCGGATCCCCAAATCCGGGCACCGTGGCCCATGGGCAATTTGACCGGCAAGGTGGCGCTGCCGAAGACGGTGTGGGATTTGTTCTCCCAGCGCTCCACGTTGTTCAGCAACGGAAAGCGCCAGCTGCCAGCGACAGCACCCAGTTGAAGCAAGGGATCAGGAAGGTTGTTTTCCAGGCCCATCAGACCGTCACAGCCTTCTTGATGGCGCAAGTAGCTGTTGGGGTTGTCTGGATCGAGGCAGGCCATCAGCGGGCCATCCTCTTGATCGGACAGCTTCAGGTCCAGCCTTAGGGCCTGAACGAGGCCATCACTTCTGGCCACGTTGAAACGCCAGCCTTGCCAAAAGTTGGCCTGGGCACCACCGCGTTGATCACTCAGCTGCATGGCTCCGTAGTGGGCGCTGAGGCGGTCATTGAGGTCCCAGCTCAGCTGCCCGCCTGCGGCGTTGAACGGTGTGAAGGGGTAGGCAGGTAGCGCCAGATTTAACGTGCCGTTGAGGGTTGAGTTGACATAGAACCCGTAGGCGGGCGCATACACCAGCTGATCAAGGTTGTAGTTATTGCCGAAGCGGAGCTTGGTCTTGCTTCCCAAACGCTCCACCCATAACCCCTGCAGCCAGAAGCCCCTCTCTGCCTGCAGTTGCTGCAGCGGGAAGATCGTGCCGATCTCCTCGTTGAAATAGGGAGGTTGCCCCTGGTAGTTGGCAACACTGAGCCGCAGGGCCCAACGATCAAATTCAGCTTTTTGCTTTTTTTCCTTGATCAACCCTCTGCCGAGGGAGATCTCAAGGTCGAGCTGATCCATGAACCCGGTGGTGCGCTTGGCACCGCCCCAGGTGTTGCCCATGGGCTCTGCGGTCCAGCTGGCGCTGATGTTGAGCCAGTCGGGCAATGCCAGCAGCTTGCTGAAGCTGGCGGCCTCGAGAAAGCCTCTGGGGGTGCGTAGCACTTCCAGTTCCTTGTTGTGCTTCTCAGCAGCAGCNGGTGTCGTTGGTGTGGATTCCTGAGCCTGCAGCCCCGCAGGTGCGCACAAAAACACCGCAGCAGCCGTGCTGAGTAGTGCGGCCATGGCGGAACCGGCGGCCATCGAAGCGGTTAACTCTTTTGCAGCTCAGAAGCTAGAGACCAGTCGATGGCATAAGTTAAGGAAAGCCAAAGATCTGAGTGTCCGCCATGGCAGGCCCGCTGCCGCTGTTCCCGCTCCCGGAAGTGGAGCATCGCCTACAGCTCTTGTTGGAGCACACCCTGGCGATGAACGGCTTGCTGGTGGTCACCGAAGCTCAATACGGCGTTTCAATCCAATCCGCTGCTTCTTGTGGGCAGCAGCCTGATCCGGTGGATTCGATCCGCTTTGTCCCCTTCGCCAAGATTGAGGCCTTCAACAGCGTTCTGCGCCGTCGCCCTGATGGTGCCCNATTGGCTGAGCAGATCTGCGCTCTGTTGCTCGATCACTACGGCAGCACCGCCAAGCCTGTGCTGCTGCTGCGCCGCAATGGCCATCATTGGCTGGGAATGATCGACTACAGCCCTGAATCGCGTGAGCGCGACCACCGTATTGGCCATCTCATGCGCTGTTTGGCCGCCTCCTGAGAGGGCACTGATCGGATCAGCTCTGCTTTGCGCGAATTAGTTTGAAAAGAGAGCATGGTGGAGGTTTGCCATGAGCAAGAAGGTCGTCGTACTCGATACCAATGTTCTTCTGCATGATCCAGACGCTCCAAGCAACTTTGGATCTGATCGGATTGTTCTGCCGATTCAGGTGGTCGAGGAAATCGATCGCTTCAAGCGTGATCCTTCCGAGAAAGGGCGTAACTCCCGGCGTGTTGCCCGTCTTCTCGATGGCTTGCGGCAGCGGGGAAACCTGGCTGACGGTGTGCCATTAATTCCTGGCGGTCAGGGAACTCTCGAGGTGGCGTTCTGCCGAGCTGAAACGCTGGCTCAGTTGCCGCCTGAACTCCAGGGGGGTGGAGGAGACAACAACATCCTGGCTGTCGCCTTGGAACAAATGCGTTCCAAAGGTCTTGCCGATCCTCCTGAAGTCGTGCTGATTACCAAGGACACCAATCTACGTATCAAGGCTGATGCGGTTGGACTTGATGCGGAGGACTACTCCAGCGACAAAGTTGCGATCGCAGATCTTTACGCCGGCGCTAGGAGCCTCAATGTTCCAGCGAGCTTGATCGATGAGCTGCACCATAACGGGCACCTCTCAGTTCAGGTTCTTCCTGCTGATGCTGTGGTTTCTCTGCAACCCAATGAGGGCGTCACGCTTGTTGATACTGAGCGTCCAGATCACACGTTTCTCGCACGTCAGAAGGGTGATTCTGGGGAGCTCGAACCGTTGCTCTGGCTCAAACGTGCCCGTCTTGGGCGTGTGAAACCACGTAATCGTGAGCAGAGCTTTGCCTTGGATCTGTTGTTGGATCCAGCAGTGCAGTTGGTGACCCTTGTAGGTAAAGCGGGTACGGGTAAGACCTTGCTGGCGATTGCGGCTGGCCTGCATCAGGTGGCTGATGAACACCGCTATGCACGACTGCTGGTGACCCGTCCGCCCATTTCTCTCGGAAAGGAAATTGGTTTTCTGCCAGGTTCACTTGATGAGAAGTTGGCCCCATGGATGCAGCCCATTGTGGACAATCTTGATTTCCTTACTGGTGATGCTTTGGGAGATGAGCAGAAGGACGATCGCCGCCGCCATGGAGGTGGACCGAAAAGCTCATGGGCTGATCTTCGTGGNATGGGTTTGCTAGAGGTGGAAGCGATCAATTACATCCGTGGTCGATCTATTCCTCATCAATTTATGGTGGTTGATGAAGCTCAAAACCTCACTCCTCACGAAGTAAAAACAATCGTCACCCGTGTTGGTGAAGGAACAAAAATAGTTTTCACAGGTGATCCTTATCAAATTGACAATCCCTACGTCGATGCGGAGAGTAATGGCTTGACTTGGCTTGCCGAGCGCTTAAAAGGCCAGTCTTTGGTGGGTCATATGACACTGACCCGTGGAGAGCGGAGTGCTTTGGCTGAACTGGCAGCCAACATGTTGTGAACGACAATCTGAAGACCTCTTCAGGATCTGGGGATTCTCCATTCCCAATTGATGATCAACGGATGGTTGATCGCAATCTTGATCAGATCATCAACTCGAGTACGTATCGCCTCGCTCACCAAGATCTTGAGCTGCTTAATAGTNCATCGATGCGTGGAGTCAGAATGCTGTTGGAAATCAGCAAGCCAGAGCTGCGCCTGGAAGAGGCCGGAATCACCTCCACCATCATCGTTTTTGGTGGTGCNCGTCTTAAAGAACGGTTCTCTGCAGNGGCAGATCTTGAAGAAGCTCTTAATAACCTAAAAGCTAATCCTCAGTCAGCCTTATTGCAGCGGAGAGTAAGCAGAGCTAGAAGACTTGTTGAGCTTTCACTGTTTTACGATGCAGCCCGAGAATTTGCTTTTCTGGCTTCCAGATATGGTCAGNCGGAAGAANGCTCAACGGCTTGTTGNTCATCCCATGTGATTGTTACTGGAGGTGGTCCTGGGATTATGGAGGCGGCAAACCGTGGCGCTTTTGAGGCGGGATGTCGCTCTATAGGCCTTAATATTGAGCTGCCCCATGAGCAATATCCAAACCCCTACATCACTCCAGATCTTTGTTTTAAATTCAATTATTTTGCGTTGCGTAAGTTTCACTTTGTGATGCGCTCGGTTGGCGCTGTTTTGTTTCCAGGTGGTTTTGGCACCCTAGATGAACTCTTTGAAGTTTTGACCTTACGTCAGGTGGGTGCAAAGCATGCCATGCCCATCGTCTTGTATGGCAAAGATTATTGGTCTCGCTTGGTTGACTTTGAGTTCATGGCGGACTCAGGTTTGATTAATGATGAGGACCTTCAGCTCATTCAATTTGCTGATACTCCTTCTGAGGCTTGGGCCCTCATTCGTGATGGTGCACCTCCCCAGTCATAAGTGATGATGCTATTTAGGTTTAAGTTGCTGCGCAAATAGCTCGTTCTTTGCGTTGCATTGGTAATAACAAGGCCTGCCTATGTGTTTCGAATGGCAGGTATCTCTAATTAAAAAGGTAACGTAGAAGTGTGGTCGATGAGCGATGGAGATGTGGTAGAAGAACACTCCTCAAGGCACCCGATCTGCAAGCTCGGGAAGGGAGTCTTGCGGTTAGCCTATTAAGCAATTCTCACTGTTATAGCCAATAAGGTTCATCAGTATGATTCCGCAAAACATGCCAATAATAAATGAACCTGCAATTAGCTCGTTCTTGTAGCTTTGTCTCATTTTGCTTTAGTAATCATATTGATTAAAACCGTTGGCGCTCAGTTCTGTTGTCTTGGTCGTAACAGTGATCTGTTTGACGCTTAATGCCTCATATTATATTTATTGGTTGGAAGTTGTTCTGGATTGGCCTATAGTTCCATGTTGATTACATCGCAAATCCGGGCCCGTCAGATCTTTCGTTGAGTGCAGTCAGTTTTGCAAGTTCATGGCCATGGATATTCTTTCCTGTAGGTGTTGAATCCTCTTCCGCCATTTAATCATTATGGACGGCATTGGCTCCGAATTCCCCCATAAATCCCCGAGACCTCTTTAATGAGCCAGCAGGGCTGAGGATTCTCAATGGCACCTCTTCGGTTCGCCTAGGGATGTAAGGCGCCTTTTTGTTGGTCTTTCTCGATCTGTAGGCGTTGCTATCCCTCTACTGGTCTGGAAAGTTAGGCCAACCGCTGGGTGGGAAGATTGGACCAACTTCTGGCGAACCGGTTGGTTCGCGGGTGGTTGGACCTGTGTTGGTTGTTGGGTCTTGATTTGTCGAGCCTAGCCTTACCTAACTCAGATTTTCTCCAAACCCATTGCAGCAACAGGCGAGTGTTATTCCAGGACATCATCTCCACGCTTCAGCGCTTCTGGGCTGATCAAGGTTGCGTGGTGCTTCAGCCCTATGACACTGAAAAGGGCGCCGGCACCATGAGCCCTCATACCGTGCTGCGCGCTATCGGTCCAGAGCCGTGGTCAGTGGCCTATGCCGAACCCTGCCGTCGACCCACTGATGGCCGCTACGGCGATAACCCCAACCGAGCGCAGCATTACTACCAGTTCCAGGTGCTGATCAAGCCATCACCTGATGGCATCCANGAGACCTANNTGCGCTTCACTTGGANGCNNTNGGNATTNANNCNGCTGANCACGACATNCGNTTTGTNGANGACAACTGGGAGTCCCCGACCCTTGGAGCTTGGGGGGTGGGCTGGGAGGTGTGGCTTGATGGCATGGAGGTGACCCAGTTCACCTACTTCCAGCAGTGCGGCGGTCTCGACTGCAAGCCGGTTTCCATCGAGATCACCTACGGCCTCGAACGTCTGGCGATGTATCTGCAAAACGTCGAAAGCCTTTGGGATTTGCAGTGGGATGCAACACGCAGTTACGGCGACATCTGGCTGCCTTTTGAGAAAGGCCAATGCACCTACAACTTTGAGGCTTCTAACCCAGAGCGGCTGTTCAAGCTCTTCGAGATCTATGAAGCGGAAGCAAGAGANCTCTGCGAGAAGGGTCTGGCAGCGCCGGCGCTCGATTGGGTGCTCAAGTGCAGCCACACGTTCAATCTGCTNGAAGCTCGTGGTGTGATCTCGGTCACGGAGCGGACGGCCACGATTGCTCGTATACGCCATTTGGCTAGGCAGGTGGCGGANGCCTGGTTGGCAGAGCGTGAGGCTTTGGGGTTCCCGTTGCTGAAACAACAAGAAGTCGTTGCTGTCTGATCAATTCAGCGGGGAACGCTGAGGCTTGCGCTGTCGTCGGTGAGTGGTGCGCAAGCCTTGGCACCTTTTNCTNCTNNTGCCTGTGTGTGTGGCGTGGAGTTNCTGGCGATGGCCGCGNCCAGGCCCNGCTGATCCTGTGCATCAGGTNNCTGCAAATCAAATTGAGCTTCAGGGGAAGCTGCTTCCACCGTTCAGGCGCTTTCAAGGCGGTGGATGCCAGTTCAGGCTNTCACTGAGCCGTCCGTTTGAGGGGACAACGCAGGTGCGCTTGCGTCGTTGCTCAGGTCTTCAGCAGGGCTGGCGGGTGTCCATCACGGGGCGGCTTCGCCGGCCGCCTCCCCCGGTCCATCCCCTGCTTGNTGATGGGCCTGGCCGTCTGGCCCGGCAGGGAGTGTTCAGCGTGCTGTCGGCAGACTCCGCAGCGGTNTTGGAACGCCATCAAAGCTCGTTGATCAAGCTGCGTTTGCTTCTGGCNGNGCGNCTCAGTTCTGCGGCAGGGGAGCCCTTGGGGCCGCTGCTGGCCGCTCTGGTGATGGGCAGTGCTGTCGTNGAGATTGCCCCTGAGCTGAAAGGTGATTTCCGCGCAGCGGGCCTCACTCATGCCCTGGCTGCCAGTGGCTTTCATCTCTCGGTTGTGCTGGGTGTGGTGCTTGCCCTGGCTGGGTATGGACCTCGCTGGCTACCGGGTAGTGCCGGACTGATCGCCATAGGACTGTTCGTTGTGCTTGCTGGCCCTCAGCCATCAGTACTCAGGGCTGCCCTGATGGCTGCTGCTGCTTTGGTGAGCCGGAGCGTAGGNGCACGACTAAAGCCTCTGACTGTCTTGCTGGGCTGCCTTGGCTTGCTGTTGCTCTGGCAGCCGAGCTGGCTGCTCGATCTGGGGTTCCAGTTCAGTGCAGCTGCGACCGCGGGGCTGCTGATCAGCGCTCCGCTGCTCCAGCGCTCTCTGCCAGCTGTGGTGGCGGTCCCGCTGGCGGCATGCCTTTGGACATTGCCGTTGCAGCTGCTCCATTTCGGGGTANTCCCTTTTTATGCGCTGCCNGTNAATGTTCTGGCGGCACCGCTTCTGAGCCTGCTGACTTTCGGCGCATTCGCCTCTGCTGCGGTCGCCTGCTTGATTCCAGATCTTTTGCCAGTGCTGATCTGGCTGCTGCGCTGGCCCGCAGAGCTGTTGCTGTTATTGGTCACGCAGGCAGCAGCGTTGCCGCTGGCTCAAGTGGTGGTGGGTCGCCCGCCGCTATTGCTGGTGGCATTGCTNACCGTCGGCCTCTNCCCCTGGCTGCTGCCNCTNAGACAGCACCGGCGCGCCGGACTNTTGCTGCTGCTGNNTNCGGGNNTGTGGCAACTGCAGCGCCTGAAGGCTGATCAGTTGCTGGTTCTTGATGTGTCTCACCACAGCCTGGTGATGCTTCGTCATGGTGGTCGCGGTGCCGTGGTCAGCAGCTCAGCAAGTCGTGCTGCTTGCAGTGATGTTCGTCGCCTGCAGCAGGGGTTTGGCTTGCCGCAGCTCGACTGGTTGGTGTTGTTGGCTCCTGAACAGGCATCGGCAGCATCCTGCTGGGATCAGACCAGCGCCACGCGCGAAGTGCTGCCCTATGGCCAGCTTCATAGCCCTGGGATGAGCTATCGCAGCTCCACCCTTGCGAATCAGACGGCCCAACTGCAGCTGGGGCCGCAGCAATGGCTGCTTCAGCGCCACAGTGGCACGCGTCTGCGAGCGGTGCGATGCCCCATCACCAGAACCGCCCGACCAAGACCTGCTGTCACTGCGGGCGACCATTTCAGTGGCGTAAGAAGTGGAAAGGGGTTTGGGATGAGGTGCGCTATTGCTCCAAGCGGTGNCGCAATGCCGCCAAGGCGACAATGAGGCAGGTGCGGCCTTGACCGTTAATCTGAGTGCATGCAGGCGCGCCTGTATTGGAGAGGTGGCTGAGTGGTCGAAAGCGAACGACTCGAAATCGTTTGAAGGGCAACCTTCCGTGGGTTCGAATCCCACCCTCTCCGTTTGAACTTTCAACCCTGCTCAAGCATTGCTGTAACAGAAGAGCCGTTTGCGGCGAGTGGTAGTGACTGGATTGAACTTCCGTTATTTGCAGAAGACGCGATAACTTTAAAAGCTTCTCTCAAGTGGGTGGTTTTTAGAGAGTTCAAGCAAAGCTAGCTGATGCCTTGTTTATATCAGTCGCTCTTGGGAAGCTGTCTATCTTTAGTTGTGAGAGTATGGATAGCTTGAAGGGCTATGATCTGTGCTGCCTAGCTCTAAAATAGGCTGCCACTTTTGGAGTTGGGAAATATTTGAGTAGCGAGCTGTGATTCAGAGCTTGGCTTCGTTGAAGCATTTGGGAATCCTGCCTGGGTCGCTTTTAAGTGTGCCTCAATGTATTGTGCTCATTTTTATTGGCTCTGGGGTTAAAGATTGACCATGCGGGCACCACTGGTTTTGCAGTGAAGTGCCATGAGTGAAAACAAGGAAACGCCATCTCCCACCAAGATACGAGAGTTCAGCATCAAGGTGAAATCGCGCAGGCATTCAAAGTTAATGTCCCTTTTTGGGGTTTCAATGTCGTTTGACCGTAATTTATGAATGCCGCTCTCGGAGAGCTGCCCCTGAACAAGATTTGGGATTGTGTTTCCGCACTGATAGGTCTGCTGCCATAGCTTGATCAGTTGAGGCGTGTCGCTCATGACGAAGAGGGGGCACTTTTCGCTGACTGTGCTAACGAGGTGTTGATAAACCTCCCAGATTGGTTTCATGTATTCCTCGGCACTGGGCCATTGGTTGTGCTCTGCTTTGACCGGTGATCGATCGGATACAAATCCACCCATCCATGCTTTGCTGCCCCCGCGCAAATGCACGAGGTCAAACTTCGCTTCACTGATCTGACGGGCTTTAGCAAAATCCTTAATGCCTGATGCAATCCATGGGGAAAGTTTGACTTGCTTGAGGATGCTGTATTGATAAACCCTCTCTCCGACGCCTGGGTAAATAACAAGATCAGCGTCAAAGTCAGCGCGGTTTCCTTTGACAATCTGCTCTAAACAGGCCCCGTTTTCGGGGAGCTTAAAGGGGCCATCACGCATGAATGCATTGAATTGATCGGTGAAGAGGTGATCACTCCAGGCCTCTGGGAAAACCGATCTGGGCGAGGGATCATTTTTTAACTGTTCGAGAAAGTCGGCGATGGGCAATGTGTCATGGCCTTCGATACTCAAATAGTCAGAGAGGGGTTCGCTTGGGTCGTGCGACCAGTCCTCATCCCTCCAGTCCACCACAAGCGTCCTGCCGGTTTTTGAGGCGTAGCTCACGGCCTGCATCAAGCATTGGGTGCGGTCTGCGAAGCCTTCAGCACCCTTGAGAACCACAACCCGCTGTCGCATCGCGCCTGGGTTGAATCAAATCTTCTCTCACGCTAATGAGGCTGTAGGGATTTTCAGCTGTGAAAAAGCAAGACAAGTCCTTGCTTGACCTGATGGAATTCTCTGTCCTCACGGCTGAGATCAAGCCCAACCGTTAGGCCTTCTTCCAGCGCCTGCTCATAAGGTGGACTGATTGGCGTTACTTTGTCTGTCCAAAGTGCTGCGATGCCTACAGGCGTTGCATGCCATTGAAAGCGCGCCGTNCTGCAAATGCTCGGTTCAGCCAGGGACTCTTCCAAAAGAGAGCGCAGCGCCATTGGCTCAACCTCCAAAGACCAGCTTGATCAAGGGATGCCGGTGGATCAAGCAAGCTTCAGTTTTTGTAGTCCAGGGCACAAGGCCCGCCCTTAGGCTCCAGCTATGAGCCCATTCCCATTCCCCACCGCCTTGGTGCATGAGTGGTTCAGCCCGCGCTCGCTTGGTGGGGCTGAGCAGGTGGTGCAGGTCATGGATGAGTTGCTCCACCCGCAGCTCTTCGCGCTGGTGGATGGGGAGAGCCGGCGGTCATCGAGTTGGTTGGCAGGTCGGGAGGTGCATACCTCTTTTATTCAGCGCTTGCCCTGGGGAACAAGTCATGTGCAGCAGTACTTGCCGCTGTTGCCCCTCGCGATTGAGCAGCTTGATCTCAGCGGCTTCCCGCTGGTGCTCAGCAGTAGTCATCTTGTCGCTAAGGGGGTGCTGACTTCTCCAGAGCAGCTCCATGTCAGCTATGTGCACACTCCTGTGCGCTACGCCTGGGATCAGATGCACGCTTATTTGCGTCGATCCACGTTGGCCCGCGGGCCGCTGGGTCCTTTGGTGCGTTGGCAGTTGCACCAGCTGCGCCAGTGGGATGTTCTGAGTGCCTCNAGNCCCGACCAGCTGATCGCGAATTCNCGNTTCACGGCCCAACGCATCACCCGNTACTGGGGACGCCGCGCCGAGGTGCTCCCACCGCCGGTTGAGGTGGCGCGGTTTGACTGGCAGCAACCGAGGGAGGACTTCTATCTCTCGGTCTGCCGGCTGGTGCCGTACAAGCGAGTGGATTTGGTCGTTGAGGCTTGCCNTGAGCTGAACCTTCCCTTGCTGGTTGTGGGCGATGGCCCTGAGCGCCAGCGCCTGGAAGCTCTGGCTGGCCCTCGAACCCAGTTCCTGGGTCGATGCCCAGCTGATGAGGTGGAGCAGCTGATGGCCCGTTGCCGTGCCTACGTCTATGCCGGCCTTGAGGATTTCGGTATTGCTCCTGTGGAAGCCATGGCTGCAGGTGCGCCGGTGATCGGCCTGGGCCGAGGCGGCTTGCTGGATACGGTGCGCTGCTTGCAGCATCATCCTTCGACGGCCACAGGTCTGCTGTTTGCCGAGCAGAGCTTGAATGCCGTGACCGCAGCGTTGCTCCGCTTTGAAACCGATCAGCTCTGGAAGCAGCTCCCTTCTGAGCAGCTCAGGAGGCACGCTGAGGGATTTTCTCCTGAACAGTTCAAGCAACGCTTACAGTCNCTCCTCGTTGAATGGGTCGATCGCNACNCGATCTCCCTTTAGCCCCCTGTGCCTGTGGGGTAGCTGNCCTAGATCAGCTGGGGACAGCTGACCACGATCCGTACGGTGCCCACAGCGCTCGTCAAGCAATGCTTTCGAGACCCTCAACCCTGCACTCCACGACACCAAGGGTTGGTCTCAACTTCGCTCGGCTCCATTTCGTCAGACCTCTGGCGCTGTTGAAACGCACCGGTGACATCACCTTTTCGCTGGCGATGCTGACCCTTGGGTCGCCGCTGCTGTTGACGATTGCCCTTTGCGTCAAGCTCACTTCCCCTGGACCGGTGTTCTTCGTTCAGAAGCGCATCGGCCGCGGGTACAGGCGTTTCGGTTGCATCAAGTTCCGCACCATGGAACTGGATGCTGATCGTCGCCTGCAGGCCCTGCTGGAGTCCTGCCCGCAGATGCGGTCTGAATTCGATAAGGATCACAAACTACGCAATGACCCACGCATCACGCCGATCGGTCACTTTCTGCGCACCACCAGCCTCGATGAGCTGCCTCAGCTGTTCAACATTCTGCGCGGCCAGATGAGTGTGGTTGGTCCTCGCCCGATCGTGGAACAGGAAATTCCTCGTTATGGCACTGCGATGGATCAGGTCCTCTCAGTACGTCCTGGACTGACGGGGCTCTGGCAGGTATCAGGGCGCAACAACGTCAGCTATCAGCGCCGCGTACTGCTGGATCTCACCTATGTGAATCGCCGCACCCTTGGCCTCGATCTCTTCATCCTGCTTCGCACCGTGGTGGTGGTTCTTTTCCCGGCCAACAAGGGCGCCTATTGAATGGCCGTCATGACGGCAAGCCCGGCACCGCTCCAGCCCAGCCACTGCAGCGTCATGAGGCGACTTAGGCCAAGCATCTGAGTCACAGCTTGCGGTGTCACTGCTGCTGCCTGCTGATTCAGCAAGGGCTTCGATCTCTCTTGGCCGTTGTACTGATTGATGCCTCCAAGCTGCACACCCACCGCATGGGCGTAGGCCGCTTGAGAGACACCGGCATTGGGAGATGGATCGCTGGCACCATCCCGTAATGATTGGCCTAGCTGTCCCAGATTGAGCGCCACCAAGCGGCATGGCAGCCAGGTCAGGGCATCATCAAGGCGGGCACCGGCGGTCCCTAGCCAGCGCAACCGCCCGCGGCGGTAGCCAAGCATCGAATCCAGCGTGCTCCCGGCCTTGAAGCCCCAGGCCAAGGCCAGAGGTCCAGGCAGTGCGGGGTCAACCTGCCAGAGCATTNCTCCGACAAGCATCCAAAACAGGGGGGCAAAGAGCCCATCAACGGCATTTTCACTGGCGGTCTCAGCNGCTGCGCGCAACAGCTCCTGTTGCGGCAGCCCCTCCACATCACGGCCCACGATCCAGGCCAGGCGCTGGCGCGCCAGCGGCAGATCCGCCGGATCGGCCCTCAGNGGCACGAGGACCTGTTCCACGGCTAGACGCAGGCTGCGGCCGGCTAAAGCACTGGCCAGGCCGAGAAGCAGCAGTGGCGAAAGCCAGAGCTGATGGCGGCTCAACTGCTCAAGCGCCATGCCACTGGTGACGCTGCCGCCTACCAGCAGCACGGTGATCACGCCTCCTCCGAGGCGGAGGGCCCAAGGGCTCTCACCGGAGATGACCTCTGTGATGCGCCTGAGCCTTGTGATGAACCAGCCCATCACTTGCACCGGATGCAGGCACCAGCGCGGATCACCGATTAGGTAATCAAGACCGCAGGCCGCGGTTACCAGCAGCCAGCCAATCAGGCGGCTTTTAGCCAGCTGAACATTGCCCGCAGCCCTTTACCCACTTCTTCGATCTTGTGGGTGCGGTCACGCTCGCGGATCTTGTTCATCTCAGGCTTGCCGGCATCGCATTCGGCGACGAAGTTCTTGGCNAAGGTGCCGTCTTGGATGTCACCAAGGATGCGCTTCATCTCGGCCTTGGTGTCAGCGGTGATGAGGCGGGGGCCGCTCACATAGTCGCCGTATTCAGCGGTGTTGGAAATCGAATCGCGCATGGCTGACAACCCGCCTTTCACCATCAAATCCACGATCAGNTTCACCTCGTGNAGGCACTCGAAGTAGGCCAGCTCAGGCTGGTAGCCGGCTTCAACAAGGGTTTCGAAACCGGCTTTGACGAGCTCTGAAAGGCCGCCGCAGAGGACTGCCTGCTCGCCAAACAAGTCAGTCTCAGTCTCCTCTTTGAAGTTGGTTTCGAGAATGCCGGCGCGGGTGCCGCCGATACCTTTGGCATAGGCCATGGCCAAACCACGGGCGTTGCCGGAAGCGTCCTGCTCGATGGCAAATAGTGCAGGAACACCTTGGGCGTTCTGGTATTCCCAGCGCACGGTGTGGCCNGGGCCCTTGGGAGCAATCATCACCACATCGACATCGGCCGGAGGTTGGATCAACCCGAAGCGGATGTTGAAGCCGTGGGCAAAGCTCAACACCTTGCCGGCGCTTAGGTGAGGTGCGATTTCTTTGTCGTAAACGTCTTTCTGGAATTCATCGGGAAGNAGCACCATGACCCAGTCGGCCTTGGCGGCGGCATCCGCAACACTGAGAACCTCCAGGCCATCGGCCTTGGCTTTCTCGGCTGAGCGGCTGCCCTCGTAGAGGCCCACCACAACATCCACGCCACTGTCCTTGAGATTGAGCGCGTGGGCGTGGCCCTGGGAGCCGTAGCCGATGATCGCCACTGTCTTACCGCTGAGCAGGCCCAGGTCAGCGTCGTTGTCGTAGTACAGGGTGGCCATCCGGAGTTGGGGCAGGGCAAACAGGGAGCCTACCCAAACGGCTGATCAGGCCTCGTTGGGATTGCTGATCACCCGGTCGATCAGGCCGTACTCCTTGGCCTCTTCTGCGCTGAGGAAGTAATCGCGGTCGGTGTCCTTGGCGATTTTCTCGAGGCTCTGGCCACTCATCTCAGACAGTTGCTGATTGAGTTGATCCTTCATNCGCAGGATTTCGCGGGCTTCAATCTCAATGTCACTGGCCTGCCTTTGCGCGGTACCGCCCAAAGGCTGGTGGATCATGATCCGGCTNTGGGGNAGAGCGACGCGCTTGCCCTTGGTGCCTGCTGCCAGCAGGAAGGCTCCCATCGACGCCGCCAGGCCCACACAGATGGTGACCACGTCAGCTTTGACGTACTGGATCGTGTCGTAAATGGCCAGACCCGCAGTCACTGAACCGCCAGGGGAGTTGATGTACAGATAGATCGGCTTGCTGCTGTCCTCGGAGTCGAGGTAGAGCATCTGAGCAACTAAGGCATTGGCGACGCCGTCATTGACCTCTTGACCAAGAAAGAGGATGCGCTCGACGCCGAGGCGAGTGTAGATATCGACCCACCGCTCGTACTGGCTGCCAGGGAGGCGGTAGGGAACGCTGGGAGTGCCGATGGGCATGGGTCAGTGGCTGCAGGTTGGTAGATCAGATCAACGGCGGGCGGTTCAAGCCGCCACAGGGGAGGGCAGGTCTTTCTTGCTGCTGAGTACGCGATCGATGAGGCCGTATTCCTTGGCCTGCTCGGGGGTCAAATAAGTCATCCGATCTGAATCAGAGCTGAGCTGATCGACGCTGCGACCGGTATTCGCCGAGAGCATCTCCAGCATGGTGCGCTTGTTGTGAAGCACCTCTTTGGCGCGGATCTGGATGTCGGTGGCTTGCCCCCGGGCGCCGCTTCTGGGTTGGTGCAGCACGATGGAGGCATTCGGCAGCGAGGCTCGCTGTCCTTTGGTGCCAGCCGAGAGGATCATTGCTGCAGTGCCCATGGCCTGGCCAATGCAGATCGTGTGCACCGGCGGCTTGACATAACGGATGGTGTCGCAGATAGCGAAGGCTTCTGTCTCAAAGCCGATGGCCTCTCCGGAATACCAGCTGGTGCCAGTGGAATTGATATAGAAAAAGATTGGTTTGTCGGGGTTGTCAAACTCCAAATAGAGCAGCTGGGCGACGATCAGCTCAGTGACATCGATGCCCATCTGACGTTTGGAATTGTCGTCACTGAATAGAGGTAATCCCAGGTAGACGATGCGCTCCTTGAGCAGGAGGGAAGGCAGGTCCGGCGGTGGGGTGCGGAAATTGCCGCCGCCACCTTCGTAGTACGGGGCCGACACCGATCTGATGTCTGAGGCGGAATAGGGCGCTGACATCGCCTTGCGCGAGTCGGCTGAGCCTAGCGAGCCTCTGAGGGCCTGGCGAAAACCATGCGCCCCGCCGGAGTCT
Organism: Synechococcus sp. TMED19; assembly: GCA_002168155.1. Lineage (GTDB taxonomy): Bacteria > Cyanobacteriota > Cyanobacteriia > PCC-6307 > Cyanobiaceae > RCC307. The sequence goes on along the minus strand of NHBY01000015.1, from coordinate 3,188 downwards.
GTAAGGCACCGGTGACGGTCACATCGCGGCGCTCGCCGATGCTCTTGCGGCTCGCTTCCACCACCACCATCGTGCCGTCTTCCAGGTAGCCAACCCCCTGATCAGCTTCCTTGCCCTCCCGCACGATCTTGAGTTGCAGTCGATCCCCAGGTTGAACCTCCGGCCGCAGGCCAATCACCAGCTCGCTGAGGTTGAGAGCCCGCAGGTTCTGGACCTGCGCCACCTTGGCGAGGTTGTAATCGGCGGTCAGCAGCAGACCATTCGTGTCACTGGTGAGCTTGAGCAGTTTCTCGTCGACGCCATCGCCTTCGTAGCGGGTGCTGTTGATCACCAGTCGGCGGCCGTACTCCTCACGCAGAGCCGCTAGCAGCTTGAGCCCTCGGCGACCTTTGCCGCGTTTCTCGGCGTTGCCGGAATCGGCCAGCTGCTGCAGCTCATCGATCACGCTCTGGGCAATGATCACCTGCCCTTCTAAAAGACCGCTCTCGAGCAGGCCCCGCAGGCGCCCATCAATGATCACGCTGGTGTCGATGATCTTGGGACTAGCGGGTTGCAGCACCCCATCAGCCACCAGCAGAGCCTCGGTGCTGCTGGGGTTGAACAGTCGCAGCAAGGTGCGTCCATGCACTTCGGCGAGGTTGTAGCCGCTCACACCGAAGAACACGTTGCTGAGCACTGCCGCTAGCGGTTTAACGAAGCCCACCTCCCAGGGCAGGGGCAGCAACAGAATTGGCGCCAGAAGCAGGTTGGCGACCAGCAGGCCGAGGATCAGTCCCACCGCTCGGCTGATCAGCAGATCGGTCGGCATCGTGCGCACCTGGCGCATCAGTCGTTCGCGCAGGCGCTGGAACAGGAAACCGGCGATCAGCCCAAAGAAAGCTCCGAAGCCCCCCAGCACCCACTGCAGACCTTCGAGGTTGGTGACCTGCATCAAGGCCTGCGGCGGCAGCAGATCCACCCCGAGCCAGCCTGCGGCGGCTCCGGAGATCACAAACAGCAGCAGGATCAGGGCTTCCACAGTGAAGACTGAAGAGTCAGGTCCGCGCGCCCGGGCACGCATCACCAAGCGAGATTGCCATGAGTGTGCCGCTTCCAGCCCATCGGCGCCTGCCCCGCAGCCTGTATCTCCACATACCCTTCTGCCACCGTCGCTGCTTCTACTGCGACTTCCCCGTTGTGCCTTTGGGGGATAAGGCCGATGGCAGTCGTTCGCCCTCGGTGGATCACTATCTGGCGTTGTTACTGCAGGATCTGGACGCAGCGCCTGCAGGACCTCCGCTTTCGACGCTCTATATCGGCGGTGGTACACCGTCGCTGCTGAGCCCTGAGCAGCTCAGTCGGCTCCTGGCAGCGGTTCGGCGCCACTGGGGTCTCGCCCCCGGCGCTGAGGTGACGCTGGAGATGGATCCGGCCAGTTTTGATCAGCAGCGCTTGGGGTCGGTCCTGCAGCTGGGGGTCAACCGGGTGAGCTTGGGGGGGCAGAGTTTTGATGATGCGGTACTTGCCGGCCTGGGACGGCGCCATAGGGCCGAGCAGTTGCGTGAGGCCTGTGGTTGGCTGCAACAGGCCCACCGGGCTGGCCTTTTGCAGAGCTGGAGCCTGGATCTGATCGTCAACTTGCCGAATCAGACGGTGCAGCAGTGGGGTTGGGAACTGGAGCAGGCCATCGCGCAGGCTCCGCCGCACCTTTCCATCTATGACCTGATCGTTGAACCCGGAACGGTGTTTGAGCGGCGTGAGCGCGCCGGTCAGCTCAATCTGCCTGAGCAGGATCTGGCCGCTGATCAGCTGGAGTACACCCACAGCCATCTGGCTTCTGCCGGTTATGGCCACTACGAAATCAGCAGCTGGGCGCTGCCGGGTCACAGCTCCCGGCACAACCGCGCCTATTGGAGTGGTGCTGGATGGTGGGCCCTCGGGCTGGGAGCCACCTCAGGCGTTGGCGGCGAGCGCCTGGTGCGGCCGCGCACCCGTGATGCCTACAGCAGCTGGGTGCAGCAGCAGGCGGGCCGACAGGGGGGGGATCCCGCCCTGCTGCCCCCTCTTGAGGATCTGCTGCTGGTGGGGTTGCGGCGCCGTGAGGGTGTTGATCTGCTTTGGCTGCAGCGCTCCGGCCTCTGGCAGAGGTCCCAGTCCTTGGTGATCTGGTTGCAGCAGGCCCTCAAGCCCTGGCTGGAGCAGGGGCTGGCGGTGCTCACGAAGGAGCGTCTGCGGCTGCCGGCTCCGGCGGGATTCGGCCTGAGCAATGCGGTGCTGGCCGATCTGCTGCTGGCGTTGGAGCGTGCTGAACCGAGCGCACCCACTGGCTGAGGGCCTGCTGGATCAACGTATTGCCATCGATCAGCGCTTTGGAGAAGGGGGGCTGCTGCTCGGTTAGTCCCAGCAGGTCAGCACTGACGCGTACCTGGCCGTCGCAGCCTGCACCCGCGCCAATGCCGATCACCGGGAGGCTGAGCTCAGAACTCATGCGGGTGGCGAGCTCGCCGGGCACATGCTCAAGCACCAGAGCAAAACAGCCGACCTGCTGCAGTTCCCTGGCTTGGCGCAGAAGCTGCTCCTGCGCCACTGGGTCGGTGGCCTGGCGCCGATAGCCCAGTTGTCGTACGGACTGTGGGGTGAGTCCCAGATGGCCCATGACCGGGATGCCGGTGCGCACCAAACGGTCAATGACCTCGAGGGTTTCAGGCTCAGCGCCTTCAAGCTTGACCCCCTCGCAGCCGGTTTCCTTGAGAAAACGTCCGGCGGCGGCCACCGCTCGATCCGATCCGCATTGATAACTGAGGAAGGGCAGATCGCAGACCATCGGCGTGTGCTGCAGGCCCCGCTCGACTGCAGCAGCGTGGTGCAGCATGCCCTCAAGAGTTACCGGCAGGGTTGTGGCGTGGCCCAGAGCCACCATGGCCAGTGAATCCCCCACCAACACAAGGTCAACACCAGCGGCTTCGGCCCAGTGCGCACTGAGGGCATCCCAAGCCGTGAGGACTGTGATCGGCTGCCGTTCCTGCTTGCGCCGTTGCAGCAGCTGGGAAAGCTGTCGTGGTGTGAGGCTCAAGCAAACTCCCGGCCAGCAACCTTGCTAGCATCAAGTGGACTCGGACCCATGCGGCTCCGACGCCTAAACCTGGTCAGATCCGGAAGGCAGCAGCCACACGGGATGCTCGAGGCAGGCGTGGACTCCGGGTCACCCC
>NHBY01000014.1 GCA_002168155.1 Synechococcus sp. TMED19 | reverse complement strand
CCGCTGCCCGCTCTGCCGCCGTGAGATCGACCCGCGAGCGAGAACGCTGCCAGCAGGCCCTCGAGCTGGCGCGCCAGGGCATCAAGGTCGCCCTGATCTCTAGCGGCGAGAGCGGTATGTATGGCATGGCTGGTCTGGCGCTTGAGCACTGGCTCGAACTGCCGCTCCAGGAGCAACCACGTTTTGAGGTGCATCCGGGGATCTCCGCGTTCCAGATGGCAGCAGCCCGGCTGGGTGCACCACTGATGCATGATCTCTGCACCATCAGCCTCAGCGACCGACTTACCCCCTGGGAGGTCATTGAAAAGCGGCTACAGGCGGCTGCAGCCGGAGATTTCGTGGTCGCTCTCTACAACCCTCGTTCCCATGATCGCCACTGGCAGCTGGGTCGGGCGGTGGAGCTGCTCTTAGAACAGCGACCGGCCTCCACACCAGCTGCGATCTGTCGCCAGCTCAGCCGCAGTGATGAAGGCCTGCAAATCCACAGCCTCGAAGAGCTGCCCCTGAATCAGGTCGACATGTTCTCCCTGGTCTTGATCGGCAACAGCACTACACGCCACCAGCAAGGACGGATCGTGACACCGCGCGGCTACCCGGGAGCGGAACTCAATTGATCAGCATTGAAGTCGGGATGACAGGATTCGAACCTGCGGCCCCTTCGTCCCGAACGAAGTGCGCTACCAAGCTGCGCTACATCCCGATAGACCGATCGTAGGAGACCAACTTGCAGAAGCCAGATTGGCTGCGTGTCAAAGCCCCACAGCGCGAGCGGATCGGCGCGGTGGCTGATCTGCTGCTGGATCTCAAGCTCAACACGGTCTGCCAAGAGGCCAGCTGCCCCAACATCGGTGAGTGCTTCGCGGGCGGGACTGCCACGTTTCTGATCATGGGGCCGGGCTGCACCAGGGCCTGCCCCTACTGCGACATCGACTTTGATAAAAGCGTTCGGGCGCTTGATCCCACCGAGCCTGAACGATTGGGGGAGGCCACCCTGCGGCTGGGCCTGCGCCATGTGGTGATCACCTCGGTGAACCGCGATGACCTTCCCGACGGCGGAGCCAGTCAGTTCGTGGCCTGCATCGAGCAGATCCGCCGGCTCTCTCCGGACACCACGATCGAACTGCTGATCCCAGATTTCTGCGGCGATGTGAATGCCCTCGCGGCCGTGATGGAGGGCGCCCCCGATGTGCTTAACCACAACATCGAAACCGTTCCGCGCCTGTACAAAAGGGCACGGCCCCAGGCGATCTATGAGCGCTCGCTGAACCTGCTGCAACAGGGGCGCCAAGGCTGGCCAAGCTGTTACAGCAAATCCGGGCTGATGGTCGGCCTAGGAGAAAGCGACACGGAAGTATTGGAGGTGCTGAAAGACCTTCGACGCCATGACGTCGACATTGTCACCATTGGCCAGTACCTCTCACCCGGCCCAAAGCACCTTGCGGTCGACCGCTTTGTCAGCCCAGAGCAGTTCGACAGCTATCGACGCATCGGAGAAGAGCAATTGGGCTTCNTGCAGGTGGTCAGCACCCCGCTNACCCGAAGCAGTTACCACGCNGGTGAGGTGCAACGGCTGATGCAGCAGTACCCCCGCTGATCACATGTCAGCGGAAGGGTCCTAGGGTCACCCGCCAATCGTCTAAGNACAACAATGGCCCCGGCCCCGGCGGCATCCAACAGGTTTACCGGAGTGCTNAACCGNATCAGCACCAAAAATCTCCGTGGTGACCTCTTTGGTGGCGTTACCGCTGCCGTNATCGCCCTGCCGATGGCCNTGGCCTTCGGTGTGGCCAGCGGGGCCGGGGCTACGGCCGGTCTCTGGGGCGCTGTGCTNGTNGGCCTGTTTGCAGCNCTGTTTGGCGGCACGCCCACGCTGATCTCCGAACCCACCGGTCCGATGACCGTGGTGATGACGGCCGTGATTGCCAGCCTGACCGCCAGCAACCCAGAAAACGGCCTAGCCATGGCCTTCACCGTGGTGATGCTCGCCGGGGTGTTCCAGATCGCCTTCGGTGTCTTGCGGCTGGGTCGGTATGTGACCCAGATGCCCTACACGGTGATCTCGGGCTTTATGACGGGCATCGGCCTGATCCTGATCATCCTGCAGCTGGGCCCCTTTCTGGGGCAGGCCAGTCCTAAAGGGGGCGTGATCGGCACCCTGCAGGGACTACCCCAGCTGCTGAGCCAGGCGCGGCCTCTTGAGGTGTCTCTGGCCTTGATGACGCTCGCCATCCTGTGGTTCACCCCCAAACAGCTCACAAAGATTGCGCCACCCCAGCTGATCGCTCTGGTGGTGGGCACCTTGGTCTCTCTCCCCCTACTCGGCGGACTTGGAGCCGAGGATGTGCGCCGCATTGGCGAGATCGCCTCCGGTTTTCCGCAACTGCAACTGCCGATTTTCAGTGCCGGCGATCTCAGGCTGATGGTGGTGGATGCCGCTGTGCTGGGGATGCTGGGCTGCATCGATGCTCTGCTCACCTCGGTGGTGGCCGATAGCCTCACCCGCACCGAACACAACTCCAACAAAGAGCTCATCGGCCAAGGCCTAGGCAACGTGATTAGCGGCCTGTTCGGAGGTCTGCCAGGAGCCGGCGCCACGATGGGCACGGTGGTCAACATCCAAAGCGGAGGCCGTAGTGCCCTCTCTGGCATCAGCCGTGCGGTGATCCTGATGCTGGTGATCCTGGTGGGAGCCCAGCTGGCGGCCGAGATCCCCCAGGCGGTTCTGGCCGGAATCGCCCTCAAGGTGGGCGTCGACATCGTCGACTGGGACTTCATCCAGCGCGCCCACCGCATCTCCCGCAATGGAGCCCTGATCATGTATCTGGTGATCGGCCTCACCGTGCTGGTGGACCTAATCACNGCCGTCTTCGTTGGCGTCTTCATCGCCAACATCCTCACGATCGACAAGATGAGCGCGCTGCAGAGCCAGGCGATCAAATCNGTGAGNACAGGTGGAGACGATGACCTCGACATCCCAACCGATGAGCGCAAACTCCTCGATCAAGGCAATGGTCAGGTGCTGCTGTTTCAGCTCACCGGCGCAATGATTTTTGGCGTGGCCAAGGCGATCAGCCGCGAGCACAACGCCATCAGNGACTGCAAGGCCGTGGTCTTCGATCTCTCAGAGGTCTCCCACCTCGGCGTCACTGCCGCGCTCGCTGTAGAGAACGCGGTCGAAGAAGCCATCGAAGTCGGCCGTCAGGTGTTTGTGGTGGGTGCCAGTGGCACCACTCGACGGCGCCTGGAAAAACTGGGGCTCTTCAACAAGCTGCCCGCTGAACGCACGGAGATTGACCGCCGTGAAGCGCTGCGAACAGCCGTAATGGGCATCGCTTGATCAGATGAACCAATCGNGATCAAGCTCAATGATTCAAAGCAATTCTGACTTGTAGCTGCTGGGCATGACCTAACAAGCNATTGATCAAATTGTTGGTATCCACCTTTCCNTTCACAAGCTTGGGGTTAGAGATCGTCAGCAGCACATCCATGCGGTTGCTGCGTGGCAAAGGGATCAACTGCCTTTTAGCTTTCACCCCGGCCAAGTCATTGAACTTGAGAATGGAGAACTCGCGTCGATCCAGCCGAATCGGCTCACCTCGCTTGAGGTTCACCTAGACAAATTGCCGAGCCCATTCCTCATCCAATTGGTGTGGAATCGCTGGATCAATAAACANCTGCCCAACAACTTTGGGCTCGAATGCCAACCNCAAGANGCCATCGTTGAACTCCTGCTCAGGCAAGAGAATCACTCCCAGCACTCTTTGCCGCAACTGCTCCTTTTCAAGCGTGTCCAGCAAAGCTTCAATCTCAACGGCTTAATCAGCTCGGCTTAGGCCTCCATCTCNAAGAGGGCTNNATCCACTGCGATTTGGCGCCGCTGAACCCTCTGGGCCGCTGTCACGAGCGACACCAGCGCANCGGCAGAAANCCANGCCAGCNGGAATCGNAAGGGNGCCAAGCTTGCAGGAAGNAGANGCCATTAGTCAGTTCAAGCTGAACTCCAAGCNCTNTTGATGAATTCTTGGCCCTAAGCCGCTACCGCCTCCTTCTCCGCAAGACCNACATTGGCCCGTTCGCTGGGGGGGACCAGCAACTTGAAGCGCCCCTTCCAGCTGTTCCAGTCCGCCAGGATCGCTGATGCTTTGCTGCTGCCGGTCTCAGCCACATGNCGCTCCAGCAGAGGCTTAAGCAGGGCCTCCTGCTCTGGAGTGCTGAGAGAACAGATCGCCACGATCTCAGGGTTGACCCTCGGGGCCAGACGATCGTCCTCATCNAGCAGGAAGGCCACACCCCCGGTCATACCGGCGGCCACGTTGCGTCCGGTGCTGCCCAGCACCACCACAACACCACCNGTCATGTACTCACAGCAGTGATCACCGGCCCCTTCCACAACGGCATGGGCACCGCTGTTGCGTACCCCGAAGCGCTCGCCCGCGCGGCCGTAAGCAAACAGCTCACCACCGGTGGCGCCATAAAGGCAGGTGTTACCCAAGATCACCTGGCTGCCGGGTTCTTGAACACCAGCGGGGGGAACCACGCTGAGGCGACCACCGCAGAGACCTTTACCGACATAGTCATTGGCCTCGCCGACCAAGCGCACGTTCATGCCCTGCACGTTGAAGGCTCCGAAGCTCTGGCCAGCAGCACCTTCAAAGGTGAGATCCAACTGCCCTTGAAAACCAGTGTTGCCATGGCGCTGAGCGATCTCACCAGCAAGGCGGGCACAGACGCTGCGGTCGGTATTCACGATCGACATCTTGCGGGCCAAGCGGCCATGGCTCTCGATTGCCGCCATCAACTCCGGATCGGCGAGCAACTGATCTTCAAGGATCACTCCATTCCCATGGGCCTCATCAGCGTGATGGAGCCACGAGCGATCTTCCACACCCTGGATCGGAGCCAACAGACATGAGAGATCGAGTGCCTGGGTCTTAGCCAGGTTCACAGCACGGGCCTTGAGCAGTTCAGTGCGGCCGATGAGCTCGTGCATGCTGGCGACGCCGAGCACGCTCAGCAGCTGGCGCACCTCCTCGGCCACATAGAGGAAGAAGCTAACCACCTGCTCGGGCAGGCCAGGGAAGCGCTTGCGCAGATTCTCCTTCTGCGTGGCTACCCCCACCGGGCAGTTATTGGTATGGCAGACGCGCGCCATGATGCAGCCCTCGGCGATCATCGCGACTGAACCGAAGCCGTACTCCTCAGCGCCCAGCAGAGCAGCGATGACTACATCCCAGCCGGTCTTAAGGCCACCGTCGGCCCGCAGCAGAACTCGATCACGCAGACCGTTCTCGACAAGCGAACGATGCACCTCGGTCAGGCCCATCTCCCAGGGACCTCCGGCGTGCTTGATCGAACTCAGCGGCGAAGCACCAGTGCCGCCGTCATGGCCGGAGATCTGAATCACGTCAGCGTTGGCCTTAGCCACACCAGCAGCGATGGTGCCAATGCCGATCTCGGCCACCAGCTTGACGCTGACGCGGGCAGCAGGGTGCACCTGGTGCAGGTCATGGATGAGCTGGGCCAGATCCTCGATGGAATAGATGTCGTGGTGCGGCGGCGGAGAGATCAACGCCACGCCGGGCTTGCTGTTGCGCAGCCAAGCGATATAGGGATCAACCTTGGGGCCAGGCAACTGACCGCCTTCACCGGGCTTGGCCCCCTGAGCCACCTTGATCTCCAGTTGCTTACCACTGCGTAAGTACTCAGGAGTGACGCCGAAACGACCAGAGGCGATTTGCTTGATCGCCGAGCAGGCAGTGTCGCCGTTGCGAAGCCCACCGATGCTGGGCAACACCTGTGATCGACCCTCAGGATTGACGTCGTTGAGCACCTTGAAACGGGCTGGATCCTCACCACCTTCCCCGCTGTTGCTCTTGCCACCGATGCGGTTCATTGCTACCGCCAGCACCTCATGGGCCTCGCGTGAGAGGGCACCCAGACTCATTCCCCCAGTGCAAAAGCGTGCGCAGATGCTCTCCACACTCTCCACCTGATCGATCGGCAGTGGTGCGGGGGCAGGCTGAAGCTCCAGCAGATCCCGCAGCGTGGTGACCGGGCGGTTCTCCAGCAGCGTTTTATAGGTTCTGAAGTGGTCGTAGCCAGGGCCCGCTTTGACGGCGGCGTGCAGCGCCTTAGCCATCTCGGGGCTGTTGAGGTGGTACTCACCACCGGAGCGGTACTGCACAAATCCCATGAACTCGAGCTTGCTGCGATTGAGCTCAGGGAAGGCCTTGGCATGCAGGCTGAGGGTCTCGCTGGCCAGATCAGTGATCGAGAGGCCAGCCACCCGGCTAGTGGTGCCGCAGAAGGCCAGATCGATCAAATCGGCGCCGATACCAATGGCCTCGAAGATTTGGGCGCCGTGGTAACTCGCCAGCAGGGAAATACCGATCTTGGAGAGAATCTTGCGCAGCCCGTTCTCCAGGGCATTGCGCACATTGGCCTGCACGATCTCAGCATTGAGGGCGGGCAGCTTGCCCAGCTCAATCGCCTTGCGCACCTTGGGCTGATCCAGCCAATGACGGCTGGTCTCCCATGTGAGCCAAGGGCACACCGCACTGGCCCCGAAACCGATCAGGCAGGCCAGGTGGTGGGTACTCCAGCACTGGGCGGTGTCCACCACCAGTGATGTCTTGAGGCGAAGCCCCAAGCGAAGCAGGTGATGGTGCACCGCACCAACCGCCAGCAGCGCAGGAATGGTCGTGTGACTAGCGGTGACGCCACGATCGGAGAGCACCAGAACCGTCTTGCCCTCTTGCACTGCGGCTTCCGCCAGCTGCTGTAAGCGGCTGACAGCCTGCGCCAGTCCGCCGGGGCCATCGGCAACCGGCACCAGGGTGGAGAGGGTGAGGGTGGGCAAACCCTGATCAGCCGCAGCCGCCAGTTCCGCTTCGTTGAGGATTGGACTGGTGAGATGCAGCATCGCGGCTGCATCGGGTGCGGGCTTGAGGGATGAACCGCGGCGGCCCAGATGCATCTCCAGGCTCATCACAAGTTTTTCGCGCAGCGGGTCAATGGGGGGATTAGTGACCTGGGCGAAGCGCTGCTTGAAGTAGTCGTAAAGCAGGTGCGGCTTGTCCGACAGCACTGCCAGAGGAATGTCATCCCCCATGCAGTAAGTGGGCTCCTTGCCCGCAGAGGCCATGTCCTCAATCACCAGATCAAAGTCCTCGGCGGTGAAGCCAAAGGCGGTCTGCTGCTGAAGCAGATCCAGATCACCCAGCTGCTTGCTTGTGGTCCATGGCTGGGCATCAAGACTCCGGCGATGCTGGTGCAGCCATTCGCCATAGGGGTGTCGCGCTGCCACCTCGGCTTTGACATCCCAGTTGCGCAAGAGACGACCGGTCTCCAAGTCCACCGCCAGCATCTGACCGGGGCCAAGGCGACCCTTTTCGATGATGCGGCTTTCATCGAGCTGCACCACACCGGTCTCCGAGCCCATCACCACGAAACCGTCACTGGTGATGCAGTAGCGGGCCGGACGTAAGCCATTGCGATCAAGGGTGGCGCCGACGCTGCGTCCATCGGAGAACACCAGTAGGGCAGGGCCGTCCCAGGGCTCCTGGGTACAGGCCGAGTACTCATAAAAGGCCTGCACTTGGGGGTTGTCCGCCAGCTCGGGCTGGTTGCGGAAGGCCTCCGGCACGAGAGTGAGCAGGCTCTCGGTGATGGGCCGGCCGCTGCGCACCATCAGCTCCAGGGTGGCGTCGAGGTTGGCCGAGTCACTGAAAGCCGGGTTAACCACTGGCTTGAGGTCGGCGGCGTCCTCGCCCCAGACCGCATCGAGATTGCCCTCAGACGCCCTGGCCCAGTTGAGGTTGCCGAGCAGGGTGTTGATCTCACCGTTATGGCCCAGCAAACGCATGGGCTGGGCCAGGGGCCAGCGGGGCAGGGTGTTGGTGCTGAAGCGGCGGTGATACACCGCAAAGCTCACAGCAAAGCGCTCATCACGCAGGTCGGCGTAGAAAGCCGCCAGCACTTCCGAGCGCACCATGCCCTTGTAGACGACAGTGCGGCTGCTGAAGGAGGCGAAATAAAGATCTGTCGCTGCTGCACCGAATGTTGCTCGTGCCCTCTCGCCGCAGCGACGCCGCAACCTGAACAGCAGTGCTTCGAGTGCATCGCCCTCCACATCGGCGCCAAGCAGCCACTGCTCGATCAAAGGAGCCGTGCCGCGGGCAAGGGGACCAAGCACTTCAGGCGCTACTGGCACGGTGCGCCAGCCGAGAGAGCGCAAGCCCAGCCGGATGGCTTCCTCATCACAGAACTGACGGGACTGAGCAGCACGCTCAGCGTCGTCAGGCAGGAAGACCATGGCCAGGCCACGGGACTGACCAGCACTGGCCGCAGCCGCCGGCCACACTGCCTCCAGGTAGCTCCAGGGGATGCCGCTGAGGACCCCAGCACCATCTCCAGAATCCCCATCGCCACCGCAACCACCGCGGTGCTCCATGCAGCCAAGACCTCGCAAAGCCTGCTGCAACAACCAGTGGGATTGCTGCCCCTGCAACTGTGCAAGGAATCCCACACCGCAAGCGTCCTTCTCGCCGGCAACAGCGGCCGGAGCCGGGCTGTCGCAATGGGGCCAGACAGCGTTGGGGTGCAAGGACATCGGGGTAGAACTCACTGCTGGGCCAGGCCGATCCCCTACAAGAAGGAATGTCTCCGGCCACGCCAAAGGTCGATCCTAAAAGTTCGCATCCTGGCTAAGTTGCGACCGATTCTGGGTGTGCGGCTTGCTGCCCTTCAGTCCTCCCCCCGCTCCACCACCACTCGTTCGACTGCTGGAGGCGCCATCAGCTGAAGGCCTCGAGCTGACTGTTAATGGCGAGCGCATTCAATCGGCCTGGCGCTGGGTGCAGGGCGAGCCAGGTCGCTTATGGCTGGGTCTCGATCTGCTCGAAAGCGAGCTCGGGGCTCAACGCAGCCTCGATGAGGACGGCAACAACATCCTGCGCTGGTTCGGTGCCGAGCAGTCAATCGAACAGGCCAAACAGGTCAGCATCGAGGACGAAATCGCCATCGAGGTCAGCGAGCTGCTGCGTCAGAACGGCGTTCAAATGGGTCTTATGCCCTCAGCCATAGGTTCGGAGCCAGCACTGTCTCTGCAGCTTCCAGCTCCTCGCTTCCTCCGGCTGCGCGAATCACGCCGAGAGGGGGCCCACAGACTGGTGCTGGACCTCAGTGGTCCTGCCCTGCTGCCCCGCAGCGACGAGCAACTAGAGCTGCTGCTGAACAACCCTGGAGCAGCAGCCATGGCACTCAGGCAGCGTGGTGTGAGTGCCGGGTTGGGCAGCGGCCGCTTGCTGCTCTCACTCGATGGCTGGCAGAGCAGCAGCCTGGGCGGGCCAAACCGCCTGGTACTGGACCGCAGCAGCAGCGACCTCACCCCACTGGCTCGCAACAGGAGACCGCTGCTGCCAGCCGGGAGCAACGGTCTGGCTCTGGAGCAGCGAACGCTGAAGCTCGGGGCAGGGCGCTACCGGATCAGCTTTGTGCGCTTCAACCCTGAAGCAGGCCGGATGGCCCTAGTACCTCTAAGCCGTCGCAACATGGTTGGGCTGGGATCACTCCTAGGGCTGGCTCGCTCCCAGGGAGCCCTGGCAGCACTGAACGGAGGATTTTTCAACCGCATTCAGGCCCTGCCGCTCGGTGGCTTGCGCGATCGTGGCGACTGGCTTTCAGGACCGATCCTGGATCGTGGTGCAATCGCCTGGGATCGCGGCGAGCTGCCTCAATTCAGCCGAGTCAGATTGCAGGAGTGGATCAGCAACGGGCGTGGTCAGAGCACCGAGATCAGCGCCCTCAACAGCGGCTGGGTCAAAAAAGGACTGGCGCAGTACAACAGTCTTTGGGGGCCGCGCTACAAGGCGATTACGGGAACCGAGCGCGGCGCTCTGATCATTGGCACTGAAGTCACGGCACTTCTTTCACCAGAACGGCTGAAGCGCGGCGTCGGTCTGCAGCGTGGCCAGACCCTTGTCGTGGCTCGAGGCAGCGCCACGCTGCCCCTACAGGTAGGTGATCAGGTCAGTCTGGAGAGAAAGCTCACCCCGTCCCACTTCGACGACAAGCCCTTCTTGATCCAGGGAGGGCCGTTACTACTCAACCGAGGCCAAGTCGTACTTAACGGCAAAGCCGAGCGCTTCAGCACACCATTTATGCGTCAGAAAGCCCCCCGCAGCGTGGTGGCTAGCGATGGCGAACAAATCTGGCTGCTGGCAGTCGAGGGCAGCGGTAACAAAGGGCCCACCCTGCATCAAACCGCAGTGTTGATGAAGCGACTGGGCATCAGAGAAGCCCTGAATCTTGATGGTGGCAGCTCCACCCGTCTGATGGTGGGAGGTCGCAGCGGCACTCGAGGCCGTGGCATCGGCGCCGCCATCCACAATGGTCTGGGCATTGTTGTCAATCCGGCCCACTAAGTCAGTTCCATGGAGCCCACCCCCGGTCTGCAGATCACCCCCGGTGCCGCAGCGGAGCTTTGCCGCCTCTCGATCCGTTGCGGTGAGCCTGGCCTGGCCCATCTCCACCTTGTCGAAGGCAGCTGTGAAGAGTGGGCCCTGCAAATCCGTGCCGGTACAGGTGCCGGAGTTCCCCTGGCGCGGGCTGATGGCATCACACTGCATGGCCAGTCTCAACAGGCGAGCCTGCTGCGAGGAATGCAGCTTGATTACCGCGGCGATCTCAGCGGCGGGGGCTTCATGCTGCGGGGTGGCGACGATGTGCGTAGCTGTGCCTGCGGCACGGCTTTTACCCGCTTAATCGCTGACTGACCTGTTCTCCGGTATTGTGGTCGATTGTCGAATGCGGTCGGCCCGACGGCCTACCTCCGGTCCTAGATGCCCACCATCCAGCAACTGATCCGCTCCGAGCGGCAGAGCACCTTCCGCAAGACCAAATCCCCAGCGCTGCGGGCCTGTCCTGAGCGCCGGGGGGTCTGCACGAGGGTCTACACCTCCACCCCGAAGAAGCCCAACTCTGCTCTGCGCAAGGTGGCCCGTGTCCGCCTGACCTCGGGCTTCGAGGTGACGGCCTACATCCCAGGTATCGGCCACAACCTGCAGGAGCACTCCGTGGTTCTGATCCGCGGGGGCCGGGTCAAGGATCTGCCCGGTGTGCGCTATCACATCATCCGCGGCACCCTCGACACAGCCGGCGTCAAGGATCGTCGTCAGAGCCGCTCCAAGTACGGCGCCAAGTCGCCGAAGGAATGATCTCAACGTCTATCCCTCATCCCACTACCCGCTAATCCCCACACTCCATGTCACGCCGCAACGCTGCCGAGAAGCGCCCGATCCTGCCGGATCCCCAATTCAACAGCCGCCTAGCCTCGATGATCGTGGCGCGCCTGATGAAGCACGGCAAAAAATCGACGGCGCAACGGATTCTCTCGGATGCATTTGGCCTGATCAATGAACGCACCGGGGCTGATCCCGTTGAGCTGTTCGAGACCGCCGTGCGCAACGCCACTCCATTAGTAGAAGTGCGTGCCCGTCGCGTCGGCGGTGCGACGTATCAGGTGCCCATGGAAGTGCGCCAAGAACGTGGCACGGCGATGGCCCTTCGCTGGCTAGTGAACTTCTCCCGAGCCCGTAATGGCCGCAGCATGGCCCATAAGCTTGCTGGCGAACTGATGGACGCTGCCAACGAAGCAGGCAGTGCCGTCCGCAAGCGGGAAGAAACCCACAAGATGGCTGAAGCCAACAAGGCTTTTGCCCACTACCGCTACTGATTTATATCCTCCCTAATTGGGCCGACGGCTGCTGAGGATCAGCCTGTAGAGTTGCGCCCGCTTTTCAGCACCATCCAAGGAGCATCCCGTGGCTCGCGAATTCCCCCTAGAACGCGTCAGGAATATTGGCATCGCCGCGCACATTGATGCTGGCAAGACCACAACAACCGAACGGATTCTCTTTTACTCGGGTGTGGTGCACAAAATCGGCGAGGTGCACGATGGCGCCGCCGTAACTGACTGGATGGCACAGGAACGGGAGCGTGGAATCACAATCACGGCTGCTGCAATCTCCACCAGCTGGAATGATCACCGGATCAATATTATTGATACTCCTGGACACGTCGACTTCACCATTGAGGTGGAGCGCTCCATGCGTGTTCTCGATGGTGTTATCGCAGTTTTCTGCGCTGTTGGCGGTGTGCAGCCCCAGTCCGAAACCGTGTGGCGCCAGGCTGATCGCTACTCCGTGCCTCGGATGGTGTTCGTCAACAAGATGGATCGCACTGGCGCGGACTTCCTCAAGGTTTACGGACAAATCACTGATCGCCTGAAAGCCAAAGCTGCGCCAATTCAGCTTCCGATCGGTGCTGAAGGAGACCTCAGCGGGATTATCGATCTGGTCTCTAACAAGGCGTATATCTATAAGAATGATCTTGGAACTGATATTGAGGAAACAGATATCCCTGCAGACATGANAGAGCTTGCTGCTGAATGGCGCAACAAGCTCATGGAAAGCGTTGCAGAAAACGACGAATCACTGATCGAGAAGTTCCTTGACACTGGCGAACTCTCCGAGGAGGAGCTCAAGAATGGCATTCGCGAAGGCGTACTGAAGCATGGCCTAGTGCCAATGATTTGCGGCTCCGCTTTCAAAAACAAAGGAGTGCAACTTCTACTCGACGCCGTTGTCGACTATCTACCAGCTCCCGTTGAAGTCCCCCCCATTCAGGGTGTCCTACCTGATGGCACAGAAGCAGTTCGCCCCTCTGATGACAACGCCCCCTTCAGCGCTTTGGCGTTCAAGGTGATGGCTGATCCCTACGGAAAGCTCACCTTTGTGCGCATGTACTCCGGGATCCTNTCCAAGGGCAGCTATGTGCTCAACGCCACTAAAGATGTAAAAGAGCGCATCTCACGCCTTGTGGTNCTTAAGGCGGACGACCGCGAAGAAGTTGACCAGCTTCGTGCCGGCGACCTTGGTGCTGTGCTGGGACTTAAGAACACGACGACCGGGGACACCCTTTGCGATCCGGACAATCCGATTGTTCTTGAGACCCTNTTCATCCCAGAGCCAGTGATCTCTGTGGCAGTTGAGCCCAAGACCAAAGGGGACATGGAGAAACTCTCCAAAGCTTTGACATCACTGTCCGAAGAGGACCCCACTTTCCGTGTCTCAACGGATGAGGAGACAGGTCAGACCGTNATCGCTGGCATGGGCGAACTTCACCTGGAGATCCTGGTGGACCGCATGCTGCGGGAATTCAAAGTNGAAGCCAACATCGGTGCACCTCAGGTTTCCTACCGCGAAACCATCCGGGCTTCCGCCAAGGGTGAAGGCAAGTTTGCCCGTCAGACCGGTGGCAAGGGTCAGTACGGCCACGTNGTNATCGAAATGGAACCCGGCGAACCCGGTTCTGGCTTTGAATTCATCAACAAGATCGTTGGCGGCATTGTCCCCAAGGAGTTCATCAAGCCNGCAGAAATGGGCATGAAAGAAACCTGCGAATCCGGCGTGATCGCAGGCTTCCCTCTTATTGATGTGCGTTGCACGATGGTCGATGGTTCNTACCACGACGTCGACTCTTCNGAGATGGCATTCAAGATTGCCGGTTCAATGGCTTTCAAAGATGGCGTCAAGAAGTGCAATCCTGTNCTTCTTGAACCAATGATGAAAGTCGAAGTNGAGGTTCCTGAGGATTTCCTCGGTTCCATCATCGGNGATCTCTCCTCCCGGAGGGGCCAAGTCGAAGGTCANTCCATCGANGANGGCACCTCCAAGGTCTCGGCAAAGGTGCCTCTGGCTGAGNTGTTCGGCTACGCCACCCAGCTCCGCTCGATGACCCANGGGAGGGGTATATTTTCAATGGAATTCAGCCATTACGAGGAGACTCCTCGGAATGTGGCCGAAGCCATTATTTCCAAGAATCAGGGAAATTCCTGATCCTTCTCCCCTCTTCGTTTACCCCCCGATTCTTCCCTAACAATGGCCCGCGAGAAGTTTNAGAGGACTAAACCTCACGTCAACATCGGCACCATCGGCCACGTTGACCATGGCAAGACGACCCTGACCGCGGCGATCACCAACGTGCTCGCTTCCATGGGTCAGGCCCAGGCTCAGGCCTATGACGAAATCGATGGCGCGCCTGAAGAGAAGGAACGGGGCATCACCATCAACACTGCTCACGTTGAGTACGAGACCGAAGGTCGTCACTACGCCCACGTGGACTGCCCTGGCCACGCGGACTACGTGAAGAACATGATCACCGGNGCCGCCCAGATGGACGGCGCCATNCTCGTGGTCGCCTCCACNGANGGNCCCATGGCCCANACCCGCGAACACATCCTGCTGGCCAAGCAGGTGGGCGTTCCCGCTCTGGTGGTGTTCCTCAACAAGAAGGACATGGTGGATGACGAGGAATTGCTGGAGCTCGTCGAACTAGAGATGCGCGAGCTGCTCACTGAGTACAAGTTCCCCGGCGATGACATCCCCGTCGTTTCCGGTTCCGCACTGAAGGCTCTGGAGCATATCCAGGGCGGCAACAAAGCCGAGCGTGGCGCTAATGAGTGGGTCGACAAGATTCTCGATCTTATGGATGCCGTTGACGAGGCAATCCCTGAGCCTGAGCGCGAGGTGGACAAGCCCTTCCTCATGGCCGTTGAGGACGTCTTCTCCATCACCGGTCGCGGCACTGTCGCCACCGGCCGCATCGAGCGCGGCATCGTGAAAGTGGGCGAGGAAATTGAGATCGTCGGCATTAAGGACTCCCGCAAGAGCACCGTCACCGGAGTTGAGATGTTCCGGAAGCTGCTTGATCAGGGCATGGCTGGCGACAACGTCGGCTTGCTGCTGCGTGGCATCCAGAAGGAGGAAATCGAGCGCGGCATGGTGCTCGTGAAGCCCGGTTCCATCACCCCTCACACCAAGTTCGAGGGTCAGGTGTACGTGCTCAAGAAGGAAGAAGGCGGCCGCCACACCCCCTTCTTCGCTGGCTACCGCCCGCAGTTCTACATCCGTACAACGGATGTGACCGGCCAAATCACCGCCTTCACCGCGGAAGACGGTTCCAACGTGGAAATGGTGATGCCTGGTGACAACATCCAGATGACCGGTGAGCTGATCTGCCCTGTCGCCATTGAGCAAGGCATGCGCTTTGCCATCCGCGAAGGCGGTCGCACCATCGGTGCAGGCGTGGTCTCCAAGATCATCGAGTGATCATCATGGGATGAGTCCTTGCTTCTTCTGAAGCCTGGCTCATCCCCTTTTTTCCGTCCCGTTGCCCGCCAAGGGGCAGCCGCACCTCGACAACTCAAGTTCCCCAGCGCTTCCCAGCCACTTCCATGTCCACTGCCATTGCCCAGCAGAAGATCCGCATCCGCCTCAAGGCGTTTGACCGCCGCATGCTCGATCTTTCCTGCGAAAAGATCATTGAAACTGCCGATCACACCGCTGCCACGGCCATCGGTCCAATCCCCCTTCCCACCAAGCGCAAGATCTACTGCGTTCTGCGCTCACCCCACGTGGACAAGGACTCCCGCGAACACTTTGAGACCCGTACCCACCGCCGACTGATCGACATCTACAACCCTTCCGGCAAGACCATTGATGCCCTAATGAAGCTGGACCTCCCCAGCGGCGTCGATATCGAAGTCAAGCTCTGATTCGGCTGGCACGGCTGTAGTTGACCCTTCCTAGGATGTCTTTCGTTCTCCCAATGGCATGACAGATCTGGCCGTTCGGGAGCTCCCTCTCTTCCCTCTTCCTGATGTAGTTCTCTTCCCTCAGGAAGTTTTGCCGTTGCACATCTTTGAGCATCGGTATCGCATGATGCTTCGCACGGTTTTGGAAAGTGACCGTCGCTTTGGTGTCGTGCGCTGGGATCCAGAGACGAAGGCCATGGCGCAGATCGGCTGCTGCGCCGAGATCCTGCAGTGTCAGACAGAAGAGGACGACCGCAGCAACGTCATCACACTGGGTCAGCAGCGCTTCCGCGTACTCGACATCGTGCGTGAGGCCCCCTTCATCATCGGCATGGTGGCCTGGGTGGAAGACGAGCCCACAGACGACGACATGGCTCCCCTCGCTGGTGAGGTGCAGGGGGCGCTGCGCGATGTCGTGGACCTCTCCGCCAAGCTTCTCGGCAACACCACCACCCTTCCCGATGACCTCCCCGATCTGCCGCGGGAGCTTTCGTTCTGGATCGGAGGCCATCTTGGTGGTGCCGTGGCCGATCAACAGCAGCAGCTGCTGGAAATGACCTCCACCGCCGATCGGCTGCAGCTGGAATTCGAACTGCTCGATCACACCCGACGGCAGCTGGCCGCTCGCACCGTGATTCAGGACACCTTTAAGGATCTCGAGGCATGAGTCAGCTGCTTGCACTGCTGGGGCTTGCGCTGCTCCTGCTGCTGCTGGGGCTTCTGATCTGGTATCTACTACCGCGACGGTTCCGGGGGAGCGAAAGTGTCGCCTCTGCCTACGACCAGTGGACTCAGGACCAACTGCTCGAGCGGCTCTGGGGAGAGCACATCCACCTGGGCTTTTATGGAAGTCCGCCGCAGCGGCGCGATTTCCGCGCCGCCAAACAAGACTTCGTCGATGCCCTCGCCTCGTGGGGCCAGATCGACAAACTCCCGGCAGGTACCCGCTTGCTAGATGTGGGCTGCGGCATCGGCGGGAGCAGCCGCCGACTTGCCTCGCGCTTTGGCTTTGACGTCCTTGGGGTCAGCATCAGCCCAGGACAAGTGAATCGAGCACGTCAGCTCACTCCTGATGGGATGAGCTGCCAGTTCCAGACCATGGATGCACTTCAGCTGGACCTCCCCGATGGCTGCATGGATGTGGTCTGGACCGTTGAGTGCGCGCCACATATTGCCGACAAGCAGCGCTTTGCTGATGAACTGCTCCGCGTGCTTAAACCCGGAGGGCAGTTGGTGGCCGCCGACTGGAACCAGCGCGATGACCGCAAACGTCCCTTCAATGGGATCGAACGCTGGGTGCTGGAGCAACTCCGGGTGCAATGGGCCCATCCCGCCTTCTCCAGCATTGACTCCTTCCGCGGCAACCTGGATGCCAGCGCAATAGAGCTGGATGAACTGAGCACTGGTGACTGGAGCCGCGAAACCCTGCCCTCTTGGTGGGAATCGATCTGGGAGGGCGTGCGCCGTCCAGGCACGATTTTGAGTCTTGGCCCAAAGGCAGTATTCAAGGGATTACGTGAAATCCCAACGCTGGTGCTGATGGACTGGGCCTTTCGCGGCGGGCTGATGCAGTTCGGTCTGTTTAAAGCAAGCCGGTGTCATCGATGACCGGGTAGGTACCGAACCAGGCCAGACGCTCGCAAAGCGGCTCCAGTGCTTGCTGCAGTTCCGACACCAAAGCAGTTGCGATCTCGGAGTCGCTGCGAGTCTCCAGATCAACAAAAAAGACGTACTCGCCAAGCTCCCGTTTTGACGGACGCGATTCGATACGACTCATGTTCAACTGGCGTGCAGCAAAGACCTGCAACACCTGCAACAACGCGCCTGGTTCATTGGCATAAAGCGAAAAGGCCAGACTGGTGCAAGTGACCGCAGCAGCAACCGGTTGTTGGGCGCGACGCAGCAGCAAAAAGCGTGTGCAGTTGCCCGCCTGATCACTAATTGGATAGGCCAGCTCATTCACTCCCTGCTCCAGTCCCGCCTGTCGTGAGGCCACGGCCGCACGGAAGCGTGAGCCCTTCACAAGCCGTGCCGCCTCTGCGGTGGAGCTGGTGGGCAGCTGCAAAGCCTGGGGCAGATGCTCTTGCAACCAGGCAGCACACTGGGCCAACGCCTGCGGATGGGAAAGTACCTCGCTGACCTGGCCGATCTCACCGTCACTCAGCAGCGCATGACGGATCGGCAGGATCAACGCCTGCTGGATGCACAGCACTCCGGCGGGGCTGAGCGCCGACTTCCACAAAAGATCTAGGCAGCTGGTGACTCCCCCCTCAACAGAGTTCTCCACCGGCACCACTGCCCCATCCACCTGCCCATCGAGCAAGGCACTCACCACCGCACGGATGGTGGGTTGGGGGCAGAAGCGGGCCTGCTCGGCAGCATTGAGCCTCGCCAACCGGCGGCAGGCCTGCTCGCCGTAGGTGCCCGCGGGTCCCAGAAAGGCCAGGGAGGTGAGCATCGGCGAAAGCACTGCAGTCATGGTCGATAGGATCCCATCGCATTCGCTCATGGTCGATGGTTCTGGCCTTCCGCGCGGCACAGAGCCTCAACCTCCCTGTCAGCGATGGCGCTGAGCAGCTGCCGGCCTATCTGCAGCAGGAGGCACGGGTCGTGGGAGCCCTGCTTA
The DNA here is from genome assembly GCA_002168155.1 of Synechococcus sp. TMED19. Lineage (GTDB taxonomy): Bacteria > Cyanobacteriota > Cyanobacteriia > PCC-6307 > Cyanobiaceae > RCC307. Next base: position 10,230 of record NHBY01000014.1, on the reverse strand, counting down.
GCCCCGAGCAGCTCACCCGACTTGATGATGGCCATTACCGATATAGCGTGCGGCCCCTGCAGCTGTTTCAGCTGCGCATCCATCCAACGGTAGAGCTTGCAGTACAGAGCACTCCTGGGCGGATGGAGCTGAACTCCCTGAGCTGCGATCTTGACGGCGTACCAGGTCTCGATGATGACTTCCGCCTCACCCTGCGCTCCTGGCTGGAGGCCAATGGGTCCGGCCTGGTGGGCGAGGCCCAGCTAGGGGTTGAGGTAACGCGACCAGCCGTACTGAAACTGATCCCCACACGGATGCTTGAAGCAACCGGGGAGTCGGTGCTCAACGGAATCCTGCTGACGATCAAAGGGCGGGTCGGTCAGCAGCTCGTGCAGGACTTCCATCAATGGCGATGCCAGGCGGCGACCTGAGTTCAGGGGAGAGGAACGAAAGCCGATGCAGGGGGCTCGGTCCCAGCGCTTTCAGCGCGTCCCTGTGCTGGCTGGTGCCATAGCCCTTGTGAGCGGCCAGGCCATAGCCAGGCCAGAGGGCATCAAGGCGCTGGAGCAGTGCGTCACGCCCCTCTTTGGCGAGGATGCTGGCGCAAGCGATGGTGAGGCAATGACTGTCGCCTGCCACAACACACTGCTGTGATCCGCTCCAGGAACGCAGCGGCAGGGAACCATCCACCAGAAGATGGGCCGGGGAGTACGGCAAGCGCTGCAGAGCTCGCAACATCGCCAATTCCGTTGCAGGGCGGATGCCGAGCGAATCAATCTCACGAGCACTGGCCTGGCCATAGCCCCGGGCCAGCAGTTGGCTCTCGATCACTGGCAGCAACGCCGCTCGGCGTCTGGCTGTCAGAACTTTGCTGTCAGTGACACCAAGGGAGCGCAGCCCCTCCAGTGCCTGAGGCGGAAGCATCACCGCCGCAGCCCAGACCGGTCCAAACAGGCAGCCGCGACCCACCTCATCAACTCCGGCAAGCTGCGACACCTCAAGGTTTGCAGCACGGGCAATCGCGCTCTCGCGCGGTGCGGGCAATGGCCCACCGCGTCGAGCCCGGGCCATCAGCCAGCCGAGGAGCGGCGACGACGACGACGGGGCGGCTCCTCTTGTGTCGCAACAGCCTCGGGTTCGGCAGCAGGTTCCGGCTCAGGGGCAGGTTCCGGCTCAGCCGGGGCCTCTTGCAACGGATATGGAGGGAGTTCCACTAGAGCCGGTGCTTCCTCGATCGTGACCTCGAGTGGTGTGATTTCCACAGGGATGGAACCGCCATCGGCGCCCTCTGCCGAGCTGACGCCATTGACATTGCTGTTGCCGCTTCCACGGCCACCGCGACGACGACGGCGACCCCCTGATGCGGCCATCTCTTGTCGGGCTACCTCAAGGACCGCCTCAGCATCCTCACCGGGGCGAACCACACGCACCATCACATTATCGAGATCCTGCGGGGCGGGATCAGCCAGCAGGGCCGGGTTAAGACCCAACCAGCCAAAGACGAGCTCCTGATCGGGATCCATGGAGACCGCCACCAATTCAGGGTCCTGACGGCGGTTTTCAGAACCGGCAGACATCGCCTGGCTCTGGCTGCTGCCCGGTAGATCCTGATCAGCGTTGCCGAGATCTGCCGAGTCAGGGCCACCCCCGCCACGTCCACCACGGCGACGACGACGGCCGCCGGATTCACCACCGCTGGGGCTGACCACCTCAGCGCGGGCTGAGGCCACCGAACGCACCAAGCCGGGAAGAGAGGCAAGCGGCTGAAGCGAGTCCTTGCCTGGAAGGGTGACCACATGACCGAGGCCGCCGCAGCTCGGGCAGGCCCGCCCAAACAGTTCGTAGATGTTCTGGCCCTGGCGTTTGCGTGTCAGCTCCACCAAGCCCAGTTCAGTGATCTGCGCGATCTGGGGACGGGCCTGGTCATCACGCATGGCCTGAGTGAAATGCTCGAGCAGCATCAGCTGATCGCGGCGTGACTCCATGTCGATGAAGTCGATGATCACCACACCACCGATGTTGCGCAGCTTGAGCTGACGGGCGATCTCAGTGGCGGCTTCGCAGTTGGTCCAAAGCACCGTCTCGCGGGCATTGGCTGAACGGGTGAAGGAACCGGAGTTCACATCCACCACGGTGAGAGCCTCGGTGGGCTCAATAATCACGTAGCCGCCAGACGGCAGATCAACTCTTGGCTTGAGGGCATCACGGATAGCCGCATTGACCTTGTAGTGCTCAAGGATCTCGCTGGCGTCTTCATGGTGCTCAACGATCAGGTTGCCCTGATCGGGGCCAAGGAAGGAATTAACGCGACCAACGGCATCCTGCGAATCCACGACGACCCGCAGCACATCAGTGCTGTAGAGATCGCGCAGCACGCGATGAATGAAGTCCTCATCGCGGTTGAGCAGCACGGGCGGCTGAGCCGTCTCAGCTGCCTGCTGAATGGCCTCCCACTGGCGCAGCAATGATTCGAGGTCATCGATGATCTGTTCTTCGCTGACACCATCGGCTTCGGTGCGCACCAGCAGGCCAGTGCCAGGCGGTTTGATCAGCACTGCGAGGGCACGCAACCTGTTGCGCTCGGACTCGGCGGCGATGCGGCGAGACACATTCACCCCCTGGCCATGGGGCTGCAGCACCAGAAAGCGACCCGGCAGGGAGAGATTCCCGGTCAGACGGGGGCCCTTGGTGCCCGTGGGCTCCTTCATCACCTGCACCAGCACCTTCTGGCGCGGTTCCAGCAATTCAGTGATCCCCGCACCCCCCTTGCGCAGCCTCAGGGGGCCGAGGTCAGTGATGTGAATGAAGCCGTTCTTTTCGCTCTCGCCGATGTTGACGAAGGCGGCATCAATTCCAGGGAGGACGTTCTCAACGGTGCCGAGATAAACATCACCGATCTGGTGACGCCCCTGAGCAACGATCAGTTCATCAACCCGCTCGTCGCTGAGAACTGCGGCGATTCGCAGCTGCTCAGCGATGACGATCTGCTGTGGCATGGGCTGAGGCGACCCCTACGGAGTCACCGAAAAGAAAAATGGAGACAGAAATGCTTTGCGGCGATCAGCTGTTGGCGACTGAGGCGGCGTTTCAACAAAAAATCCTGGACATATCAACGAAGGTGGGCCGTTGAACGGCACCAAACCCTGAAAAAACCAGCTGAAGAGCCCTGAGGTCTGCTGCAGGCGCAGGGGAAGACGGATTGAGAAAGCCCATGGACGAAGTCACGTCCCCCGGGCGGATCTTCCGCCTTGAACACAAGTTAGCACGCCAACTTCAGAGCTTCACGGCACAGTTGATCGAGCTCCAAGCTGCGACCAAAGCGCCTCTCAAGCAGAAGGCGCAGCTGGTCGGGCTTGAAGCTGCGACCGTTGGCCTGCACACGACTCTCAAGGCCCACCACCACACCGCGGCCGCTGCAGCCATGCCAGTGAAGGTCCAGCAGCCAAGGGCGCAGATCACGTCGACGGCGGCGCCCCTGGCGGTTCTCTTCCACCAGCGGCAGTTGATCGGACCCCAGCAGCTCACCGAGGGCTTCCTGCCAATGGCGCTCAGCAATGGGCTCCTCGCCCTTGGCCACCTGCAGGCGCAACCGCCAGTGGGCAGCCTCCAGATCCTGAGCCAAGGCCGGACCATGCACCTCAACGGCGTGGGCCTGATGCAGCAGCAGACCCGGCGGCAACTCTGGCTGCAGACGTTGCAACAGCTGCTGCGGCTCCACCGCCTCGGTGAAGGTGAGATCAAGCCAGTCGCGTTCAGCCTCGGCACCTAATGGCAAAGCCAGGGCCAGCTGAAGCCGCGGCAAGGGGTGAAACCCTCCGGTGAAACTCACCGGCAGCTGGGTACGACGCAAAGCCCTCTCCAGCAAACGCACCAGATCCAGATGACTGAGCAGCGCCATCTCACCCGTTTTGGCAAAGCAGACGCGCAAACGGCTGCGCTGTTCACTGGGCGGCTTGCGGGAACTAGCAATAGCGGGAATCGGTGGCGGCGGGACCACCACGTTGTGGCCCAGCCCATCGCCGCAGACACCGCAATGACTACAGCCATCAAATGAACAGTCCGGCACCACCACCGCCTCCAGTGCCCGCTCGAGGTCCTCCTGCAGCCACTGCTTATTCACCCCCGAGTCAATGTGATCCCAGGGCAGCGGCTCAGTGCAGCGTTGACGGCGCTGCTCGGGACTGAGGGCCTGCAGCTCCGCCCAGCTGCCGAGCTCCAACTCGCGATAGCGCCCACCCAACCCGGCTCCATCAATGGCAGCGCGCCAGGCTCCAAAAGTGCGCTCGATGTTGTCGAACCAGGCATCCATTCCTGCCCCAGCCCGCCAGGCCGCCTCGATCACCGGCGCCAGGCGCTGATCCCCGCGGCCGATGAAGTCTTCCATCGCCGACAGGCGCACATCGGTGTAGTTCACCTTGAGATGGCGCAAACCGGCAAAGCGCCGACGCAGGATCCCCTGCCGTCGAACGAACTCCTTGGTGGAGACGCTGTGCCACTGGAAAGGCGTATGGGGTTTAGGTGTGAAATTACTGATGGTCAGATTGAGCTCGAGACGGCCGATGTCGCGCATCTCAAAACGCAGCCGCTCCACCGTGTCGGCGATGCCGTGCACATCGGCATCAGTCTCACCGGGAAGACCGATCATGAAATAGAGCTTGACCTTGCGCCAGCCATTGCGCATCGCGGTTTCGATGCCCTGGCTGAGCTCCTGATCAGTCAGGCCTTTGTTGACAATGTCGCGCAACCGCTGGGTACCGGCTTCAGGAGCAAAGGTGAGCCCTCCTTGGCGTGTACCGCCCAAGATGTGAGCGATGTTGTTGTCGAAACGGTCGATCCGCTGGCTCGGCAACGACAGGCTGACGTTGTGCGCCTGCAGTCGGTTGCGCAGCTCAACCCCGACGGCAGGCAAGGCCAGATAGTCGCTACAACTCAGCGACAACAACGAGAAGTCGCTGTAGCCAGTACGGACCATCCCCGTCTCAACCGCCTCGACCACTTCCTCGGGATCGACATCCCGCGCAGGGCGCGTGAGCATCCCCGGCTGGCAGAAGCGACAGCCACGAGTGCAGCCACGACGAATCTCCACCGTGAGCCGGTCATGAATGGTCTCCACATGAGGCACCAGCCCCATGGCGTAATGGGGCATCGGCGTAGCCACCCGCCGCACCACCCGCCTTGCACCAAGAGCAGGCACATACACCCCTGGTACTTCGGCCAGATCCCGTAGCAGTGCAGAACGGGATAGTCCCGCGACCTTGCCCTCCTCGAGGACCAGGCCGATCTCCGGCAATAGTTCCTCTCCATCGCCAAGGGCGATGAAGTCAAAGAAGGGGGCGTAGGGCTCGGGGTTGCTAGTAGCCGTTTGCCCACCGGCAAAGATCAGTGGCATGGACCCTGGGGTTCCAAGCGGAGCATCACTGCGCTCATGCCCGTAGAGCGGCAACCCCACCAGATCCAACATCTCGAGAACGTTGGTGGCGCCCAGCTCGTAACTCAGGCTGAAGCCGAGGATCTCGAAACTGCTTAATGGCCGACGGCTTTCCACCCCGAACAAAGGAGTCTGCGTAGCCCGCAGCCGGGCCGCCAGATCTGGGGCGGGCAGGTAAGCACGATCACAGAGCTGCCTTGGCTGGGCATTGAGGATCGAATAGAGAATGATGTGGCCCAGGTTGCTGGCCCCTACCTCGTAGACCTCGGGGTAGGTGAGGGCCCAGTGGATGCGCGCCGCATCCCATTCGCGGGGCTCAACACCTCGCTCATTGCCGAGATAGCGGCCGGGACGAGAGATCCCGGGATTGACCAACTCAGCAAAAGCCGTCATGGACGCGGCAGCACTGCCTTGAGTATGGGAGGCCGCATAGGACAATCCCGCCATCGCGTCCTTCCTTTATGGCCCTCGTCAACGGCAACTACCTCAAACTCAAAGCGGGTTATCTCTTCCCGGAAATCAGCCGCAGGGTCAAAGCCTTCAGCGCTGCCAATCCCGACGCCGCCCTGATCCGCCTGGGCATTGGTGATGTAACTGAGCCACTGCCCCAGGCCTGCCGCACAGCGATGAAGAACGCCATCGACGAGATGGGAACCCCTGAGGGCTTCCATGGCTACGGACCTGAGCAAGGCTATGGCTGGCTACGTGAGGCCATTGCCAAACACGACTTCCAGGCTCGCGGTTGCGACATCAGCGCCGAAGAGATCTTCGTCTCCGATGGCTCCAAGTGCGACAGCAGCAACATCCTCGACATCCTTGGCGAAGGCAACCGCATCGCTGTGACTGACCCGGTCTACCCGGTCTATGTGGACAGCAATGTCATGGCAGGCCGTACCGGTGAGGCCGATGATGGCGGCCGCTACGGCGGCCTGAGCTACCTGCCCATCACCGCTACCAATGGCTTCAGCGCACCGCTACCCGCTGAGCCAGTGGATCTGATCTACCTGTGCTTCCCAAACAACCCAACCGGCGCCGTAGCCACCCGCGAGCAGCTCAAAGCTTGGGTCGACTATGCCCTTGAGCACAAGGCCTTAATCCTCTTTGATGCGGCCTACGAGGCCTTCATCCAGGATCCGGAGATTCCCCACTCGATCTATGAGATCGAGGGTGCCAGGCAATGCGCCATCGAATTCCGCTCCTTCTCCAAGAACGCAGGCTTCACCGGCACCCGCTGCGCCCTCACCGTGGTGCCAAAAGGGCTGACCGGCACCAGTGCAAGCGGTGAGGAGGTGGAGCTCTGGGGTCTGTGGAACCGCCGCCAAAGCACAAAGTTCAACGGCGTCAGCTACATCGTCCAGCGCGGCGCTGAAGCCGTCTACTCAAAGGCAGGTCAATCAGAAGTCAAAGCCCTAATCAGCTTCTACATGGAGAATGCGGCGATCATCCGACGTGAACTAACTAACGCCGGTCTGACCATCTATGGCGGTGAGCACGCCCCCTACGTCTGGATCAAGACTCCAGCGGGTGTGGACTCTTGGGGCTTCTTCGACCACCTACTCAACAAAGCCAATGTGGTGGGCACCCCCGGCAGCGGCTTCGGGGCAGCCGGTGAGGGCTACTTCCGTCTTTCAGCCTTCAACAGCCGCGAAAACGTCAATGAAGCCATGGCGCGCATCCGCGCTCTTTAGATTGTCGTCAGCTTTTTCACTTACTGCCCCGTCCGATGCCAGCCGCTGTCATGAACCAAGCCAGCGAAACCCCGGTCCGCTCTCCCGGCGGGGCTGCGGTGATGGAGCGCGCTCCCGAACGGGTGCGCAAGCCTTCACCGCGCTACAAGGTGCTGCTCCACAACGACCCGGTGAACTCCATGGAGTTCGTGGTCACCACCTTGCGGCAGGTGGTGCCCTCCCTCAGTGAGCAGGATGCGGTGACGGTGATGCTGGAGGCTCACAACACCGGTGTGGGCCTTGTGATCATCTGCGACATCGAACCAGCGGAGTTTTACTGCGAGAGCCTCAAGGCCAAAGGGCTCACCAGCACAATCGAGCCGGAGGAATGATGCTCCGTTGGTGGGGCACGCTGCTCTACCCCATGGCCCTGGTGGCCCTGTTTCTGGGGATACAGGGATTGCTCTTGGTTGCCGGCGTTCCACCAGAGCACCAGGCCTCTCTGGCTGCAGTGCCTGCTGTCGCGGTGCTGCTGATCAGCCTGCCGTTGCGGCTGCAGCGGGTCTGGGCCGAATCCCGGCCATGGCAACGTCTAGGGGTGATCGCCCCTTGGCGTCAGTCCTTGACTGCGCTGAGCGGGGGCTTGCTGGCGGCTCTACTACTGCTGCTGTTGGAGCTACTTGGTCTGGCTTTGACAGGCTCCTTGCAGTGGCAATGGAACCTCAGCGCTGGTTTATGGCTCAATGCCTTGGCACTGGGTCTCGGTGTCGGCTTTGCCGAGGAATTGCTCTTTCGCGGCTGGTTGCTGGGGGAGCTGACACTGCTGCTGGGCCCGCGGCGCGCGCTGCTAGTGCAAGCAGCCCTGTTCAGCGTGGTCCATACGCGCTTTCACCTACCGCCTTTGCTGTTGCTCTTGCTGCTGGGCGGCCTGCTGCTGCTGGGTGTGGCCCTTGGCATACAGCGTCGTTGCGACGGTGGGGTGCTCTGGGGTGCGGTGGGACTGCACGGGGGACTGGTCGGCGGCTGGTTCATGCTCAGCCAGGGGATGCTGGAGCTATCCAAGGCTGGGCCGGCCTGGCTGATCAGCCCTGGGAACCCCATCGGCGGGGTTGTTGGGTGGTGCGGCCTGCTGCTGCTGCTGGCCTGGTTGCGATGCAGGGGATGAATGCGTGGGCCGACTTCAATGGCGCCCAGTCCAATTCACGCGTCTGGGTACTGGAGGATGACGCGGAGTTGCTGCAACTGCTGCTGGAGCGCCTCAGCAGCTGCGGCTGGCAAGTTCAAGGCTTTGATCAACCTGATGGAGTAAAAGCCGCTCTGCAGCAGGCGATGCCCCATGTCCTGTTAATGGAGCGGCGCCTGCCAGGCAACGATGGCCTTGAACTCCTGCAGGAGCTGCGCAACAGCGGTTATCGCTTTGCCGTACTAATTCTCTCAGCTTGCGCGGAACCAGAGCAGCGTATTGAAGGGCTCGAGAGCGGCGCCGATGATTACCTAGCCAAACCATTTCTCTGGCGAGAGCTGCAGCTGCGACTACTACGACTGCTGGAGCTACAGAGACTGAGGCCACCTCAGAAGGTGCCGGAGCAGGAGATTTTCCGTATCGACGGTCTGCGCTTCGAGCCAGCCCAGCTGCGGCTGCAGGGGCCGGAAGGTCAAGAGGCCGCCCTCAGCCGTGGTGATGCCTCCCTGCTGGGATTTTTTTGTCTCGGCCCTGGGCTCACCTTTGAGCGTGACCAGTTACTGCAGGCCACTGGGAGCCTTGTGAACAGCAGCAGTAGCCGTAGCCTCGACGTGCGTATCTCCAAGCTGAGAAAGCTTCTCGATCAGTGCCACCCGGGTGCTGGCAACCTGATCGAATCGGTAAGAGGACGGGGCTACCGGTTACAAGCCAGCGTCCAACGCGGCATCGGCTAAATACTCAGCCCACAGCATTTGCCAGTGCACGTCGACCTTCAACCGGGGCATGCAGCGCTTCCTTAAGGGGAGCTCGGCCATAGTCACGCTCAAGCAGAGCCATCACGGTGCGGCCGAAGTCCGCAGGGTTGGTTTCAAATGCTTCTAGACAGACACGTCCAAAGGTTCGCCCCATGGGCTCAGGGTTCCAGAGCAGCTGCCGTGCCGTCCAAGGCATCATGCTCATCGGGTTGTAACCGGGCTTGATCAGCCCCTGCTCAAAGCCGTACTGCTCCAAATGAGTATGCGGCTGCAGTCCAATAAAGAAGATGGCGGGCTCCACCTTGTCAGCACCGAAGATTGCTTCAAGCTCGCGGTGATAGGCCACGGTCTGCCTGATCGTCTCAGGCCGTTCATCGATGACATTGAACGAGTAGTTGACCGAAACGTGATGCCGAAAACCCGCATCCGCAAGCAAGCGGCAGTTCTCGAGCACGGTGCGCAGGTTGTATCCCATCCGCATCTTGCGAACCAGTTCCTGGGAGCCTGAAGTGATGCCGATCTCGAAGTACTCCATACCCGTTGCCACCATCAGCTCAGCGAGCTCGGCATCAAGGTTGTCTGCACGGATATAGGCCGCCCAGCGAATGTCATCCCAACCCTGGGCTTGCACCGCACGCAGCAGTTGCTTGGCGTCCTCGATGTAGCGGCGGGCCGGAATGAACTGGGCATCAGTGAACCAAAAACCGCGCACACCGCGGGCGTACAGCTGAGCCATCTCAGCGATCACTTCTTCGATGGGATTGACACGCACCGCCTTCCCTTCCACAACCGTGTAAACGCAATAACAACAGTTGTGCGGACAACCACGTTTGGTCTGCACTCCCACGTAGAAGTCTCCGGCCTCCAAATACCAATTGAGCTGCGGCCAGATCGACTCGATGTAGCTGTAGTCGCAAGCGCTCTTGACTAGCCCACTGGGTTGTTCATGAATCAGACCAGAGCGAGGCGTTTCGCCAGCCTCAAAGCAACGCTCGCCAGCGAGGGACTCACCGCGCAGAAGTTTCTCCAGCAGCGGCTCTCCCTCTCCGACTGAGACCACAGTTCCTTTGGGCAAAAGAGGCGCCAGCTGCTCATAAAAAACGCTCGTTGCACCACCGCCCAGTACGGCTCGAGCCTGAGGCTGATATCGCCGTGCTCGGCGCAGGCCCCTGCGAATCAGCCGCAAATTGCGCCAGAGCTCGCCGTAAAACGAGCCCA
>NHBY01000013.1 GCA_002168155.1 Synechococcus sp. TMED19 | reverse complement strand
AAGTGATGCACGAGCGCAACGCTCACAACTTCCCCCTCGACCTGGCTGCTGCCGAGAGCGCCCCTGTGGCTCTCCAGGCTCCTGCCATCGGCTGAGGCTGAAGTCCTTACCCATCGGATTCAGCTCAGCTGAACCGGAAAGCCCCCTCCTTGGAGGGGGCTTTTTGTTGCTTCCTTTTCGCTTCTCTCAGGGCTAACAAAAGAATCCGTTGCGTTGCCCCCCTCGCCAAGGAAATCGCCAACAATGGACTTTCCTTTGAGATTGCTCTAGCGAGGATGGGTTGCCATTGCGATGGCTGCTCCGACCATCACCCCCACGAAGGCCAAGACAATCACCATGGATGAGGGCAGCAACAACCTCACTTTCGAACTCAACGCTGAGGCAATCCGGCTGATTCTGAAAGCGCTCACATTTCAGCTAGAGCGTTGGCCCGGTGGGCCCGACCCACGAGAGCAAGAAGACCTGCAGAAGCTCAGATCCCTGTTCTATGCCGCCCAATTGGAATGCCAGTTCAATAGTGGCAGTGACGATTTAGCTTGAGAACTGGTTTCNTCATCTCTTGAAGCGCCCCCTAACGCTGGTGCTGGCCCTGTTGACCACTGGCCTGCTCCTGGCTTGCCAACCGCGGACAACGAGACGGACAGCCGCTGACGATCCGCGGCCCACCGTGCTGACGACCTTCACCGTGCTGGCCGACATGGCCCGCAATGTTGCCGGAGAAAGGCTGCAGGTGCGGTCCATCGTCAAACCTGGCGCTGAAATCCACGGCTATGAGCCCACCCCGAGTGATCTTGAGCAGGCCAGTGGAGCTGATCTGGTGGTGGAGAACGGACTGGGCCTTGAACGCTGGGCTGATCGATTCATCAATGCCACAGGCGATGCCCCGCGCCTGACCCTCAGCGAAGGGATGACGCCCTTGCTGATCGAAGGCGATGCCTACTCCGGGAAGCCCAATCCCCATGCCTGGATGTCGCCTCAGCGCGCCATGCTCTATGTCGACCGACTTGTAAGCGGTTTCAGTCAGCTCGACCCCGAGGGGACCGCGGAGTACCGCCGCAATGGTGAGGCCTACAAGCAACAGCTGCAGCAGCTCGATCAGGAGCTGCGCTCTGAGCTAGCGNCACTACCACCCCAACAGCGCCTTCTAGTTAGCTGCGAAGGGGCCTTCAGCTATCTGGCCCATGACTACGGCCTTGAGGAGGCTTACCTCTGGCCAGTCAATGCCGAAAGCCAGGTGACACCNAAGCGCATGGCCCAGCTGATCAGCACCGTCAAGCAACGCCAGGTGCCTGCGATCTTCTGTGAAAGCACTGTGAGCGACAAAGCTCAACGCCAGGTCGCGGAAGCAGCNGGAGCCCGGTTCGGCGGTACGTTCTTCGTCGATTCACTCTCTAGCGAGGACGGACCAGCGTCCAGCCTGCTCGACTTGCAACGCCACAACGTCCAGCTGATCCTCAACGGCCTAAGCGCCCAGGAAGACAAGCCGTGATGCGCATCGAAGCCGATCAGATCTGCGTTGACTACAACGGCACCGTCGCCCTCTACGACGCCTCGCTGCATCTGCCGCCTGGATGCATCTGCGGGCTGGTGGGCATGAACGGTGCCGGTAAGTCCACCTTGTTCAAAGCTCTCACCGGTTTTGTGCGCCCCTCCCGCGGGCGCATTCGCATCAATGGCCTACGCGTTGCAGAAGCGCAGCGGGAGCAGGTCGTGGCCTATGTGCCTCAAAGCGAGAGCATCGACTGCGGCTTCCCTGTCTCCGTCTGGGACGTCGTGATGATGGGGCGCTACGGCGCCATGAACCTGCTGCGCATCCCACGCCAGTCCGACCGCGTCGCCGTGCGTGATGCCCTGCAGAGAGTGGAGCTGTTGGAGCTGCGCGAACGCCCCATCGGCACCCTGTCCGGCGGCCAGCGCAAACGGGCCTTCCTGGCGCGGGCCATCGCCCAACGCGCCTCAGTGTTGCTTCTCGATGAACCGTTCAATGGGGTTGATGTACGCACCGAGAAACTGATGGCGGATCTGTTCCTGCAGTTCCGCGATGAAGGGCGCACGATCTTGATCTCCACCCATGACCTCAGCCATGTGCGCGAGTTCTGCGACCTGGTGGTCCTGATCAATAAGACGGTGCTGGCCTACGGCGAAACCTCCGAAGTGTTCACCCCCGAAAACCTGGCACTGACCTTTGGCGGGCTGCCGCCGAATCTGCTCACCGGACCAAGCTCCAGCGAGGAGGGGCAGCCGTGAGTGCCTGGCTGATCGAGCCACTCAGCCATGACTTCATGGTGCGCGCGCTGCTCATCAGTGCCCTGGTGGGCGGAGTCTGCGGCCTGCTTTCCTGCTACATGACCCTCAAGGGTTGGGCCCTGATGGGTGATGCGGTCTCCCATGCCGTATTACCNGGNGTNGTGCTGGCCTATGCACTGGGGCTGCCCTTCTCCCTAGGTGCCTTTGTCTTCGGGGTGGGATCAGTGGCAACGATCGGCTTTGTCAAGCAGAAATCGCGNATCAAGGAGGACACCGTGATCGGGCTGGTCTTCACCGGCTTCTTTGCCCTTGGTCTGGTGCTNGTCTCCAAGACCCGCAGCAATATCGACCTCACNCACATCCTGTTCGGCAACGTGCTGGGCATCACCACCAGCGACATCCAGCAGACCTTGCTGATCTCCGCCGTCGTGGCTGCAGTGCTACTGATCTTGCGGCGGGATCTGCTGCTGTTCTGCTTTGATCCCACCCACGCCCGCTCGATCGGCATCAACACCGGGATGCTGCACTACCTGCTGCTTTCGNTGCTGTCCCTGGCAGCCGTGGCCGGGCTGCAGACCGTAGGCATCATCCTTGTGGTGGCNATGCTGGTGACCCCAGGAGCCACCGCCTACCTGCTCACCGACCGCTTTGATCACATGAGCCTGCTGGCGATTACCAGCAGCGTNTTTTCNAGCCTGCTTGGCGTGATCATCAGCTATTGGAGCGACAGCTCAACAGCNGGTTGCATCGTGCTGGTGCAAACCGGACTGTTCGTGCTGGCGTTTCTGCTGGCGCCACGCCACGGCATCTTCAAACGCAGCGGCGACCTCGGGACCTGAGTTCCATTGCTCAACCAAGAAACAGCTGAGGCGGCAATCCACGCACTCCGACCTCCGCGACAAACACACCTCCNGCAAGAGGTTGATCCTCAAGCTCCTCGGCGCTGAGGCCCTCCCGCGCCGTGGTGATGAACAGCTGACTGAAGTCGTGGCCGCCAAAGCAGCAGGACGTCACCCTGCTGCAGGGGAGCTCCACTGTGGCCAGATGGTCGCCGCTGTAAGGGTTCCAGCGGGTGACGGCACCACCGTTGTGAAGGGCAATCCAGAGCATCCCCTCGCGATCGATCGCCATCCCATCAGGCACGCAGTTCCAGGCGGCAGGAATGCGAATGCAGACCTCGCCCTGATCGAGCAGATCACCATCGNCGGAGAGTTCAAAGCGCCTGATCTCCAAGGTGGGGGAGTCAATGAAGTACATCGAGCGGCGGTCATGGCTCCAGGCCAGACCGTTGGAGATACTCAGCCCACTGAGCATGCACTCAGGCTCAAGCGAGGCGCCGATACGCCAGAGCGAGCCGCAGCCGCCCGCGAAGTCGTAGGCCATCGTGCCGGCCCAGAGACGACCCCAGGGATCGCATTTGCCGTCATTGAAGCGGTTGCCCGGCAGATGGCTCTCCGGGTCATGGACATGTGTCAGGGCGCCACTTTTAGGATCGAGTCGCTGAAANCCATCTGCAGTGGCCACGAGCAGGTCATCCCGCAGGGTGGGCACAACGCAGCCCGCATGGGCGGGCAACGGCAGCATGCGATTGCAGCCCGTGGCGGGATCGAAGAGACCCACCTGAGCTGAGGTGATATCCACCCACAACAGTTGCTGCTCCTCCACCCACCAATGCGGCCCCTCTCCGAGCACAGCTGCGGCATCAAGCACACAGGTGGACTGGTATCGGCGCAGAGTGGTTAGCACCACAGGCAACCTCCAGATCATGGTCCTGACTCAGTCTGGCCAGCAGATGCCTGGCAAAACCGTTCAACGCCATAACGATCCGACAAGGAATAAGCGGTGACCCTGCCCCGTACGCTCTGGGGAGCATGAGCACGCCATGGGCAGCAGTTTCGGCAGCCTGTTCCGCATCAGCACCTTNGGAGAATCCCATGGCGGCGGCGTTGGCGTGATCGTTGATGGCTGTCCGCCGCGCCTGGATCTTGATCTCGAAGCGGTCCAGGCCGAGCTCGATCGACGCAAACCNGGCCAGAGCCGGATCACCACCCCACGCAAGGAAGAAGACAGGGTTGAGGTGCTCAGCGGGTTGCTCGACGGCCAGACCCTGGGCACGCCAATCGCCATGGTGGTCCGCAACAAGGACCAACGGCCAGGCGATTACAAGGAGATGCAGGTAGCTTTCCGCCCCTCCCATGCCGATGCCACCTATCAGGCCAAATACGGCATTCAGGCGCGCAGTGGNGGCGGCAGGGCCTCCGCACGCGAGACGATCGGTCGGGTCGCGGCGGGCGCTGTGGCCAAGCAGATGCTGAGACANCTGCATGGCACCGATGTTCTCGCCTGGGTGAAGCGGATCCACAACTTGGAGGCCACNATTGATCCGGCGACGCCGACCCTAGAGAGCGTGGAGGCCAACATNGTTCGCTGCCCGGATGCAGCCATNGCTGATCAGATGATCGAGCGGATCGAACAGATCGGCCGTGACGGCGACTCCTGTGGTGGGGTGATCGAATGCGTTGTACGTCAACCGCCCATCGGTCTTGGCATGCCGGTCTTCGACAAGCTCGAGGCCGATCTNGCCAAGGCGGTCATGTCCCTTCCTGCCACAAAGGGTTTTGAGATCGGCTCGGGCTTTGCAGGCACCTTCATGCGGGGCAGCGAGCACAACGACGCGTTCCTACCGACTGAGGACGGCAGCTTGCATACGGCAACCAACAATTCAGGGGGCATCCAGGGCGGCATCAGCAACGGTGAGCCGATCGTGCTTCGCGTTGCCTTCAAGCCAACNGCCACCATCCGAAAGGAGCAGCAGACGGTAAATGCCGCCGGCGATGCCACCACCCTGGCAGCCAAAGGACGCCACGACCCCTGCGTGCTGCCGCGGGCCGTACCGATGGTGGAGGCGATGGTGGCGTTGGTGCTGGCCGATCACGCCCTGCGGCAGCGAGGGCAGTGCGGCTGACTTAGTTACTAAAGGGCTCAGCAGCGGCAACCGATGCGGAGCTACCCGCAGGAGCTGTGGACAATTTGCTGGCGGCCTTAGCCATGCGCTTGGCGACTGAACCACCACGGGGCTTCTTGGCTGCTGNAGCCGCGGTCTTTTTCTTGGCAGNAGAAGAGGANGCCTGACGGCTCACCTTGGNGGGAGCCTTCTTGGCGGAAGCGCGCTTGCTGGTGGTCTTNGCAACAGCGGCCTTGACGGAAGCCCGCTTGGCGGGAGCCTTCTTAGCTGGACGTGCGCGGTGACTCANCACCATGGCCCATTCCTCATCGCTGAGAGAGCTGGGCTTGCTGCCGTGCTCATCGGCCAGCTTGGCTGCCTTCTCGATGTCAGCGATCAGATTCTTCCAAGAGGTCGCGAAGCGTTTGTCGCTCTGCGACTTAGCAGCACTTTCAACCAAGGTCTCCACCACACCGGCGGAAAGCACCTTCTTACGGCGACGGTTGAAGATCTCCTTCTGNAGTTGAGCGATAAGAGAAAGAGCCTTATCGCTCAGCTTGATAGTCAGCTCGGCCATGGCGCGATGGCATGGGTCAATACCACAAGTAGCACCTGAGACTCACGACTACAACGTCTCAATGTTGCGGGGGGTTGTCTCCAGATACGCCTCCAGGCTGGCGGCGTGACCTGGAAGCAACCGGTCATGGCAATCCAGCAGAGACGAACCAAGAGCAACGGCCTGCACTCCAGCGGCAAGCCAAGGGNCGANATCNACTGGCTTCAAGCCACCTGCGGCGATGCAAAACGGCAGAGGCCCGAGNGGCCCCGAAAGCTGCCGCCAGTAAGCAGAACCAAGACTGGCGGCCGGAAACAGCTTGATCGGCCCACCGGAGGTGGCAACGCCGTAGGCCTTCACCTCACTAGGACTGAAAACCCCGGGAACCAAGGTGAGATGCAGCTGATGAGCACGCTCAACCATGGCCATTGAAGCGATGGGAGACATCGCAAAGCGGAGACCTAAACGTTTGACCTCATCGAGCTGATCAGCGTGGTGCAGGCCAGCAATGCCAAATCGGANGTGNGGNAAGCTCGCAGGCAGCGCTTGCAAGAAGGGCGGCCACCACAGCTCTACATTCCAGGCGAGTTCAAGATGACGGAAACCCGCAGAACAGACTGCCTCGATCTGGCGCTCAGCCTGCATTGCACTGCTTGGGCGCAATACTGCCAAAAGNGGCGAGGCCGTTAGGGATTCCCGGAGGCCGGCCGGGTCACGGCCCACCTCCGCATCAGCCATCAGACGTAATCGGCCACCTTGGCGTCACGGGCGATAAGCAGCTCTTGCAGCTGTTCAGCATCAACGGTCTCCTGCTCAACCAGCATCTCAGCCAGCTCATCCAGCAGAGAACGGTTGATGGTGAGCACATCCACGGCTCTGGTGTAGGCGGTATCGACAAGAGCNGAGACNTCTTCGTCGATCGTGGCGGCGGTGTCCTCGGAGAAGTCACGCTCAGAAGCGATATCNCGTCCTAGGAACATCCCGCCCTGNGAACGNCCNAGNGCAACAGGNCCNANNTTGTCACTCATGCCAAAGCGGGTNACCATCTGGCGGGCAACCCTGGCCACNTGCTGCAAGTCGTTGGAAGCTCCNGTGGTGACTTCNTCTTCGCCGTAGACGATCTCTTCAGCGACGCGACCACCAAGTGCAACCGCCATCTGGTTCTGCAANTAGGTGCGGGAGTAGAGACCNGACTCCATACGCTCCTCACTGGGNGTGAAGAAGGTCAGGCCACCGGCCTGACCACGAGGAATGATGCTGATCTTCTGAACCGGGTCGTAATCGGGCATCAAAGCACCGACTAGTGCATGACCAGCCTCGTGATACGCGACGAGGCGCTTGCGCTTATCACTCATGACCCGGTCCTTCTTCTCAGGACCAGCCATCACCCGCTCGATGGCGTCATTGATCTCATCCATGGAGACCTCAGTGAGCTGACGCCGCGCAGCGAGAATCGCTGCTTCATTGAGCAGATTGGCAAGATCAGCCCCGGTGAAGCCAGGGGTCCGGCGAGCGACCTTGTCGAGATCGACATCCTTGGCAAGGGTCTTGCCACGGGCATGGACACCGAGCACCTGGAGACGACCGCTGTAATCGGGCCGATCGACGACCACCTGGCGATCAAAGCGACCCGGACGCATCAAGGCCTGATCAAGCACATCAGGACGGTTCGTGGCCGCGACGATGATGATGCCGGTGTTGCCCTCAAAGCCATCCATCTCCGTGAGGAGTTGGTTGAGGGTCTGCTCTCGTTCGTCATTTCCGCCACCAAGACCCGCACCTCGCTGACGTCCGACCGCATCAATCTCATCAATGAAGACGATGCAGGGAGCGTTTTTCTTGGCCTGCTCAAACAGGTCGCGAACGCGGCTGGCACCAACACCAACAAACATCTCGACGAATTCGGAGCCGGAGATTGAGAAAAAAGGCACGCCGGCTTCACCAGCCACTGCCTTGGCCAGCAAGGTCTTACCTGTACCGGGAGGGCCTACAAGCAGGACACCCTTAGGGATCTTGGCGCCGACAGCCGTAAAACGATCCGGGTTCTTGAGGAAGTCGACGACCTCAGTGAGCTCGAGTTTGGCGCCCTCGATACCCGCAACATCCTCGAAGGTGACCTGGGTCTGTGGCTCCATCTGCACGCGTGCCTTGCTCTTGCCAAAGCTCATTGCTGGGTTGCCTCCGCCACCCTGAGCACGACGCAGCAAAAAGAAGAGGCCACCCAACAAAAGGATTGGGAACAGCAAGCTGCCGAGTGCCTGCTGCCAGGCGGGTGATTGGCGACTGGGCTGCACGTCGATATCGACGTTGTGCTCACTCAGAAGGTTGAGCAGATTCTTATCTGGAGCCAGATTCACCTGGGCCCGTTGACCGTCGCTCTTAACGGCCAAAGCAGTACCGCGATCAGGGGCGATCAAAACCTTGGAGATCTCGTTGTCCTGCACGGCTTCGACGAAGTCGCTGTACCGCAGGTTCACGGGCTCATTGGCTGGATTTGGGCGCCCCCCCATGAAGGCGGTCCCCAGGGCAATCAGCACAACAACCAGGAGCACATAAAGGCCTGCGTTGCGCCAACTCTTATTTGCGGCCAAGGAGACCCCCGTTAAGTAAAGGAATGTTAACCCGCGATGGCGTCAGGCGGCGCGCAGCACGTCCACCACACTGCGGAAGGCGAACCACTCAGGAATCTCCTCACCACTGCGCAGCATCTTGCGGAACTGAGTGCCGCTGAGCTTTTTGACATGCAGCCCCCTGGCTTCAGCGTGCTCAGCGGTGACATATCCCTCTTCCTCTGTATAGACGAGGTTCAGAGAGGGGACCGTCTTCATACCCAGCTCACTCGAGTTATCGCGAGCAAAATCCTGTGCCTGATATGGGCCATAGAAATCAGAGCCGCTGACAGAGGACTTACAGCCCGCCATATCGCGACCAATGATGAAGTGAGTGCAGCCGTAGTTCTTGCGGATAATCATGTGCTGAAGCGCCTCACGGGGGCCGGCCATGTGCATCGAATAGGGCAGGTAGGCCCAACGGATGCGGGGATTATTGAGCTCTTCAGCTAGGCGCTTGTAGGTCTGGAAGCGAACAGNTCCCGGAATGTCATCNCCCTGGGTGGGNCCGCAGGTGGGATGCACCAGCACAACGCCCTGCTCGCTGACGTTGGAGGCGTGGAGCGCGCGAGTAAACAATTCGTAGTGGGCTCGGTGGATGGGGTTACGGCACTGGAAAGCNACCACGTCCTCCCCTTCNGGCAGCCCGCNACGGACCTCAGCAGGGGTCTGGCAAGGNAACGGACGCTCGGGAAGCTCCATTCCAACGATGGAGCCNCCCAAGTAGAAGCGNCCCCTCTCGCAAGCGATCATGCGCACAGCGGGATGCTCTAGGGAGCTGGTCCCNTAGCAGCCCAGGGCCTCGCGTGCCTTGTCCGGCTCCCATCGGCTCTCAACNGTCATGACGGCCAGACGGCGGCCGTGATAGGTCAGCAGCAACCTCTGGCCGACAGCGATGTCCGACTGATCGGTATCCATCACGATTGGCAGGCCGAACAACAAGCCGGAGGTGGTTCGGTTGCCCTCCACCACGGCCTGGTAGTCCTCCTGATGCATGAAGCCGCGCANAGGGGAGAAGCCCCCCACCATCAACAGCTCAACGTCACAGGCGTTGCGATCACTGCACTCGACTGTGTGATCCACAGCAGAGCAAGCGGCATCCCACTGATCCGAAGGGATGCGCAAATCCACGAGCGTTCCGCCGTGGGGTGCGATCAGAGCCTGGGGAGCCGTGCTGGTCATCGAGCCGGGGGCGCTTGCTTGTGCGGTGGGCATTCTTCCAGATCAGCGATGCGCTGATCAGGCCTGCTCAAGACGGCCGTAGAGCTCACCGCTCACCTTCACGTCGACGGGCTCACGACCACCCATGTCGGAATCGGAAGGCTGGACGGCAGTGAACACACCGGCAAATTCACCGGTCTCAGCATCGACGCGAGCGATCGAGAAGGTCATCGTGCCGGTGCCATCGATGTAGCGCTTGACGTTCTCGCTCTCAAGCTCGTCGTCATCGCCGCCAAGGGCAACCAAACCCTGGGCGTACTCGACTCCTGTGGTCAGCGCGCGGCCCTTGGGGTCAAGGAAATTACTGGTGCGGTAGCTGGGGGTGCGGTACTCACCCTTGAAATCAGAACTGGTGGTGATGGCTGTGCCGCCGGCAGTAGCCAGGAGTTGCTTACTGGAGAAGGTGAAGGGGATCTCTTCACCGCCAGGCAGCAGAACGGTGATGGGCTGGAAGTCGATACCGCCCTGCTCTTTGAACACAAGGCTGTCGTCGCTCACCTTGAGATCGCCATAGACCGAATCGAGACTGGATGTGTAACGAGTCAGGATGCGGCCTTCAACAAACTGTGCCTCCTGGCGCTTGTTAGTGGGCTCACCTTTGACAGCAACGGCGCTCGGGTGAAAGCACATTTCCTGGAGGCTGTATTTCGTTCCCTTGGTCAGGCTGATGCTGTCGCGCGCGGACTCGGGCAGGGTGGGGCAGTCGTTAGCCAAGCCGGTGTTGTGAATATCGTCATAAGTGCGGTCAGCGCGATCAATTTTTGACGGATCAGAGCTGCAAGCAGTGAGCAGCGTGAGGCAGGCCGCCAGACAGAGGGCAACAGCTGTCTGAAGCAGTGAACGCAGGCGACGCATGGGGACCGGCATATAGGGAGCGTGCGCGCGATAGTACAACTGAAAACGCCCGCCCCACGTAGGATGTCGCTCCTCTCAACATCCCTCTGATGCCCGGATCCGACAGCGCTTGGAAGGAGCGCTTTGCCGCCTGGTGTCAAAAGGGTGAACAGCTCTCTTCAGAAGCTGGAGGTGACCCGAAGGAAATTCTGATGGTGCTGCGGGAGCTCGAGCAGATGCACCGGCGGCTGCAGGAGGGAGCGTTCCGGGCCAGCCTCCCCTCCAGCCGACAGCAGCTCTATGCCCTGCTGCAGTCCATGGAACAGAGCGGCGGCTGGCCCTACATCCCTCGCCTTCAGCTCAAGACATTGCTGGAGCACCTCGAGCCGCCGTCACCTCAGCCTGTGGCTGAAGGCAGCGACACCGCCTGATCGAGCTGGCCGAGCAAGGCATCTAGCAATCTGTGGGCAAGAGCGAACTTGCGACAAGAGTGAATCCGCTCAGGGCCCTTGCCCTTCTGAAGCAGCCAACCCTCATTGGCGGCAGAGCCAAATCCTGCTTGAAGCTGATCGATGGGATTGGCGAACATCAGATCACAACCCTTGCGCACAAACTTCGCTTCCGCCTCAGCCAGAACATCGCCGCTCTGAGCGGCGAATCCAAACAAGATCTGACCGGGTGGGCGCCGCTGCACCAACTGCATCAGCAGATCGGGCACCGGCTCCCAGTGGCTGGGTTGCAGCAACCATTGCTGCAACTGGTGCTTAGGCAACTTGTGCCGGAGAGGCTCACGGAGCCGCTGGTCCGCCACTGCTGCCGCCATCAGTACGGCATCAGCCTGAGGTTGACCCTGCTGCAGCAGGGCCTCGAGCTCTGCCGAGGTGGTGAAGCTCTTGCAGCAAACCCCTTCAAGCCAGGCCTCCTGCACGGCCAATGGACCATGGAGCAAGGTCACCTCAGCCCCCCGCAGCCTTGCTGCCTGAGCCAACAGCACCCCCATCAGCCCTGATGAGGCGTTGGAAAGGTGGCGTGCCGGATCAAGGGATTCGCGGCTGGGGCCGGCTGTCACCAGCACGCGACGGCCGCTCAGATCACTTGATGGCCCGTGCAGAGCGAGGGACTCGGCAGCCAACTCGATCAGCTCAGGTTCGACCATGCGGCCGCTTCCGCGCCGATCACAGGCCAACAGACCATCCCTGGCAGGAGGCAGGGACAGGGTGCGGCGATCGAGCTGCACCTGCTGCCAATTGCGCTGAACAGCCAGGGATTCCCACATATCGGTGTTCATCGCTGCGGCCAGAAGCAGCGGTGCTCTGCTGGCCATCACCGTGGCTGCGAGCAAAGTGTCCGACAGCCCATGCACCAGCCGGGCGAGGGTGGTGGCACTGAGCGGAGTCAGCAGCACCAGGTCAGGCCATTCAGCCAAATCAATATGCAGCGGCCTAGGACTTCTGTGATCCCACTGGTCCTGTTCCAGGACGCATGGCTGACGGGACAGGCTGGCCAGGGCAACAGGGCTGACAAGCTGTGCTGCGCTGGGGGAGAGCAGGCATCTCACCTCAGCGCCCCGCTTGACCAGCGCGCTGACCAGAGCAGGCACCTTGACGGCGGCGATACTGCCACTGACAGCTACCAAAATCCGCTGTCCGCTAAGAGCGTCAGCCGCGGCCATGGATTCAGTCCTCGTCGAAGGGCTCCTGGTCCACCAGGTGCACATAAGGGCGCACCAGCTCAGGCCGATGGATCGCCAGCGCCCGCAGCAGATGCCAGTCATTGAGACCGTCAAAAGCACCGGGATAGTCGTCCTGCTCCAGGCGCTCGGCCAGGGCCGCCACCGAGTCTTCGTTCTGGGAAGCCAGAAGCTCCTCAGTGATCAGGCCAGGTCCGCTCATGAGGTGTAGCGTCGAAATGATTCCCCGGGGAATTAGCTCAGCTGGTAGAGCGCTGCGATCGCACCGCAGAGGTCAGGGGTTCGAATCCCCTATTCTCCATGGCCATGATTGCCATGCTGCTCGCCACTATTCCCCCTGAGGTCAGGCCTCTATTGGAGACCGCTTCAGAGCGCATCGAGCTGATCAGCGTTGAAACGACCACTCAACTCCCTGAATGGAGTGCGGAAAGTCCTCNGCGCCTACCCAGTACTCCATCACCCAATCGGATTCGCATCGTACGAACCGAAAGATTGAGCCTTGATGGCAGCGGCAGCTGGCAGGTCGTCTATGGAGTCGATTGCGGATCACGCCGTGTGCGACGCCTGAGCCAGCCGATGGACAGCCGCTTAGTTGGATTCGCCAAACAGAAACCGCTCGAGGGAGAAGACGGTTACTGGTACCCGGAGCGACCGTTCACCCTCTCGAGCCGTCTGCTGAAGCGCGTGTGCCCATCGCCAAATTGAGCGCGCGAGTTTACCCCCAGCACCCCCGATGGGGTACAAAGGATCACCAACCTCAACCTTGAGCTATGTCGCAGTCCAAGCGAGAACAGGTGGTCAGCCACCTGCGTTACATCCGCCAGGAACTGCGTGAGATGCATCAGGGAGTCATGGATGACGGCCTGCTCCCCGAGAGCGGCGAGGTGCGCGGCGTGATGGCCCAGATGGAAGCGCTGCTTGAACTTCTAGAAGGCAAGAGCGGCCGCAAGGCAGCGGCGAAGGAAGCCAGCTCCTGAGCTAATCATCAGGCGCAGCTCCACTACATGTAGTGGAGCTGACAACCAAAAAGGCCACATATTGTGTATAAAGGGTCCGGCGAAGCGCTGGGCTAGGTGATGGGGATCCTGGGCTTGCTTCGCCAGTTCTTCTCCTATCAGTCCTTGACCAGCAGGTAGCGAGCACCCGCCGATCGCACCCATTGCGTCACCTCTTCTGTGAGTCGACGTCCTGCCAGGCCGATGCAACCGGCCGTGCCATCAAGGCTGACGTCCTCATGAATCCCGAAATGCCCTCGCGGTGTTGAGAAGAGAGGATCAACGGGAATGAACCAGCTGCGACCGAGCTCGTAGAGGTCACCACTGTGAAGACGAATCGGAGCACCAATGAGGTAGGCACCAGGCGGTAATGGCGCATGATTACCCGGCCGACTGAAACGATCTCGCTTTTCGGTGTACGGACGCCCGGTGACAGATGACCAACGTCGGATCAGCTCCGGCCCCTGCCGGAGCTCCAAATCCCAGATTCGGTTGCCCTGACGATCCCGTACGGGGGTCGGAGTCAGCTCAAGCCTTGGCTCCTCGGTATCAGCCACACGCTTTGCCAACTCGGTGGGCAGAGGCGGATCCGGCAGCTCTTGCGGTTCCCCCAGAAGGAAGGGAAGCATGGGGCACGTTCGGCGTGGATCGCAGCCTCTCTTATTTCCGCCAAGCAGCGGAAAAAAGCTGGACAGCACGCAAACCGAATCCCATGCGACTCAGCCCATGCAGGACACCCGGCTCAACCGCTACGGCGGACATGCCCTCAAGCGCCTGGAGCGGTGGGCTGAGAATCCCTGGCGCCGGATTTCACTGCTGCTGATTGTGCTGCTGGGGGGCTTCAGTACTGGCGTCAGCCTCGGCTCGGTGGCCGGTGTACTGATGATCATTGACCCGGTTGGAGCCTTGGTGGTGGTGAGTGCCTCGGAGCTGGCAATCCGTGCACGACGACCCTTGCTACACCGCGGCGGCAACAAGCTGTCCCTTGCCCTGCTGGACATGGCGCGCATGGGAGTGATCTACGGCCTACTGCTGGAGGGGATCAAAACCAGCGTTTAAAGGGTCGTTTATCCCATTTTCCTGCTGCATCCATACCTTGTGGATGTCGAGCCCCCCGCGCGTCATGACCGCCAGCAAAGAGCGATTCTTCCTGGAACTTGAGCCGCCCACTGAAGAGCTGCGCGGCAAGCCCCATGTGGTGATCGTCGGTGGCGGCTTTGCCGGCGTCAAAGCCTGCAAATCGTTCAAAGGTGCTGACGTGCGCGTCACACTGATCGACAAACGCAACTTCAACCTCTTTCAGCCACTGCTGTATCAGGTGGCGACAGGGTTGGTCTCCCGCGGTGATGTGGCCACGCCCCTGCGACAGCTGGTGGGCGCCCAGCGCAATGTGCAGGTGCTACTCGGTGAAGTCACGGAAATTCAGCCTGATGCCAAGGAGATCATCTTCAACGGCAAGGCGATGGCTTACGACCATCTGATCCTGGCCACCGGCTCAGGCAGCACCTTCTTCGGCCATGAGGACTGGCGCGGCATCGCCCCGCCAATGAAGATCCTTGAGCACGCCGAAGAGATCCGTCGCCGCGTGCTGATGGCGCTTGAGCAAGCCGAGCAGACCCCAGATCCTCAGGAGCGCCGCTTCCTGCAAACCGTCGTAATTGTGGGCGGCGGTCCTGCCGGCTGCGAACTCGCGGGAGCCCTCTCGGAGCTAATGCGGAAAGCGATGGCGCGGGAATTTAGGCAGCTTGATCCCACCACCGCTCGCATCATCGTCGTGGACCCCGGCGATCGGGTGCTGCGGGCCATGCCGGAGGGATGCTCCGCGGCCGCCGCCAGTGAGCTGGAAGCCATGGGGGTTGAGCTGTTCTTCCATGGACGCGTGCAATCGATAGTCCCTGGCGAGGTGCTGGTGGGAACCCCCGAGGGCGATCACAAGATCGAGGCGGCCAATGTCTTCTGGACCGCCGGTGTGCGGGCATCCCACCTGGGCCGCAAGCTGGCTGAGAGCACCGGCTGCGAGGTAGATCGCGGCGGCCGGGTCCTGGTGCAATCGGACTTCTCAATCCCGAATCACCCCGAGATTCGCATCGTGGGTGATCTCTGCAGCTACAAACACACCCGCGACGGCAAGCCTCTACCAGGCATGGCTGGCCCAGCCACTCAGATGGGCGGCTGGGTGGCCAAGGACATCCGCGCCACCCTTGAAGGGCGCCAGCACAAACCGTTTGCCTGGTTTGACTTCGGCAGCATGGCTGTGCTCAGCCGCCTAGGAGCGGTGGCAGACCTTCGCGGCATCAAGCTGTCCGGCAAACCAGCATGGGTGCTGTGGGCCATCGCCCACCTGGCCTTCATGCCGGATGAAGAGAACCGCGTCTCGCTGCTGATCAAGTGGCTCTGGGCCATCGTCTCGCAGCAGCGCAGCTCCCTACTGCTGACCGGAATGCCAAGTCAGCACGTTGGCCTTGAGGGGGGGTCAGCCCCCTTCCCAATGGGGCTCAACAACGAGCCCTCGATCGCTGATGTCGGCAGCACCATGGCCAAAGCGATCGAGAACTTCCGTGAATCTGATCAGGAAACCGCGGAGACGCACTCCTGAAAGTCACCCATCCTCGGTAGCAGCCATCAGATACAGCAGGGCCATGCGCACCGGGATCCCGTTGCGCACCTGCTCTTCCACCAGGGAGACGCTTGCATCATCGAGGAGATCGCCGCTGAGCTCGACCCCGCGGTTCACCGGGCCAGGATGCAGCACGGGCACTGTCTTGCCACAGACCTGCAGACGTTCGTGGTTGAGGCCATAACGACGGTGATAAGCATCGAGACTCGTGATCAAGTGATGACGCATGCGCTCTTTCTGCAAACGCAAAGTCATCACGGCATCAGCACCCTCGAGGGCGCGATCAAGATCTCTCTCCAACCGCAGCGAGCCCCGTTGCGGCACAGGATCTAGCTGTTGACCGGGAGGTGGGGCTGATACGAACTGCTCAAAGCCCTGCGGCAAAAGACTCTCAGGCCCGCAAAGCACCACATCAGCCCCACAGGCTGTCAGGGCCCAGAGATTGGAGCGTGCCACCCGCGAGTGCAGAAGATCGCCAACAATCACGATGCGGCGCCTCTGTAGTGCTTCTAATCCGGGGGCGTCAGGGTTGAAGTGACGCGCCAGGGTGAAGAGATCCAGCAAGGCCTGACTGGGATGACTATGCAACCCATCACCACCATTGAGAACCGCCACCTTGCAACCGGCTCGTTCAAGATCTCTCGCCAGCAACGCCGGCACACCGGAGCAGCCATGGCGAACCACCAGCACGTCGGAGCCCATGGCGACATAAGTGCGAGCGGTATCGAGCAGGCTTTCGCCTTTGGCTAAAGCGCTGCTGGCTGGCGAGAAGCTCTGCACATCGGCGGACAAGCGCCGCGCCGCCAACTCAAAACTGCTGCGTGTCCGCGTGCTGGGCTCAAAGAAGAGCGTCGTCACCAACCGGCCCTGCAGAGCAGGCAAACGCCGAGGACCACTCATGGGTAGGGCCCGAAAGCGATTGGCGAGTTCCAGCACGGTGGCGTAGTCCTCCTGGCTGAAGGCAGCCAGGTCGAGCACATGGCGGTAGCTCCAGCGGCTCAGGGGAGGACGGGCGATCACCTCCAAAGTAAGGGTTCAATCTGATCTGGGCTGCAGCGGCACCACCGGTTTGCTGAGACTCGGATGTCCCGCCAACAGCCAACGCCAGGGCAAATCCAACCCCTGCTTGATGCCAACTCGGGCGCTCTCAATCAACACACCTGGTGGCTCGCTCGCTTCGCTTAGCCAAAGGCCCGTACCTTCCGCGACCGGTTGAGCGTTGTGGCTCAGATCAATACCGAATCGGCGCGCCAACAAGCCAGGGCCTGCCGCGACCCGTGACGGCTCCTGGGGCAAAGCGATGGCGCGCAGCAACACCCCATTGGCCCAGTCATCGGGGCCTGTCACCACATTCACGCAGTGGTGTATGCCATAGGTCAGGTACACGTACCAATGCCCCG
>NHBY01000012.1 GCA_002168155.1 Synechococcus sp. TMED19 | reverse complement strand
TCCAACCCGGCCCACCTTCCACATGCCCTTGTAGCTCAGCGGTAGAGCACTCCCTTGGTAAGGGAGAGGTCACGAGTTCAATTCTCGTCAAGGGCTTACCGAGCGAGCGGGGTTGCACCACCCCTCGCCGACAAGACTTCATTTTCAACACTCTGATTTCACGGCTTGAACAGTCAAGACGTCATCTAATTGGAGCGACTTCATCAACACAAAGACGCTTCACCAGCATCGGTTTCCCCCGCCTTTGAGGCCTGAGGGCTGGCATCGATCACGGTGAACCCCTCCCAGCGTTCAGCATGCGCTCTAGTTGCCGCAGGTCCATGGCCACGCTGAGCGCCATGCAACAGCTGGTGGAACAGGGCCACACCAAGCCCCTGGCTTGGCGGCTGGAGCAACTGGGGCGCCTAGAGGCGATGGTCCAAGAGCTGGCTGAGCCCCTGCAGGCCGCATTAGCCCGTGATCTGGGCAAACCAGCAGTGGAAGCCTTCTTTGAGGTGGCCGGCATCAACGGTGAGCTCAAGCTGGCCAAGCAGCAGCTGCGCCGCTGGATGGCGCCAAGGCCCATAGCGCTGCCAGCTGTCCAGAAGCCCGGCCGCGCCTGGGTGCAGTACGAGCCGCTAGGCACGGTGCTGATCCTGGGGCCTTGGAACTACCCCTTCATGCTGCTGCTGCGGCCGCTGGTCACAGCCCTGGCTGCGGGCAATACCGCGATGCTCAAGCCGTCGGAACACGCCCCTGCGGTGGCGGAATTGATCGCGGAGGCCCTGCCGCGCCACTTCGCCCCGGAGGTGGTGCAACTCCAGCAAGGGGGACCGGAAACGGCCCAAGCCCTCCTGCGTCAGCCGTTTGACCATGTGTTCTTCACCGGGGGGACCGCCATCGGACGGGAGGTGATGAAGGCTGCCGCTGAGCAGCTGATGCCAGTAACCCTGGAGCTGGGAGGCAAGAGCCCCTGCATCGTTCTCGATGACGCTGATCTGCAGGTCAGCGCGCGGCGGATCGCCTGGGGCCGCTTTCTCAATTCCGGCCAGAGCTGCGTCGCGCCGGATTACGTGCTGGTGACCCCCGCCATGCGCCAGCCCCTGGAAACGGCCCTGGCCGAGGCCATCGATGAGTTTTACGGAGCAGATCCCCGGCAGTCAGTGGATTTCGGCCGGGTGGTGAACACCTTCCAGTTCGATCGCCTCGACGGGCTACTGCAGAACGCCACCGTGCTCAAAGGCGGTGAACGGGAGCGGGAGCAGCGCTACATCGCCCCCACCCTGGTAGAGGGCGATCCGGCAGGGGGCCTGATGCAGGAGGAGATCTTTGGACCGATTCTGCCGTTGCTCCAGGTCGACGATCTAGAGCAGGCCCTGGAGTTCATCCGTGGCAGAGCCAAGCCGCTGGCGTTGTATCTCTTCAGCCGCAGCAAGGCCGCCAGGCGGCGCGTGCTGCAAGCAAGCCAATCCGGCGGAGTGGTCTTCAATGACGTCATCGTTCATGCCGGGGTGCCCGGACTGCCCTTCGGTGGGGTGGGGCCCAGCGGCATTGGACGTTGCCACGGCGAGACAGGCTTCATCGGGCTGTCCAACCAGCGAGCGGTGATGGAGAGACCCTTTGCTCTTGACCTGGCCTGGCGTTATCCCCCGTACGGAAATCGATTGTCACTGTTGCGCCGCCTACTCGGCTGAGATAGGGGCACACAGGGGCTGGCATCGCCGCTCTCACTGCTTATGGTGCGACCACCAATTATTCGCTGGTCATGCGTAAATCCCTGCTGGCGTTGCTGCTGGTTGCAGCGGCCCTCCCCCTTCGCGCGCAGGAGGCGGTTCACGTGATGAAGCCCAAGCAGACCCTCTCCGCGGTGTCGCGCCTTTACGGCGTTCCGCTCAAGACCCTGATCCGCATCAACGGGATCACAAACCCCAACAAGATCAAGATCGGCACAGCCATCAAGCTGCCCGCTGGCACCACGTCGGTATCCACATCCTCAGGCGATCTGGCCATCCGCAGCCGCACCGCTCCAGAAGCCAAGACCACCACTGCAACCACTCCGGCCGACAAGGCCAAGGAGCCTCAAGTGCTGGCCAAAAAAACCGCCAGTGCTGACTGGCGCTATTACGGTCCGCTCCAGGTGGACTGGAACAACTGGCGCAGCATGGCCGGCAGTCTGGTGGCACCCAGCCTGAACAAAGCAGGCCAGCCCCTCTATGTCGCCGTCAACTGCGGCGCCCGCAAGCTCAACGTCACTGGGCCTGGAGGTGCCTGGAAAACCTGGGAGGCCCCTTCAGAAGACTTCGAGCGTGATCTAGTCAAAGCCGCTTGCCTCGATCCCGAGCTGGCCAAGGGCTGATCCAACAACGCAGAAGGCGGCTCGGGCCAACGCAAGGGCCGGGGTCGCCGCAGCCAGGCTTGCCCGGCTGTGGTGATCCAAAGCCGCTTACCACTGTCATCTTCATTGACCAGTTCGGCTTCCACCAGCCGCCGCAGACGCCAACGCCACAGCGGAGCAGGGGATTCCTCATTGGCGTGGTCCGCCGCTAGATCAGCGGCCTCAAGACCTTTAGGCGCTTCGGACAGAGCCACAAGCAGAGGAACAGCATCGGCCTGTCCGTCATGCAATACCGCAGGTGTCATGCAGCGATCGCAGCTGCCGCAGGGTTCCGCCAGCTCACCGACCGCCAGCAGCAGGGCCTGCTGACGGCAGCCAGAGCCTTCGGCCACCGACTCCATCAACCGCATCTGGCTCTGGGCCTGTCGACCGCGCTGCTCGGCAGAAGCATCACGGCTGGCGCGGATCGTCCAGGCCAAACTGCCGCGATCTCCATCGCCGTAGAGCATCACCACATCGGCAGGCTCGCCGTCCCTACCGGCCCGGCCGGATTCCTGCAGATAACCCTCGGGGCTGGAGGGTAGATCCAGGTGCAGCACCAGTCCCACATCGGGGCGGTCGACCCCCATGCCAAAAGCAACGGTGGCCACCAACACCGGATTCGGTTCCTGCTGAAAGCGCTGCAGCGCTTCCAGGCGACTTTCAGCATCCATCCCGGCGTGATACGCCAAAGCTGGCAACCCCGCCTCACGCAACTGGGCGGCCCAACGCTCCACGCCACGGCGAGTGCGGCTGTAAATCAGCACAGCACCACGGGCTGAGCGGGCCTGCTCCAGCACCAGCGGCAGCGGCTCAGCGGGTCGCAGCAGCATTTGATAACGCAGGTTGCGCCGCTGGGCGGAGCGCACCTGAATCAGCGGCCGGCGCAATTGCAGCAAGCGAATGATGTCAGCCCGCACACGCGGCGGAGCCGTGGCACTGAGGGCCACCAGAGGCACTCCAGGGCAGAGCCGCCGCAGGTTGCCAAGGCGCCGGTAGTCAGGTCGGAAGTCATGACCCCAGGCACTGATGCAATGGGCTTCATCCACCGCCAGAGCCACAAGCTGCCCCTGATCGACCAGATCCTCGATCAGGCGGCGGCTGGCCTCCCCCTGCAATCGCTCAGGAGCCAGGTACAGCAACCGCAAGTCCCGCTTCTCCAGCCGCTGACGCAGCTGCAGCCGCTCCTGGGGATTCATGCCCCCATGCAGGCAGGCTGCAGCGATACCGCGGCGACTGAGCTGGGCCACCTGGTCCTGCATCAGCGCCACCAGCGGTGAAATCACCACCACCACCCCGCGGCGCACCACGGCTGGAAGCTGATAGCAAAGCGATTTACCTGCACCGGTGGGCAGCACCGCCATGCAGTCGCGACCGGCCAACAGGGCTTCCACTACCTCCCGCTGCCCGGGACGGAAGCCGTCGTAGCCAAACGCCTGCTGCAGCGTGGCCTGCAGCAGATCCGTCTCAGCCTGCGGCGCAGCGTTGAATTCCTTCACAACAGGACGGTACCGGTTGACTCCTGACCGGCAAGGGGCCGCTTCAGGCGACCTGCTGATAAGGCGGCGCCTCAAGCTGATCAGCGTTCTCCTCCACCAACTGCAGCCGCAGCCGCTTGCCACCGGCCAGCTCCCCGAGCGAGACGCGCAGGTTGCTGCCACTGAGACTCTCAAGGCCCTGCAGCAAGCTGCGCAGATATGGGGTGCTGCTCCCGCTCTCTAACCAGAGCCGCTCATGTAGTCCCCCCAGCCGGCGCCAGCTGGTGTGCAGCTTGAGCACGGCCTGCTCCAGCTGCTGCGCCTGACCGACCACATCGGCCACCAGACCAAGCATGTCAAGGCGCTGGGCTTCCTGCATCGCCTTCTCCAAATCGATGCTGTCGTGCTGCAGCGCCCGCACTGCCATACCCGCCTCAGACGCCTTGGTGAGCCAGCGAGCAGTGGAGGTCACATCCTTGATGCGGTCGAGCTCCGGCTCCTCCCGCAGCACCCTGCGCAGGTCGTCCTGCTGCGGTTCTGGCAACTTGGCCAGTTCACGGACCAGAGGCGCCACTGCCTTGGGGGGCAGCAGGTTCTGCTGAGTGCGCTCGCGAATCTCATCAGGCAGCAGGGGACTGGTGGCCGCCGTGAATTCGTCCGTCAGGCGGCGCACCTGCTTGCGCGTGATCTGCTGACCCTCGTTAGCCGCCTCACTGATCAGCTGCTGCACCTCTGGGTCGGCCTGGGCCGTCTCAAGAAAGGCTCGCTTGGAGAAGTTGTTGACACACCCTTCCTCCAGCAAGCCATCTCCCACCAAGCTGTTAGCCGATTCGGCCAGCTGGATCAGGCTGTAGGCACGGGTCTTGCTGATCTCACGCTCCCGCAGCCACTGCAGAAAGCCGGCGCCGCGACCCTCACCGCCACGCTTTTCGCGATCGCGCACCGCCGCCAGGATGCGGCCGCGCCAGATCTCGGTCTGCAAATCAAAGCGATCACAGAGTTCCCAGGCCTGCTCAAGCCGTGCATGGAACTCCATGCTGCTGATGTCG
This sequence comes from Synechococcus sp. TMED19, assembly GCA_002168155.1. Lineage (GTDB taxonomy): Bacteria > Cyanobacteriota > Cyanobacteriia > PCC-6307 > Cyanobiaceae > RCC307. Next base: position 36,166 of record NHBY01000012.1, on the reverse strand, counting down.
TCCTGGTCCGGATCGGGCAGGTCGAGGTTGAGAGCCGGCGGTTCCAGAGCAGGAGAGACAACCACGGGTGGAAAAGCATGGGCCGCGACGAATCATGACGGCTCACCGGCGAGATGGAGTGCCGCAGGTAAGTTTCAGGTCGACCGATCCCTTCCGTCCCGAGATGGCGATTTCACGCGGCGCCAAGGTGCGCATCAAGCGTCCAGAGTCCTACTGGTTCAACGAGGTGGGCACGGTGGCCTCCATCGACAAATCAGGCATCCGCTACCCAGTGGTGGTTCGCTTTGAAAAGGTCAACTACAACGGCTTCTCCGGCGTAGACGGCGGCATCAACACCAACAACTTCGCCGAAACCGAGCTCGAGCCCGCCTGAGCGCGGGTGCCCGAACTTCCTGAAGTCGAAACGGTTCGCCGCGGCTTAGCGCTGCAGGTGGGCCGTTTTTGTATTGACCGCGTAGAAGTCCTACGCAGTCGAGCTGTTGCTGCGCCTAAGGGCGATCCTGAAGGCTTTGCCGCTGCCCTGGTTGGCTGCATCCTTGCCGACTGGCGACGTCGCGGCAAATACCTCATCGCCGATCTCGAACGCGATGGTGAACCCGCCGGCGAGCTAGGAGCACACCTACGCATGACCGGTCAGTTCCAGTGGCTGAGTGCAGGCGAGAAGCCCCCCTGCAGTCACACCCGCGTGCGTTTCCACGGCGAGGGACGAGAGCTCCGCTTTGTCGATGTGCGTTCCTTTGGTGAGCTCTGGCATGTGCCCCTGGGCACGGTCACCGAGGAGGTNATCACCGGCCTGACACGGCTGGGGCCAGAACCGTTCAGCGATTCCTTTACCGCCCCCTATCTGCGCCAGCGCCTNAAGGGCTCCANCCGGCCGATCAAAAATGCCCTGCTCGATCAGGCCCTCGTGGCCGGAGTCGGCAACATCTATGCCGATGAAAGCCTATTCATGGCCGGCATCCGCCCCCATACCCCGGCTGGACGCCTGAACCTGGCCCAGCTTGAGGCCCTGCGGGACGCCCTGGTGAAGGTGCTTGAGCAGAGCATCGGTGCCGGCGGCACCACCTTCAGTGACTTCCGAGACCTCACGGGTACCAACGGCAATTACGGCGGTCAGGCCTGGGTCTACCGACGCAGCGGCCAGCCCTGCCGCCGCTGCGGCACCGAGCTACGCCGGGACACACTGGGGGGTCGCAGCAGCCACTGGTGCCCTACGTGTCAGAGCTGAGCCAGCAGCTGGTAGCCGTCATGAGNGATGTGCACCGCCGCGGCTGGTGCGATGGCACCGGCGGCAACTTCAGCTGCGTGCTGCAGCGGCAGCCACTGCAATTGCTNATGGCCCCAAGCGGTGTGGACAAAGGCCAAGTCGCTNAGACCGATCTGATCGTTGTGGATGAAGCAACCCAAGTGCTGGAGGGCCAAGGCCGTGCCAGCGCTGAAACCATGCTGCATCTGGAGATCGTCAAAGGCACCGGCGCCAANGCGGTGCTGCACAGCCACTCCCAGGCCGGCACCTTGCTCTCCCAATGGGCTCTACCCCGCGGCGAGCTGATCCTTGAGGATCTAGAGATGCTCAAGGGCCTNGAATCCATCNAAACCCATGCCTGCAGTGTGGGTTTACCTGTGCTGGCCAATGACCAGGACCTGCAGCGCCTCAGTGCNGCAGCAGCNCCACGGCTGGCGACTGCGCCCCAGGGCCTGCTGATCGCTGGCCACGGCCTTTACGCCTGGGGCAGGGATCTTTTTGCCGCCAATCGGCATCTGCAGATTCTCGAATTTTTGCTGGAGCAGCGCTGGCGCCAGCTGCTGCTGCAAGGGCTTGGGGTGGAACCGTGATCGAATTTTCAGCGCTCAGCGCTGTTGTCCTCGACATTGAAGGCACCACCTGCCCGGTCGATTTCGTCGCGGCCATCCTGTTCCCCTATGCCGCCAATCATCTGCAGGCGCATCTGCAGCGNCACGGCGAAACAGCCGCGCTTCAAGAGCTGCTGCACCTNGTNTGGGCCGCCTGGGCCAAGGAGAGCGACCCCACCGCGCCACCGTTACCGCANCGACGCCAGCCCACGGCAACGGTGNCCTATTTGCAGTGGCTGATCACCCAGGACCGCAAGTTCACCCCGCTCAANGATCTACAAGGGCAGATCTGGGCTGATGGCTACAGCAACGGCGATCTACTCGCACCTTTGTTTGCCGATGTGGCACCAGCGCTGGTCGCCTGGCGNGGGCAGGGACTCAGGCTGGCGGTTTACTCCTCGGGTTCGGTGCAGGCCCAGCAGCTGCTGTATGGCCATACCAACGCAGGGGATCTGCGAGATCACTTTGAGCGCTGGTATGACACCAAGCTCGGGCCCAAACGNCAGAACAGCAGCTACATCGCTCTCTGCGCTGATCTGGGCCTGACTCCAGCAACCNTNCTNTTTGTCAGCGACAGCAACGCTGAACTGGCTGCCGCCGCTGAGGCAGGTCTGCAGGTCTGCGGCTGCCAGCGTCCAGGCAACCCGGAAAGCATTGCTGATCGATGGCCTGCGGTGCAGCAGTTCGCAGATCTGGCACTGAAGCCAAGCGCTGTCTAGCTTGAACGNAGCGCATAACTGCTGAGGCGATGGCCAGGATGCATCGCTCGCGGTCGAGAGGCGAGAACACCACCCGTCCCAACTCGGGAGAAGCCGAGGTGGTGAGTCAGGCGGAGGCCTTGTTTGAGCAGACCCTGGTGCCGGTGCGAGGTCAGCTGGCCGGGGCGGTGGCGGCCCTCGAGAGCAACCTCAACAACAGTGAGCTGAACTACGGCGAGATCTTCCTGCGCGACAACGTGCCGGTGATGGTCTACCTGCTNNTGCGGGGGCGNTTCCAGACCGTCCGTCACTTCCTCGATCTCTGCCTGGAGCTGCAGAGCCGCTCGTATCGCACCCGAGGCGTGTTCCCNACGAGCTTCGTTGAGGAAGATGGCCAGATCTTGGCGGACTACGGCCAGCGCTCGATCGGGCGCATCACCTCCGTCGATGCCTCGNTGTGGTGGCCGGTGCTGTGCTGGATGTATGTGCGCGCCAGTGGTGATCGCGATTACGGCNCCAGCCCCAAGGTGCAACGAGCGGTGCAGCTCCTGCTGGATCTTGTGCTGCAGCCCAGCTTCTACGAGCCGCCNGTNCTNTTCGTNCCNGANTGCGCCTTCATGATTGATCGCCCCATGGATGTCTGGGGCGCACCGCTGGAAGTCGAGGTGCTGTTATTCGGCTGCCTCAAAAGCTGCTGCCAGCTGATGGGACTGGTGGATGGCCAGGGCCANGGGGGACCGCTGATCCAGCAGCGCTTGGAACTCACCCGCACCTGGATGCGGGACCTGCGGGTCTATCTGCTCAACCACTACTGGGTGACTGGCAAGACGATGCAGGTGCTGCGGCGNCGACCGACCGAGCAGTACGGCGAGCACCAGTCCCGCAATGAATTCAACGTGCAGCCGGAAGTCATTCCCCACTGGCTGCAGGAGTGGCTTGATGACCGCGGCGGCTACCTGATCGGCAATATGCGCACAGGCCGACCGGACTTCCGCTTCTACAGCCTCGGCAATTCCCTGGGTTCACTCTTTGGACTGCTGACCGGTCCGCAGCAGCTGGCCTTGTTCCGATTGGTAATCCACAACCGTGACCACCTGATGGCGGAGATGCCCATGCGCATCTGCCACCCACCGATGGAGCAAGACGAATGGATCACCAATACCGGCATGGATCCCAAGAACTGGCCCTGGAGTTACCACAACGGAGGCCACTGGCCGAGCCTGCTCTGGCCAATGGCTGCAGCAGTGCTGATGCACCAGCGCTTGCATCCCAACGACGACATGCTGCTGCTGGGTCAGACCCGAACGATGCTGGAAGAGTGCTACTGGCAACAGCTCAATCAACTACCGCGGCAGCAATGGGCTGAATATTTCGATGGGCCCACCGGCACCTGGGTCGGCCAGCAGGCCCGCATCAACCAGACCTGGACCATTGTCGGCTTCCTCCTGCTGCACCATCTGATGCGGCGTGCACCACAGGACGTCAAACTGCTCGACCTCGATGAAACGGGCAGCCTGCGGCTGTCATTTCACGATGAGGGCAAAGAAGAAGGAAGCTCGCCTGACGAGCAGACGAGCTTCCTGAAGGATTATTGATCAATTAGCTGTTAGAGCTCTGCTCAGAACAGACCCAAGGTGAGGGACTTATCGATGGGCAGGCAAGCGCCAATACCGAGGTAGATGGTTACGACAGTGCCGAACAGGAACATCGCCATGGCCACCGGACGGCGGAAGGGGTTCTGAAACTTGTTGAAGCTCTCGATGAAGGGCACCAACATCAGACCCAGGGGGATCATGGTCTGCAGAGCAATACCCAGCAGCTTGTTGGGCACCACGCGCAGGATCTGGAAAACGGGGTACAGGTACCACTCAGGCAAGATCTCGAGCGGCGTAGCAAAGGGATCAGCCCTATCTCCGAGCATCGCCGGATCGAGAACAGCCAGACCCACTAAGCAGGCAATGGTGCCCAGAATCACCACCGGGAAGATATAGAGCAGATCGTTGGGCCAGGCAGGCTCGCCGTAATAGTTGTGGCCCATGCCCTTGGCCAACTTGGCGCGCAACTTGGGATCGTTCAGATCTGGTTCCTTAAGGATGTGCATGAGAGGAAAAAATGTAGAGAGACCGTATTGAAAGAAGACTACGTAGAAAGCCGCCGATCAGAGGGGACCCGAAATACCTTGCTTACGAATCATCAGGAAGTGAGCCAGCATGAAAACGGCAAGAAGCCAGGGCAGCACAAAGGTGTGGAGCGAATAGAAGCGCGTCAGGGTTGATTGACCGACGCTTTCACCACCACGCAGCAGTTCGACCATGAAATCGCCCACCACAGGCACAGCTGCGGGAACACCAGAAACAATTTTCACGGCCCAATAGCCGACTTGGTCCCAGGGCAGGGAATAGCCGGTCACACCAAAGGAAACAGTGATCACCGCCATGGTGACGCCGGTCACCCAGGTGAGCTCTCGGGGACGCTTAAAGCCGCCAGTCAGATACACGCGGAAGACGTGCAGGATCAGCATCAGCACCATCATGCTGGCGCTCCAACGGTGCACCGAACGGATGAGCCAACCGAAGCTGACATCCGTCATCAAGTACTGGACAGAGGTATAGGCCTCGACGACCGTCGGCTTGTAATAGAAAGTCATTGCAAACCCGGTGGCGAACTGAATCAGAAAGCACACCAGGGTGATGCCACCCAGGCAATAAAAGATGTTGACGTGGGGCGGAACGTACTTAGAGGAGACATCGTCCACGATGTCCCCGATCTCAAGGCGTTCGTTGAACCAGTCGTAGACGGGGGAAGAGTTCGCCATTCGGGGGAGAAGGGTTGCCCGGGAGCGGGTGGTGGCGAGAGTCTACTGATAGTGCTGAGGTCTCCGTGATCCTGTTACGCACCGGGCGGCGGCTGCATCGAGCCCTGATGGGGCTTCTGATGGTGGCACTTTTGGGCCTACCACTGGGCCAGAGCGCCTTTGCCCTCAGCGATGACCAGAGCCTGGTGGTTGATGTCTGGCGCCTGGTGAACGAGAGCTATGTCGATCCAAGCTTCGAGGGGATCCCCTGGAGGCGCCTGCGTCAGAAAGCCCTCGAGAAGCAAATTCAGAACCGCGTCGAGGCCTACGACGCCATTGACGGCATGCTTGCCCCCATTGGTGACCCCTACACCCGCCTGCTGCGGCCTGAGTCCTACGGCCAGCTGGAGGCGGCCACCAAAGGCACAGTCAGCGGCATCGGCCTACAGCTGGGTCTGGAGCCCGGCGACGGTGCGGTGGTGGTGATCGCCCCGGTGGAGGACTCCCCAGCGGCAGAAGCCGAGCTGATTGATGGCACCGTGCTGCGTTCAATCAACGGCCAGAACACGCGCGAATTGGGCCTCGATGCCAGTGCGGCACTACTGCGAGGCAGCCCAGGCAGCACAGTCCATCTCGAAGTGCTCAGCCCTGGCGGTAAAGAGCGCAGCCTTGATCTCGAGCGGCGGCCGGTGGACCTGCGTCCCGTGCGCAGCCGCCGCCTGCGCAGCGGTGATCACACCTTCGGGTATCTGCGCATCAACCAGTTCAGCGAACCAGTGCCTGATGCAGTACGTGAGGCCATCGAAGCCCTTCAGGCCAAAGAGATCGAAGGTCTAGTGCTTGATCTGCGCAACAACAGCGGTGGCCTGGTGAACGCCGGCCTAGCTGTGGCTGATGACCTGCTGGCCGGCGATGTCATCGTCGAAACCCAGGACCGCAACGGCATCGCCGAACAGCGCCCCGCCAACCCGGGCACCCTCTACGCCGGACCGATGGTCACCTTGATCAACGGCGGTACCGCCAGCGCCAGTGAAATCCTTGCCGGGGCCCTTCAGGACAACAGCCGCTCGGAGCTCCTAGGCAGCACCAGCTTCGGCAAAGGCGAGATTCAAACGCTGGTGCCCCTTGGCGATGGCAGCGGCCTGGCGGTGACTGTGGCCCGCTACCTCACCCCAAATGGTCGACCGATCCAGGGATTAGGGCTTGAGCCGGATCAGCCCTTGGAAGGGCCCGAGCCCAGCGGCAGCACCATCGGCAGCGACGAAGACAGCTGGCTGCGCACTGCAGTAGCCCGCCTGGAGCGCCAGGTCACCACGTGAGCCGCCGCTCGTACCACGATCCGCTCCACGGCGAGATCGTGCTGGATCGCAACGTGCCAGCCGAGGCCATGGTGATCGATCTGATCGATGCGCCCGCCTTTCAGCGACTACGTCGCATTCGTCAGCTAGGGCCAGCTTTTCTCACCTTCCACGGCGCCGAATCCAGCCGTTTCACCCATTCGATCGGCGTGCTGCACCTGGCCCGCCGTGCCCTGACCCACCTTGAGCGCCTGCAACCCGACCTCGCCCAGCACCGCGGCCTGGTCTACGGCGCTGCCCTGCTGCATGACGTGGGCCATGCCCCCTTGAGCCACTCCGGTGAGGAGATGTTCGGCATGCACCACGAAACCTGGTCCGCACGCCTGGTGCAGGAGCAAGACGACCTGAGCGGGCCATTGGAGCACTGGGCACCAGGAACTGCGGCGGCCGTAGCGGAGCTGCTGGAGCATGGCCGCGCACCGCACCCGGCTGCCAAGGCGCTAGTGAGCAGCCAGCTGGACTGCGATCGGCTGGATTACCTGCGCCGCGACAGCTACAGCACCGGCACCAGTTACGGCCAGCTGGATCTTGACCGGCTGATCGCAGCGCTCACCCTCGCCCCCGATGGCCAGCTGGCCCTGCATCCCCGCGGTCGCACAGCGGTTGAGCACTACCTAGTGGTGCGCTCACTGATGTACAGCTCGGTCTACAACCACAGACTCAACATCGTCTGCAACTGGCTGCTGCAGCAGATCGTGGTGCAGGCACGCCGCCTCAGCCCCGGCGAGCTGTTCGCTGATGCGGTAATGGAACGCTGGATCTGGCACAGCGAGGGGCTCGAAACCTCCACCTACCTGGCCAATGATGATCTGCGCACGGGCTATCACCTGTTGCGCTGGCGCGACGAGGGACCACCGCAGCTGCAGGAACTTTGCGGGCGTCTGCTGGAGCGGCGACTGCTGCAGGCCACTGACGTACGCGGGCTCGATCGCGGCCAACGGTTGGAGGTGCTGGCCCTGGCCCAGCGGCTGGCCCGCAGCGCCGGCCTTGATCCAGAGCTCTGCTGCGGTCTTAGGGAACGGCGTAGCACCGGCTATAGCCCCTACGTCGGGGGTCTAAGGCTGTGGGATGGCCAGCAATTGCAAGCCCTCGAGCAGGTCTCTCCCCTGGTGGAAAGCCTCAGCCATCCTCAGGAGCTGGCCTGGCTGATGCACCCGCGGGAAGTGCGCGACGAGCTCAGGCAGCAGTTGCAGCAAGCAGGCCCTCATCTCTGAGCACAGCTGCAACATCGCCAAAATCCTGCCAGCGGTAATGGGGGACACCCCGCTGCTCAAGCCAGTCACACAGCGGCGCCCGAGCAAACACCAGGTCTGCCGCCTCCGCCATACGCAGATCGGTGATCGAATCGCCGATGACAACGCTGCGACCGCAGCCATAGCGCTCAATCACCTTGGCCTTGGCCACCAGCTCCTCCTCGCTGCTGAAGGCGCAATGGAACTCCAGACAGCCAGCGGGATGGGGTCGCACGTCAGCAGCAACCAGCTGATGCAACTTCTGCCGATGGGGACCGAGCACCACCTCCACCAACGGCACCAGCCCACCGGAGACCAGCACAAATGGAAGACCGGCGGCCTCCAGCTGATCAAGAAACGGCAGGAAACCCGGCCTTGGCTCGATTCCCTGCATCCGCTTGACCATCGCCTCAAGATCCTGTGGCTGCAGCACCTCAGCCAAACGGGCCATGCCCTCCCGCAGGTTGATCTCGAAACCAAAGAGTTGACTTTTCAGCTCCGCCCAGCGCTCCGGGGCCACGGCATCAGCCACCAGATCAAAGGTATCGATGCTGGTGACCGTGCCATCGAAATCGCAGAACACCGTGGCGGCTGGACAGTCCATGGCGCACTGAAGCAGGAGCTCTAGTTTGTGCGCGCAAGGATCCCGCGATGGTCGCCCGACTGATCCCCGCACCGGCCAGCGGCTGGCCCCATCGGCTTGAGCTGGGCCCGTTGCAGCTTGGTGAGGACCCTGGCGAACTGGTGCGTCATGCCCTAGGAGCTGACCCGCCGTCTGGCTTGTTGGAGCTGGAGTGCGGGGACTGGCCGTTGGGGCAGCAGGTGCTCGAACGGATTGCACTGCAGCTGCAGGCCGTCGGGCTGGCACTCAGCCTGCTGCGCTGCTGCGAGCCCACCACCTTTGTGGCGGGGCGCGCCTTGGGCTGGTCGTGCCGGCTGGAAGAACCGGCTGTGGACGTCGAACCCTCGCAGGAGCTGAACAACCGGCCGGTGCATGTTCACCGCGGCACAATCCGCTCGGGCGAGCAGATCAAAGTGGAGGGAGCCCTCTTGGTGGTGGGCGATGTGAACCCTGGCGCGTCGGTGAGCGCAAGCGGCGATGTTTTGATCTGGGGACGGCTGAGGGGAATGGCCCATGCCGGTTGCCACGGCGAGCGTGCCGCCCGCATCGTGGCCTTACAGCTGCGGCCGGTTCAGCTGCGCATCGCAGATGCCGTGGCCCGAGGCCCTGAGGACCCTCCACCGTTAGGGGTCACCGAGCAAGCTCAGCTCATTGGCGAGGAGATCGAAATCAGCCCCGCCCAGCTTGGGCTGCCCCTCATCGCTGGATGATCCCCAGCCCCCCGAGAACTCCGGCAACGACCATGAAGTAAAGCGGTGAGATGCGTGTGAACAACATCAAGGCGCAGACCAGCACCGAGACGACATAAGCCAACCAGTGGTGGTCGGCGGTGCGCAGCACCGTCAGGCCGACAGAGAAGAGAATCCCCAGGGTGACAGGGCCAAGACCTTTCTCAAACGCCACCCGCACTGGCGCATCTTTGAGCTTGTTCCAACTCAGGGCCGCCATCACCATCACCACCGTTGATGGCAGCAGGATCGCCACTTCTGCACTGAAGCCACTGATCAGGCCCCATAGCGGACCGTGATGCCAGCCGGCCCCCAGTCCAAGCAGGCCCACGATCATCGAACTGGGGCCGGGTGCCGCTTCTGCAAGGGCGTAGATGTCGGCAAATTGGGTATTGGTGATCCAGTGATATTTATCGACCGCAAGGTGGTGATATTCCGCCAGCAGGGTGTTGCCACCGCCGAGGGAAAACAACGACAGCCTCAGAAAGGTGACGATCACCTGCAGCAGCGTCTCGAAACCTGAGGTGGGATCAGCCACGCTGCGCTCCCCGCGGCCAGTAGAGCAACATCGCCACCGGTCCAATGCTGAGCACCACCGTGATCAGATGGATGTGGAAAAACTCCAGCGCCACAAACGTGACAGCCGCCAGCAGTAGCGCCAAGGGATCACGCCAATAGACGTTCAGGATCTTGAAGCCCATCGAGAGGGCCATGCCTGCCGCCGCGGCGACCACACCGGTGAGCACCCGATCCACCGCTGGGATGGAGTGAAACTGGAAATAGATCACCCCAATCAGCATCAACAGGCTGAAGGGCACCAGCAAAATGCCGCTGACAGCAGCAATCGCACCGGCCAGCCTCTGGAACTGGGCTCCGATGTAGACAGCCATGTTGATCTGGTTCGGCCCAGGGAAGAGCCGTGCCACCGTCAGACCGGTAATGAAGCTCTCATTGCTCATCCAGCGCCGCTGCTCGACGACGATGCGCTGGCTCCAGGCCGACATCCCACCCCCAAACGAGGACAGGGCCACCTGCAGCATCCCCCTGAAGAGGGCCTTACGGCCCGGCGGACGCGATAGCTGCTGCTCCTGTGTCATGACGTAGCCCCTCAGTCATGAATGAAGTGGGGATCAGGCGGCAGCTCACCGGCCTCATGACTCGCTGGATCCAGCGGATCGGGCGGCTCATAGGGGGCAGCCTCAGCCCAGTCGTGCTTGAAGAGCTCGACACAGCGTTTGACCACCTCCGTTGCATCGGTCTCAATGCCCAGCTCACGGCGCAGGTCAAAGGCACTGCGATCGATGTTCATGGACCCGATCAACGCCCTGGCGCGGTCCACCACGATCAGCTTGGCGTGCAGCTTGAGATGCTTCTGGCGCCGCACTTTCACCCCAGCGCGGTTGAGTAGCCGCAGGCTGGCGAAGGTGTCATACACGTCCCAGTCGGAGATGCCGTGTTTGCCACCGCAGAGGACGCGCACCTTGACCCCTCGCTCGCAAGCAGCGATGAGGCGCTCAAGGATCACGGCATCAACGAACTTGGGGTGTTGCACCCAAAGCCGCTCTTTAGCGGTATCAATCACCTTGGCCATCTGGCCACGGCTGTGAAAACTGCTCCAGACCAAGCCCACGCTGAGATCAGGGTCAAAAAATTCACGGCGCCAGTCGGCCTCAAAGCCATCGATCACCTGCTGCACGGCCCGCTGGGAATAGGTGATGACCCCGTAGTCGCGGGTTTCGGTGAAGTACTTGTCTGAAAGGTTGAAGGTGGCGATCAAGGCGGCATCACTGTCCGCAACGATCGATTTCTCATGGGTGACCGGAAATGCTTCGCTGGTCCAGGCCACTTCGATGCCCCAGCTCTGCAACTTGGCGTAGGCCTCATCGTTCCAGCGGTCACCTCCAGAGGTGTGCGGGTTGAGCATGGCCCGAATGCGCACACCGCGAGCGCGGGCTTGGCGCAGAGCCTCCTCAATGGTCTCCGACTGCAGCTTGAACTGCTTCAGCCGCAACTCATGGCGCGCCGTGCCAATGAAATCCACCACGGACTGCGCACCGTCCTCCGGCATCACCAGCAAATGCTGGTGATGCCCCTCACTCGTCACTCCCACCGTCATTGCTGACCGTTCGCGTCATTGCCACCAAGAATGCGAACACAACGACAAAAGGGCAGTAATTTTCTGAATCTCCCTCGATCTCTGGTCGCCGCATGGCCGGCCCTGCCCCAGTGACAGCCTCCTCCTCACGCACCGTTCTGATCTGCTCTGGCAAGGGCGGTGTGGGTAAGACCACCCTCACCGCCAATCTGGGCATAGCCCTTGCCTCGCAAGGCATGCGCACGGCTGTGCTGGATGCCGATTTCGGTCTCCGCAACCTCGATCTGCTGTTGGGCCTCGAGAACCGCATCGTCTACACCGCCCAGGAGGTCCTGGCTGGCAGCTGTCGCCTGGAGCAAGCGATGGTGAAGCACAAGCAGGAGCCCAACCTGGCCCTGCTGCCGGCGGGCAATCCCCGCATGCTCGAGTGGCTGAAGCCCGAGGACATGAAAACGATTGTTGGGCTAATCAAACCGCACTTCGACATCGTGCTGATTGATGCCCCCGCTGGCATCGAGGGTGGCTTCCAGAACGCTGCTGCCGCCGCAGAGGAAGCGATTGTCGTGACCACCCCTGAGGTCTCGGCCGTACGAGACGCCGACAGGGTGATCGGTCTGTTGAACACCCGACAAGTGGAGCCGATCCAGCTGGTGCTCAACCGGGTCCGCCCCAAGATGATGGCCAGCCAGGAGATGCTGGGCGTCACTGATGTCACCGACATCCTGGCGCTACCACTGCTGGGGCTGGTGTTCGAAGACGAGCAGGTGATCGTCAGCACCAACCGGGGTGAGCCATTGACCCTCAACGGCTCCCAGTCCCCGGCAGCCATCGCCTACAACAATGTCGCCCGACGGCTGCAGGGGGAAGAGGTGCCCCTGCCGGACCCCACCAAGCAGCGCCGCGGCCTGCGCGCCACCATGCGCCAACTGATGCAAACCAAGATTTTCTGAGCCATGTCCCTGCGCGACCTGATCGATCATCTGCTGGGCCGTCAGCAGGCCAGTGCCACCACCGCAAAACACCGGTTGCAACTGGTGCTGGCTCACGACCGCAGCGATCTCAACCCAGAGTTGATGGAGCAAATGCGCCGCGAGATTCTCGAGGTGGTCAACCGCTATGTGGAACTCGATCTCGAGGGTGGTGACGTCAGCCTGGAAACCGAAGAGCGCACCACAGCTCTGGTGGCCAATCTGCCGATTCGCCGCGTACGTGATGACGTGCCAACACCGGAGGCATCGGTACAGTGAGAGCTGTGCCGGCTTAGCTCAGCGGTAGAGCAGCGCTTTTGTAAAGCGAAGGTCATCGGTTCAAATCCGTTAGCCGGCTGTTGAGTGCACCACTTTCCGCGGTTTTTTTCCTTTCCCTGAGTCAGAATGCCGGCGATTGAGCGGCGTTCTGATGGCTGGTGTCGGTGCTTCTGTGATCGCAGCAGCTTTGCTGGTCGGTGGTTTCAGCATTGCGAGTCAGCCGCCTCTCGAGGCAGCACCTGCCCCACTGCTAGCCCAAACTCGCAGCGCTGGTCTGAGCGACACAGCCGCCCGACAGGCTGCCGAACGCATCCTTGAGGCGGTCAAGCAGCGCGACGGCAAACTCCGCTACTCCCAATTCGCCACGGCACTGCAGAAAACCAGCAGCCCAGCGATGGTGCAGGGCAGTTTGGACAAATGGCCCCAGCTTGAGAGCTGGACAATCGAATCGGTGCGCAGCGGCCTCAACGACAACAGCTCGGTGGAAGTTGAGCTCAAGAATGAGAACGGGACCCGTAGGGGAACCTTGGTCATCAATCCCAAAGGCCAGCTGGTGGCCCAGGTCTTTGATTTCAAGGACAAGAAATCCACCCAGGTGGCCCGAGCCTTCATGGATGCGGTCACTGACGGCCAGTTTGTGACCGCCCGCAGCCTGCTGGCCCTAGAACTGCAGAAGGAGATCAGCCCCAGTGAGCTGCAGAACAAGTGGCTGAAGCTGCAGCGCGGCACAGGCACCTTCCAAAAGATCGACGACGTCATGGAGGCTGACCACGGCAGCGAAGGCACGTTGGTGCTGGTGGAAACCAGCTTCAACCGCGTCACCGACAACATTTTCGTGATCCTCAACAGCGCTCACGAAATCACCGGCGTTGATTTCCCCATCGACAGCAAGGTGCGCTGATGCCACGCGCCGCTCTGACTTTGCTGCTGCCCCTCAGTGTGTTGCTGGCACCCGCTGGGTTTGCCCAGCCCACCGAACAGCCCTGCCGGATCTGGAGCGTGCCGCAAGCCATGAGCTACAAGGGGCTCTGCAAAGTCACACGCAAAGGAGCAAGTACCTCCCTAAGCGCACCCCATGCCCTCAGCGGTGAACGCAAAACCATTGAGCTCAACCCTCGGGGACGGCGAAAAGTCGAAGTCATGGGGCGCAGCGGTGATGGCGCTGACAACTCCTGGGGAGAAGCGCGCAAAGTGGGAAAAAGCTGCTGGGTCGGACCGGATTTCGGACTCTGCCTCTGACCCCGAGCGGCCTCAGCTGGAGAGCAAAACTGACATCGGCGCTGCCACAATCACTTGCTCGCTGACGCGCTCCAGGGTTCCATCAAGAGACCAGACAGCACCGGCGAGAAAGTCAATGAAGCGCTGGGCCTGAGTGGCATCGAGCAGCTGCAGATCGACGACCACCGTGGCGTGGCTCTGCAGCAGATGCACAGCACGCTCCATCTCCTCGGTCCGCTCAGGCCGAAGCAAGACGATTTCAAGTGGAGCGTGGCGAGCCGAAAACATGGCTGCACTGTGCTCCCAATCTGGACTTATCAAACAAAACGCAGATTGATTCTGGTTTTTCGCTTTACAAAAGAATTGATTCAGTGCAACGGTCCGGAGACCACATCCCAAACCCAACCTGCCCAGCGCAGTGGCGGACGGGAGCGCCAATCCGTGCGGCGCTTGGGCACCACATGGCTCCAGCAGTAACCGCCCACCAGGCTGATGGTGCCGTAACGAGTCTGAATAATCATCGACCAGCAGGACGTCAGACGGTGTATTAGCGCGGATGCGATGCGGGTGAAACCAGGCTCAAAAAATCCACTTAGCTCACCAGCCGCAGGCGCAGTCGCAGCAGCGCCCGCTGCTCGATCTGACGCGCCCGCTCACGGCTGCAGCCCAAGGTTTCCCCAACCACGCTGAGTTTGGTGCGCTCCGGGTTGAGGAAGCGCAGTTTGAGTACGGTTTGATCCCGGACCGGCAGATGCTCCAGCTGCGAGTCAATGCGGGTGAGGTGATCGCGACGCTCCACATGCTCCATCGGCGAAGGCTGATCTGCAGCGAGCAAGTGGATCAAATCAGTTTCACCACCCGCCACCGGGGTATCAAGCGAAACTGCCGTCGGCGCCATCCGCAGAGCGAGTGCTGCTGTAGCTGGCGGCACTCCGGCCTTTTCAGCCACCGCCTCCAGGGGTGCGGGCAGTCCCTGACGAGTCAGAGCTTCGTGGGCACGGTGCAGTGCACGCAGCTGCTGATTCACATGAATCGGTAGACGCAGGGTGCGCGCCTTGGTCTCCAACCCCCGTGTGATGGCCTGACGAATCCAGTTCCAGGCATAGGTGGAGAAGCGATAACCCAAGGTGGGATCAAATTTCTCAACGGCGCGGATGAGCCCGAGAGATCCCTCCTGCACTAGGTCCATCAGGTCGAGGCCACGACCTTGATAGGACTTGGCCACCATCACCACCAACCGCAGGTTGGATTGGATCATGCGTTCGCGGGCACGCTCCCCACGACGCACCTCGCGGCGTTCTCGTGGGTTCAACTCCTCTTCTCTGGCCTTGAGCTGCTGCATGCGCTGCACCAGCCGTGCCAATTCCACCTCCTGATCAGCGCGCAACAAGGCATAACGGCCGATCTGCTCCAGGTAGGCCCTTACGGGTTCTGCCATCGATGCCGTGCTGCGCGCTCCTTCGATACCGAGTGGCTGAAGCTGGGGCAATGGCCTGCGCCCCACAAAGAACTTGGCAGCAAGCAATCACAGTTAAGGGGTTCCCAAGATCGCTTCTGCCGCAATGGATCTCAGCCCTGCTCAGAGTGTCTTCCCCTTTCTGCGTTCTTTCTGAGCAGTCACGCAAGCAATGGCGATCCGTATGTCGCGTGACCGTCGCCTTGTCGCCCCTGATGGCAGAGAATGCAGCGCATCGCAATGCTGAAGCCCGCAAACCAAGCGGCAGTGCGAACCGGCTTTACGAACCAGGACCACGCGCCTGAGGCCGCGAAGCCAGCAGCCAGATCACCAGCAACAGCGGCAACCAAAGCAGCAACTTGAGCGTAAAAAGGCCCTGCAGCAAAAACATCAGCGGCTGCAGCAACCAGTCAAACAGGGCCAGCAGCAACGCCACATAGAGCACAATCCCTGCCATGAAAGCCAGCGGCTGACACGCTCAAAGTACCCAGCTTCCAGCTCAGGAACAGGGGGGGGCGGGCTTCTCACAACGTTGGCGCAACGCCATCAGCCAGCAAGCCAAGTGCTCGATCGCTTCCGGCTCAAGGCAGTAGTAACTCCAGCGACCGCTTGTGCGCTGAGTAACCAGGCCGGCCTCCCTGAGCACGCGCAAATGGAATGAAAGCTTGGACTGGGCCAGCCCTAAACCGTCGGTAAGGTCACAAACGCAGCGCTCACCCTCACTGAGTGATTCAAGGATCTGCAACCTCAAGGGATCAGCCAGGGCCTTGAGCAGAGAGCGAGCCTCGGCAGAGCCAAGCCGCGACATGACCGCGAGCCCGGATTGATCAATTGGACTTGATTTAGCCTGAATCGTTCACAGAGCGCCTCTCATGAAGGTAGGTGTAAACGGTTTTGGCCGGATCGGCCGCCTGGTATTTCGTGCCCTCTGGGGCCGACCCGGCATTGAGCTAGTCCATGTCAACGACAAGGCCGGTGACGCTGCAACTGCTGCTCACCTGCTGAGCTTTGATTCGGTTCACGGCCGCTGGGACCGCGACGTGGTCGCCACTGAAGACAGCTTCAGCATCGAAGGCTCGCGCATTGGCTGGTCCCAGAGCAGCGATCCGGTGGCCGTTCCCTGGGATCAGGCCGGGGTCGAGCTGGTGCTCGAGTGCAGCGGCAAGATCAAGACCCCAGAGACCCTCCAGCCCTACTTCGATCAGACCCACATCAAGCGCGTCATCGTCGCCTGCCCGGTGAAGGGTTCGGTGGCCGGTGCCGATGCCCTCAACATCGTCTATGGCATCAACCATCACCTCTACGCGCCGGCCACACACCGCCTGATCACCGCCGCCTCCTGCACCACCAACTGCCTGGCTCCAGTGGTGAAGGTGGTGCACGAGAGCTTCGGCATCGAGCACGGCATGATCACCACCATCCACGACATCACCAACACCCAGGTGCCGATCGACGCGTTCAAGAGCGATCTGCGCCGCGCCCGTTCCGGCCTTGCCTCCCTGATCCCCACCACCACCGGCTCAGCCAAGGCGATCGGCATGATCTTCCCTGAACTGCTTGGCAAGCTCAACGGCCATGCCGTGCGGGTCCCGCTGCTCAATGGATCCCTCACTGATGCGGTGTTCGAGCTCAAACAGAGCGTCACCGCAGAAGAGGTCAATGCCGCTTTCAAGGCCGCTTCAGAAGGCCCCCTCAAGGGAATCCTGGGTTACGAGGAGCGGCCGCTGGTGTCCTGCGATTACACCAATGACAACCGCAGCTCGATCATCGATGCCCTCTCGACGCTGGTGGTCGATGGCACCCAGCTCAAGGTGTTGGCCTGGTACGACAACGAATGGGGTTACAGCTGCCGCATGGCTGATCTGACCTGCCACGTGGTCAGCCTGGACGGATGAACCTCTCTCCCCTGCAGCAATACGGCATCGTCACCGCCAACTACTGGGCCTTCACCCTCACCGACGGCGCCCTGCGCATGCTCGTGGTCTTCCACTTCCACGAGCTCGGCTACAGCACCCTCGAGATCGCTTTTCTCTTTCTCTTCTACGAGTTCTTCGGGGTGGTGACCAACCTCTACGGCGGCTGGATCGGCGCCCGTTACGGCCTGCGTCTGACCCTGTGGGTTGGCACCTTGCTGCAGATCCTGGCCCTGCTGATGCTGGTGCCGGTAGCCGCTAGCTGGCCCAAGCTGCTGAGCGTGGCCTACGTGATGGTGGCCCAGGCCATCAGCGGCATCGCCAAGGACCTCAACAAGATGAGCGCCAAGAGCGCCATCAAGACAGTGGTGCCGGAAACCCCTCATGACGAGCAAAAGGGTCAGAAGCAGCTGTTCAAGTGGGTGGCGATCCTGACCGGCTCAAAGAATGCCCTCAAAGGCGTGGGCTTCTTTCTCGGCGGAGTGCTGCTCACGGCCTTCGGCTTCAACACTGCCGTCGGGGGCATGGCGGCAGGCCTGGGGCTCGCCTTTGTCATGACGCTGGTACTGCCCGGTGAGATCGGTCGCATGAAGCAGAAGCCCGGCTTCAACGCCCTGTTTTCCAAATCCACCGGTATCAACATCCTCTCTCTGGCGCGCTTCTTTCTCTTCGGAGCCCGCGATGTCTGGTTCGTCGTGGCGTTGCCGGTGTTCCTTGAGGCCTCGCTGGGCTGGAACTTCTGGGAGATCGGCGGCTTCCTTGGCCTCTGGGTGATCGGTTACGGCTTTGTGCAAGGTGGTGCCCCGGCACTGCGGCGACTTTGGGGGCAGACCACCACACCTGGGGTTGGCGCTGTGCAGTTCTGGAGTGCGCTTCTCACCGCCATCCCAGCGTTGATTGCTGTAGCTCTCTGGCGTGAAGTCGATGTGGCCACGGCCATCACCGCGGGCCTGACGGCCTTCGGTGTGGTGTTCGCCATGAATTCCTCCATCCACTCGTACATGGTGCTGGCCTATACCGATAGCGAGAGCGTCAGCCTCAATGTCGGCTTCTATTACATGGCCAATGCTGCCGGCCGCCTGATCGGCACCTTGCTCTCCGGTGCGGTGTTCATGCTCGGCCGCACGGCCAGCGGTGGCATGCAGGCCTGCCTCTGGGTGTCATCGCTGCTGGTGCTGCTGTCCTGGCTCAGCAGCCTCAGGTTGCCCCCCTTGCCCCGGCTATCGGAAGCGCGCTGATGGGACTGTTCGAGCGTTATCTCTCGCTTTGGATCGCCCTAGCAATCGTGGCGGGCGTAGTGCTGGGCTGGCTGGTCCCCGCAGCCGCTACCTCCATTGCGGCCCTGCAGGTCTGCGGGNATCAANCTGCNGATNGCNGTNCTGATCTGGGGAATGATCTTCCCGATGATGCTGGCGGTGGATTTCTCCGCCATTGGCAGCATCGGCAGCCAGCCACGCGCTCTCCTGGTGACGGTGGCGGTGAACTGGCTGATCAAGCCGCTCACCATGACGGCACTGGCCTGGCTTTTCATCCGGGGATTATTCAGCGCCTGGATTCCTGCAGCGATAGGCCAGGAATATGTCGCCGGCATGATCCTGCTGGGGGTGGCCCCTTGCACCGCCATGGTGTTCGTCTGGAGCCAGCTGAGTAAAGGCGATCCCAACTACACCCTGGTGCAGGTCGCGGTGAATGACCTGATCATGGTGTTTGCCTTTGCGCCGATCGCCGCACTGCTGCTTGGGGTCAGCGATGTGTTGGTGCCCTGGGACACGATGCTGGCGGCTGTGGGCCTCTTCGTCGTGATCCCGTTAGCAGCAGGTTGGCTGACCCGGCTGTTACTCAAATCCCAGGGCCGCATCCAGCGCCTAGAAGCCCAGCTGAAACCTTTGGCGATCCTGTCGCTGGTCGCCACCGTGCTGCTGCTGTTCATGGTCCAGGCCAAGGCGATCCTGGGCAATCCACTGGCGATTGTGCTGATCGCCATTCCGCTGATTCTGCAGACCTATCTGATCTTCTGGATCACGGCGCAGTGGATGCGTCTGTGGCACCAACCCCGCACCATTGCGGCACCGGGCGCCATGATCGGCGCCTCGAATTTCTTTGAACTNGCNGTNGCNGTTGCCATCAGCCTCTTCGGACTCAACTCGGGTGCAGCCCTAGCAACGGTGGTCGGCGTGCTGGTGGAAGTGCCGGTGATGCTCTCGCTGGTGGCCATCACCAACCGCAACCAGCACCTGTTTCCAGCCTGAAGTCATGCCAACTCAGGCCAGCTCAGGCAGTTGAACGGCGCCCTGGCGGAGAACCTGCCAGCCATCGCTCCGCCAGGCCACCACGGTGCTGGCCAGGCCGGATCCAGGCGGCCAGGGCTCCGGCGCCAGCCGCGCCAAATCAGGGAAGCGGGATGCCACCTCAGCGGCCGTGGTGCAGGCCGCTTCGCCGGAGCAATTGACGCTGGTGGTGGCCAAAACACCGCTGCGGGCCAACAGATCTCGGGCCAGTGTTGAGGCGGGCACCCGCAGGCCCAGGCTGGTGCCCGCGGCCGGGNTAAGGGCCTGCGCCACCGCCCCTTGCGCTGGCAACACCAACGTGAGTGCCCCCGGCCACCCCAGATCAGCCAGTTCCTGCCAGCCCTGAGGCGGCTCCTGATCCAGAGCGCCAATCAGCTCTTCAGCGCTAGCCCCCATCAGGATCAGCGGCTTCTCAGCTGGGCGCTGCTTGAGCTGCCAAATCCGCGCAGCGGCCTGCGGTCGGCAGGCCAGGGCCGGCAGTGTGTCGGTTGGGAACACCACCGGCTCCCCAGTGAGCAGCCGTTCTGCCAGGTGCTGGGCATCAACACTGCTCATGGNAAGGCCCGGCGAGCGAGGGCAAAGCGTGCATTGCCCTCAAGATCATTGGCACTGCGGCAATCGACAAGATCAGCCCGTTGCATCAGCCCCAGTACCGCTTGACTCTGATCGTGATGATGCTCCAGCAATAACCAGCCCCCTGGGGCCAACATCCGCGGCGCCGACTCAACAATGCAGCGCAAGGCATCGAGACCATCGCTGCCGCCATCGAGGGCTAGACGCGGCTCGTGATCACGCACCACCGGATCCAAGACATCCACCACGGCACTGGGGATGTAGGGAGGGTTGCTNACCACAAGCTCCAACGTGCCGGCCAGAGGGGTCAGGGGTTGCCACCAGTCACCNANGCACCAGTGCAAGNTCGCCATCGACTCACTTTGAGCTTCCCCATTTGCTCGAGCAACGGCGAGTGCTTCCGTTGAGCGATCAACGGCCCAACCCTCACTAGCGGGCCAGAGGCGAGCCAAGGCCAGGGCCAAACAGCCAGAACCAGTCCCCAGATCAGCCCATCGCCGCGGCAGCTCCCCACTGGCCAGAAACAGATCGCAAGCCAACTCCACCAGCAGTTCTGTCTCCTGACGCGGAATCAGCACCGCTGCACACACCGCCAACTCCAGATCGCGCCAGGGGCAGCGACCCACCAGATGCTGAAGGGGAACCTGCTCGAGGCAGTGACGCCTCCACAGCCCAGCGAGATGGTCCAGGCCGCAGCGCAGCTCAAGTGTCCGCTCAGGATGGAGATGACTGGACTGCAGCTCACGCCAGCTCAGACCACCTTCAAGATCCAGCAACCAGTCCAGGCCATTGGCGGAGCCAGGCCAATCCGCGAGCTGCTGTCGCCGCCAGTGGTGCAGATCAACTCCGCTCAGCCTTGTCACTGCTTGAGCTTCCANGGATTCAATTGTGACGAGAGAACGNGNTGCAGGCTGCAACGTTCACCTCCAACAACCTGCTCAAATCAACCCCGGGCCACGACGCAACGACTCCAGTGCAGCAGCCAGCGACGCTGGCTGCTGCCGCTGCACCCGGCCCCGCACTCGCTCCACCAGGGCAAGCGTGACGCTACCGATGGCCGCCAGGCTTCCATCGGCAGCGATGAACTCCGTATGAAACGGGTGGCGCACCCCCTTAGCCGGCTCCAGCCAGCTCCTGAGCTCCACGCACTCGCCGAGCCGCAGAGGGCGGCGGTAACTGAGCTCCAACTGCACCACCATCAGCTCCAGCCCTTGGGCCGAGAGCTCGGCATAGGCCAGACCCGCAGCGGCCAGGGCCTCAACGCGGGCCTCCTCAAGCCAAGCCACATAGGCTCCATGCCAGAGCACGCCGGCATGATCGGTGTGCTGCGGCAGCACCTGTTTACGGCAGACCCACGGGTGCTGCGTTACATCAGAAACCAAGGTNTCGCCGGGGCTGATGGACCGCCATAGGCTGCCGCTGACCCGCCTTGAAGGCCATGTTCCGCAACCTGCTGATCGCTGATTCCGGCAAGGGCCATGTGGAAGAGATGGTTCGGATGCTGCGTGACATTCCAGGCTTTGCATCTGCCCGACTCAACCTGCTCCACGTTGTTTCCGATCAGAGCAGCAGCAACCTGCAGGATCACTGGCAGNAAGGAGCCGCTTTGTTAGCGGAGGCCGTACAGCGCCTCAGCCTCAACCCTGGCGATGTGAACACGATCCTGCGCCAAGGAGACACCAAACAGACCGTGCTCAAGGTGGCCGATGAGCTGGATGCCGATCTGATCGTGATGGGGTCCCGCGGCCTTGGACGATTGCAATCCATTCTCGCCAACAGCGCCAGTCAATACGTCTTTCAGCTCTCCACGCGGCCGATGCTGCTGGTGCGCGACGACCTCTACGTCCGTCATGTCAATCGCCTATTGGTGAGCATCGACGGCACCGGTGTAGGTGATGACGCCTTGAAGCTGGCCTGTGAGCTGGCACGAGACATTCCCGGCTGCGTGCTGACAGGCGTCCACATCACTCACCACGATCTCTCTCCGACNCGCTCAGGGAACAGTCCGGTCGATGCACTGCTCAAGGAAGCCACGCAGCGCGCTCGCTCCTATGGAGTCGAGCTCCAGACGCTGCACATGACTGGTGACGTCGGCAGAGGGCTTTGTGAGGCTGCAGAGAAGGTCAATGCCGACCTGGTCGTCATCGCATCACAAGACCGTCGCCCACTAGTCGCTCGGGGCCTAGTGGACCTCGACAAACTGCTGGGCGGATCAGTCAGTGATTTCGTACGAGTTCACGCGCCTGCCCCGGTCCTGCTTGTGCGTGAACCGGAGCAGCGCCGCAGCTGAGGGGTCACCCCTGGCGGCTATTGGTCTGGATATAGAGAACGATCAAGAACACACCGGGAACCAGCACGAACAGCAGGCTGGCCACAAAGCCGAGATCGTTGGTTTCCATGACCACTGACGGAGACCCCGGGAGGGTATCACCGCCAAACGGCCGTCCTTGGCGCTAATTCACAGCTCGTCGTTCTCCTGTGGGGACTCCCCAACCATCTCCTCATCCACTTCGGGCTGTGGCAGAGGAATTCGACCCTCAGGCAAAGGCTCTCGCTGGGCAGCAGAAATGGCAGCAGCCTGGGCATCCCGTCCGTTCTGTGGCCTGGTGAGCACGGCCACGGATTCCTGAACCAGAGCCTGACAAGCCAGGCGCCAAGCCTCAGGCCGGCGGCGCAGCTTCTGATCTTCAACAGAAGTCCGCGGCGTCAGAGCCGCACCGCCACGCTCAGCGACGACTTCGACAAAGCATGTGATGCACTGGCCGCATCCACCGCAATTGCCAAGGCGCCCCTTGAGGCCATAGAGCTCAAGGCCCTCGGCCAGGGCCAACTCCCGCAGGTTGGTGCCGACCGGGCAGAGGACATCGCGACCCTCCCGTACAAAACGCACGATGGGCATGGCAGCTGCTGCGAGGTGCGCCATTCTGCCCTGCAGGAGGTTGCGATTTGTGACTGCCTGCACGGCCTCAGCCCCCCATCTACGAAGCCAAAGAGTGTTTCCCTTTGAAACCTGAAATCGGTCCTTGAGGGAAACCCCCTACGATCACCGGAACTTCGCAGTACTGCGGAGCTCCTGTCTCGTTTCACCTCACCGAACCAATGGGATTGCCCTGGTACAGGGTTCATACGGTCGTCATCAACGACCCCGGTCGCCTCCTGGCGGTGCACATCATGCACACCGCTCTGGTTGCTGGCTGGGCCGGCTCGATGGCTCTTTATGAGCTCGCCATCTTTGATCCCTCTGACGCCGTTCTGAACCCCATGTGGCGTCAGGGGATGTTTGTGATGCCATTCATGGCACGACTCGGCGTGACCGGCAGCTGGGGCGGCTGGAGCATCACCGGAGAAACCGGTGTTGACCCGGGCTTCTGGAGCTTCGAGGGCGTTGCAGCCGCTCATATCATTTTCAGCGGATTGATGTTCCTAGCTGCCATCTGGCACTGGACCTACTGGGATCTGGAGATCTGGCAGGACCCTCGGACCGGTGAGCCGGCTCTCGACCTCCCCAAGATTTTTGGTATTCACCTGCTGCTGGCAGGCCTTGGCTGCTTCGGTTTCGGTGCCTTCCACCTAACAGGNGTCTTCGGCCCAGGCATGTGGATTAGTGATCCGTATGGAATCACCGGCCACATTGAGAAAGTTCAACCCGCCTGGGGACCAGAGGGGTTCAACCCCTTCAATCCAGGCGGGATCGCGGCTCACCACATCGCAGCAGGCATTGTCGGGATCATTGCCGGAATTTTCCACATCACGACACGACCGCCGGAGCGCCTTTACAAGGCATTGCGGATGGGAAATATCGAGACTGTTCTGGCGAGCGCTATTGCTGCGGTCTTCTTTGCCGCCTTCATCGTGGCCGGCACCATGTGGTACGGNGCAGCAGCCACTCCAATCGAGCTCTTTGGGCCTACCCGCTACCAGTGGGATCAGGGTTATTTCAANACTGAAATCGCTCGTCGCGCACAAGGGGCCATTGCTGAAGGTCAAACCCCGGCTCAGGCCTATGGCTCCATCCCTGAGAAACTTGCCTTCTATGACTACGTCGGCAACAGCCCTGCCAAGGGTGGTCTGTTCCGCGTCGGTCCGATGGTGAATGGAGATGGACTGCCCACGGGCTGGGTGGGTCACATCAGTTTCACTGACAAAGATGGCCGTGACCTGCAAGTCCGNCGCCTGCCCAACTTCTTCGAGAACTTCCCCGTGGTGCTNGAGGACAAGGACGGAATCGTCCGCGCTGACATTCCATTCCGCCGGGCAGAAGCCAAGTACTCCTTCGAGCAGACCGGTGTAACTGCCACCGTTTACGGCGGCGAACTTGATGGTCAGACCTTCACTGATCCTGCTGAGGTGAAGCGACTGGCCCGCAAGGCCCAGCTGGGTGAAGCCTTCACGTTCGATCGTGAGACCTACCACTCCGACGGCACCTTCCGCAGTTCACCCCGCGGCTGGTTCACCTTCGGGCATGCAACCTTCGCTCTGCTGTTCTTCTTCGGCCACATCTGGCACGGTGCTCGCACCCTCTACCGTGATGTGTTCGCGGGTATTGATCCTGACCTCGGAGAACAGGTCGAATTCGGTCTGTTCCAGAAGTTGGGTGACAAATCCACCCGTCGTCTGCCCGAGGGCTACACGCCCCCGGCAGGCACCCCTCTCAGCTGACCACTCCGGAGATCACCACCGATGGAAAGCTTCGCTTACATCCTCATCCTCGCTTTCACTCTGGGCACCCTCTTCTTTGCGGTTGCCCTGCGCGATCCTCCCAAGATCGGCAAGTGACATGAACCTCAAAACCCCTGCTCCGGCAGGGGTTTTTTAGTCTCAAGGGCACATTCACAGCCCCCCAGTCTCATGGCCCTGACCAGAGAGTGGGCCACTCTCCTCCGAGACCCATGTGCAGGAGGCCCTTCTCAAAGGTCAAAGGCTTGTCTACACTCAGCACGCTTCAGCGACCGGGTTTTGCAGTGTCCGTCCTGCCAGCACAGTGACAGCCGGGTGCTCGAATCACGGGCAGCCGATGCAGGGAGGAGTGTGCGTCGGCGACGCGAATGTCTCAACTGTGAATTTCGTTTCACCACCTATGAACGGGTGGAGACCATGCCGATCACCGTGGTGAAACGCAGCGGCAACCGGGAAACATTCAGCCGCACCAAATTGCTGACTGGCTTGGTGCGGGCTTGCGAAAAGACAGGTCTGGACACCAGCCGACTGGAAATGCTGGTGGATGAGATTGAACTGCAGCTTCAGCAACGCAATCAAAAAGAGATCAGCAGCCAAGACCTAGGCAACTTGGTACTTGATGAACTAGGCGAACTCAGCGAGGTTGCCTATGTGAGGTTTGCTTCTGTCTACGGCAAGTTCAGCGGCGTCAGTGACTTCATGTCGACGCTCGAAGCTCTCAAGCAACGTCAAAACNTCAAGCGACAACTCGCTGAGATCAGCTGATAGGGTTGAGGATTGACGTTTGGCCTCGGCGGGCACAAGCGTTCATCCCTTTCCTCCTGCCTTAAGGCAGGCCGCCGCGTCTCCATGACCGTGACCCCCTCCTCTGAATCTGCTGCTCCTGAACAGGAGCAGGATCTGAGCGCCACTGCAACACCAGCTGAAGCCGAGCAGGACAACGGCCTTCTGGATGTGGAGCAGAGCCTTGATGCCATGGCGCAGGACCTCGCCGATGACATCCCCGAGGAGGTGCCCACCGCAGACGACGGCAACCGCGCACCNAGCTCCAACAACGAAGACGTCGGTTTCACCATCGACGAATTCGCCGCTCTGCTGAGCAAATTCGATTACCACTTCAAGCCCGGTGATGTGGTCAACGGGACCGTATTCAACCTTGAGCCCAAGGGCGCTCTGATTGACATCGGCGCCAAGACAGCAGCATTCATGCCCCTGCCGGAGGTTTCGATCAACCGGGTCGAAACCCTTGAAGAGGTGCTCGAGCCTGGCGAAACCAGAGAGTTCTTCATCCTCAGCGAGGAGAACGAAGACGGTCAGCTCTCCCTCTCGATCCGCCGCATTGAATACCAGCGCGCCTGGGAACGGGTGCGTCAGCTACAGAAAGAAGACGCCACGATCTACAGCGAGGTGTTTGCCACCAACCGCGGTGGTGCCTTGGTCCGAGTGGAAGGTCTACGGGGCTTCATCCCAGGCAGCCACATCAGCACCCGCAAGCCCAAAGAGGAGCTGGTGGCTGAATTCCTGCCGCTGAAATTCCTCGAAGTCGACGAAGAGCGCAACCGTCTGGTGCTGAGCCATCGCCGCGCCCTGGTCGAGCGCAAGATGAATCGCCTGGAGGTGGGCGAAGTCGTCGTCGGNACCGTCCGTGGCATCAAGCCCTATGGCGCCTTCATCGACATCGGCGGCGTCAGTGGTCTGCTGCACATCTCCGAGATCAGCCANGAGCACATCGAGACGCCGCACACCGTGCTNAACGTCAACGATCAGATGAAGGTGATGATCATCGACCTCGACGCCGAGCGTGGTCGCATCTCCCTCTCCACCAAGGCACTGGAGCCCGAACCTGGCGACATGCTCACCGATCCCCAAAAGGTGTTTGACAATGCCGAGGAGATGGCAGCCCGCTACAAGCAGATGCTGATGGAGCAGGCCGACGAGGGAGATGACCTCGGCGTGCATCTCGACTGATTCGGCTCCCCCCCACCGATGCGGTGTTGTTCGACAAGGACGGCACCCTCTGCCGCAGTGACGGCTACCTCTGCGCTCTGGCCAAGGCCAGGGCGCAGTTTTGCGTTGAGCTATGTGGCGAGCGCAGCCTGATGGCTCCCCTACTGCGGGCCTATGGACTGACCAGCGGGAGCCTGGATCCCACGGGTGCCACGGCAGTGGCCAGCCGCTACGACAACCTGATCTCCTCCGCCACGGTGCTAGCTGCCGCCGGTCACAGCTGGGCAGAGGCGCGGCGCTGGGCCAGCNAAGCGATGGNCCAGGCCGATCAACTNCTCGCTGCTGACA
The DNA here is from genome assembly GCA_002168155.1 of Synechococcus sp. TMED19. Lineage (GTDB taxonomy): Bacteria > Cyanobacteriota > Cyanobacteriia > PCC-6307 > Cyanobiaceae > RCC307. The sequence goes on along the minus strand of NHBY01000012.1, from coordinate 9,118 downwards.
AGGCTGCACGCACACCACCCACCGAGGGAATCGAGCAGTTACTGGAGCGCCTCGCCAGACGGGGCATCAAGTTGGCAGTGCTNAGCAGCGACACGGGACCCAGCCTTGAGGCGTTTCTCAAGGCCCATGGCCTCTGCCAGTGGTTCANTGCTGTTCATGGGTCTGATCGCGAACCACGCAAGCCCGATCCCGCAGCTGTTCTAGAGCTGTGCGCAACATTGCAGGTGAGCCCGAGGCGCTGCGGCCTGATCGGTGATGCCGAGGACGATCTGACCATGGCCCAGGCAGCCGGAGTGGGCTGGAGCCTGGCCTACACCGCAGGCTGGCAGCNACCTCTGGCCCTGCAAGGCAGTCACGGGTCGCTGGCGTCATGGGATGAGATGCCCGAGCTGTAACCTTCCCGCTGCTGCCAGAATCCATTGTCTCGGTACGTCTTTACCTCCGAATCCGTTACGGAGGGACACCCCGACAAGATCTGCGATCANGTCAGTGATGCCGTTCTCGATGCTCTGCTGGCACAGGATCCCTCCAGCCGGGTGGCCTGCGAAACCGTCGTCAACACCGGTCTCTGTCTGATCACTGGCGAGGTCACAACCAGTGCCCGGGTGGACTTCAACACCCTTGTACGCGGTGTGATCGAGGAAATCGGCTACAGCGGCGCGCGAGCTGGCGGCTTCGATGCCAACAGCTGCTCGGTGCTGGTGGCCCTCGATCAGCAATCCCCCGACATCGCCCAGGGGGTTGATGAGGCCGATGACCACGCCGGTGATCCGCTCGACAAGGTGGGCGCTGGCGACCAGGGAATCATGTTCGGCTACGCCTGCGATGAGACCCCCGAGCTGATGCCACTGCCGATCAGCCTGGCCCACCGGCTGGCCAGGAAGCTCTCGGAAGTGCGCCACAACGACACCCTCCAATACCTTCTGCCTGACGGCAAGACCCAGGTGAGCGTCGTCTACGAAGACGAGCGACCTGTGGCGATCGACACGATTTTGATCTCCACCCAGCACGTGGCCGAAATCGATGGAATCACCGATGAAAATGGCCTACGTGAACGCATTGCCGCGGACCTCTGGACCCACGTGGTCGAACCTGCCACCGCAGATCTGGCACTCAAGCCCAGCAAGGAGAGCACCAAGTACCTGGTGAACCCCACCGGCAAGTTTGTGGTGGGCGGCCCCCAAGGCGATGCTGGCCTCACCGGTCGCAAGATCATCGTCGATACCTACGGCGGCTATGCCCGCCATGGCGGCGGTGCCTTCTCCGGCAAAGACCCCACCAAGGTGGACCGCTCCGCCGCCTACGCNGCCCGCTTTGTCGCCAAGGCCCTGGTGGCTGCTGGCCTCGCCCGCAAAGCAGAAGTACAGCTGAGCTACGCCATCGGTGTAGCCAAGCCAGTCAGCATCCTGGTGGAAAGCTTCGGCACCAGCACCATGAGCAACGATGAGCTCACTGACCTGGTGCAGGCCAACTTTGACCTACGCCCTGGCGCCATCATCGAGAACTTCAGCCTGCGTCGTCAGCCGCAGCAGCGCGGTGGTCGCTTCTATCAGGACGTAGCGGCCTATGGCCACTTCGGCCGCAGTGATCTCAACCTCCCCTGGGAAGACGTCGAGCTCATCGCCACCAAGCTCAAGGGTTGAACTAAGCAGCNGTCAGCATGAGCAGCCTCGAGCCGCTGGGTCTGGGACTTGACCTGGGCACGAGTGGTCTGAGGCTGGTGGTGGTTGATCAGCAACAGCAACCGCTGCATGAGCAGGCCCTGGAGTACCCAGGGCCTTTTCGTGATCCCCACAGTTGGCGCCAGGGATTCATCACCCTTGCAGCCGCAATCCCCGAGGATCTGAAGTGCAAGGTGGCCGCCATCGCCATCGACGGCACCTCGGGAACCCTGGTGGCCTGTACCCGTAGGGGCGTGCCCCTCGGAGACGCCCTGGCCTACTGCGATGCCATCTCCGAGAAGACTGCTGCTGCGCGCAATCTGGTGCCCGACGGCGGCGCTGCCGCCAGCGCCAGCGGCAGCGTGGTCCGCGCCCTGCAACTGCTGGAGCAACACAACTGGAATGGCAATCCCAGCGATGTCCCACTGCTGCGTCATCAGGCCGACTGGCTGATGGGTTGGCTGCTGGGGAACTGGCACTGGGGAGAAGAGGGCAATAATCTGCGCCTCGGCTGGGACCAGGAGCAGCAACGCTGGCCAGAAGGCATCGCCTCTGCCGCCTGGAACCAAGCACTCCCGGTCATCAGCGCCAGTGGCACCCGCTTGGGGCCACTGACGAAGGAAGCGGCTTCGGCCCTAGGCCTGCCACAAACAACCGAAGTGGTCTGTGGCACCACCGACAGCAACGCCTCTGTACTGGCGGCTGATCCCGCTCNCGGGGATGGCGTGGCNGTACTAGGCACCACCTTGGTGCTGAAGCAGTTCCACAGCAGGCCCCTGCACGGGCCGGGCATCAGCAACCATCGCCTCGACGGTCGCTGGCTGGTGGGCGGAGCCTCCAACACCGGCGCCGGTGTGCTGCGCCAATTCTTCAGCGACACTCAGCTGGTTGAGCTCAGCCGTCAGATCGATCCCCAACGCCCGAGCGGGCTGCAGCTGCGGCCCTTGACCTGTCGTGGAGAGCGATTTCCGATCGATGACCCGCAGCTTGAACCGGTGCTGGGTCCACGTCCGATCAGTGATGCCCTCTACCTCCAGGCGTTGCTGGAGGGNCTCTGCGCAGTGGAACGAGAAGGCTGGAAACGGTTGCAAGAGCTGGGCGCACCACNGCTGCAGCGGGTGCTCAGCGTCGGAGGTGGAGCNCGCAATCCGCAGTGGAGCCAGCTACGACGACAAGCCCTTGAGCTTCAAGTGCTGGATCGCAGCCGCACCAGCGCTGCCACGGCGATGGCGCGTTTAGCACTCAGGGGAGCCACATCAAACAGCAGCTGACTGCATCCATCCGCTTGAAGCAGATCAGAGCCATCCAAAGCCTTTGCATTGGCAAGCGGAAAAGTTCTGGCTCTCTGGCAAAAATTTTGTTGCAGGCCAACCAGGTTGAGTGTTTCCAAAAGTGAATCCACGTAGGGTCCCGACATCAAGCCCCCCTTGAGCAGCAATGGTCGTCCTTAAGCCGAAGCGTGATTTCACTGATCTGAATCGTGTTTCCTTCGCCGCAGACAACAACAGCAAAATTCGCCGCGGCACAGCGATCAACCGCTACATGGAAGAGAGCAGCCAGGGGCAGCTGTTGAGCTATTCCGGCATCCCAGCCAGCAGCGTTTCGGAATACAAGGAAAACCTCTGCTCGGCCATGGGCATTGGCATCGGCCCTCGCCATCACGAGGAATGCCCGTTCTCCTCTGTCAATGATCAATTCGCAGCNAGTGGAAGTGCTGCCCTTGAGGCCACCATCANGGCGGCCTACAAGCAAGTCTTCGGCAACCTCGGATTGAGTGACAACCAGCGCTGCACCGAGCTGGAATCTCAGCTTCGCAACGGTGAGCTCAGTGTGCGGGACTTTGTGGCCGGTTTGGCCAAATCCGANNCTTACAAGGCGAACTACTTNTTCAAGGTGTCCCCAATCCGTGGCATCGAACTGAACCTCAAGCACCTGTTGGGTCGCCCCCCGGTTAATCAGGCCGAAGTGAGCCGTTACATCAGCCTCATTGCTGAGCACGGTTTTGATGCCCTCGTGGATCAGATCACCCGCTCCGGTGAGTACCTCGAGGTATTCGGGACCGACACGGTTCCCTATGCCCGCGCCTTCAAATCAGAGGCAGGCTTCTACTGCTCGACCTTCGTCAATATGGGCCTGGTCTGCCAGGCCAATGCCAACTCCGACAGCACCAGCCAGGGGCGCAGCTTGCTGGTCATGGCGCTCAACAATGCCCGCAGCCTCAGCAGCAACAGCAACACCTACGACGTCTCGGCCTTCTCCTACTCCAAAGCCGTCACGGACCCAACCTCGCGCTCCTTCCAGCGCATGTACCAGTCCAAAAACGCCAAGACCTGGGTCTGAGACCCCTAGAAAGCTTTTCAGCTCACCTGCTCAAGGCCTTCAACACAAGCATCGTGACCCCCTCGGTCCGATGCTTTTTTTGTCCCCATTGTTCCTGTACGCGCCATGCCGACCAAGCCCCAAGAGGTGCTGTCCCTGCTGCTGTTTGTCGGCCTGGCGTGCTATGTGGGGTGGAGCGCGGTTCGGCTGGGTCTACTGCTCTGGCATCGGTTCCTCTGAGCAGAACCTTTCAGATTGCGCTTCCCCTCAGTACGTCTTCATTCCCCATGGCGGCAGACCCTCTCAGTCCGGAAGTGAGCGCACGCATCTGCGCGCATATGAACGACGACCACGCTGATGCGGTGGTGGCCTACGCCCGCCATTACGGCGGGGTCAGCACCCCGAATCAGGCCCGCATGCTGGAAGTGCAAAGCGAGGCCATGCTGCTCGAGGTGGATGGCACCCAGATCAGCATCAAATTCGACCATCGCCTGAGCGACAGCGAGGACGCCCACCGGACACTGGTGGCCATGCTGAAGGCCATGCCAAAGAGCTGAAGGGTGGGTAGCTCATGGCTCTGTCCCATCGACATCCCCAGCAACCCCAGGCCAATGGCTTAAAGTCTGTGCTTGCCCAACAGGGCTTGCCGGGATAGCTCAGTTGGTAGAGCAGGCGACTGAAAATCGCCGTGTCCCCAGTTCAAATCTGGGTCCTGGCATCGTTATTGAATCAGCTTTTCAGGGTGTGCAATACCCGTATCCGCTGAGCCGCTGGCATGCAAAAGAGCACCGTGGCTCAGTTGAAATGCTGATTCCTTGCATCCGACGCTCAATCCAATAGCGAATGCCTTACGTCAGGTCAAAGCTCTCACCTAGGCATCCAGGAACGGCTCCCAAAAAGTTGTACTGAGCCCTGATACGAGCAGAGCAATGAAACAGCGCCACTGACTAAGAGCCAGTAGCGCCTTAAAAAGCACAGGCTTTGACAGCTACCGGCACTCCCGTTTCAGGATCAGAGTCCGAGAAACATGCCGTCCTCACTGTGATGACTTGTGGTGAGACGTCAGGCAGAGAGCAGGGGCATCTGTGAATCGTCGTCCTCAAACCCTTCAGCCGTCACCAGCTCATCGTGATGCTCATCGAGAAAAGCGTCGTCATCGAAGTTTTCCGATGCATCTCCCTCAGCATCAACCGCCTCATCGCCATGGGATTCAGNGACAGCAGNNTCCAGCTCATGGNCCTCTTCNCTGGCGGTGAGCTCCTCGCCNTCNAGCTCTGCTTCGCTCTNCTCCTGGCAATCTTCAACCGCTCCAAGGCTTCCCTGGCCATCAATCACCGTCAGNTGGGGCGCACCCAGCTCCGTTGCTGAAGTGAGCAAAGCGCGGAGTTCGCTCATCTGAACATCACCCTGTTGCAACAGGGCTTCGGTGGCCTCGCGCTCCGCTCTGACATCCTGCTGAGGGCCTGCCTCGAGTTGCTGAACCTTCTGCTCCAGCAGAACTAAGCGGCGGGTCAAGACCGTGGTGAGGTCAATCAAGCCGTGCAGCTGCTGGCTGAGCAGCTGTTCCATCGAGACGGTGTTCGCGGAATCGCTCATCGAGCCTCCAGCTGAGAACGCGCCGATGGTATCGATGCTGTTGGCTCTGTCCATCCCCATCGGACATGGCAGCATCGCTACTGGGANTCTGCTCGACGATGGGAGAACAGCAGCCGGCGCAGGCTCTCAACCAGCTAACCCAATGGCTCTGCGGCAGTTTTGACAACCGCCAGCAAGCCTTTGANAANCCGCCGCTCTACGGCCACATCCTGGTGCGCTACAGGCCNATTCCNCAACTGGAACCCCGNTCTCTGCTGATTGAACAGGCCTATGCCATCGCTCCAANNGAGCCTTACCGCATTCGNGTNGTCCGNCCGNTCGCCGCNGCCNATGGAGANCTGACNGTTCTGAATTTCACCATCNCCGAGCCCCAGCGNTTCTTNGGTGCNATNGACGACCTACNGAACGACGCAGCCANATCANAGCNNAGGACCTNTCNTACTTNGAGGGTTGCNANTACATCGTCAAAGCACACCAGACACACTTCAGCGGCCAGGTGGAACCGGGCTGCCGCTGCCGCGTCACCCGCAAGGGCCGTGAGAGTTACGTCATCAGTGAATTCCGGCTGGATCAACACTCGATGGAGACCATTGATCGCGGCCACGATCCCAATACGCATGAACAGATTTGGGGTTCACTGCCCGGACCATTCCTCTTTGATCGTGCTGAGGACTGGTCTGATGAACTTCTTTCTCTCTGGGGTGGACTAATGCGCACNAANCNGCCATAAAGTCGTCACCTCTGGGCAGGAGCCATGCTCAAGCCANTGGAATCGGGGTTGCGACAGCTGCTGCAACGGGCAGGCCAGCAACGNGAACTGCTGATGGACTCCGGGCANGGNATGCTGCGCATTGANCTCAAATCAGACAACCTGGCCCTGTGGCAGGACACCCAGGCCGGCNGGGACGGTTCNGACAATCTNCTGGTGGCNTGCGAGAGCCACGCNGGAGCCTTGAACGACACNAGGCTNACCTGGGTGGTCGGCTCTGCNATTCGCTCNACTCAGATCCAAACAGCTGCAGAAGCATTAAGCCTGTTGCAGCAGCTTGGCGTCACGGCGGCCCAGGCCGAATTNCTTGAGGCGAACTCNCCAGGNCTTGGCAATGGNCTGACCTGGGCNTTCTACCTNGACCGACGNGGCTGGCTNAGCGCCTCACCGGTCCCGAGTCCCGGTGAACTCAGCGAGCTTTTCGACTGCTGAATGATGCAGGAATCAAACGCCGCAACGGACGAGATCCAACGGCTAGCGAAACGCTCCAGAGTGTTGGGGCTACCGCAACGCCAGGACATNNCCNCTNGCNCNCGGANNCTGCTGAGNCAGGCCGATGCCGANAAACGCCTGNTGAGCNNNGANGAGATCAACGAGCTNTGCCNCANNTCNGGNGCTGATCCACAAGCCTTGATAGCNCTGCAACAGAGAGGCCCAGAACCTGGTNNATGAAACCAAGNCGNATCTGCTGNATCAGCACCCGGNATTGGTNNAGCCNGGTGGAGCGCTCTACCCAGNGCATCGNTCTGANGCCTGCTGGCGCGANTGCTACCACTTCCTGCGTGTGAGCTGCTATGCGGTGGCTGTCCTTCAGCCAAGGCTCTGCGATCAGGAAGGCATGGCCAACCTCGGCCGGCTATACGCGCTGATGGGTGTACCGATCGATGCCCTGCTGATGGCCCTAGGGGAGTTACGTCGCCTAGCTGAGATCAATTACAGACCGTTAGCACCTGCGCAGGACAGCAAGACGCTTGATGAAGCAATCAAGGAGCTCATCAACAACATCGAGCGCTATCGAGTTACGAGCTGCTAAGAGGTCAGACCCATCAGCCATCAAGCAGCAAAATAATCAGAATTCAGAATTGAGTAGCGCGAAAATGACCATTCCTGTGCTGGGTTATGCGCTGACCTCACAGAACTCGCGTGTGANCAATCTGGCGGGAGACATACACATCAATGGCTTGGCCACCATCACCTATGGCGGCGGCGGACATGAAACTTATAACAGCGAAGTCGACGGCTTGATCAGCAAGGCTTACCGCCAGATCTTCTTCCATGCGATGAGGAGCGATCGAGAGCCATTCTTGGAATCNCAATTGCGNAATGGCGAAATCACCGTCCGTGATTTCATCCGGGGCTTACTGATTTCTCGCCGATTCAGTGAGGGGTACTTCAACTGCAGCAGCAACTACCGCATGGTGGATCAAGTCGTGGGACGTGCCCTGGGACGTCCGGTGTATGGGGAGGCCGAGAGGCGGGCCTGGTCAATCGTGATCGCAGAAAAAGGTTTCAAGGCTTTCATCGATCAAATACTGGACAGCGATGAATACATGTCCACTTTTGGTTATGACCGCGTACCTGAGCAACGCTCAAGGAAGCTCCCAGGTCAAAGCATCGGTGAGATGCCGATTTACCAGCGGTTCCCCCGATACGGCGCCGACTGGCGCGACAGCCAGCAGGATCGCGCACCCAGCGCCCAGTTCGGCCGCCAGGCTGCTCAAGCAATGCAGGCTTCGTCCGTGTGGGCGAGCGGTGAGCCCCCGGCATGGGCGCTGAAGCTCTGGCTGGGCCTGTTCGCGGTGGGCGGAGTTGAGCTGCTTCGCGTCTTCCTCACCGTGGCGGTGGAAATGCTCAAGACCGGACAGGGTTGAGCTGGGTGCGAATCTGCACTCAACTGAACGCTTTGTGGTGACTCACCATCCACCGCAATTGGAACTCGAGAACTGGAGCGCCCCAGAGTGCGCATCGCCAGGACAAAACCAAGTTGGCGCAGTCGATGCGAGGGGAGCCAACTGGAGCGGACGTGACCTGGGCGCTGCAGACCTACGTGGAGCAAAGCTCTGCCGCACAGACCTGCGAGGCACAGACCTCAGCTCAAGCAATCTCGAAGGAGCTGACCTTCGCCTGGCGCGCTACGACTGCGCCACCCGATGGCCTGCCGATTTCGACCACTGCAACAGCGGAGCTGTGGGCCCAGGGGCTCGCCTAAGCGGTGTCTATCTGAACAGCACTGATCTTCGCGGGATGGATCTTCGCGGAGCGGTCCTCATGGGGACTTACCTGAGCGGGGCTGACCTAAGCGGGGCATTGCTCGATGGCGTCCGACTGGCCGGTGCCGATCTCAGAAGGACTGTCATGCGCGGGGCAAGCTGCATCGGCACACGATTCGGCACTGCTCAACTGGATTTTGCTGACCTGCGAGGGGCGCAGCTGGAGGATGCAAGCCTGGAGAATGTTGAATCCATCCGCGGAGCGGACTTCAGTGCAGCTCAGGGGCTGGACTCCAGCAGAGCTCAGCTGCTAAGCCGGGAAAGCAACGAGCTTGACTGCTGGAATCCACTTACACGGAGCACCACACGGGACAGCCTCTCCCAGGCCCCGGTCAGCAGCACTTCGAGCTGACCAAGCCGCATCCCAGCTGCTGCAAGGGATGCAGAGGTTGAGCTTTATAAACAAATGCCTGGTCTGCGAGGCATATGTTCGACGATACGTCGGCGCGTCGGGTTGAATCAGTCTCAATGCCTTTTGGTCCTGCTTCGCTTTTGGGGGTAGA